>JABXIQ010000001.1 GCA_013373015.1 Kangiellaceae bacterium
AAACGAATACCAAGACCAGCACCTTCGGCAGCACCTTCGATAACACCTGGAATATCGGCAACCACGAAGCTTGATTCATTATCCACACGCACCACACCTAAATTAGGCACTAAGGTGGTAAAAGGATAACCAGCCACTTTCGGTTTAGCCGCTGAAACTGCTCGAATGAACGTTGATTTACCCGCATTTGGCAAGCCCAACAAGCCCACATCAGCTAATACTTTCATCTCAAGGCGTAGCTCACGCACTTCACCTTTAGTGCCGTGTGTGGCTTTGCGTGGCGCTTGGTTGATAGAACTCTTAAAACGAGTATTCCCTAAACCATGAAAACCACCTTTAGCAACCAATACTGATTGGCCGGCTTGAGTTAGATCGCCAATAATTTCGCCAGTTTCTAGATCGGTAATTTGTGTACCAATTGGCGCTTTCAAGTATAAGTCTTCAGCTTTAGCACCCGTCATATTACGTCCTTGACCATTTTGACCACGGCCAGCTTCATAAAAACGCACATAACGATAATCCACCAAAGTATTCAACTCTGGCTCGGCAATAACGTACACACTGCCACCGTCGCCACCGTCACCACCATCAGGGCCACCTCTAGCAACGTATTTTTCGCGACGGAAACTAACAATACCATTTCCGCCATCACCAGCTTTTACTTTGATCGAAACTTCATCTACGAATTTCATAAGGTCACTATTTGCTACGTTATTTGTTGCGTTCTACTATTAATTCAGCGCTAAAGAACTCGCTGATCTTCCAAAGATTAAACATTATACTGCTATATAAAGCAAAAAGCCCCAGCGAGGCTGAGGCTTTTCAACTCTTATTTAAGAGTAAATTCGATTAAGCGTCGATAGAAACAAACTTACGGTTGTTTTTACCTTTAACTTCGAATTTTACTTTGCCGTCAACTTTTGCAAATAAAGTGTGGTCACGACCAATACCTACGCCATTACCAGCGTGGAATTTAGTGCCGCGTTGACGAACGATGATGCTACCAGCTGAAACTGACTCACCACCAAAGCGCTTAACGCCTAATCGTTTACTTTCGGAATCGCGACCGTTTTTGGTACTACCACCAGCTTTCTTATGTGCCATGGATTATTCTCCTGCTAGTTCTTTAGCTTGCTCGATCCAGCCTTCACGCTCGATACGGCCTTTGAAGTTTAATTTTTCGTCAAATTCTGCAACGTCAGCTTCAGTCCAAGCTGCGATTTGAGCGAAAGTAGTTACACCTGCTTCGTGCAATTTCTTAGCTAAAACAGGACCTACGCCTGAAAGTTTAGTTAAGTCATCACCTGCAGTTTTCGCAGCGGCTTTTTTAGGAGCTGCTTTTTTCGCTGGCTTAGCGCCGTTCAACGCGATGCCGTTGATGCGAACTTCAGTGAACCACTGACGGTGACCCATTTGCTTCATGTGGTGCTTACGACGCTTGAACTTAAGAATTTTAACTTTCTTAGCGCGACCGTGGTTTACCACTTCACCAGTTACTGTAGCGCCTTCTACTGTAGGTTGACCTAAAGTAATGCTATCGCCATCAGCTACCATTAATACTTCGTTGAAATCAACGTTAGAACCCGTTTCCACTTCGATCTTCTCTAAGCGAACAACTTGTCCTTCTTTAACACGGTGTTGCTTACCACCGCTCTTGATTACTGCGTACATATTTATTCTCCGGTTACGACCCCATTGTATCTCTCAACAGCAGGGTTAATATGTATTGCTTTACGTTTGAGGGCGCGAATTTTAAGGGAAATACCATGTTTTAGCAAGTATTTCAGCAAGAAAAACAGCTAATTATGGCTATGCGTAGGAAATTGCCGGTAATTATAACGTTTATAGTTAAGTTTTTGCTTATAGCACCAAACAGTTCTAACCAATAAAAGCAATGGGTTATCTTAAAATACCGTTTTTACTTTACTTTTAAGTATTAACTCCAAAATATGGGGCGCGGAGCGTCCCAGCGAACGATAGTGAGCAACATGATTTATTTGTTAGAACCATATTTTTTTCTGTGCCACTTGTAGTAATTCATTCAGTAACTTATTGATATTGTTTATTCTATCCACTTCCCACTGTATCATTTCTGCAGAATTAGGCCCCTTAGGCAAATCGGCTTCATTTGGTGCAATTGCCACTGCTACAGCAAAAGGCCCTAATGATTTGATTTGTTGATATTCAGTTTCGTACTTATGCCATATTTCAATAAATTTTTTCTTTTTCCTTCCGTTCAAGTTATTTATATACTCACGCGCTGCATTTTTGTGCGTAGGAAAGTGTTGCAATAACTCAGCATTTAGGTTTCCTTCTTCGGATAAGATCGAATGCAGAAAAGGCCAAATTGCGCTTTTGAATTTTTCATATTCAGCTTTGGCTTCACCGCGTTTTGCCCTTACCTCAAATATACGAATTCCAATCCAAGCAGTTACCAGAACAGGTAACAAGGTAAGTAAATATTTATCAATATTCTCCATCGTCTATTGGGTTCTAACATAATAATACCAGAATTCGATTGTAACACTCTGATTTTAAATGTAAAAAATTTGAAGTGTCGATTTTATGGCTAATACCATACTAAAGGCGGCCATAAAATGCATGATCCCTCTGAATTCCGATGCCCCTAAAGGTACTTCCTTCGCTCCTAATTTTAGGATTAGAGTACCGCTTAATTACTTTTCTTTATTTAATATCAATAAGTTACCTTTAAGTCCCTTACTTTTTTTTCACCCACTTTTCAGGTTTTGCTTATAGCGACCGTGTTCATCCATAATAATATTACTCGTAACAGCAATGGTTGATTTTAGAACAGGCAAATAGTGAACAAGCAAATATTGAGTAAAAACCTAATAAAATACAGCTCAATTGGTCTGAACAGCGCTGAATTTAGTGAAAAATCACCACAAACACTTGACCATATCCTGCTAGCTCACTAGGATTGCGGTGCGTTTTTATGATATTTACGTTAGACACAATAACAACCCATCAAAAGCATATAAATTAGAATTACCAATGATGACTTTAGACCAGATCCAAGCACTAGTGGCTGACCAATTCGAAAGCACCAATCAGATCATTCTGGATCGTTTGCAATCCGACGTGGTGTTGGTCAATCAAGTGGGTCATTATATCGTAGCTGCTGGCGGTAAGCGTTTGCGCCCTATGTTGTTATTGCTAACTGCTAACGCATTGAATTATAAAGGTAATTATCACAGTAACTTGGCTGCGGTTATTGAACTGATTCACACCGCTACCCTACTCCATGATGATGTGGTTGATGAGTCTGATTTACGTCGTGGCCGTCAAACAGCCAATGCTATGTTTGGCAACCAAGCCTCTGTTTTGGTTGGCGATTACCTCTACAGCCGTTCGTTCCAGATGATGGTTGAAGTGGGCGAAATGCGCGTCATGGAAGTGTTATCAGAAACCACCAATCAAATTGCTGCTGGCGAAGTACTGCAGTTGATGAATGTTAATGATCCTGATGTTAACGAAGCCAATTACTACCAAGTCATTGAGCGCAAAACCGCTATTTTATTCGCTGCAGCCACCCAACTAGCAGCCATTCTTGCTGGCGCAGACCAAGATACCGAGCAGGCACTACGCGAATACGGTATGCAATTGGGTATCGCTTTCCAGCTAGTGGACGATGCTCTGGATTATGCGGCCAATACCGAAGAATTGGGTAAAAATGTTGGTGATGATCTCGCCGAGGGCAAGCCTACTCTACCCTTGATCTATGCGATGCAACATGCGGATGAGGCTGGAAAAGAGCTGATCCGCCATGCTATCGAACAAGGTGGTTTGGATTCTATGGATGCTATTTTGGATATTATCAAACAAACTGGCGCCATCGAATACACCTATCAAGCAGCAGAACAAGCCGTAGCCAAAGCTATTGAGTCCATTTCAATATTAGCTGACAGTGAATACAAGCAAGCGCTTATTGCTATTGCCGAACTTTCTTTGAAGCGCAACTCTTAGTGAACTGGCAGCAAGGCTCAAGCTCAGCAGTACAAACGGTAAATACCGCTTTATACAAAAACTTGGCAAAATTCCTCACTTTAAGGGGTGCATGGCGTTTTATTTTCTGAGATAATAGCGCGCAATTTTTAAGCAGCTGATTTAATTCCAAATCCGTTGTTTTATTCATGAAAGTTGCGCATCAAAGGTCATATCAAACCTTTGTATTACGAGGAGTAATTGATGTCTCGCCAGATCGATTTAAGCCAATACGGCATACACTCAGTATCAGAAATCGTCTATAACCCGTCTTACGACCTATTATTTGAAGAAGAAACTCGCAGCGATAACCAAGGTTATGAGCGTGGTGTAGTGACGGAATCAGGTGCTGTCAATGTAGACACAGGGATTTTCACTGGTCGTTCACCAAAAGATAAATACATTGTGATGGACGACGTGACTCGCGATACCGTTTGGTGGTCTAAAAATGGCGTTAATGATAATAAAGCCATTTCTCCTGATGTTTGGACTGACTTAAAATCTTTAGTCACTAAGCAGCTTTCTGACAGCCGCTTATTCGTGGTTGATGCTTTCTGTGGTGCTAATGAAGATACTCGCTTAAAAGTACGCTTCATTACCCAAGTAGCATGGCAAGCACACTTTGTTAAGAATATGTTTATCCGCCCTACCGATGCTGAATTAGAAGGTTTCGAGCCAGATTTCGTGGTAATGAATGGTTCTAAAACGACTAATCCAGATTTCGAAAAGCACGGCATGAACTCTGAAAACTTCGTAGCTTTCAACTTAACTGAAAAAATTCAATTGATCGGCGGTACTTGGTACGGCGGCGAAATGAAAAAAGGTATGTTCTCAATGATGAACTACCTATTGCCATTAAAAGGCATTGCTTCAATGCACTGCTCTGCAAATGTCGGTAAAGATGGCGACGTTGCGATTTTCTTCGGTTTATCAGGTACTGGTAAAACAACTCTTTCAACTGATCCAAAGCGTGCTTTGATTGGTGACGATGAGCATGGTTGGGATGATAATGGCGTATTCAACTTTGAAGGTGGTTGTTATGCAAAAACAATCAAGTTGAGCAAAGAAGCTGAGCCAGACATCTACAACGCTATCCGTCGTGATGCATTACTAGAAAACGTCACCGTTGATGCTGATGGCAACATCGATTACGACGATAACAGCAAAACTGAAAACACTCGTGTTTCTTACCCAATTTACCACATCGACAATATCGTAAAACCAGTATCAAAAGCTGGTCACGCGAAAAAAGTGGTTTTCTTAACTGCTGATGCTTTCGGTGTGTTACCACCCGTTGCAAAATTAACGCCTGAGCAAACCCAATACTACTTCTTGTCTGGCTTCACAGCTAAACTAGCAGGTACTGAGCGTGGCGTAACTGAGCCAACCCCAACCTTCTCATCATGTTTTGGTGAAGCCTTCTTGAGCTTACATCCAACCCAATATGCAGAAGTTTTGGAAAAACGTATCGAAGCGGCTGGCGCAGAAGTGTACCTTGTAAACACTGGCTGGAATGGCACAGGTAAGCGTATTTCAATTAAAGATACTCGTGGCATTATTGACGCGATCATGGATGGCTCTATCGAAAACACCACTTTCGAAAACTTGCCATACTTTAACCTAGCGATTCCAACTGAATTAGCTGGCGTTGATACAGGTATCTTAAACCCACAAGACACTTATGCAGATAAAGCTGAGTGGGATATCAAAGCGAAAGATCTTGCTGAACGCTTTGTAAACAACTTTAACCGTTTTGCTGACAATGATGCAGCTCAAGCATTAATTGCCGCAGGCCCTAAAGCTTAAGCAGACAGTTATAAATAAAAAAGCCCAGGACTATTATTAGTACTGGGCTTTTTTATTTTAGAAAAGAATTACCGATTATAAACAACTGCTAAGCGGTTATTGTTTTTATCAATAGCTAATCGACTAATTCCATGAATTCCCTGCTTAGCTAAGTCAGCAATTTCTTCCAGCGTTTCAGTCGATTTACGATAAAGTTTAGAACCTTGCCCAAAAACAACTTCTCGATCATTTAGCCAAACATAGTCCTGAACATCTTTCGCTAACACTATGCCAGTATCACTAATTTCATGCACACCATTAATTAGGTAAATATAATGAACACCTTCTTTTTCAATGGTGAAACTGACTAGATTTTGTTGTAGGCGTTGAATACAGCGACCAATGTTTTCTGCAATCACCATCGGTTTACGATTAGCGTCTGTGTGCAATACTTGTAAAGTCATCACATCGCCTAACACAAACACTGGCGCTTCTTTATCATTTAACCAAGCATGATATCCCACAGGCTCTATCGCTGTCGTAAAGGTATGTTGTTCACCAGTATCAATGCTAAGTTGGTTTAAATATTGTTTACCATTGGCGTCAGCCACGCCAATAATGGTTAGAACACCATCTTTATAGGGGGTTGGCGAATATTCACTAGAGTCAGTGGAATGACTAATATTGCTCAAGTGCTTGGCTGCAAAATCATACTCCATGATATCTGTTTGAAACTTATCCTTCCCCTCACCATCTTTTCCGTTGAGACCTCGAGTAAAATAAATAATTTTACCGTCATTAGAAAATTTAGGCTGGTTATCGTATCCTGTGCGGTAGGTTAAATGGAAAGGTCTGTTATCAACAGTCACCTTATCGCCACCAACTGAATAGTTAAAAATGGCTATATCATTACTCGGTAATTCAGCAGCCTTAACAATACTTGAGCATACAAGCCCTACGACAATAAACTTAAGTAATTTCATCATAATTAATAATATCTGTTGTTTTTATTAAGCGAACACTTCTGGCAGCGATGAATAACACACAATTTTTTCACCAGCCTGTTTATCCCCTACCGCTTTTTTAAGCGCCAAACGCTTCTCAGTAAACTCAAAAGGCGCATCCACTTGAATTGCATAATGACGCACATTTTCAGACACTAAAACCTCACCTGGCTCTGCCATGGTTTCTAAGCGTGCTGCAAAATTTATAGCATCCCCTTCAATATCTAACTGCTCAGTAATTTCATTATGTGTTAATTTTACTTCGCCAATATCAAGACCAATTCGCAAAGCAAAACCTGCTCCTGCGAGTACTTTTTGGATCATCGCGGCGCAATTTAACGCTTGTTGAACACTTTGGAAAGTCGCTCTTAGTGAATCACCTTCCATATTAGGGTAACTGGCTTCCCATTTTCGTAAAACAGGTTTTAATAAACCTCTGAACAAAGATAACTTTTCGGTTCGCTCTTCTTCCGACCAATGCGAAAAACCTTTGAGATCGGTAAACAAGACAGCTAAACGACGTGTTTTGGCATCACTATCAATTTCTGAAAGTTCTAAGAGTTTTGGCCAATACTTATCCTTAATGGCTTGTAGTGATTCACGAATTTCAAACTGCAACTTGCGTTCAGATTGTAAACTGATCTGAATAGACTGTAATTTTTCTGCTTCTTGCTTCAAACTAGCTTCAAGCATAGTTGGATTCAAACCACCCGTATCTTCAACCACTATGATCACTCGAGTATCACCAGGCTCATTGCGAATATCACGAATACGTAATTTACAGCCCCAATAACTGGCTTCTAAATGCTCAATTAAGAATGGTAAAGTGGCTAAATCTTGATATGACAACATACGTTGATAGCGCAGAACGAAAGTAATTTTATCTGCAAATAATTTTTCAAATTGATTTTTGGTGTAATGAGTATATTCACGACCACGCTGATCCCAACTGGCATGAGAACATTCAATGTTGCGAATTGACCAACCCGTTGTTTGTACCTGCCATAATTTTGCAGAACTCAAATCAGAATCATCTAAATTGGCGCCAGCTAAGTTGGCTTCACGCAAATCAGCGCCTTTGAGCTTAACCTTTGATAAATTAAAACCTGATAAATCTTGCCCATGTAAGTTGGCATTACTTAGATTGGCTCCCTTAAACAGAACACCATCGATATTACAGCTTGAAAGATCAACATCAGAAAGATTGGCATTGATCAAATTCGTATCGCGCAGGTTAACTTTTTCCATCTTGGCGCCGATGACTTTAGCACCTTGCATATCTAAACCTTCTAGGTTTTGCCCACGCAAATCAGCACCACTTAAATTCGCTTCTCGCAAATCTTGCCCACGCAAATCATGGTCTCGCAAATCTACATTTGAAAAGTCCGCACGATAACAAATGGCTGTTAATAAATTTGCATTAAGTAAATTAGCATGACTAAGATTGGCACAATTGAGGTTTGCAGCAATCAGCTTGGCGTTACTCAAATTGCAATAGCATAAATTAGCATTGGTTAAATTACTGGCGATCAATGCTGCATTTTTTAGATCGGAATAAGCAAGATTTGCTCCGATAAAACTTGCTTCAGAGAGATCACAATCCGAAAGATCAAGACCTCGCAAATCTTGACCATCAAAATCAAGTTTTGCCTTAGGATTATCATGACGCCATTGGTTCCAAGCGTCAGCCCCTTCAGTTAAAATTTTTAATAGTTCTTGTTTTTCCATAGACATCTGAGTCATACCCAATTTCTGCGCAACCACTCTGTAAATAATAACGGATCATAAAGCTATTTACACCTATGACTTATGGGATCACGCTTCCACTATATAGCTGGTCATTATTTATACCATACCTAACCTTAATAAAACAGCCTAACGACTTGTTTTTGCTTGTATATAGTAGCGCGAAGAGTAGAATAAATTAATACAAATTTCCGCATAAAGTTATCAACAAACGAGTAGAAAAAAGTAGAGCTAATTATGACTCATCCATTTGAAGATTTTCGTCAAAAACGTGAACAAGGTAATGCTAAAGCATTGGATACCAATAGCCTTTTAGTCAAACGCTTTTTTGGACTGGATAAAACCGCCTATGGTGATGGCGCGTTAGATAAAAAAACCAAAGAGCTACTTGGTCTTGCCACCTCAATGGTTTTACGCTGTAACGATTGCATCGATTACCACCTTGAACAATGCGTCAAACAGGGATGGAGTAAAGATGAGCTGGACGAAGCTATGGGCGTTGCTATGTTGGTGGGCGGCTCTATTGTCATTCCACATTTACGTCATGCCAAAGAAAGCCTTGAGTTTTTGTTCGCTGAAACTGAGTAATAGTTTTTTAAGCATCCAGTACTTGTTTTACAAACGGAATCGTTAGCCGACGTTTGGCTTGTAACGAAGCATGGTCTAAGCGTTCTAACAGATGGTTCAAACTTGGTAGATCGCGTTGCTGGCGTGATAATAAAAATTGCGCCACATCTTCCGATAATTCCAAACCACGCTGTTGAGCTTTGTTGCTTAAAAATTGTAATTTGTCTTGATCTGACAAAGGCTTGATTGCATGAATAAACATAGCTGAAAGTCGAGACTTGAGATCTGGCAAATACGTTTTTAAGTATGCTGGTGCCTCAAGGCCTGTGATGACCAAACTTTTGCCACCATCTTTAAAGCTATTGTATAGATTGAAAATAGCGGTTTCCCACTCTTGATCGCCAGTTACAGCTTCAAAGCCGTCTAAACAAACACAATCAAATTCACTAAGGCCATCCAGCATCTGTGGAACTAACATGGTATTATCCAGCGGCAAATAAGCTATCAAAGATTGCGGATAATGCTCTGAATATTGTTGTGCTAAGGCTTGTAATAAATGACTACGACCACTCCCTGAATCACCGTACAGATAAATAAATTCTTGCTGGAGAGGCGCTATAGCTTGTAGCTGAGCTAACAAAATGTCATTGTCACCAACGATATAATTATCGAAAGTAGCGTCTTCTTTAAGTTCTATATGGAGTGGAATTTGTTGCATGCACTAGCTTTCAATACGATCTACGGAGCCTGTTCCGGCCTTGCCATCTGCTTTGGCCTGTTTGTAATTGGTAAAACCAAGCCAAACATAATGCGCTCCACTGATGATACAGGTTGCTATGACAGTTAACTCTAAACCGTTCAATAACCATAATGGCAAGCTGAACCATGAAAGGTGTACTAGCACTAGTAATACCAATAAAATCAGCAGCGCCGTATTCCATTTGGAAATTAATGAAGGTCGCATATCATACGGACCAACCGCATAATGATAAGTAGTTGCGCCGCCAATGATAATGATATCGCGCGCGGTGGAAATCCAAAAAAGATTCCATGAAATATGTCCCTTGATGACCAACAACAGCAAAGCAACAAACAACAGTAATTTATCGGCCAAAGGATCGGTAATAGATCCAAAGCGGCTTTGCCATTTGAATTTTTTAGCGAGCAAGCCATCAAGTCCATCTGACACACCTGCTATCAAAAAAATTATCAAGGCTTGAGAATAGTCACCATTCAATAAATACAAGGCGAAAGGTATTATCAGGATAACCCGCAAAATAGTGATTATGTTAGGCAATACGCTTAAACTCATGATTTTATTAAAAAAACTCGTTACTCATTCTAACTTTTCTAGCCCTGTGCTCGACTCAACTATTCTATTCAACACTCGCCTCAAGCATTCGATCTAACTAGTCTACCCAGCGAAACACAGTATAATCGCCACCCGCTGACATAGAGTCTGACGATGACAGCCGCAAATTATTCCCTATTTCGATAGCGCTAATCAAGTTTTGTGCGTTACTCAATGCGTCAACTGCAAACAGCACCTTATCACCACGAACTTGAACCGCGTTTACCGCTTTAACCATACTTAAATTAGCCAGATGATTGCGCGCTTTTGCATAACTATCAATCGAATGAATATTCTCGACCATAATATAAAGAGTTTGCGCTTGGCTTGATAATACTACCGCCAACTTGCTTGAAAGTTGATCGGCAATCTTATCCATCATTGCAGAAACCGCTTGTTGTTGGGTTGCGCCACTGGTCGTAAAAGTTTGATTATCGCCACCCATATCAACCGTCCAGCGTCCTTTCCATTGACCACTATCTTGTAACAGTTGTCCTGCTACAACAAAATCCGATGTATAACGGCGAGAAGCTCTTTCTAATGAACCTACCGAACGCTCCCACACATCACTCACTTCAATCGACGTTTGATCGTCCATATCCATAACAGGAACTTTGATCGGCAAGCCACGACGAGCGGCTGCACGCTTCAAAGCAACGCCTACCGTATCGTCGCGCTCCGCTGCCACACGGCGTTCGCCACCTTCTTCAACCGCGACCCAAAACACACCCGATGGACGGTCTTCGCTCCAAATTGGCTGACCAGCATCACGCAATACACGCAAAACAGCTTTACTATCAAACGTAGCAACTAACAACAAAGGCTTGTCATATACAATTTGCTCTGCCAAGCCTAGCTTGCGATATGTATATTGACGCATATAGTCATTGGCATTACCAATAGCGCTTCGTATCGAACTGGATTGAGTGACGCCCTCTTTGCCGCTGACACGCACCAGCACTTCCGCAAAAGCATTGGCAACAGCACGCTGGCGCTGCGCCGTTGACTGATCATCAACAGGCCAAGTTGCTGAATACAAATTATTGACCTTTTCAGCCTGAACCGCATTGAAAAACGAGCTAGAGACAAGAATGAACAGAGAAACAAACTTAACAAGTCGCGCCATGAAAAATTCCTAAATTATTTTTTATTTTCAATAAGTTATCCGAAACTTACTTTTCAAAAAGTTTTCTGAGTCGAACAAACCACTTACCTTAATCTGTAGCATTATCATTACAAGAGCTGAGCCATTGCTGAATGAGATTTGTTCAAGCAGCACATATTCTATCAGTTTTTATCTTAGACGCTAGGTAAATAGCCCACATCTTTAGAATGTTAACAATTGGCTAACACAAGCCTATAATCACTACATAACTAAAATTATACAAATCACCAACATGATTAATCATCAACAAGCTCAGCAAATATTGACCCAATCAGAAATATTGATCGATCAGGAGATTATCGAGCAGGCTATTGAGCAATTAGCTCAAGAAATAAAACATCAATTGGCGCATAAAAACTTGTCGGCCTTTTGTATTATGAACGGTGGCTTGTATTTTGCTGGCCAGCTATTAAGACACCTTGACATCCCTTTAACTATCAATTACTTACATGCGACACGTTATATTGATAATCAGGGCACATCTGAGCTAAGTTGGCTACAAAAACCGCAGCAAAATTTGATCCAAGACAAAGATATTCTCTTGATAGATGATATTTTTGATGAAGGTATTACCTTAGAAGCCATTGTCAAAAGCTGTCACGAACTGGGAGCACGGAGTGTCAATAGCGTGGTGTTGATAGATAAATTACATGATCGAAAGCCACAAACAGGATTTCAACCTGAATTTATCGGTTTGCCAGTAGAAGATCGTTATATCTTTGGTTGTGGAATGGACTACCAAGGATTTTGGCGTAATTTACCAGCAATTTATGCGCTAAAAGACCTTTAATCATTGTTGACTGTTTATTCTAATTGACTGAATTGTAAGGTAATTCATACCTCTAATGAGTGGTAAGTCACAGTGCAAGCTATGCATTACACTTTTTGACATTTACACCTAATATCTGTGTATTGATTCAGTTAGTATTCACTGTAAAGCGATATGATGAGTTCGAAATTCGGGGAAAACTTGAGGAGAATATTATGAAAATGTCGACCCCTGTTATAAAAACCTTAGCAGCAGCAATTGCTGCTGCAATGATTGGTACAGGCTGTACAGTATTAGACCCTTATACTGGCGAAGAAAAAACCAGTAAAGCGGTAAAGTATGGTGCAATTGGCGCGGTAGTCTGTGGTTTGATAGGAACTAGCAAGAACAAAGAAACTGCTGGTAAAGCAGCTTTAGGCTGTGGTGCAATCGGTGCTGGTATTGGTGCCTATATGGACCACCAAGAAAAGGAATTACGTGAAGAATTAGCTGGTACTGGTGTTGGCGTTCAACGTGAAGGTGATCAAATCCACTTAATCATGCCAGGCGATATCACCTTTGAAACTGACCGTTACGATATTAACGGTGACTTCTTCCCAGTATTAGATTCGGTTTCTAAGGTCTTATACAAGTATGTTGACACTAACTTACGCGTTGCAGGCTTTACCGACTCTGTAGGGGCTGATGCCTATAACCAAGAGTTGTCAGAAAAGCGTGCTAGCAGCGTTGCAAACTACTTGCGCCAACGTGAAATTGCTTCTGGCCGCTTACAACCTGTTGGTTATGGTGAAAAATACCCAGTAGCTCCTAACGAAACTGCAGATGGTCGCGCACTTAACCGTCGTGTTGAGTTGACCATTACAGCGGTAGAAAGAGCTGAATAAGCGATTTAGTACAAAAAGAAAGCGGCCCAAAGGTCGCTTTTTTTGTGCCTACTCTTTTTATAGCGTCAGCTTTCTTGTAAAATTAGCCCACTTTTGCTTTGGCTCCACTTCTTGATTTTAATACGAGCCGCGATTCAAACCACCAATTAGGAATTCCAATGAGCGACAAACAGTCATTAAGCTATAAAGACGCCGGTGTAGATATTGATGCAGGTAATGCACTTGTTGAGCGTATTAAACACGTTTGCAAAAAGACACACCGCCCAGAAGTTCTCGGCAATATTGGTGGTTTCGGTGCCCTTTTCGACTTGCCTTCAGGCTATGAAGAGCCGGCCTTAGTCGCTGGAACTGACGGTGTAGGCACCAAATTACGTTTGGCATTGAACCTTAATAAGCATGACACCGTAGGTATCGATTTAGTCGCCATGTGCGTCAATGACTTAATCGTTCAAGGTGCTGAACCCTTATTTTTCTTAGATTATTACGCAACAGGCAAGCTAGACGTTGATGTAGCGGCTGATGTGATCACTGGTATCGCCAAAGGCTGTGAAATTTCTGGCTGCTCACTAATTGGTGGCGAGACGGCTGAAATGCCAGGCATGTACGAAGGCGATGATTATGACCTAGCAGGCTTTTGCGTAGGTATTGTCGATAAAAAGAAAATCATTGATGGTAGCAAAGTTAAATCTGGCGACGTATTGCTTGGTTTAGCTTCTAGCGGCCCGCATTCAAACGGCTACTCGCTCATTCGCAAAATCCTTGAAGTTAGCGGCGAAGACGTGAATGCTGAATTCGACAATGGTAAAACCTTGGGTGAAACCTTGCTTGAGCCAACACGTATTTACGTTAAACCTTTGCTACGCCTATTCAAAGAGATTGAAATCAAAGCCATTTCACACATCACTGGTGGCGGCTTGCAAGAGAACTTACCGCGCGTATTGCCAAGTCATTGTAAAGCAGTAATTGACACCAACGCATGGCAAATGCCAAAAGTATTCCAGTGGTTACAAGAACAAGGCAATGTTGATCGCCTCGAGATGTATCGTACATTCAACTGCGGCGTAGGCATGGTGTTAGTTGTGGCGGAAGAAAACGCCAAACACGCCAAAGAAATGCTAGAAACTCTTGGCGAAACCGTTTACACCATGGGGCACATTGACAATAAAGCGGATGGTGAAGAACAAGTCATTCTTTAGTTGTCACTAGAAATCCCAATTCATGAAAAATATTGTCGTTCTTATTTCAGGTAATGGAAGCAACCTGCAAGCGATTATTGATAGCGTCGAAAATGGCGCTATTAATGGTCAAATTACAGCCGTGATTAGCAATAAACCAGAAGTTTATGGGCTACAACGCGCTGAACACAGTCATATTCCAGCACTTGTACTAGATCATCGAGAGTTTGATGATCGTAACCTATTTGAAGAAGAACTGATAAGCCTTATCGATGATCATAAACCTGACTTACTGGTTCTAGCTGGCTTTATGCGAATCTTAAGTTCAGAGTTTGTTCAGCATTACCTTGGCAAAATAGTCAACATCCACCCTTCTCTACTCCCTAAATACAAAGGGTTGCATACGCACCGTCGAGTATTAGAGAATGGTGACACCGAACATGGTACCAGCGTCCATTTTGTTACTGCAGAGTTAGACGGTGGCCCAATTATTGCGCAAAGGAAAATAACTGTTGAAGCCAATGACACTGAACAAAGTTTACAGCAAAAAATTCAGCAACAAGAGCACCAGCTCTACCCACAAGTTGTCGCTTGGTTCTGTGACGGCACACTTCGTTTCGAAGATGGGCAAGCCGTTTTCACAGACTAAAAACAACCTTCTCAGCATTGGACTTGTTTCTGCGCTCAGCCTGTTTGTACCACCCAATCTTGTAGCGCAAGATCATACGCCCATTCATAAGCTAAACAAAAAAGGAGCAACGGAGATGCAAGTATTAAGCCCTTATACCATTCAGTATGATGTGATCCACGATGATGATAAAGTAGGATCTGCCTCGCGCAGCTTGGAGCAGTTAAGCAATGGGCAATGGCAAATTTCTATGCAGTCCAAGATCAAATACTATTTCTTGAAAGACAAGCGCCAAGAAACCAGCCGTTTTGAAGTCGTCGATAATATTATCCGCCCACTGCATTACCAGCGTCTGGCGGATACTAGTTTGAAATCAGATACCACTCTTATCCAACAATTTGACTGGCAAAATGGTTTGGAACAAGGTTCCTACAAAGATAAAAAATGGTCTAACCCAATATCTATCGGGCTACTCGATCAATTAACTCAATTATTAGCAGTACGCGATCAGCTATTATCTCAACAAGCACTAAAACCTATTGATATAAGTTATCGTGGCGGAGTACGTCATCACGAATTTAAAGTGATTGGCCAAGAAACCTTAAAAACTGCTGAGGGTGATATTGAAACCGCCATCGTACAACTCGATGAAAAAGGCCGTGAACGCCAAACCAACTTCTGGTTCGCTCTTAATGACAATATGCTGCCATTACAAATCCAGCGTATCAAAGAAGGCAAAGAAGAAGCGAAATTGATTGCCACTGATTGGTAAACATCTTTGCCGCAATTATATTAGATTGTAATATCCTTAAGTATTCCCTATATTTAGTTATAAGGGATATTTAGGAAAATTAAATAATGTTCATTGCATTACTCATTGTTGCAGTAATTATCATTTGGGCGCTACTCAGCTACAATTCTTTAATACATTTAAAAAATCAGGTTGCATCCGCTTGGAGCGATATTGATGTTCAACTCACCCGCCGCCATGAGTTAATTCCACAACTGGTTAAAACAGTACAAGCCTACAAAGATTATGAAAAAGAAACGTTAGCTTTAACCACATTGTTGAGAAGTGCCAAACAAAACAATTCACCAAAAGAGCAACAATCTTTAGAGCAAAAAATTAATATTCAACTGGGAAAAATCACCTTGCTGCAAGAGGCATATCCAGATCTTAAAGCTGATCAATCCTTTCTAGAGTTAATGGAAAACCTATCGGATACCGAAGATAAACTGCAATATGCACGTCGCTACTACAATGGTAGCGTTAAAGCTTTTAATACTAAAGTACAGCAGATCCCTGACAATATTATTGCTACGCTTTTTAAGTTTTCAGAAGCACAATTTTTTGAACTTGAAACTAGCGATATGGCAAAAAAAATTAAGGTGCAACTTGATGATTAAAAACATTGTTATTCTACTGGTTACTCTAGTTGCTTTTAGTTCTGTCTCGGCAGAAGAGAAAATATTACACTTTGATAGTCATGTTGAGATTAACCAAGATACGAGTCTATTAGTCACCGAAACTATTACCGTACAAGCTGAAGGCCAGCAAATTCAAAGGGGTATATTTAGAGAGTTTCCAACTAATTATCGCGACAGGTTAGGCAATAATTACCAAGTCGCCTTTGATATTGTTTCTGTTAAGCGCAACGGGCAGACTGAAAACTGGTTTACCAAAGATCTGCAAAACGGCGTCCGTCTGTATATTGGATCAAAAGATAGGTTTATCAACAAAGGCCAACATCAATATCAAATCCAATACAAAACCAACAATCAGCTTGGTTACTTCGATGAGTTTGATGAACTGTATTGGAATGTTACAGGAAACGACTGGAAATTCACCATTGAAAAAGCTACTGCAACTATTGAATTGCCAAGCTCTATTGATAGGGAGCAAGTCAAATACCAAGCCTACACAGGATATTTTGGTGCTTCAGAGCAAAACTTCGCTATTGTAGAGCATACTAATCAACAGCTCCGTTTTGAAAGTACTCAACCGCTATTACCGAGTCAAGGATTGACCGTGGCAGTCGGTTGGCCCAAAGGTTTTGTAGATGAACCGAGTGCCACAGATATCATATTACGTACCCTCAATCAAAATCGTCATCTTTTTGCTTTCTTGATTGGGTTATTAGCTGTTTTAAGCTATTACTATAAGGTTTGGAGTAAACACGGTCGTGACCCTAAAGGTGGCGTTATTATTCCAATCTATGATCCACCTGAAAAAGAATCGCCCGCAGCCATGCGCTATATTCTCAATCAAAGCTATGATCTAAAAACCTTTACTACCGCTATTATTTCATTAGCACGAAAAGGCTATTTAACCATTGAGGAGCTCTCTAAACAGAAGTTTACCTTAAAGAAAACTGGCAAAGAGATTGCCTTTTCTCCAGGTGAACGAGCGCTGGCTACTTACCTATTCTTGGACAATGATGAGATCATAACCAAAAATAAAAACCACAGACGATTTTCTAGCGCAATGAAAGCACATCGAGACTCCTTAAAGAAGGACTATAAAAATACTTATTTCAAAAGTAACGCCAGCTACGCCTTGATCGGATTTTTACTTTCAGTAGCAACCTTAATTATAGGCGTAATAGTTAAGCACCCTTTTGCATCCATTGGCTTATCAGTTGTCGCAACATCTGTTTTACTGATTTTAATCAATATTATATTTACCATTTTGCTAAAAGCCCCAACTATAATTGGTCGTCAATTTATGGATAAAGCGCAAGGACTAAAACAATATTTAACCATCGCCGAAGGTGATGAATTACGTAGCCGCTACCCACTAGACAAAACTCCAGAAACCTTTGAACGCTATCTTCCTTATGCGTTTGCTTTAGATATTGAAGATACTTGGGTTGATCAATTTGGTGATATTCTAGAACAAGCCTTTGTAGATCCAAATGGCAAAAAGAGCTCTTTTCCTGTGTGGTATCAAGGTGACAGTAAAAACATCCACTCACTAGCGGGAATGACAAAGTCATTGGACTCAAGTTTCTCTTCAAGTATCTCATCAGCAGCAACACCTCCAGGCTCAAGCTCAGGTAGTGGTTACTCTTCAGGAGGTGGCTTTTCTGGTGGTGGAGGCTTTTCAGGAGGCGGCGGCGGCGGCGGTGGCGGTGGTGGCTGGTAAAGATGGAGATATTTAATTTGGTCTTAGACTATACCGACAAAATAATCACACTATTATTCGGCGTAGCTGCATCAATATGGGCTTTTAATAAATGGAAAAAACGAGAAGAGCACTTTCCAAGAATAAACTTCAAAATTGATGCTAACATCATTGGTAAAAAAGATAACGAGTATATTGTGGAAGTTATAAGTACACTTGAAAACAAAGGATTGGTACCGTTAAAAATTAGTCATTTTATTTGTAATATAAGAGGCTTAAAAGAATCCGATAAACTACTGCTTGGTAACTCCAAGATAAGAGGACAGGTTAATTTTAAACACCTCATCGTAGAAGGGCCATTTTTCCCAGATACTTGGGACTACTCTTTTGTTTATCCAGGAGTAACCACAAAGTATAGCTATATCACTAAAATACCAGAGTCTATGAAATTTATTTTGATTAAAGGTAGATTTCACTACTACAAAAACGGCGAAAGCCACCACGCAGGAAAACTAATAAATCTACATGATAGCTTCGATGGAAGTTAAGTCTTAGGTAAAGTCACCCCTGTTTGACCTTGGTATTTACCGCCACGGTCACCATAAGAAGTTTCACAAATTTCGTCTGATTCGAAGAACAACATTTGCGCAACACCTTCATTGGCATAAATCTTTGCTGGTAATGGTGTTGTGTTAGAAAACTCCAGCGTAACGTGCCCTTCCCACTCAGGCTCAAGCGGCGTGACGTTCACAATAATGCCACAGCGCGCATAAGTAGATTTACCCAAACACACAGTCAGCACAGAACGTGGAATACGGAAATACTCAACGGTTCGGGCTAGAGCGAATGAGTTTGGCGGAATAATACACACATCCGATTGCACATCAACGAAGCTTTGCTCATCGAAATGTTTCGGGTCTACCACGCTCGAGTGAACATTAGTAAAAATCTTAAATTCATTAGCACAGCGCACGTCATAGCCGTAGCTCGAAGTACCGTATGAAACGATGCGGTTATCACCGTCGTAGCGAACTTGACCTGGCTCAAAAGGCTCAATCATTCCTTCATTTTCCGCCATTCTGCGGATCCATTTATCGGATTTAATACTCATAATTTTTCTCTTTTACTTCGCTATTTCCACCAAAGTGGGAATTTTCAATTAAGTTTTTATTTTTACAGCACCTAGATTCCCGCTTCCGCGGGAATGACAGCTTAGAGTTACGTATTCTCGATAGTTATCGTCGGAAAATCAGCCCTAAACTCTTTTTCCTGTAGCGCCAATTTAGCAGCCATACGCTGAGCAATCGCAATATAGTTCTTTGAAATATCGCCATTAGGTTCGGCCGCTACCGTTGGCATTCCTTGATCAGACTGCTCACGAATAGCTAATGCTAATGGCAAACTGCCTAATAATTCAACGCCGATTTCTTGCGCCAATTTCTCACCACCGCCGAAACCAAATACATGCTCTTGATGACCACAATTTGAACAGGTGTGCATAGCCATATTTTCAACAACACCCAACACAGGAACCGAAACTTTATCAAACATGGTCACTGCTTTACGCGCGTCAGCCAGAGCTATATCCTGCGGTGTTGTGACCACCACCGCTGCAGTAACTGGTATTTTTTGCGCCATAGTCAATTGAATATCGCCCGTTCCTGGCGGTAAATCAATAATCAAATAATCCAGATCTTGCCATTGAGTATCGTTGATCAACTGCTGTAAAGCACCACTAGCCATTGGGCCACGCCAAACCATTGCTTGCTCAGGTTTAATTAAGTAACCAATAGACATCGACTGGATACCATGACTTTCAATCGGCAAAATAGTTTTTTTATCGGTACTTTCTGGGTGTTTTCCTTGCTTACCCAGCATGATCGGCATACTCGGACCATAAATATCGGCATCCAGAACTCCCACATTAGCACCTAGAGTCTTAAGCGCTAAAGCAAGGTTCACAGAAGTGGTTGATTTACCTACCCCGCCTTTGCCTGAAGCCACAGCAATAATATTCTTAATATTCGGCATTGCTTGAACTTTTGCTGGATGAGCGTGCGCTTCTACACGCCATTTAATATCCAACTCAAACTCCGCGTCAGGCAAAGCTTTGTTAAGCAAGGCAACAAGCTTATGTTCTAATTCTTGCTGATAAGTACCAAGCGGAAAGCCAAATTTTAGCGAAACGGTTGCTCGGTTGCCGTCAATTTGAATATTTTTTATCGCTTTAGCCTCTATAAGACCGTTAACCAATAAATCATCTTGATAACTATTGAGCTGCTGTGTAATTGCTTCTTGTGTCAGCATGATGGGCAAAATTCTGCGCAATTGTGTGAAAGTGGTTCAAAGTCTAAGGCTTTTACACCAGAAAACCAAGCCAGAGAGGACGATATAACCAATTAATTAATGAAAAATTGATCCAAAACAAGTACCATTTGCGGCTAAGTTAGTGATTTTATAAAAACAAGGCTTTCAGGCTTATTGGCTAGACAAGCAGCTAGACGAATACAGGCTTATTACAACAATATGACTAAACGCAATATTTTAATTACCAGCGCATTACCTTATGCAAACGGCTCAATACATATTGGCCATTTATTGGAGCATATTCAAACCGATATTTGGGCTCGTTTTCAGCGTGCACGCGGCCACAACTGTATCAGCGTTTGTGCTGACGATACTCACGGCACACCCGTCATGTTGCGTGCTCAAAAATTAGGCAAAACGCCAGAAGAATTCATTGCAGAAAGTAAAGCTGAACATGAACAAGATCTCGTCAACTGCCTTGTTGAATATGACAACTATCATTCAACACATAGCCCTGAATCCAAAGAATTAACCCAAGCCATTTATCTTAAACTCAAAGAAAATGGCTATATCAGCTCAAAAACTATCAATCAGCTATACGATCCTGAAAAGGAAATGTTCTTACCTGATCGCTTTGTTAAAGGCACTTGCCCTAAGTGCGATTCAGAAGATCAGTACGGTGATAACTGTGATAATTGCGGTGCAACTTATGATCCGACCGAATTAAAGAATCCTAAATCAGCGGTTTCTGGGGCAACACCTATCATGAAAGAGTCTGAGCACTTTTTCTTTGATTTAAAGAATTTTGAGCAGTTTTTACGTAAGTGGCTTAGTGAAGATAATCATGTTCAATCCGAAGTTCAAAACAAGATGAACGAATGGTTAGATGATTTACGCCAATGGGATATTTCACGTGATGCACCCTATTTCGGCTGGGAAATTCCAGGTGAGAAAGGTAAATATTTCTATGTATGGCTTGATGCCCCTATTGGCTACATGGCAAGTTTTAAAAATTTATGCGACAGAACTGATGGTTTAAATTTTGACGATTTTTGGGCAAAGGACAGCAGTGCCGAGGTGTATCACAATATTGGCAAAGATATTATCTACTTCCACACCTTATTTTGGCCGTCTGTGTTAGAAGGCTCTGGCTATAGAACACCAACAGCGGTTTGGGCTCATGGTTTCCTAACAGTTAACGGACAAAAAATGTCTAAGTCTAAGGGTACTTTTATTAAGGCTGGTACTTATCTTAAGCACTTAAACCCTGAATATTTGCGCTATTATTTTGCCGCTAAATTGTCATCTAAAATTGACGATTTCGACTTAAACTTAGAAGACTTTGCTCAGCGTGTAAACTCAGATTTAGTTGGCAAACTCGTTAATATCGCAAGTCGTTGCTCTGGTTTCATTACTAAACAGTTTGATAGCAAGCTGAGTTCACAAGTCATTGAGCCAGAGCTTTTACAAGAATTTACCGATGCTTCAGAAGCAATTGCTAAATTGTATGAAACTCGTGAATTTGGCAAAGCGATGAAAATGATTATGGCACTAGCAGATAAAGCCAATGCTTATATTGCAGAGAAAGAGCCATGGAAATTAGCCAAAAATGACGATACCAAGCAGCTTGCCCATGACGTATGTAGCCTAGGCATTAACATGTTTAAAGTCTTGGTGACATATTTAGCACCTGTGCTGCCAAGCTTAGCAGAGAAAGTACGCGAATTTTTGCAGCTTGAAACAATGAATTGGAATAGTGCACAGGCAATTTTAGTTAATTACGAAATCAACAAGTTCAAACCCATGATGCAACGTATTGATATGAAAGATATCGAAACCATGATTGAAGAGTCTAAAGAAGATTTACAAGCAGAAGCCGACAAAGCTCCGCAAGCAGAGCTTGAAGATCCCATTAAGGACGAAATTCAATTTGGTGATTTTGATAAGATTGATCTACGCATCGCAAAAATTGCCAAAGCAGAACACGTTGAAGGCGCTGATAAATTACTCAAATTGCAGCTGGATCTTGGCAATGGAGTTACCAAACAAGTGTTTGCAGGCATCAAAGCAGCCTATTCTCCTGAAGATTTGCAAGGTAAGTTAACGGTAATGGTAGCGAACCTTGCACCTCGCAAGATGAAGTTTGGCATGTCAGAAGGTATGGTATTGGCTGCTGGTCCTGGTGGCAGTGAGCTGTGGATCTTAAACCCTGATGAAGGTGCAAAGCCTGGAATGCGCGTTAAATAAGAAGTGAATAAAGTATGACCCCACAACCATTAGAAATAACTGAGCCAGCACAAGCTCAACAGATGATAACAACATTTACTAATTATGGACTCACTTGGTTTGTCTATACCCTTTTGGTCTTTTTATTGGTTGGCATTATTTGGTATGTCATTCGTAATTGGCACTTTATAGCTAAATGGTTTATTAGTTCGGTGATTCTAGCGGGAGCTTTAACCGCTGGGCGCCCTGCCGACAATACCGAAACCTATTCGCCTCTGGTACTAAATTCAGTGGTGAAATTATTTGATGACGATAAAGCTGGTTTTATGTCTGGGATCAAAACCATAGGTCTTGTGTGGGCTCTATTATTTATATTAGGCATTGTTGCTTGGTTTGCTTATAACCGATTTATTACCAATAAAGATGGTAAACCGCCACAAAAAATGGACACTGAAAAACGAATGGCAACACCAATTGAGCCTAATATCTCCGAGAAAACAGAATAATAAACAAAGCACAATATTCTATTTATGCAATTCAGTATCGAACAGCTTTTACTAGCTTATGCTGGAATGAGCCTTATCACATTTGTCGCTTATTGGCTGGATAAGTCTGCGGCTAAAAAAAATGCTTGGCGCATTCCGGAAAAAACACTGCATATCCTTAGCCTAGCCTGTGATTGGCCAGGAGCTTTGTTCGGACAACAGCTACTAAGGCATAAAACACAAAAGCAACCGTTTCGCGCCATCTTTTGGCTTACGGTTGCTTTGAATATTACTGCCGTTCTTTACTTCAAATTCTTTCAATAAAACGAACTCAGCAAAACCTCACCTTAATATCCCGCCGCCTCAGCATTCGGTCTTCGAGGATCGGCGGAACCATAAATGTAGTCTTCAATTTGGATCGATTGAGTAGCACCAATGGTTCCAGTTCGTTTAGTTTTATAGCCCATAGCATCTAACACATTAACTGTATCCTGACTTACTTCTGGCTCAACAAACAATACATCTGGCAGCCATTGATGATGAAACCTTGGAGTATGAGTTGCCGCCGCTATATTCATATTATGGTCGATAACATTAACTAAAATTTGTAATACTGCAGTAATAATACGACTACCACCTGGACTGCCTGTTAACAGTCTTAACTGACCATCTTTAAAAACCATGGTCGGTGTCATCGAGCTAAGTGGTCGTTTATTCGCTTCAATCGCGTTAGCTTCACCACCAATCAAACCATAAGCATTGGGTACGCCTTGCTTGGCTGAGAAGTCGTCCATTTCATTATTAAGTAAAATACCTGTGCCTTCTGCCACTAAACCAGAACCAAAAGAAAAATTCAGCGTATAGGTATTAGAAACTGCGTTGCCCCATTGATCGACTACTGATATTTGGGTGGTTTCAGGGCTTTCTGGCGCTGGAGCAACGCCTGGAGCAATATCGCTTGAAGCAGTCACAGCGTCTAAACTGATCTTTGCAGCAATTTTCGCGGCATATTCTTTGCTCAGAAGCCACTCTACAGGTGCTTGATAAAAATCACTATCACCCAAGTGTTTACTTCGATCAGCATAAGCATATTTCATACTCTCCGCCATTAAATGAATAGCTTGAGCAGTATTAGCACCTAATTTTGCTATCGGAAAATGCTCTAGAATATTCAGCATTTGAATAATGTGGATACCACCCGAGCTTGGCAACGGCATAGTCACAACCTCATAACCACGATAATTTCCTTTAACTACTGTTCGCTGTTTAGGTTGGTAATTAACTAAATCTTCTGCAGAAATCAAACCATCATGTTGCTGCATAGCTGCAACTAATTTTTTAGCAATTTCGCCTTGATAAAATGCTTTAGCACCATGTTTTTGGATTTGTTTCAATGACCAAGCCAAATCTGGCTGTTTTAATGTTTCGCCTAACTTGTAACTTGAACCATCTTCTTTATAAAAAACCTTTGCTGTGGCAGACGATTGAGTCAAATGAGTTCGGCGATTATCCAGTTTTGTCGCCAAATCCCAATTCACGTAGAAACCTTGCTCTGCTAACTTGATTGCTGGTTCTAACAATTTATCCCAAGACAATTTTCCATATTTTTTATGCACCATCTCAAAACCAGCCACGGTTCCTGGCACACCAACGGATTGATAACTAAAACGAGCTTTTTGCTTATCTACATTGCCTTGCTCATCAAGGTACATATCTTTATCGGCTTTTGCTGGCGCAGACTCACGATAATCAATCGCCACGGTTTCACCTGTTTCAGCAATATGTACCAACATAAAACCGCCGCCGCCAATATTACCTGCTACAGGCAATACCACCGCAAGCGCAAAACCTGTTGCCACTGTGGCATCAACTGCATTACCACCTTGTTGTAAAATATCGCGCCCAACTCGACTCGCTAAATATTGACGCGTAACCACCATACCATTTTCAGCAACAACTGGATGGTGAGCGTTTGAATAATCGATAATGCTAGGGAGTTCTTTAGCAAAGCTGGGATTCATAAATCCCATACAGCTTACAGCTACTGTAGAAACAAGAGTGAAAAACAGGCGTCTTTTAAACATCATATTAAATTTTTTTTTGGCTTAGCCTTAGTCTAACGGATAGCCCGCTAAAAATTAATGATTATATTGATTTATCTCAAGACGAGAGGATCATTGTATAACCTTAAAGCTCATATGGTTGTTTCACCAGTCCCAATCAAGCATAATATAGGCTATAAATTTCATGCTTTTTTAACAGCAGGCAATAACCTAATAATACTTGTAAAAACAAGCTGTTAAATCTTTAAGAGATAGCTGACATATCATGGGCGAGTATTTATTACTCTTTATTGGCACAGTACTGGTTAATAATTTTGTTCTGGTAAAGTTTCTGGGGCTTTGTCCTTTTATGGGCGTTTCTGGAAAATTAGAGACCGCCATAGGTATGTCTGTAGCCACTACCTTTGTTTTAACTCTTGCCTCAGCGCTGAGCTATATCGTCAATACCTATATTCTTGCCCTTTTGAATATGGAGTATTTACAAACCTTATCGTTTATTTTAGTGATTGCGGTGATGGTGCAGCTTACTGAAATGGTGATCCATAAAACCAGCCCCATTCTTTACCGTTTACTGGGCATTTTTCTGCCTTTAATCACGACCAATTGCGCGGTGTTAGGTGTTGCGTTGCTCAACGTCAACGAGAAACACAACTTTATTCAATCGGTAATTTATGGCTTTGGCGCTGCTGTAGGCTTCTCCTTAGTATTAGTGTTGTTCGCCGCCATGCGCGAACGATTAGCAGCAGCAGACGTTCCAGCTCCGTTTAAAGGCGCTTCAATTGCAATGATTACCGCAGGTTTAATGTCTTTAGCTTTTATGGGCTTTTCTGGCCTGGTTAAACTGTAAGAGTATTGACATGGATTTAATCACAGCGGTCATCATTCTTGCAGCTTTAGGCTTAATCTTCGGGGCCATATTAGGCTTTGCTGCAGTTAAGTTTAAGGTAGAAGGCGACCCAATTGTCGAGCAAATCAATGACGTCTTGCCCCAAACTCAATGCGGCCAATGTGGATATCCTGGTTGCAAACCCTATGCCGAAGCAATAGCCAATGGCGATGAGATCAATAAATGTCCACCGGGTGGTGAAGCTGGTGTTAAAGCGTTAGCAGACTTACTCGGTCGCGAAGTCATTCCGCTGGATGAAGAGCGTGGTGAAACTAAACCACCTACCGTTGCTTTTATTCGCGAAGACGAATGCATTGGCTGTACTAAGTGCATTCAAGCGTGCCCTGTTGATGCTATATTAGGTGCACCCAAATTGATGCATACGGTTATTGCAGATGAATGTACAGGCTGCGACTTATGTGTTGAGCCTTGTCCAGTTGATTGCATTGATATGATAGAAATCCCGCAAACCATTTCCAGTTGGAAATGGCAACAGCCTGAACTAAAAATTGACTTTAAGGAGGTAAGCTAGTGGAACGCTCGAACTTTACCTCTGAAATTCCTATTTTTAATATCCCTGGCGGAATACATCCAGCAGAGCATAAAACAGAATCTAATAGCCAACCTATTAGAAAGTTACCATTGGCTAAGCAGCTTGTTATCAATCTGAAAGGGCAAGCAGGTAATCGCTCAGTAGCTACTGTTGAAGTAGGCGATTATGTTTTAAAAGGCCAAGTAATTGCTGAAAATGATGGGATCTTTAGTAGCTATCAACATGCACCGAGCTCAGGCACCGTCATTGCGATAGAAAAACGTCCTATTGCTCACCCTTCTGGATTAGAAGATCTCTGTATCATTATAGAAACCGATGGCCAAGATAAATGGTGTGACTTATCACCTGTCGACTACAAAAATTTGCAACGTGAACAAATACTAGCTCGCATATTTGAAGCTGGTATTGTTGGACTAGGGGGCGCCTCATTTCCAAGCCACATCAAACTCAAACGAGAGCAAGGCATTGATACATTGATCATCAATGCGGCTGAGTGTGAACCTTATATCACCTGTGACGATAGATTGTTACAAGAAAATGCCAAGCAGGTACTAGCAGGCGCTCAAATTGTTGCTCACTTATTCCACAATCTCAACATTGTGATTGGCATCGAAGATAACAAGCCTGCAGCGATTGAAGCATTAAAAAAAGCTCGTCAAGAATTGCAGTTAGATAATCTTAAAATAGCCGTTGTACCGACCAAATACCCAAGCGGTGGTGAAAAACAGTTAATTCAATTGCTAACTGGCAAACAGGTACCTCATGGTAAATTACCCGCAGATTTAGGCATCATTATGCACAACGTGGGTACTTGTTTTGCCATTTATGAAGCTATTATTCATGGTAAACCACTGGTAGAGCGGATAGTCACTTTAACAGGTGATGCTTGCTCCAATAAAGGCAACTACCGCATTCCTTTCGGTACTCCCATAGAACATTTGATCAAAGCAACAGAGTCGCAACTTGCTAACAAATACATTATGGGCGGCCCTATGATGGGTTATGAGCTGCAAAGCCTATCTATTGGTATTGTCAAAGCGACTAACTGCATCATTATGAATAACAAGCAGTTACCTGCAAATCAATCGGTATTACCTTGTATACGATGTGGTGAGTGTATGAACGCCTGCCCTGCAGAGTTGTTACCCCAGCAGCTATACTGGCATAGCAAAGCCGATGAATTTGATAAAGCTGAAGATTATAACCTTTTCGACTGTATTGAATGCGGTGCTTGCGCTTACGTTTGCCCAAGTAATATCCCTTTGGTGCAATATTACCGTTATGCCAAATCCACTATACGCAACAATCGTGTGGAAAAAATTAAAGCAGATAAAGCGCGACAAAGACACGAAGCTCGCTTGGAGCGTATAGAAAGAGTTAAACGTGAAAAAGCCGAGAAACATCAAAAAGCCGCTGAAGCGCGACGTAAAGCAGCACAGGCTACTGGTCAAGATGATGCTAAGAAAGCTGCCGTTGCAGCAGCTTTAGCTCGCGTTCAAGCTAAAAAAGCACAACAAGAAAAAACTGCAGATAAAGCTGATTGTGTAGATAATAACAAGCAGGAATCCTCATAATGGCAAAATTATCATCAATACTGTCATCTCCATTTGACAAGAAACCAAACTCTGTCAGTGCACTCATGTTGTGGGTCGTGGGAGCTACACTTCCTGGTCTATTTGCTCTAATCCACTTCTTCGGCTTTGGTGTCTTAATCAACCTTTGTCTAGCGATAACAACCGCC
Source organism: Kangiellaceae bacterium (assembly GCA_013373015.1). GTDB lineage: Bacteria > Pseudomonadota > Gammaproteobacteria > Enterobacterales > Kangiellaceae > Kangiella. Next base: position 28,465 of record JABXIQ010000001.1, read on the forward strand.
TTAGTGTGCGAAGCTGTTATATTAAAACTGCGACAAAAGCCTCTCTTGCCAATCTTATTAGACGGTAGCGCTTTAGTCACTGCATGGCTATTAGCTTTAGCACTACCTCCTCTTTTACCCTGGTGGATGACCGTCATTGGCAGTGCTTTCGCCATTATCTTCGCAAAACACCTATACGGTGGTTTAGGCAATAACCTATTCAATCCAGCTATGGTTGGCTATGTTTTGTTGCTGATCTCTTTTCCAGTGCACATGACCTCATGGCTACCAGCACAAGATTTAGCTGCCAATCCTATTAGCTTGGGCGATACCTTTTCATATATTTTCACTGGCACTAGCACTAATGGCGCTGACATCAGTTGGGCACGCCAAGGAATTGATGGTTTTACTCTTGCCACCCCATTAGATCATGTTAAAACTGAATTATCGCAAGGCTTTAGAATCGCCGAAATTCAATCTTCACCGATCATAGAAGGACTATCAGGAATTGGCTGGCAGTGGGTCAACCTCGCTTTTTTACTAGGCGGTTTAGCACTATTGATCCGCAAAGTAATTGGCTGGCAAATTGTTGCAGGAACTTTGCTCGGTGTCTGTGGCATGGCATTTTTGTTATTTGCTATTGATAGCGATCACTATGTATCACCACTGTTCCACCTGTTTTCAGGTGCGACTATGTTGACAGCATTTTTTATCGCAACCGACCCTGTGACCGCTTCGACAACCGCAAAAGGACGCTGGTTGTTTGGGCTAGGTATTGGCATTATTTGTGTCGTCATAAGAACATTTGGTGGTTATCCTGACGCCTTTGCTTTTGCTGTGCTAATCATGAACATGACAGTTCCAATGATAGACTACTACACAAAACCTAAAGCCTATGGCCATCAAAAATCGAGCAATGGAACAGGAAGTAGCAATGGCTAACTCAATACTCAGTAAAATGATTAGTAAAAATGGCTTGATACTCGCAGGGTTTGCCGCTATTTGCGTTGGTTTAATCGCTTTTACTTACTTCATCACTCGCGACACAATCGCCAGCGAGATGCAGGCTGCTTTGGCGAGAACGCTTAACCAACTTGTTCCACAAAATGAATATGACAATGATGTTCATCATGATTGTACGCTTGTCCAATCCGTAGAGCTATTAGGTAGCAATGAAACTGTTCATGCTTATAGAATGCGCAAAAATGGTCAACCGGTAGCTGTGGTTTTAGAATCAGTTGCTCCAAACGGGTACTCAGGAAAAATCCATTTAGTGGTAGGTATTTATGCCGATGGGCAGCTTGCTGGTGTTAGAGTAAGCGAGCATAAAGAAACACCCGGTTTGGGCGACAAGATTGATGCGAACAAAAGTGATTGGATTTTAAGTTTTTCAGAGAAATCCCTAACATCTCCAACAATTGAGCAATGGAAAGTCAAAAAAGACGGCGGTGCTTTTGATGCTTTTACAGGAGCGACCATTACCCCAAGGGCGGTTGTTGAACAAGTAGCTAAAACTTTGCAGTTTTACCAACAACAAAAAGATGTACTTTTTAACGGGCCACAAAATTGTGCTTCCGTAATTAGCACCTCTAGACAGCAATAAAGACAATTTGACCATGAATAGCGAATCAAAGACAATTATCAAGAATGGTTTATGGGACAATAATCCAGCCTTGGTTCAATTACTTGGCTTATGCCCCTTATTAGCTGTCAGCAATACCTTTATCAACGGACTCGCCTTAGGACTTGCAACCACTTGGGTTTTGGCTGGTTCGAACGCATCGGTATCTTTAGTGCGAAACTATATCCCAAAAGAAATTCGCATCCCTATTTTCGTCATGATGATCGCCAGCTTTGTAACCAATGTTGGCTTACTGATGAATGCTTTTACCTATGACCTATACTTAACTCTCGGCATTTTTATACCACTAATTGTCACCAACTGTGCCATTATTGGTCGAGCCGAAGCCTTTGCCTCCAAAAACAAATTCGTCCCTTCTTTATTAGATGGCATCATGCAAGGCCTAGGCTTTACCCTTGTGTTGTGTACTTTAGGTGCAATTCGCGAAATGGTTGGTCAAGGAACCCTTTTTTATGGTGCGGAACAGTTATTTGGTGAGTGGGCAAAATCGTTAAGTATTTCTTTCTACTTAACCGACTCAAAATTCTTATTCGCCATTCTTCCTCCAGGTGCTTTTGTTGGACTCGGAATCTTAATCGCTCTAAAGAACGTGGTTGATAAAAAAGTAGAACAAAAAAATGCACTAGCAAAAGCAATTAACCCAGTAAGCAAAGAGGCTCTCGTTAATGAATAAAGCGAAACGACAAGAGATCTTTGAACGACTGAGAAACGAAAATCCTAACCCACAAACTGAGCTTGAATACAGTTCAACTTTTGAATTATTGATTGCTGTTATTTTATCTGCTCAAGCCACCGATGTAGGCGTCAATAAAGCCACACGAAAATTATTTCCTGTAGCCAATACCCCTGAAGCCATTTACGCATTAGGTGAGGATGGACTCAAACAATATATCAAAACCATTGGCCTGTTTAACAGCAAAGCCAAAAATGTCATATCGTGCTGTAAAGACCTCATTGAAAAGCACAACTCTGTAGTGCCAGACACAAGAAAAGAATTAGAAGCGCTGGCTGGAGTTGGTCGTAAAACTGCTAACGTAGTACTTAATACAGCTTTTAGACAGGTTGCCATGGCCGTAGATACTCACATATTCCGCGTATCAAACCGCACTAAAATAGCACCAGGTAAAAACGTACGCCAAGTAGAAGATGCTTTATTGAAATTTGTACCTAAAGAGTTTCTACTCGACGCCCACCACTGGCTAATTTTGCATGGCCGCTATACTTGCATCGCTAGAAAACCAAGATGTGGTAGCTGTATTATTGAACACTTGTGTGAGTTTAAAGATAAAACATATGATTAATGTTTTATACAAAAAAGAAAAAAAGCCGCTTATATAAGCGGCTTTTTTAATATATGGTAGTCGCGAGTGAATTCGAATCACCGACCCCCACCATGTCAAGGTGGTGCTCTAACCAGCTGAGCTACGCGACTATTTTAGTGCTGAGGATTTTACCACAGCTTTTTCAGCTTGCAAGATTAAGCTTCTAACAAATCTAAAATTTCTTTTGTTTTTTGCTTCATCAGCTCTTGATTTGCTTTGGATTCGACATTAAGCCTAACAACTGGCTCCGTATTTGATTTTCTCAAATTAAAACGCCAATTTTCAAATTCCATACTAATACCATCAAGCTTATCTATAACGATAGCCTCACTCTGATATTTTGATAGTATGGAATCAATAGCTTTATCAGGGTTATTTAAGCGACGATTAATTTCTCCTGATGATGGAAATTTAGCAATTCGGTCATGCACCATTTCTGATAATTTCTGCTTTTTAACAGACAATAATTCAGCTATTAATAGCCAAGGTATCATACCACTATCACAGTATGCAAAGTCTTTAAAATAATGATGCGCCGACATTTCACCGCCATATACTGCATCTTCTTCACGCATAACTTCTTTAATAAAAGCATGCCCACACTTAGATAAAATTGGAATACCACCATTTGATTTAACTATATCAATGGTATTCCAAGTAAGCCTTGGGTCATGAACAACCTTAGCACCAGGCTTCTTTTGTAAAAAAGCCTCAGCTAACAAACCAACTATATAATACCCTTCAATAAACTCTCCCTTCTCATCAAACAAAAAGCAACGGTCGAAATCACCATCCCATGCTATCCCCATATCTGCACCATGCTTTAGAACAGCCTCAGATGTGGCCGCTCGATTTTCTGGCAAAATAGGATTGGGAATTCCATTAGGAAAGGTTCCATCCGCTTCATGATGAACCTTAATAAAAGTAATTGGGATGCCTTTTACTAAGAAGTATTTTTCAATTGCATCAACAACATGTCCAGCAGCACCATTACCACTATTAACTACTAAATTCAAAGGCTTTAGATTATCCACATTTATATATGCAGCCAGATGATCAACAAAATCATGAAGTACGGATTTTTTAATTATTAAGCCCTTATCACTCACTGGCTCAAAAGTCTCATCTCCATAAACTATTTCTTCAATTGCTTTAAGACCCGTATCGGCACTAATGGGCCTAGATTCCTCTTTAACGAGCTTCATCCCGTTATAATCAATTGGGTTATGGCTAGCAGTAACTTCAATTCCACCATCCACGCCAAGAAACGTTGTAGCAAAGTAAACTTCTTCTGTTCCTGTCATTCCAATGTCTATAACATCAACACCTTGATCAACTAAACCTTTAGCAACATTGTTCTTCAAACTTTCAGATGTCTCACGAATATCGCCACCAACAATTATAGTTTTTGGCTTCAAAAATTTTGCGAAAGCAGATCCTATCTTATAAGCAATTTCATCATTTAATTGCTCTCCCAACTTTCCTCTTACGTCATACGCTTTAAATGGACTATTCAATTTATTAATTCCTATGCCAATGGCCATATATTTGGCACTATAAATAATGTTACCAACATCACCATTATACTCAATGGCAAACCTAACTTTAAATAATCAGAAAAACGATAATTACCAGCGCCATATACCATAAGATTAGTTTGATATCCCAAAGGAGTCATAAAGCTCGCTGATGCAGCTATCATAATAACTATTGCAAAAGGCATAATATTCAAGCCAAACTGCTCACTAATACCACTTACAAAAGAAAAAGAAATCACAGCTGCAGCATTATTAGTCACAAGCTCTGTTAGCACTAAAGTTACAAGGTAAACCACTACAAGCAAACCCAAACCATGACTAATATTTAACGCGTCAATAGCCGCTATCATTTGATCAGAAACGCCATTTAGTTTAATAGCCTCACCAAAACCGAATGCTATAACAATTAACGATAAAACCCGAAAATCAATAGATTTACCTGCTTGAGTAATATTACAACAGCCGGATACGATCGTTAATAAAGCCCCCATAAGCGATGCAATAACCATATCAACGATACCAAAAGTAGCTAAGACTACTACTAACAATAAACTAGCCCAAGCATACTTAGCCTTATTTAGATGACTAGCTCTTACCTTCTCAACCCCCTCAATTAACAAAAAATCTCGGCTATAGCGCTGTTCTTGGATAAAAGAGTTATCGGCATGCAAAAGCAACAAATCACCTGCCTTTAATACTATATCCCCAGTTTTTTTATCAATTCTTTGACCTTGACGAATAACCGCAATAATAACAGCACTGTAATAATGCCGAAAACCAGCCTCTCGCACAGTTTTACCAACCATTGGATTATGACGAGTAACAAGCACTTCCGCTAAAAAAGTATCACTTTTATCTTCTAATTTATAAATTTGCTTATCGGAATGCCTCAAACCCTTAATTGCTGTCAGCTCAGCCATTGCATCAGTTGTTCCTGAGAAAACTAATCTATCATTGGCTTGCATTACTGTATTAGGCTCTACGTTACCGAAATACAGACCACTTCTTACTAATTGAATAAGAAAAGCCCCTTTCAAACCGCGTAACTGTGCCTCTTCTATCGTTTTGCCAACAAGTGAACTATCACCCTCAACAATAAGTTCAAATGTATAATCCCTTGATTTATATAAAGGTTTATCTGCCACATCACGCTCAGATAAAATAAATCGAGAGAAAAAAACCAAATACAATATCCCGATTAGAGTTATAGGCAAACCAACAATTGAAATTTCAAAAAAACCTATTGACTGCTCAGGATAGTACTGACTAATTAATCCGCTAACAACGAGGTTTGTACTGGTACCAATAATAGTACAGGTTCCTCCCAAAATAGCAGCATAACTCAGAGGTAAAAGAAGTTTAGATGGTGAAATATTATGCTTCTTACACCAAGAAACGACCACAGGTATTAAAGAAGCAACTATAGGGGTATTATTAAGAAAACCGCTCAAGATAGCAGTGGGTGTCAACAATCTAGACTGATTTACTGCTAATGTTTTTTTTGGCTTAAGCAACCCATTAATAATGGGCATAAAAGCACCTGTTTCTTTGATGCCTGCGGAAACAATAAAAAGTGCAGCTAAAGTAATTACTCCAGGATTAGAAAATCCAAGAAATGCTTTATTAATTGGTAGTAAACCTGAAAGTAAAAAGATTAAAAAAGCAACACCAAAGATAATAACGGGTTCTATGCGAGTTGCAAAAACCCCCACAAAAGCGCCCAGAATTATAAATATAGTAGAAAGAGAATAATAATCCATAAAAAAGGCGAGTAGTACTCGCCTCGATCTTATTTAATGAAGCCCATACTTTCTAGCTTTAGTAAGACTCGATGTGCAGCATGGTCTGGGGAAGACTCCAATGTATCTATAACCAGCTCCGCATTTTCTGGCACTTCATACGGGTCACTAATACCTGTAAACTCCTTAATGATACCCGCACGCGCTTTTGCATAAAGACCTTTTCTGTCACGACGTTCGCATTCTTCAACAGGTGTAGCGACATGAACTTCTAAAAAGCCACCGTACTGTTCGATCATCTGGCGAACTTTACGACGAGTTGCGGCATAAGGTGCAATTGGCGCGCATACAGCAATACCGCCATTTTTAGTGATTTCAGAAGCCACATAACCGATGCGCTCGATATTCAAATTACGATGCTCTTTTGAAAACCCTAACTCACTAGATAAATTTTTACGAACCAAATCTCCGTCAAGCAAGGTTACTGGGCGACCACCCATTTCCAACATTTTAACCATGAGAGCATTAGCGATAGTTGACTTACCAGAGCCTGATAAGCCCGTGAAGAAAACAGTAAAGCCTTGCTTGCTTCTGGGCGGTTTAGTTTTGCGCAACTCCGCAACCACCTCAGGATAAGAGAACCACTCAGGAATATCCAACCCCTCGGCTAAGCGTCTACGCACTTCAGTTCCAGAAATATTTAGAACTGTCATCCCTTCTTCAACATCATCAATTGGTTGATATTCTGCTTTTTCCTGAACATAAACCATCATTTGAAAAGGTACCATTTTAATACCTAACTCATCTTCATGTTTTATCAGGAGTTCTTGAGCATCATATGGACCATAGAAATCTTCACCTTGACTGTTTTTGCCAGGGCCAGCATGATCACGCCCAATAATAATATGAGTACAGCCGTAATTCTTACGAATAATTGCGTGCCAAAGTGCCTCACGAGGACCGCCCATACGCATTGCTAGTGGTAGCAAACTTAGCATAGTGGTCTGCTCAGGATACTGCTTCAAAATTTGCTCATAACAACGTACACGCGAATAATGGTCGATATCTCCAGGTTTTGTCATGCCTACCACTGGATGAATTAACAAATTTGCTTCCTGCTCTTTTGCAGCACGGAAAGTCAACTCTTGGTGCGCACGGTGCATCGGGTTACGAGTTTGGAATGCTACAATCTTTTTCCAGCCCCACTTTTTGAATTTCGCACGAAGCTCGGCTGGCGAATCACGCAGACCTTTATAGTCATAATGAATGGGCATTTCCACGCCGCGTAACTTACCTCCTAAGTACACATCACCAGCTTGGTTCAATAAATAATCAACCGCTGGATGAGCCTCATCAGCTGCACCATAAACTTTTTCAGCTTCTTCGAGCTTATTTGGTAGCCACTTATCAGAAACGTCTAAAATAGCTATAAGCACGCCTTCCTCATCACGCAAAGCAATACTATCTCCGACAGACATAGTATCGGCAAACTTAGAAGAAACATCTAAGGTAATCGGCATTGGCCAAAGAGTCCCATCAGCCAATCTCATATCATCTAATACTGATCGATAGTCATCTTGGCTCAAAAACCCTTCTAACGGGGAAAAACCACCATTAAGTAATAACTCGATATCACAAATCTGACGATGGGTTAAATCCCATGATAATAGCTCTTTGGCTTCGTTTTTACGGTTTTCAATTTGGTTTGTATCTAGCAAATTAACCAACACATCACCATGAGGTTGTATCAATTCAAGCATAATTAGTCCTAAGTTCCACAGTTGGGGCTATTATATACAGAAACGTTGTTAATGTCTTAATAGCTTTACTAATAAGTTTTATTAGTTTTACTTATCTTTTAAATAAACTCTACTGCCCAATTCCAAAGTAATGTAAACCATTTCTTTTGACTTCTTCAGGTTCATACAAATTTCTACCATCGAATATAACAGGCTTTTTTAGTTTATTTTTAAGTTTTACAAAATCAGCAGCTTTAAACTCTTCCCAGTCTGTAACAATAAACAAAGCATCAGCATTCTCAGTAGCTTCATATAAAGATTTAGTAATAGTAATAGGAAAGTCAAAATACTCACTGTCTGCAAAGTTTTCAAATGCCACAGGATCATATATATGTACTTCTACATTTTCTGATCCTAAAGCATTCACTAAGTTAATTACAGGGGAATTGGTCAATGAAGCAGTATTTGCTCGAAATGAAGCACCCCATATCACAACACGCTTGCCAGAAATATCGCTATTATAAAACTGCCAAAACTTCCTAAACAATATATCTTTTTGATCATTATTGATATCCAGAGTTGCTTTCATCATCAAAGAACCCGACTCTGAATTCTTAAATAGATCCTGGATATTGGAAACAGACTGCTCTAATGCTATTCCACCAAAACCACATCCTGCTTGATTATATATATTCCCAAATCGCGGATCGCAAGACATCGCTTCAATAATAGCGGAAAAAGATAGTTGCTGTTCTTCAATTAAATTAGCCAGTTCATTGACAAAGCTGACTCTCATAGCCAAAAATGCTGAAACAGCATTATTAACCACCTCAACTTCAGAGCCTGAAAGTAATCTTGTGTTACCTGCCTTCTCAAAAGTTTTTTCAAGCAAATAAGTGGCTGTGTTTTTTGCCTCAATGCTATCAGTTCCAATTAATAATAACGGAGGACTATAAAAATCCTTTATCGCACTGCCTTCTCTAATGAAAGTTGGAATGGTTATCAACTCATGACAGAGACTAAAAGATTCATTTATAGCAGTTTGTTGAATATTCGAACTGATAAAATCATGTGTACCGACCCCTAGATTGGTTGTTATTATTATTTTTTGAGGTATGCTATTATCACATAATAAGAGTATAAACTTCAAAAGTTGATCTAAGCTTTTTCCTTTATAAACTATCCAATGAATATTAGCCTTATTGAAGAGAGTTTGTTTCATAGATAACTTGCCTGAACTAAGCATATCATCAATCAATAAATCCAAATTAGGCTCTGAATAAGTTTGATTCACTTTTATACTAACTTCTGACTCAGGCCCCTTACAAATAGATGTCTTGAAATCAGACTGCGCTAAGCAAGCGGCAATTGCCCATGATTCTAATGAGTCACCGTAAACATTTATACGCAAATCATCACTTTTCATCGCTAGAACTCCAAATATCAACTTGTGATAATAGCCATCTTGTTGAGTCATCAAAACGATCTCTTTGTTCTTGATTTTTTATGGCCTCTAACGTACTTTCAGATAAGACTTTGCCTAACTCTACTCCCCATTGATCAAAAGGATTAATATCCCAAAGACATGATAGAACATATGTTTTATGCTCATATAAGGCTATCAAACCTCCTAAAACTTGAGGAGTTAGCTGCTTTAAAAGAAGTGTTGAAGAAGGTTGATTACCTTTGTAGCTTTTGTGGGGATTAACATTATGAGTTTCTATAAACGAATTTCCAAAAGCTAAAACACTGGATTGAGCAAAGCAATTGGCAAGAGATAAGTTTTGCTGCAATAACAATGCTTGATTCTCAAGCTTAGAGTCAAGATCACTATCGTACCTTTTAACAGTAGTAATGAAGTCACAAAAAACATCTTGAGTTCCTTGGTGTAATAACTGGTAAAATGCGTGTTGAGCATTTGGTCCTAAATCACCCCAAATAATAGGCGATGTTTTAAATTTAACTTTTTCTCCACTTATTGACACACACTTGCCATTACTTTCCATTTCTAATTGAGATAAATAGTTCGGCAATAACTTAAGTCTTCCGTCATAGGGTAATACAGCATTTGCAGTAATTTCCATAAAAGAAGAATTCCAGAAACTGATAAGTGCCAACACAATTGGTAAGTTTGATTCTGGCAGAGCATTGCTAAAATGCAAATCCATTGCATGTGCGCCATCAAGCATTTCATGAAAAATATCCATTCCATATTTAATAGCAATGGGCAGTCCAATGGCAGACCACAAAGAAAATCGCCCTCCCACCCAATTCCAAAGCATCAGTTGGTTTTCTTTTGATACTCCCCACTCATCCATTTTATTTTTATTCGCTGATATACCTAAAAAATGATGCTTCTTAACTAAGTTTTCATCTTTGCCACCAAATGTCATCCACTTTAAAACAGTATTTACATTATAGAAAGTATCAACAGTGGTAAATGACTTTGAAGAAATGATGAATAAAGTTGTTTCTTGTTCTAGTCGTTCTAAAAGTTGTGAAATTTGAGTTCCGTCCATACTGGAAACAAAGTGAACCTGAACGTTTTTAGCACAACCTGGCTTAATTTCATGTAATGCATCACAGGCAAGTAAAGGACCAAGTTCAGATCCTCCTACCCCCAAAGAAACTACATCTTTTATGACTTTCCCAGTATAACCTCTCCATCGAGCACTTCTGACTTTATTAACAATACTACTCATTGCATGCAATTGCTCATGCACGTCTAAAACACTTGAAGGATAATCTTTTGGAGGTTTCTGAGATTTTGGTGCTCTTAATATAAAATGTAACGCTGAACGATTTTCCGTTATGTTTACGTTCTTTCCAGAAAACAAATCGTATATTTTTTTTTGTATATTTATTTCAGAAAGGTATTCAAGGAGATAACCCCAAGTTTCTTGGCTGATGTTCTGTTTAGAAAAATCTAATTTGAAATTGTCAAAGTCGACAGAAAAGTTCTTCAACCTTTCTGTTTCTGATAGAAACAAATCACGAATATTTCTTTTCTTTGCTATTACTGCTTCATCATTGAGTATTTTTATCAGTGATTCCATTTTATAAACTTTCTGATTTAACATTTAATATTGATAACATATCTACTAATGCTTCATGCCAAGTTCTATTCTCTAATTTGAATTGATTTACGATTTTAGTGCTATCCAACACTGAGTACAAAGGTCTTTTCGCAAGAGTTTTAAACTGCTCAGAAGTTACAGGGGTTACATCAGGTATGTTTTTTAATATCCTGAGTCTTTGCGCTTCTTGGAATATTTGCACCGAGAAATCAAACCAAGAGCATTTCCCTTGATTAGCATAATGATAAACACCGCTGAGTGAGTTATCATTGGCATCGCTACTTACTAATTTCAAAGCCACTTCATAAATAGTTTCAGCCAAATCTCTCGCATAAGTAGGCGAACCAACCTGGTCATTAACGACAGATAGCTCTTGCTTGTTTTTAGCTAATTGAAGCATAGTCTTAACAAAATTTTTGTTATACTCGCTGTAAAGCCACGAAGTCCTAATTATTATAAACTTAGACAATAAACTTTTAATAGAAAGCTCACCCAATAACTTGGTTCTTCCATACACACTTTGTGGAGAAGTTTTTGAATCTTCTTTATAGGGTATTGTTGCGGTGCCATCATAAACATAATCAGTAGATATATGTATTAATGGTATATTGAATTCGTTGCATGTTTCAGCAATGTTTTTAACAGCAAAATGGTTAACTTTCTCAGCCTGTTCAATTTCTTGTTCAGCTAAATCCACATTCGTATATGCTGAACAGTTAATCCATATATCTATATTCGAATGTTGTATTGCTTTTAAACAAGCAACTTTATCGGTCACATCCAATTCATGCCTTCCAAGATAAACAGCTGTCACTGACTTGTTATCTAGAATATCTTTTAAACATAAGCCCAATTGGCCATTTGCTCCTGATACGAGTACATTCATAGTTTAAGGTAATCTCTAAAATTTGGAGCGGCTTTATCTTTATCAGATAAGATAAAGTCGATATCAGTTGGCCAGTCAATATTTAAATCAGGATCGCTCCACAAAATAGAGCCCTCATCTGCTGGATCATAAAAATCTGTGCACTTATATTCAAAATCGGCCACATCAGATAAAACTACAAATCCGTGCGCAAACCCGGGAGGAACCCAAAACTGTTTTTTATTGACGCCCGACAGTACAACTGATTCCCACATCCCTAGAGTAGGAGAGTCTTTTCTTAAATCGACAGCCACATCCAGAACCTCTCCTCTTACAACTCTGACTAATTTCCCTTGAGGTTTTTTATTTTGAAAATGTAACCCCCTCAAAACACCTTTGCTTGAACGAGAGTGATTATCTTGAACGAAATCGAAATCAATTCCGGATTTTACGTATCTATCTTTTTGATAGGTTTCTAAAAAAAAACCTCTGTCATCACCAAAAACAGCAGGTTCAATTATTAAACACTCTTTAAGCTTAGTTTCAATTATCTTCATATTTGATTTACAATCCTTTTCAAATATTGACCATAACCTGTCTTAATTAATTCATTTGCTCGTGCTTCAAGTTGTACACTTGAAATCCATCCATTATTAAAAGCAATTTCTTCTAAGCAGGCAATCTTTAATCCTTGTCTATGCTCAACTGTTTGAACAAAGTGTCCTGCTTCTAATAAAGAATCATGTGTTCCTGTATCTAACCAAGCAAAACCTCGGCCAAGCAAATTGACGTTAAGCTCACCCAGTTTTAAATAGGCTTTATTCACATCAGTAATTTCGAGCTCCCCTCGTGCGGAAGGTTTTATTTTTTTAGCAATATCAACTACTTTGTTATCATAAAAATACAGGCCTGTTACGGCATAGTTTGATTTCGGTTCAGCTGGTTTTTCTTCTAAACTTAGAACTGTACCTTCTTCATTAAACTCAACTACTCCAAAACGCTCAGGGTCGTTCACTCGATATCCAAAAACGGTCGCTCCTATCCTTAATGATGCCGCTTCTCTAAGTTTGTTGGAAAAATGTTCTCCGTAAAAAACATTATCACCAAGGACTAAAGCAACCGAGCTTTCGCCAATAAATTCCTCCCCCAATATAAATGCTTGGGCCAATCCATCAGGACTCGGCTGAATCTTATAAGTTAAATTTAATCCAAAATTTTTACCATCCCCCAGCAACCTTTGATAACCAGAAATGTCATCTGGGGTAGATATGATTAATATTTCTTTTATACCCGAGAGCATTAATACAGACAATGGGTAATATATCATTGGTTTGTCATAAACTGGCAATAACTGCTTGGATAACCCTTGTGTTAGGGGGTGTAGTCTTGTTCCAGAGCCACCGGCCAATATAATCCCTTTAACAGAACTATTCATTCATCACCTACTCTTTCTAAATTAGAATCACCAGATAAAACTCTTTTCCACCACGTGGTGTTTTCCAAATACCACTTAATAGTTTTTTCTAAGCCCGTTTCAAAACTTTCTTCAGGAACCCAACCAAGTTCATTTTTTATTTTATTTGCATTAATAGCATATCGAACATCATGTCCAGGTCGATCTTTTACAAACTTAATTAACTGCTTAAAGTCAGTTACATTAGTTGGTTTTTCAGAAACTTTTTCGTTTAAGAAATCACATATAGCATTTACAACATTAAGATTTGTTTTTTCGTTATGACCACCAATATTATAGGTCTCACCGGACTTACCTTTTGTAGCAACCAAATACAGTGCTCTTGCATGATCATCAACATAAAGCCAATCACGAATTTGACTGCCATCACCGTAAATTGGTAAATCCTCTCCTTTCAATGCATTTAAAATCATATGAGGAATCAGTTTTTCGGGAAATTGATAAGGACCGTAATTATTCGAACAATTAGTTACTATAACGGGTATTCCATAAGTTCTGTTCCAAGCCCTAACCAGATGATCAGAGCTAGCCTTACTTGCAGAGTAAGGAGAGCTTGGGGCATAAGGGGTCGTTTCAACAAACAAATCATTAGTCCCATGCAAATCTCCATAAACTTCATCAGTAGAAATATGATGAAATAGAAATCCACTTTTCTTTTTAGATTCTAACCTACACCAATAATTTTTTGCCACATCAAGCAAATTGAACGTACCTACAATATTGGTTTGTATAAAATCAGCAGGGCCGTCGATTGAACGATCCACATGACTTTCAGCCGCCAAATGCATAATAATATCTGGCTGAAATTCTTCAAACAGGACTTCTAAAGCAGCCCTGTTACATATATCAATTTTCATTAATTGATATTGTTCAGAACTAGATATTTCTTCCAAAGAGTCTAAATTAGCTGCATATGTTAATTTATCTACATTGCAAACACGGTGATTGGTATTTGTAATAATATATCTAATAACAGCACTACCAATAAATCCGGCACCACCAGTGATTAAAAAATTCATTAAAATTTCCTATATTAAAAAAGGTTATAATATTGACTTTTCACAACAGACCACATATAGCGCCTCTCTGCAATTTCTTTCAAGTCATAACCATCAAAATTTTCTATATTTGACTTTAAAATTCCATTTAATGATTCTGAACAGGCAAAGTACATCCCTTTGTCTTCCATGGTTGCTTTATTATAATTACAGTCAAAAGCAATAATTAACTTATTAAAAAACATCATTTCAACCAAAGATGGATTTGTCCCACCGGCTGAATGACCATGAATGTATGCTTTACATTCCGACCTCAATTCAAAAAGTTTATTAAGGTCATATATTGGATCAAGTAGCAGAATATTTTCGCTCTCAGAATATTTTAACTTGAGTGCTCTGCCATAACTACTGTTATCCCAGTTCCCAACAAATACAATTTTTTCAGAAGAGTTTTCAAATGCTTTTAAAATCAAATGCACATTATTCTCAGGTTCTATCCTACATAATGCAAAAAAATAATTATTTTTTTTATTTGGGAGAGGTTTAATAACGCAATGATCACCTCCATATGCAATGACAGTGCTATCCAGTGAATACTCTTTATGAACATAATCTGCAATTGCTTGATTGTCTGACACCACAGAAGTTGAGTATTTCACAGCGATCTTCTCAGAAAATTTTAAAAATTTTCTCGCTATACCACCCCATTTATCACGACGCCACTCTAAACCATCTATATTCGTTATAATTTTCACTTTGGGAAATAATAGCTTTACTATAGGTAGACATAGTGCGCCAGAAACTCCAAGTACTAAAAGAGTCCTGTAACCTTTGAAAACCGCATGAAAGATAGATAATAAATCATAGAGAACACTCTGTGCACCATTAGCAGATAAAGGTATATAATGAAGTGCAGCTCCTTTGTAGTTCCTTATTTTTTTTTTATAGGTTTTTGAAGAGCAATAAACAACCATGTCTATTGGAGAGTCAGTAATTAAGTTCTCAACTAGAGTTTCAAAACCACCATAACAAGCTGGCACACCAACTGTTCCAATTATCGCAACTTTTTTATTTTCTTTTTTCATAATATATTGCACTTGACTCTTTCATTATTTTCTCAACAGTATCCCAGTCCCCATTTTGTATATAAAACCAAGATGATGAGATCATACCCAAAGCACCATTTTTAAGTGCATAGTCTGTAAAATTATTCGTAGTATCTTCAGATTCCCATGTAGTACCTATCACGTTAAAACCTTCAGATTTTAACGTTTTAACTGTAGGGAAATCTATTTGCTCATCCCAATAATGCCAATCACAAACCACCAAATCTCTTGGAAGTTGATCTCTTAGAGGTTTACCATAACCAAAAAGGTTTCCATGCAAATGCTTCTTTAACATTTTAGGAAACTCTTTCTGAGAAATAAGCATATCACCCCAAATCCATGTTTTAATGTTTTTTGACTTTAAATAATCATGCAGCCTTATTACATCTTGAACAAATAAATCAGCAGGAATTATTTTTTGGTCGTCGCCTAACCATTTGTTTTTTGAGTATTTGCTGTGCCCAGCAGCTTCATCATGTCCTATATGTAAAGCTTTAGGCTCTAAAAGTTCAATAAGCTCATTTATTAGAGGAAATACTATTTCCGAATAAACTTCGGAATTAGGATTGTATGTTACATCATTATAAAGAAATTGCGGGTGATAATCTTGTAAAAACTTTTCTTGATGAGTGAGTAGTTTTAATTCGGGGATAATTTCCAAACCTAGACTCTTTGTATAACTTATCCACTCTTTAAATTCTGACCGGTTTACATATTTTTTACTAAGCTTCCAAGGTGCATTGTTAAGCTCAACTCCATCGGTAACTAACGTAACTATATGTGTATAACCATTTTGTTTAGCCATAGAAGATATCTTCATTGCATCCTCTAAAACTATATTCCTAAACACAAAATGAAATCCTAATAAGTTGTTATTGCTGTTTTCAACAGTTATATTAGCATCATCCATACATTGAGCCCTCATTATAAATAAAGAAAGTAACGATACAGCAAAAATTTTTAAAATCTTATCTAACATATTAATACCCAAGTCTTTCCATAGTTTGGTAAAAGGGGATTTTTAGGCCATCATGCAACTCAGGATCAGGTTTGGCTTTTGGCTTTTTTAGTGTACCTTTTGCATACTCAATACATTTATTGTCATGTGGTAATTCCAAGAAATCTAGAAGTTCAATGAACTCTGTCTCAACATTATTGCATAGTTTCTCATAATTTAACCTATGAAAACTATTATCATCAGTATCAATATATTTCATGCCTTCTCTCATAGTAACTATCCATTCTACAGCAGCTCTATCAACATGATTTTTCCAAGACAACATTTCATCCTGTAAATCTATTAAATCACTATGCTCAGGTATAAGTTGTTCTACTAAATACTTCCACTTACGATCATTTACGCCCCACCAGTCATGTGTTTCAGCTTCGTTTTGGATACCGAGTCTTTCGCTCCAATAATCAATCGATAAGCAGGTATCACTACCACTTCTAGTAAGAAATAAAAATTTAGCATCAGGGAATACTCGCTTTAAAAAACTCACTCTGAAAATCATTTCTGGATATTTGTCGACCGTTCTTTTATTAAAAGTAACTTTTTCGTAGAAAGAATAAGTTTTATGAGCTTTTTGAATAAGCTTATCAGTTACATTTTCAGCATTTAAGCGATAAGTCGCATCTATATCTGTATAATTTCCGATAATATCTTCATTCGGTACAATTGAATTCCAAAGTGCTTTCGGTTCATTAAGATATCCAACATCTTTGTGCATAGATAAAATTATACCCAAAATAGTTGTTCCACTTCTTCCCGTACCCAAAATAAAAACAGGCTTTCTAACTTTGTTAGCGCCAGGCATTATTGTAGACAACTTCAAAAACTTGAACACAAAAAAATTAAACCACCGTCCTTTTGTTGTTAACGGTCGACCTTCAAACAAGGCATAGCTCATTAGTCTAGAATATAGTCTTGATGGTCTAGTCTTAATATATTTTTTGTCGATTTGAGCTAACATTACTTATAAAAACCTTTTTTTTATCGAGCTAAAAATATTTTTAGTTCGTCCTAAATTCAACATAACAGAAATACAACCTTTAAATATAATAACCGGTATATTATAAAGACTTACAAAAAGACTTTGGGCTACCGCGGAAGACTCATAACCAAGTTCACGCATTTCTTTATTACAAACCTTATGACAAAGATTAAGCTCATAATGAGTCAACCCTCCATTTTTCCAACTATTGGCAATATTTGAATCTATTCCTTTCTGATTACTGGCATCTTCTTTTGTAGAAGATCCTACCTTTGGTATTTCCAGCATGTCATCGCTATATATAACTCCTAAAAAATCACAAATATTCTTTATGGCTGGCTCAGGGCTATTTACCAAATCTTCAAATTTTATTGAAAAAAATCGAGGATGCTTTTCATACTTTTTTGCTTCTAATACATTTGCCCGCCAAAGTTTCGTAATAAATATTGGATGATAATTAGCCCAAGACCTAAATGCTTCTAATCGAGGGATGGTTTTTGCTCCTAAACGTCTTCTTTTCCATTTATGCTTTTGTGACAACATAACAGCTCTAGGATCTCTAATCATATTAATGATTTTTGCATTTGGAAGTTTTTCTAATATCTGTCCAGCCGAAAATAAATATCTAGGCGTTTGCTCAAGTGGTATGTGCTTACCTGAACCACTCATCTCGCTTAGAAGAACTTTCAAGTATAGTTCCATTGGATTTAATTGACCCAACTCTGAAATCAGCTTCTTACTGATGACATCATAATTTTTTTTAGGTGCGAAATATCCGTTTCGAATATTATTTATTAGCCTATTAGTCATTGGCAGCAAACTATCAGGACTCCATTCTTTATCTGAGTCTATGTCTTCAAATGCAACCAGTTGTTCAAAGAAGTGAAGCTCAGGAAAGGTGGAAATATTTTTCTGCCGCCCTAATATTCGCCCAAGCATAGTTGTGCCACTTCGGCTATTGCCAACCACAAAAAAAATAATGTTATTTTTTAATAAGTTCATTGTATAAATCATTTATTTGTAAACAGTGTTGCTCTTTAGTATAGGAACTTATAAAAAGTTCATGTGCATTCCTGCTCATTTTTTTTACAGTCTCAGTATTGTTAATTGCTTTAAGAAATGAAAACAATTCAGTCTCACTGTACTTATTATAGAGAAACCCATTAAAATTATGTTTAACCAACTCCGGAAATGCTCCTGTTCTAGAAGCAATGACTGGTTTACCATGTGCCATAGCCTCAAGACAAGTAAGCCCGAAAGTTTCGTTCAATAGTGACGGGTTGATAACAACCAAAGAATTCGCGAATATATTTTCTAAATCTTTTCCCGTTTTATATCCATCCCAAATAATATCTTTTTCAAGACCTAGTTTATTTGCATATTCTTCTATTTTATCTTTATCTTCTCCTTCACCGACAATCCTTAATGGTAACCTAGGTGATTTAAGCTTTGAATATGCTTTAATAAGTACTTTAACACCCTTTTCTTCGGTAATTCTTCCTACATACAGATAGTAATCACCATTGGTATTATTTTCTATACCGCAAGAATTAGTGAAATTTGCAATAGTAGTTATTTTTTTCTTATCCAAGCCTAGTTTTATTAACTTTTCAGTTTGGTAGTTACTTACAGCTATATAATGATTTATAGAGTCATTTGCACCAAAAAAGCGAGTCACATATGATTCTGCAGCAGTTAAAATAGAGCGGGCCAAACTACCACGGTTACATTTGTTTATAATTGCTTTCCAATATTTGTTTCCATGACATTGTTCACAATACTTGCCATTAGCATACAAAGAAGATATCGGACAAACTAGTTTATATTCATGTAAAGTTTGAACTATCGGTGCGCTATAATTTTTTAATACCGTTAGTATACTTCCAGTAAGTTGGCCATAATAAATATGTAAATGTATTATATCTGGTTTAAAATCATTTAAAACTTTGACAAGTGTATTTTTTGCTCTTTTAGAGTACAAGAATGAAAATATATCCTTTAAAGCAGGATTTGATGTATTAATAGTTGGTACCGTTGAATGTATAAGGCTCTTATGAGTATTTTGAAGTGACTCAGTGGAAAATGTTTTCACATCATGTCCATGCTCAATAAGTAATGCTGACAAATCTAAAAAGTAGCGATCAGAACCTCCTCTTGGAAAATGATAATTATTTATCTGCAAAATCTTCAACGAAACAACTCTCTAATAAGTGAACCAGTAGATAATGAATTAATAGCTTTTTGATTTTCATTAAAATCTTCAGCAAAAATAAAAGCTTCTATTGCATATTTTTTTGAATAACCCAGAATCAGTGCTTCATTTCTATTATATTTTATCGTATTGATGAGATTGATTGAATCTTGAGTTTTATAATGTCTTAAGGCATTTTTTTTATCTAAAAATGTTCCTTTACAGTAAAAGCTTGCATCCATAATATTAAAAGTTATTGAAGTACTTCTATAGTATACAACTTTACTTTTTTTGATGTTTTTTGAAGTGCTGTCAGATATATAACTATGATCATTTGTAGTATCATTAGGAGCAAGTGTAAAAACATAATCATATAATCCATCTATTGATTTTAGATTACTTCTTAATTTTTCTTTATTTTCTTCTAACCTACCTTCTTCCAGCTCCCAGAAATATAATTTTTTAAAAGGCAATCCCGTCAGGGCTCTCTTTGACTCGATTACTCTTTTTGCATTTATTTCAGGGTTTGCTGTTCTTGTAACCAAAATGAGCTCAATCTCTAATCTAAGACCATTTTCTTTTATAAAGTTATAACAACCTAACACCTCATCATCTGAATGAGGAATTAGTATAACCACTTTTGTACCAGCCAGTATTTTTTTTAAAGGGATAATTGGCTTAACAAAGCTCCTACTTTTAATTTGTAGAAACCACAATAATAAATTATCCAATAGTGTTTTTAATATCTTTTTCATTTATCGAATATGATTTTATAGAACTGGCAATAGAAACACCTGCCAGGGTCCAGAAAATAAAAGAAAAAGCTCGCAATTCAAGGGCTCTCTCCATGAACAGCGCAAGAGGCAGTAAAAAACATGCTATTCTAAAGGACTGAACTAACACGTTATTATTTGATGTTTGCTTCAAAAAGAATATTGAGCGTCTGTAAATAAGTATTAAAAACAGTGTCAGTACCAATAGACCTAAAGGCCCGTAATAGATCAAAGAAGCTATAACAAATACATCTTCAAACGCATTCCATCCTACTAGCTTACCAAATGCACCACCTTTTGCAGCTAAAATAGATTGAGCATTATTTACATCAGCGCCATAGCCAAGTGGCTTAAAAGAAGTAATTGCCTCTTTCCCTACCTCCATAATAAACCAACCTCTAGACCCACTAGAAGTGTTTTGCCAATATTCAATACTTAGCAATTGCATCAGCGACTGTATAGGACTCAAAGACACTTCTTTTGCTTTAACATATTCAATTGATGATAAATTAGACACCATCATTAAAGCAATAACACCGGAGAGCATGATAGCACCTAACAACATCACTCTAAATCTATGCCCCACAAACCACCACCATATAATGGGTATAGATAAAGTCAAAAGGAGTGGACCACGTTTATAAGTGTAAAAAATCCCTATAAGACAAAGAAAATACATTAGATACATAGATATTGACTTATTCTTGTAACAGCTACCATATACAAAAAAGATAATAGCGCATATAAACAAAAAGAATGCTAAGGCTGCTGGTCGTCCAAAAGAACCATAACCAACACCAATCTTTGTTTCAAGGTTATTCACTAAACTCTGTATTTCTGTCAGCTCTGCTTTTATCACTGGAGGGGCAAAAAAACGGTCTCTAAACTCCTCGCCTAAAACATGTTGGAGTAAAGTAAAGCCAACTTGCGTTATAACGATAAGGCTTAATACTTTTATCAATATATCTAATTGTCTAGAAGTGGGCGTCCATTGCAGTAGAACAATAATGTAATAAAAAGCAATATACCTCATCATTGCTCTTAGGTTAATTAAAGCTTTAAACAAATCTCCATTGTTAATCAAGGTAGAAATAAATACCAGCATTAAAAAGAACAGTATACAGAAATCCGCTTTAGTCACCCTAAAATTTGAAATACTCTTATCCAAACATTTTGCAACAACTACCAAGAAAAGAATTCCGTAAACCAATAACTCACTAAAGGTCTTTGCCAAGATATAACTTAGCTCACCATTCAAAAGCCTGCCGTATAACATCTCTTCAAAACTGAAGAGCAATATAAGACAAATAAGCACAATAAAAATGAAGGGTTGTATTCTAATCATATATACTGATTAATACTCTTCCATTTAGATAAGTCGATTTTAAAATTTGATTCTAGCAATTCTATATCAGAGCGGAAATACTCTGTCAGTTCTTTTTTTGTAGCTTCAGAAAGGCAAGGTCTGTCAAGATTATCTTTTTTATTATAAACGAAAAATATTTTTTTTATTCTATCTCTTGATTTTCTATTGAAAAAAGGCTTAAGCATCGGGCCTATGATTTTATTTAATTTAAAAAATAAATGGTTTGATTTTGCGCCACCAACAGTTCTATTAAACTGTTCATTGGTGTCTATCGGTTCTTTTTTTAAATCGAAAAAAGTTAGTATTTCTTCTAATGTATCATTTGGATTTTCTTTAAACTCTTCAAATAAAACTATTTTAATTTGATTTTTATTAAAATAGTTTAGTAACTTTTCAAGTTGCTTAAAGTATAGCCCCCTATCAAGATATGCATTATATCTTTTGTGTATCATCTTGCCTGAACTCAATCTCTCTGGTTCTTTCTTAACTGCCAAATCAAAGCTTTGCTCAATTTCCCTTCCTTTTTGTAGAGCATATTGATGAGCAGAAAAAGCTCTAGATACCGGCTCCCTTAATAAAACAACTAATCTCATATTAGGATTATGTTCATAAAGCCTTTTGTGCGCTTCTTCAAAATATACACATCCCACATTTTTAGCTAGAATAAAATCAGCATTTTGATTAGATGTATAGAAGCTGTTATAACACTTATCAAATCCTTGCTTATACACATCCTCATTAACGAAATATGGAAGCTCCATAACATCATGAGATGCGACACTAGAATGAGATGACAAGTATCTAAATAACGATGTTGTAGCCGCTTTTTCGACACCAATGATCATTCCATCAATTGAAATCATAGTAATCCTGACCTATATATTGATAAATTTTAGCAACAGTAGACTCATTTACAATGACAGCTTTGGCACTTCGATTAGTGTATATAACCTTTTTAACAAAGTTATTCACAAAGCTTAATAACACTCCAATTATTGGAATACCTTTAAAGGTTATTGCTGCTGCTCTTCGAAACTTATCATATGTTTTTGCTAAAGCCGGCAGCCTTGACTCAACACTTTTGTTACTGATTTTAAAGTCATAATTTTCGTACATAGACGAAGAAATATTTGTGAATTTACATATGTCTGCCATTAATTTTTGAGGGTTATTTCTCAACAAATCAAAATCCACAATAAAAACTCTATCAGAAAAAGCATTTTTTATTTTATTAATAAATTGTTTGTTTTTTGCCTGTTCTAATGCGCGCAGATGAATAGGACTATTATCTTTAAAGCCTTTCTTAATACAAAGTTCTATATAATCTTCAAAGCTAGTGTTTTTTTCTAACAATCCTTTCTGAAGCGAAAATTTATACCAGGAAACAATTCTATCTAAAACACCCCTGATAATTATTATAATTTTTGAATTAGGCAACAGTTCTGCAACAGATAAAAATGTCTCACAATACATATAATCAGGGCTAGCCTCCAATCTAATCCTATCATGCTCTGCATCTGAGAACATTTCTTCATATTCATCTAAGTTTGAACCGTCAAATGTATTTTCCTTCATTGCCGGATAAGATTTATCTAAAAAAAATCTTAACTCTTTCGATTTTGCCGTTGCTATATCTTTGTGACATTTTAAGTAGTTATACATTGATGTAGTACCGGATTTTGATTCACCAGCTATGATCAAATACCGTTTATCACTTTGTATATTCAATTAACTTTGTAGCCTTTTTAAAAATGGAAGAGTATTGATATGTAATTTTTTACTTACTAAATAAGTTAGTATAGTGTTGGAAAGTATAGCAACTATAGAAACACTTATTGCTGCTCCTATCAGCCCATAATTCGGTATCAAGATAATACAAGCTACACATAGTAGAAGACCACTGAACATTGTTACTTTTTTTGAGACTATCTCATTGCCCGATGTAATGAGCAGATAGTTCACAGAACCAGTAAGCGCATTTGCAAACTGACCTAGTGCTAATATTATTAGAGCACCCCCTCCTCTTGAAAAGTCATTTCCAAAAACACTCATTATCAAATCACCAAAAAAAATTATTACAAGCAATACAGGACTTGAGATACCTATAATTATTACTGACATTTTTCTTGCAATAGATTCAATTTCTTTCAAGTTGTCTTTCGCAAAAAGCGCTGAAAACCTAGGGGCAATCGCATTATTTACCGCAGACAAGGTAAAGCTCACCAACATTGCAACACGTATAGCTGTCCCAAATATTCCTACATCATCACTTGTAACCCAAAAACCCATTATCAATATTGGGGCATGTTGCAGTATCCCTCTATTTATTATGGCAACTACGAGCAAATGCTTACTTCTTTCCCAAAGTTTTCTAAAAGGATAATACGGTACTTTATTCCAGCCACCTATTCTAATGACCCAATTAATGTAACAAATTATCAAGACACAATAAGATGCAATGATATAGCTTAAATAAACGCCCTTGCTCTCAAAGTTTTGACTTAAAGGGTATATTAATATTAATCCTAATAATGGCAGTAAAGCACCTTGAATCACCATACCAAGAGCATAATTACCACACCCCTTTAAAAATTCAGAATATAAATTAAATATTGTTAAAGGTAAGATTCCCAAAATCATTATATAGAATGCAGACTCAAAAAAAGCACTCTGAAAAACCTTATTACCAAATAGCGCTAATAATAGATAGATTATAACAATAATGGCCAAAGAAACTACTGTAGGCACCACAATCCCAGTTTTTGCAACAGCCTTAACTTTCATTTCTTGCTTATTTGCTTTATATTGCGCTGCATTCTTTAATAGAATATTATCTAGTCCTAACTTTGAAAAGATACTAATTATAGTAATTGCAGACAATGCAAAGTAATAATGCCCTGAACTTTCCGCACCTAATATTCTCGCTACAACTATATTGAATAGGAACATCAAGCCAGCACCAATCACCTTTAGTGTCATGGCAGAAAATGCTGTTTTAATTAGCATTGAAATGGAAACCTATGTTTTATTACTTATGCTTTTATTTAAGCTTCAACAATATTGCTTTTATTGAATCCCTTTTTGCTAGCAATAAATTATAGACAATTATTACGAATAGAAATGCAAGCAATGAAACGGGTTCCGAAACATTCGTTTTATGTACATAAAAACCAATAAAAGCAAAAAGCAATGCAATGGCCGCTATAAATAATAAAGCATGCTTAGAATTAAAACCCAAATCCATAAATACATGATGTAAGTGTTCTCGATCTGCGACAAGAGGTGATTGACCTTTTTTTATACGTTTAAACATTACTGTCACCATATCTATTAAGGGAACTGCAATAAACCACAAGACATGAGCAGGTTTAAGAACGGCCTCTTCCATTTGGCTGGATACAATTAACAACCATGCTGTCACCATTCCCAGCATCATACTACCAGCATCACCCATAAAAATTTTATTTTTCTTAGTTAAGAGTCCTAGATTAAACAATAAAAAAACTATAAGCGAAGCGGATAATACACCTACTAACATTTGAATATTCGCATCAGGGACAATGAAACTTATAAAAATCAGACTTATAAGAGCTAAAACTCCCGCAAGTCCATCTATTCCATCCGTCATATTAAACGCATTAATTCCTGCTAAAATTGCCATAATTGTAACAACACCTGCAGCGGGACCGGTAATCATATTACCAAACCCAAAAACATTTCCTAAATTGTCGATTTTATAATCTGTTCCAAAAGTTAATATAGCGGCAATTAAAACTTGAGCTACCAAACGCAACTTGGCATTTAA
Source organism: Kangiellaceae bacterium (assembly GCA_013373015.1). GTDB lineage: Bacteria > Pseudomonadota > Gammaproteobacteria > Enterobacterales > Kangiellaceae > Kangiella. The sequence goes on from JABXIQ010000001.1 coordinate 54,073, forward strand.
ATCATAACGGTCATCAAGCATTCCAATAAAAACTAACAAAGATATTGATATAATAATTAAATTTATGTGCTGACTGTCATTTATATACATGCTTATAGAAGTTAATGTCGCTAAATAAATTGCAAGCCCCCCTATTAGCGGTATATTACCAACATGCTGTTTCCTATTATCAGGCGTATCAACTAATCCCCAATTAACAGCAATTGGTCTTAACAAAAATACAGCTATAAAACAAACAATCGTAGAAACAATTAAACTATTATGCACTTTACAATCCTAATTTATCTGTACTTCCTAACAACTGCCTGTAGCAAAACTATCATTAATGATATTAAGCCACCTAAAAGGGTTCCAATTATACAAATAAGAGCTCTAGATGGCTTATCTTTCTCTTCAGGTATTTTAACTTCACTAATTTTTTTAAAAACAAACTCATCTGATACCTGTGCTAACATTTTTGTCTTATGTTGCTCTTGAACCAACTCACCAAAAACAGTCTTAATTTCTGCAATTGACGTCTGCCCTATCTGCGACTCTAAATATTGAATTCTCTTGTTGGCTTCGTCCAATGCTTGATTTTTCATAATCTGATTAATTTCTTGAATCAAAAGATCCGTCCATTGTTTTGCAATATAAGGTGAGTAATGAGTTATCGAAATATTAACCAGTCCTGTTTCATTGTTTTGATCAACTATTAATCGACTTCTGTACTCTTCAAAAAGTTCCCAACTTGTAGGTTCAACAGTTTTCCCTTTTGGAGCATCACGAACCCAACTTTTAGTATTTTGATTATATTTTTCATCATCAATGATTAATTGATTCTTTGACTGGTCCCATCCTCTTGCTGCTAATAAAGGGACAGCCAGATCATACTTTGCGATAAAATTTTCGGCAAAGCCCCAGCTTTTCAATAATTCCATAGCCACTATTGAATTCGATGCCCCGCTAGAATTAAAGCCAACCCCAGCCAATGAAGCTAAACCACCTAACTGAGAAGACAGTGCTCCAAAAGAGTCTTTGCCTTCACTTTCAATAGGCTTTACAACTGCAGTAGCCTTATATTCATTAGGAAGATATATAGCCAGCCCTACCGACGATATTGCAAATAAGAAAGTGATAACTATTATTATCCATTTTCCTTTCCATAGAATGGAAAAAATTTCTCCAACATCAATACCATACTGCTGGTAATGATTGTTTGCATCCGTGATTTCTTGATTTATTTGTGTCATTAAAATTTCCGATTCTTTCTAAAGCTTAATTTTCCAAGACAATGATATATTGTATTTTTCTTTCTGATAACCAAAGGTATCTATAGTTTTATCTTTTACTTCTATTTGAGCCCCAATCAAACCGTACTTAGTTGTATTTAGATAGTGAAACTCTATCTGGTTAAACTTAATATTTGTTGTTGAAATACTATGCTCTTCACCGACACCATCACTATTCATGTTTACATTAGTAAGTTTTAATTTATATTTATCCCCATTCTTATGTGTCGCGATAAGTCCTAAGCCCACACTCTGTGAATCGTTATCAAATGTCGAGCCTAAGCTTCTTAGTTCTGTACGGTAACCTGTACGATAAATAGCATTGTTATATGTTAAATTTGTTCTATATTCATTTTCAGTATCGGCATACTCAATATATGAAGAAATATCCAAATCCCCCAACTGAAAGTCTGTAGAGTAACCGAATTGATAAATTTTCCTTGAAGGTAGATAACCCGCCTCATCTTCACCTATTAATTGACCGTACAAGGAACCATAATATTTTTTTGTCGGAATTCTCCATTTAAAATCTATACCAGCCAACTGATTACCTGGCTCATTACTTCTGTCAGCTCCACAACCACCTTCAAGCTCATCACAATTATCTCTGCCAATAAGCAAATTAAAAAAGTTAGACAAGTTTTGAGGTCGTCCTTCCCCACCCCACTGAGCAGTTCTTCTTAAACCAATTTCCAAAGAATTAAATGGCTTGAAATTAACACTCATTCCTAATAACTTCGCATGTGGAACATGGCGGTCACTTTCTAATTGACCAATAAAAGCATTAAAGGTCCATGGACCTATCCATGATAACCAAGGAGACTCAAATGCGTCTGAATAATTACGCTGAATAGATAATGCAGGAACAGGGCGAGCATTATTAGATAATATTAATGAAGTATCCCATCCAGAGCCATACCAACGCTCTTGAGCCCCAGCTGACAGAATCCAATTACCCCATACAGCTGCAATATATGAATGATCCAACCTGTTTTCTTCTCCATCAATAGGATCAAAGGCTCTTGTTGCTTCAATATTCCATGCGAAATTTTTGCTTACGCCAGTATTTTTTGTTGTGATTTCAGCCTTTTCACGTCTATCGTCACCATAGTGACGAAGGATTTTTCCTTGATTACCAGCTTTTAGAATTAAGAAACTGTTGCTCTCGTGCTTAGTTTCAAAACGTGCTCGCCTTTTGACACGCATATAAATAGGCATTACCTTATTAGATAATAACTGGTTATCTACCTCTTCAAGATCACGTACTATCGGAGCCCACATCAAAGGCCAAGTAGTAATTGGCACCTTGATTACACCATGATTTGCTAACGCTTCAATATCCGCACGTAGCCATGGATCGCGTGTATCAATCCAAGGCTCTGCTAAAACAGTAAAACTAGTTAACAGCAAGGCTAAAGACACGAAAACTTTTTGCATTAGAAACTCTTAACTGCAGCAGCGCCTAAAGCTAATTGGTACACGACTTGGCTTACACGAGTCCATAACTCTAACTGATCAACCCGATCCGTATCAATTGGTACAACAATGGTATCACCTGGTTCAACTTGATGATCACCATGGGTTAACCAACCACTTTTATTTGGTAGCACCAATGAGCCATCAGCTTTAACGATATAAATTGAATCTTCATCCGCGGTATTTTTTTCACCACCACTTCGCTCAATATAATCAGCGAAATCTAATTTTTCATTATGAACATGCGATGTCGGCACCTGCACTTCACCCAAAACAGTGACTTCTTGTCTAAATGCAGGAATATGCAACTTATCACCATTAAGAAGCTCAATATCAGCAACTTCTTTATCTAATAAAGCTGGTAAGTCTATTACTAAGCGTCCTGTTGCTTCTGTTGAATCTAGAGTATCAACTAAACTGTCTAAAGCACTATAATCTGCTGATTTATTTGTAATCGAAGTTTTTTCTACTTTTTGCACATCTATTTCTTGCTGTAGTCTATCGCGTAATTTTTGCAGTTCTTTTTGCTCACGTTTTCTTAGCTCTTCACGAGAAAAAACGGTAGCTTTAACATGTGCAAACTCTGTAAAACCACCCACTCTTTCAACTAACTGAGATAGAGTTTCACCGCGACGAATAGTATAAGTCCCAGGAAATTTAACTTCGCCAGTCACAGAAACTTGAGCGGTCTCACGGTATTCAGGAGTTACTTTAATTTGCAACGTGTCATGCGGCTGTAACTTAAAACTAACCACACCTAAAAACTCTTGTTTTAAGTCAATTGGCATATGAATCACATTAGCTTGCTCAGGGTTTGACAAATCTTGGCGAGTTACTTCTGCAACCACTGAATAAGCGTCTTCTGTAAAACCACCACTTGCTTGAATTAGATCTGTTACACTCATACCTGAAGTAAGAGGATAGCGCCCCGGAAATTTTACTGACCCTTGTATCGCTACTGTTTTTTCTGGTGAAGTTAGTGATGACTGCCGCTTCAATAAATCAATAATATTCTCTAGTAGTGCATTTCGACTTTCAGAGTCTTTTGTTTTCTCTGCATTATTCAAAACAATAATCTGATCTCTTGCCTTAAGCACTAGATCAGCGGCTGATTTAGGTGTAGATAATACTTGTCTTAAATTAATTGAATAGGTTTCTATTTCTTTCAATAAGTCCGTTTCTCTTACTAATAAAGCAAAATCAATATTAGCATTAGGCTTTAGTAAATTAGCAGAACTAATCACATCACTGACTCGCATACCTTCCCGCCAAGCAATATCTCCAGGACGATACGCATGACCATTTAAAGTCACAATATTTTCTTGTTTCTCTAACACTGGATAAATTTTAATCAAATCTCCATTTTGTAAACGCGTTGATTTACCCTTATTTGATTTCAAATTTACATCAACAACTGTTTTATACCCTTGACTGTTTACACGCTCGACTCTTGCATCTTGTGGATATGCACTTGGCAGTAAGCCACCCGCTAAATTAACAAGTTCACCCAGAGTATTCTCATTTTTGATTTCATAAATGGCTGGACGCACCACTTCACCAGCAACTGCGGCGGTTTTCTTAACTGATGGAATAAAAATCACATCGCCTGCTTGAAGACGACGATCACGACGAGTGTCACCGCGTAACAATAAATCATACAAATCTAAGGTGGTAATTAGTTGACCATTTCTTTTAAGTTGGATATTACGTAACGAACCAACTTCTTTGACACCACCACTAACATACAGAGCATTCATAATGGTTGATAGAGAAGATACAGTGTAAGCTCCTGGCTTGAAGGCCTCACCAAGAACAAAAATTTGCATGGAACGCAGCTCACCCATAGTAATGTTGGCTTGAACACCAATAATCTGCTCATTAATTTGTTGAGTTAAAGATTCTTTTAATTCGGTATAAGAAAGACCTGCTACATTAATAGGCCCAAGTTCAGGGAATTGAATAGCACCATCGCGTCCCACCTGCAATTCATAGCTACTATTCTCTTTACCGTAAAGTTGAACTTTAATCATATCACCAGGACCAACAATATAGTTTGCAGGAACAGGAATGTTGGCTACTGGAGTATCGGAGGTAGGGATACCTGCAAAAAGATCATAACCAAACTTTTCTAACTCTTGATCAACCTTTTCAACATCTTTTGCTTCTTCTTGAGTTTCGCTAGTTTTCTCAAGTGGGAAACCAGCTAGTTCTCGAGGTAAAATCGCTCCATTAGAGCTTTGATTATTAACTTGCTGATTAGACTCGCTTTGACGTAAAGATGCGCACATTGCATCCACATCATAACCAGCAGCTCGCGCCATCTGACGCTGCTGTTCAGTAGCATTTTCACAAAGCTGTTTTGCTTGTGATAAATCATTTGCTTTAACTGCGAAAGCAGCTGTTAAAGCAACCATTAAACTAAACAAGCCAATAATCTTTTTCATTCGACTAACCTTGTACAATAAAATAAGGATTTAATAACGACTCTTTGGTGTTATAGAGTAATTCTTCGTTTGTTTCATAATTAATACAACGCCCACCAGCTGCTACCACAACAGCATGAGCCGCAGCGGTATCCCACTCAGATGTTGGGCCAAGTCTAGGATATATATCTGCGGCACCTTCTGCAACTAAGCACAGTTTTAATGAACTACCCATTGGGATCATTTCAAAATCACTGAATTGCTGCAAATAGGTTTGCATATCGTCAGAAGCATGTGAGCGCGATCCCACGATTTTAATCTTATTTAGCGGATTTATTGGAGCTGCACTTTGTATTTTAACTGCCGAAGCATTTGCTACCTGCTTTTTGGCACCAATATCAGTGGAACCGAAATATAAAGTATCAAGCACAGGAGCATAAACCACCCCTAAAACAGGGTTATGCTTATAGATCAAAGCAATATTAACGGTAAACTCACCATTTTTCTTAATAAACTCTTTTGTTCCATCCAGAGGGTCTATCAACCAATAAGTTTCCCAAGACGAACGCTCTTGCCAGCTAATGGCTGAAGACTCTTCTGATAAAATGGGAATATCTGGGGTTAATGCCTCAAGTTGGGCAACTATATGGTGATGAGAAGCTAGATCTGCTTCAGTGAGAGGAGACTCATCTTTTTTTTCATAAATTTCGAAATCCTTTTGATAAATTTCGAGAATTTTTTTACCTGCATCTTTGGCTATTTGACAAATCTGCTGCAATTTTTCAGCTTGTAATAATATTTTATCCATTGATAATCCTGTTTTATATACGCTACCGCCCTTAGGTTATGGCTCCCAAAGTACCCAAATTCCGTTAGCTTGCTATTATTATTGTCCAGCTTACTGCTGTAACATCTCAGAAATTGGCGCTATTATATAGCTTATTCATCAACTCTAAAACCTTGTTTCTGTAATATAAGTGTAATAAATGGAATTTATTTTTCTAATTTTATGACGGCACTATTGGCAAGCTCTAATTCAGTAATTTTCCCAAGCACGTTCAGCAAAACTATTGAGCGCATCTCACCACTGGAGTTTTTGTAAACCCCCTCTAAATCCTTGAACGGTCCTTCGATAATTTGCACTTTTTCGCCTGACTTTGGCGCGTTACTCTTTACCTTAACAGCACCTTTATCCATAAGTTGCAGTGTTTGCAATAATTGCGCAGGGACTTTAGCAGGAACGCCAGCAAATTTAACAAAGTCACGCACTCCACGCGTAGAGCGTATTGTGGACCAGCCTTGGCCGTTAGTATTTAAACGAATAAAAATATAGTTAGGAAAAAGAGCCTCTGTAAGCTGCTTACGCTTACCTCTAATAATTTTTTCTAGTTCGATAGTAGGAAGGTAACTTTCTACGCCTTGATTAGCCAAATGCTCTTGTGCTCTAAGTTCTTGTTTGGCTTTACAATGCACTAGATACCATTGCATGCCTTGCTCAATACTCATAATCTTATCGTTTAGCCCATTGCATTTACTTGTTAAACTCTTGATTTTTAAGATATAAATCTAAGATTAAGGCATCGAAACCTCTTTCATCATAAGTATTTTGAAAGTAGCTTTGCTTCATTTTTACAAAGCTAATACCTTGAAAACGAAAATCGTAAATCGACCAGTTCGAAAACTGTTGCGAAGAGTCCATTCCACCCTTTTCAACAACAAACTCTTGCTTATCACCTTCTTTATAAATTTTTAGATCAATAGTGACATCGGGTAATTTAGGTAACTCCAGCAACACGGTTAACCAACCTTTGTTGGCTTTACCATTGAGCTGCAATCTCTCTACCACTGCTACCTGCCCCACATATTTGCTCATTACTTCAAACAAATATCTGCGCATAGTTTGTTCATACGCACTAACCAATTGATTTTGTTGGCTATTATCAAGCTCTGACCAACGCTTTGCTCCCAGCATCGCGCGTACAGTATTTTTTGCAGACCAAACCGTTAATAACTCAGTATCAACAAAATCTATTAATAATTTAGGCTCAGACGCTACTTTTTTATGGTTTTCAGCCATAAATTGGTTAATAACGTTCAGTTTGGCTACAAAATAATCTTTTAAAGCTTGATGGTGTGTTTTTTCTGATGCCTTAACAGATTGAAAAACAAAGGAAATCAAGAAGAGTATTGTTAATAAAAATGGTTTTTGCATAGTCGATAATTGAAAAAATCCCTTATTATTGTCCATAAAACGTGCGGCACATTATATTGATCAAAACTTAATCATCACTTAACAAACATAATCCACATCGGATTATACTGCGATTGTAACATTTTTCGTAGCTTAGACGCGATAGGTTGGTGACTAGTGACAAAGCACATTATTGATAAATGCTAGCTTGTCGCAATTGTTCTATCTCATCACGCACCTTAGCAGCCTGCTCGAACTCTAAATTCTTTGCAAAATCAAGCATTTGCTGTTCCAGTCGTTCGATTTCCTTAACCGTTTCGGCCATGCTTCTAACTTGATATTTACCTTTCTTTTCAGCAACTTTACGCTTTTGCCCTGAACCTTGCCCTGTATCCATCACATCGGTAATTTTCTTGGAGACACCTTTCGGGGTAATTCCATGCTTTTGGTTAAATTCTTGTTGAATTTTTCGCCGCCTTTCTGTTTCACCAATTGCCCTTTCCATCGAACCTGTAATGCGATCCGCATACAAAATAGCTTTACCCTTGAGATTACGCGCAGCTCGACCAATGGTCTGAATCAATGAGCGCTCAGAGCGTAAGAAGCCTTCTTTATCCGCATCTAAAATTGCCACGAGTGAAACTTCCGGCATATCTAAGCCTTCACGCAACAGGTTAATCCCAACCAAGACATCGAACTCCCCTAAGCGTAGATCACGAATAATTTCCATCCGCTCCACCGTATCAATATCCGAGTGCAAGTAACGCACACGAACATCATGCTCAGACAAATAATCCGTAAGATCTTCAGCCATACGCTTGGTCAAGGTAGTTACTAACACTCGTTCATTAACCGCCACACGCTTATTGATTTCTGATAACAAATCATCCACTTGTGTGCCCACTGGCCGCACTTCTAATTCTGGATCGACCAATCCTGTGGGCCTCACCAGTTGCTCTACTACCTGCCCAGCATGTTCGGCTTCATAATTACCAGGGGTTGCAGATACAAAAATAGTCTGCGGCGCAATATGCTCAAACTCTTCAAAACGTAGCGGTCTATTATCAAGAGCAGATGGCAATCTAAAACCAAACTCAACCAAGGTTTCTTTACGCGAGCGATCACCTTTATACATGGCTCCAATCTGCGAAACTGTCACATGTGACTCATCAATAATCATCAAGGCATCTTGCGGCAAATAGTCCAACAAACATGGCGGTGGCTCACCCGGTTTAGCACCAGATAAGAAGCGTGAGTAATTTTCAATACCTGAGCAGTAGCCTAACTCTTGCATCATCTCAATATCAAACTTAACTCGCTGTTCTAAACGCTGAGCTTCAACCAGTTTGTTCATATCGTATAATTGTGCCAAGCGCTCTTTTAGCTCAACTTTAATCTCTTCAATCGCATCAAGTATGGTCTGCCTTGAAGTCACATAATGGCTTTTAGGGAATATTGTCACTCGCGATAGACGTTTAAGCACTTCTCCTGTCAACGGGTCGAAAGTCTGTATGCTTTCTACCTCATCGTCAAATAACTCAATTCGAATGGCCTGCTTTTCAGATTCGGCTGGATAAACATCAATCACATCACCACGCACACGGTAAGTGGCGCGGTTAAGGTCAAATTCATTACGAGTATATTGCAACTCGGCTAAGCGCCTTAAAATAAAACGTTGGTCTATGTTATCCCCGATTTTAAGGTGCATCACCATGCTATGAAACGCCTTAGGATCGCCAAGACCATAGATGGCCGAAACTGAGGCTACAATAATCGAATCTCGACGCTCTAATAAGGCTCGCGTGGCAGACAGACGCATCTGCTCAATATGCTCATTAATCGACGAATCTTTCTCAATGAAAGTATCTGACGCTGGCACGTAAGCCTCGGGTTGATAGTAATCATAATAAGAAACGAAATATTCCACCGCATTGTTGGGGAAAAATTCCTTCATTTCACCATACAACTGAGCCGCAAGAGTCTTATTAGGCGCCATGATAATCGCGGGACGGCCGCTTTGTGCTATAACATTTGCAATGGTATAGGTTTTCCCCGATCCCGTAACCCCAAGCAGTGTTTGGTGTGACAACCCATCTTCTAAACCCTCTAGCAATTGCTCGATTGCCTTAGGCTGATCGCCAGCAGGAGAAAATGGTGATTGAATTTGAAAAGTCTGGCTCATTGTTATCTTCTTGTCGCTATAACTTTAATTTATTTGATCAAGCTCACAACCAATTAATAAGGCTTGGGTACACTAAAGACATCTAGTATGATTGGCGCTTATTGTCTCATATTGTATGACTTGATGGTAAAAAATCTGTCATCCCACAAAAGTAAATATTGCAAAAGTTGAGGATTTCTCGTGGCAATTCAATTATCCGATAGAGTACAACTGGTAAAACCGTCACCGACCCTAGCAGTGGCGGCAAAAGCGAAAGAATTAAAAGCCCAAGGCCGGAATATTGTTGGCTTGGGTACGGGTGAACCCGATTTTGATACCCCTCAGCACATCAAAGATGCAGCAATTGAGGCAATTCAAGCAGGCGCAACTAAATATACCCCTGTTGATGGTACCGTTGAGCTAAAAGAAGCTATTATTGAAAAATTTAAGCGTGACAATGGCTTAGACTATGAGCTTAATCAAATCCTAGTCTCTTGTGGTGGCAAACAAAGTTTCTATAACCTCTGCCAAGCCTTACTCAATGATGGCGATGAAGTGATCATCCCTGCTCCTTATTGGGTTTCTTATCCCGACATGGCCATTTTGGCGGGAGGCAAGCCTGTGATCATTGAGACTTCTATCGACCAGCATTTAAAAATCACTCCACAGCAGCTGGAAAACGCCATAACCGATAAAACTCGTTTGTTTGTCATCAATAGTCCAAGCAACCCTACTGGCGTGGCCTATACTAAAGCCGAACTCAAAGCTCTCGGTGACGTACTGCTAAAATATCCTGATGTGTTAATAGCCACAGACGATATGTACGAGCACATCCTATGGAGCGATGAACCATTTGCAAATATTCTCAATGCAAGCCCAGAGCTTTATGACAGAACCATTGTTCTCAATGGCGTATCAAAGGCTTACGCCATGACCGGTTGGCGTATTGGTTATGCAGGCGGTCCTGCGAATTTGATCGGTGCAATGAAGAAAGTTCAATCACAAAGCACCTCAAACCCAGCCGCGCCCAGTCAAGCTGCTGCAACCTCGGCTTTGGCAGGTGATCAGTCTTGTATTAAACCAATGTTAGTAGAGTTTAAAAAACGCCATGACTACCTTGTAGAAGCGCTAAATGCCATTGACGGAGTCACCTGTCTACCGAGCGATGGTACTTTTTACGCATTTCCTAACGTACAAGGCATGATCGATAAACATGGCTGTAAGTCTGATTTGGATTTAGCTGAGTTGTTAATCGAGAGAGTAGATTTAGCTCTAGTACCAGGCTCTGCCTTTGGAGCACCTGGACATATGCGCCTGTCATATGCTGCAAGCATGGATACATTGAAAGAAGCCATCAATCGTTTACAAAAAATGGCATAAAAATTAAAAAAATCTCAAAATAGGTGTTGACCGAAACGCGAAATATGTCTATTATCTCGCCCCGTTCAAGACGATAACATCTTGAACGGCAACACAATTCCCCCTTAGTTCAGTTGGTAGAACGGTGGACTGTTAATCCATATGTCGCTGGTTCAAGTCCAGCAGGGGGAGCCATATTTTAAAGGCCTTGCAGAGATGCGAGGCCTTTTTTATTGCCTGTAAGATAGTCAAATGTAGGCGCTATGTAGGCAAGAAATTACATTCATATATCTGGCTGTCCATATCTTGTGCGCCATAGATAGCTCCTTGCTTATATCTATTGAAAGAACTACTATCTACTTCAATTAGACTAATTTAAAACATAAAAATAGAAGATATCGGACAACTGGGATGTTACTTAACTCACTCAAAGCTAAAATCAATAAAGATATCAAAGATACGTTTAAGAAAAATGAAAACTTCTTAAACACTCGCTGGAATTATGCAGAAAACAATATTCTTCTTTGGTCTAAGCATTATTTAAAGTATCCTATTCTCTCTTTTCTGCTCTCAATTCTTCTAATTATTAATTTCTCTATCTGGGAAGGTTCTTTTACACCTTTCTTAGATAAGTATATTCCAGACGTTAATGCTTTGACCGAGTGGCAATCTGTATTTTTTGCAGGGCAACTTACAATGGTAGCTGTCATATATCCTTTGGTTATCGCATTAATGAGTATACTCATTCAAGATAAATCAGCAAAAAAAGTAATCTTTCCTGTGTATCAAGAGTACTCAGGGTTCATGTATTCTGGATTAAGTGGACTGTTACTGTCTGGTTTTATTACTATAGGCTTCGTTGTAGAAGCTACAATTAGTAACAGTATTTATATTGCTATATGTTTAATCTCATTTATTTGGCTCATCATCAACATCGTATTAACAGCTTGGTTTTTTATTCAAACTTTTAGAATACTGGAGTCAGAAGAAAGAGAAAAACTAGTACTCAGGTATGCAATACATGAACTTTTCTTTCCAGATGTGTGTAATAGAATAAAAACGAGCTGCTTAACATATCCTGTCCAACTAGGCTTAATAAACAATAATTTTGAATCTTTAGCCACCGAAGATATTTCACTACCAGATGATGATTTTGAAGATCTTATACGAAAAAATAAACATGAAGGATATACAGTTGTTAATGTACATTACTGGTTAATTAATATTGCTTTAAAACTTCAGAGCAAAAAACTTAAGAAAAAAGGAATAACAAACGGTGTTATTGTTTTTCAACTCTATGGGAGCAAAGAGAATAGGGATAAACTAGTAATTGCCAGACATAGAAATTTTAAAATCAACCCATTTGTCAAGTTTCTCATCAAGCGTTCATACAAAATAAGAAAGCTTTCGAGTGGCCAAGGCAATAAAATACCAAAAATTATCAGCGCAACTGTAGGCTCTGCTCAAGATGCACTTAAAAAGAATGACTCTATTGCATTTAAACAAGCAATAAATGATATAGCATATTGGCATACTGAGATATCTAAGGCTTCAAGTTTTATTGATGACAATGGAAAACCAGATAACTGGCTACTTCTATCTAGTTCATCTATTTTTAGTCGAAGCTATCTAATCGATTTTCTACAAGAGTATTATGAACTTGCCAAAGAGTGCGTTGAAAAAATACCCAGCAGTTCAAGCTTCTACTATTCAATGCTATATCTTTACCATAAGATATTAAGCTCTAGAACCGATGTTACCACCAAAGAAGCTCTAGAGTTTATAAAAGGCAACTATCATATGTGGTTCCTTCTTATGGAGTGGCGCTCCTTTACTTCAAAGTCTGACGATGTAAGAGTTTCAACGAAATATCAAGATATCCTTTATGATTTTGTGGGAGCGTGGGAACACTGGGAGTCCATAATTCAATCAAACGGTTTTGAAAGCATAGAGCAAGCTCAAGAAGGTTATCAACCTATTTTACACCACCTCAATTTCACGGCCACCTCCATAGTTTCAGCACTCAGGTTTAATAACTATGAGGCTGCAGAGTGGGGAATAGATATGCTTAATCGCTGGATTGAAAAAATTTCCTCAGGGGAGAGAAATTACCAATATGAATATAGCTGGGTAACGCAGCTAATATATCCACAGTTATTATTAAAAGATATAGGCGATGAAGAATGGAAAAACATACTTTCGGGTAATGAATTTGATGTCAACAGCGCACTAAATATAGCCTTACAAAATAGTGCTTTCGATCTTAGGCTTATAACAGCTTGTTATATTCTTTTAAAACCCTATGAGAATAAAGATAAACTAAAAAACTTTGTTGAACTACTGTTAGAAGGAACTGGTGTACATCAAGACAATATAAGACCAGATTATGAATATAGAGCTACAAGCCCAAGTAATGTATTGGGAGCTTATATAAGACAAAAAAACTATAGCTCAAAAGAATCTAGCTATGAAAACTGGTTATCAGGAGTGCTACAGAGTTTTGGCAGAATCAATGAAGAACGAAGGGTTACGGGCCGAATTTACAGTGGTTGGGGAGCAGAAGACCTCAGCAGTATGAATAAATCCTATGTTGAAATTGGTATAGCATATTCAAGCTCCGATGATAAATGGCAGTTGGATAAAAGGTGGCAAGACATAATTAAATCCGATGCTATCGATCATGCAAATAAAAACTGGCTCATTTCAGACTTAAAGCGATGGATAAATATAGCTAGAAAGGACAAAGACTTTCTACTCTTTAATAAAAGCGAAATACGCCCTAAAGTTCATAATTATATAAAATCAATTATTGCAATAATAAGGCTTATAAAGAACACGCAAGACGAGAGGGTTTCTGAAGCTGCTCTCGATGAAGATAGATTACAAGAACTAGCTAGGGCTTGCTCCAACTTCGTTAAAGGTAGCGAACGTAAGTTCCCACTCAATCTTTTTCGACATACAGGATTCTCACCTGAGTCTAAAGAGCATGAAGAATATAATTTAAACTTTAAAGATTACAGAAAAGAAAAAATTTCTGTTGGGATAAGTGCATCTAGACCAATAAATGAAGAAGAGTTTTTATCTAAGAGCTTAGAACAGTTTGCTTATGATAAAGTCTTGGACATAATTCTTCGATCTTCAACAACGAGAGACTTTAGTTTCGATACTATAGACCATTTTCTTAATAGTATACCTGAACTTACCGAAAGGCTTAGAAATCCAGTGCTAATAATTGGTGATAGAGAAATAAAAACTAAATTAAGGCACTTACTATTTGATCAAAATACCGCAGAACGATACCAAATAACCAGAAGTGATGGATATCCAACACCTTATATATGCCATATCGGAAATTTAGCTATTTACGGCTCTAGGTTAAACCCAGACTTTTCAATACTAACTTCAAAAGAAGTTTTTGAGCAAGTTGATTTCGCTGAATTAACTAAGGGACAATTTTCAAATGTAGAGTTTGTCCCTGAAAATGATAATGACTTAGTTGGCAAATTGGTGTTGAGCTTCAAGATGAAAGTGGTAATTACAAACGACAAACAAATTTATAAAATTACTATTAATGAGAATAATGATAGCTAATAATTAGCTTGATATTAACTCCAGACCTATAGTAATACATCAGATAACTACCCCGTACTCCTATGCGGTCTACTGCAT
>JABXIQ010000054.1 GCA_013373015.1 Kangiellaceae bacterium
CCTATTTATATTGGATTAAAGATTATATTCGTTTCAATAATTATGAGCATCCTCAAAATTTAACTGAAAAAGATGTGAGCGACTATCTTACTCACCTAGCTGTCACTAGGAACGTCAGCATTAGCACCCAAAAAATCGCGTTAAATGCCATTGTTTTTCTTTATAAGCGAATCATTAAAAATCCTCTTGGCCAATTAACCGACATTCAGCGTTCTAAAAAGCCTGTCAAATTACCTACCGTCTTTACCCGAGATGAAATAAACAACATTTTTACTCATCTATCAGGTGAATATGCTGTAAAGGCACTCGCACATCCTTGTGCTTCGTATACTCATGTGATGAACAAAGGTGCTAACGCAGTAAAAAGCCCTTTGGATAACCTATAAACATAAGGACACGGAATGTCATTAGCCATAGTTTTTTCACGCGCCGGGATTGGGATTGAAGCACCTTTAGTTACGGTTGAGGTTCATTTATCCAATGGCCTGCCATGTCTTTCGATAGTCGGTTTACCCGAAGCGGCGGTTAAGGAATCTAAAGATCGGGTTCGCTCGGCTATTATTAACTCTAACTACGAATTTCCTGCCAGACGTATAACCATAAATCTAGCGCCAGCGGATCTTCCAAAAGATGGCGGTCGCTTCGATTTGCCCATCGCTTTGGGAATTTTGGCAGCTTCTGGACAGATTAATGATGAACTTTTATCAAAGTACGAGTTTATTGGTGAGTTAGCTTTGACGGGAGAGTTGCGTTCGGTTAAAGGGGTCTTGCCGGTTAGTTTAGCTTGCAACGAAGCGCATCGTACATTGGTGGTTCCGCAAGTGAATGCTGATGAAGCTGGCTTAATTCCGTCGACTAATTGTGTTAGCGCGGAACATTTGCTACAAGTTTGTGCGGCCTTGACTGAATATTCCAAAACTGACAACCCGAATAAATCTTCAACCAATCACTTAGTTAAATGCCAAAGTCCTACTCATCTTAACGGCCAAGACTTTGAGCATGATTTGTCGGACGTGATTTCGCAGGCTCAAGGCAAACGCGCCATGACCATTGCCGCTAGCGGAAAACACCATTTGTTATTTCTAGGGCCGCCTGGTACTGGCAAAAGTATGTTGGCTTCAAGAATGCCTACTATTTTATCGCCAATGACTGAGCAGGAAGCCAAAGAGTCCGCTTCAATCTATTCGGTGAGCCATTTTGGTTTTGACCCCAGCCAATTCTATACTCGTAAATATCGTGCGCCGCACCACTCCTGCTCTGCGCCAGCATTAATCGGCGGCGGAAGTCAGCCTAAACCTGGTGAGATCTCATTAAGTCACAAAGGTGTTTTGTTTCTCGATGAGTTAACCGAGTTTTCTCGTCAGGTTTTGGATAATCTGCGCGAACCGCTTGAAACGGGCAAAGTGACTATTTCTCGCGCCGCACATCAGGCTGAGTATCCTGCTGACTTTTTATTGTTGGCTGCCACTAACCCCTGTCCATGCGGTCATTTTGGTAATCCCAAAGGAAATTGTCGCTGTACCCCCGATCAAATCAGGCGTTATCTTGGCAAAATTTCAGGCCCATTGTTAGATAGGATTGATATGCAGGTGGAGATCCCTTTGTTAAGCCAACAAGAATTATCCTCTGGAAAAGATCATCACGCTGAAACCAGTCAACACATTCGAGAAAAAGTCATTCTCTGCCAAAAATTGCAACTCGAACGTCAAAATAAGCTTAATGGACTGTTACAGGCGGGCGAACTCGAGCAATACGCTAATATTTCCACTGCGGCTAAAGCATTACTCAATAAGGCACTAGAGCAACTGAACCTTTCAGCTCGCTCTTATCATCGAATCATTAAGGTGGCACGCACCATTGCAGATTTAGAAACTTCGATAACCATAGAACCGCATCATATTAGCGAAACCTTGAGCTACCGGAAAATGGAGCGCTATTTATCGCAATTGCCCTGATCAATTTAGTTCTATTGTGCTAAATTGAATTAAATTGCTCCGTCCAGTCCATCCAGAACTCGGTTTTTGTTGTATTCTGATTAAGTGCTGGTATATTAGCAAACCATAATATTTTATTGATTATTCTTTACAGTATCTTCTATGACCACACTTATTGAACATTTTGCTCCTTTTAGAAAAGGCATTATTGGCCAAGATCACCAATATGATACAGCGCCTAATGGCAGCGAAGTGTTGTATGCCGATTGGACGGCTAGCGGTCGTTTGTATCGCCCTATAGAAGATTACATTACCAATGTTTTGGGGCCTTATGTGGCTAATACTCATACTGAGACCACATTAACTGGAACCACCATGACCAATGCCTACCATGATGCGCAGCACATCATTAAGCAGCATGTTAATGCTAACCAAGATGATGTTTTGATTGCTGCTGGCTCAGGTATGACTTTGGTGATCAATAAGTTTCAACGCATGCTTGGTTTGCGTGTTCCTGAAAAATGGCGCGAGCGTCTTGAAATTCAAGAGCATGAAAAGCCATTGGTATTAGTCACACACATGGAGCATCACTCCAATCAAACCACATGGCATGAGTGCGAAGTTACCTTAGAGATTATTCGCTCCGATAACCGCGGCCGACCAGACCTTAATCATATGCGCGAATTACTTGAGCAGTATCAAGATCGTGATATTAAGATTGGCTCCTTCACTGCGTGCAGTAATGTAACGGGTATTAAAACGCCATATCATGAAATGGCGGAAATCATGCACCAACATAATGGGCTTTGCTTTGTGGATTTTGCCGCTTCAGCGCCTTACGTTGATATTAATATGCATCCAGAAAACCCTGCGCAAAAACTTGATGCTATTTTTATTTCACCGCACAAATTTCTTGGCGGCCCAGGTAGTAGCGGTGTTTTGATTTTTGATAAACAGCTCTATACCTGCAAAACGCCTGATCAACCTGGAGGCGGCACTGTTTCTTGGACTAATCCTTGGGGTGAACACAAGTTTTTCGACAATATTGAAGCGCGTGAAGACGGTGGTACTCCCGGCTTTTTGCAAACCATCAAAGCAGCTTTGGTTTTCAAAGTTAAAGAGCAAATGCAAGTTGATAAGATTGAGCAGCGGGAAAAAGAGCTAGCGGCAATCTTGTTGGACGGTCTTAACCAGCATCCTGAAATTAAAATTTTAGAAGCTGACCAAAAAGATCGTTTATGCATCGTATCTTTTTATGTATTAGGAATTCATCATAACTTGTTGGTTCGATTGCTAAATGATCGCTTTGGTATTCAAACCCGCGGCGGCTGCTCATGTGCAGGTACCTATGGTCATATTTTGCTCGATGTGGATCAACTCACGAGTGCTGAGATTACCAATAAAATTGATCAAGGTGATCTTACCGATAAACCCGGCTGGGTTCGCGTATCCTTACATCCAACCAACACTGATGAAGAAGCACATCAAGTAGTTGCGGCGATAAAAGAAGTCATTGCTAATGCTGAAGAATGGTCAAAAGATTATGACTTTCAATGTTGTTCTGGCGAATTCAAACCACGCAGAACCTTCCCTGCTATGAAATCACTCAGTGACTTTTCCGCAATATAACTTCTGGTCATAAATTTTTACAATTAGTTTATAGTTTTGCTAATTTAGTATATTGCTAAATTAGCAACTATTCGGCACAATGGTGCTGACTTTATTAGCAAGGGGCTCCTATGGAAGTAGCGACCATTACAGATGACATGCTTAAGCACTCATCGCAAGCTGCAAAATTATTAAAAAGCATTTCTAACGAACAGCGACTTTTGATCTTATGTATATTACACGATCAAGAACTTTCAGTTGGAGAGCTCAATGAGTTGATGCCAAAACTCAGCCAGTCAGCTCTTTCTCAACATCTTGCGGTTTTGAGAAACGATGGCTTAGTGGCTACTCGTCGTGATTCGCAAACCATTTATTACACACTTTCTTCTAATGAAGCCTCGCACATCATTCATTTACTACACGATATGTATTGCTCGGAGACTTGCTTATGAAACCTTGCATCGCCAACTATATGACCAATGTGAAAAGCCAAATTTGCGAAGTTTCAGTTGATGATCTGCGTCAAGCATTAAACACTGATGCTTTAGTTTTTGATGTTCGTGAACCGCAAGAGCATGCTCAAGGCGTTATTGCTGGTGCGCTTGCTATTCCACGCGGGGTATTGGAATTCAATTTGTTTAATTTGCCGATGTTGAAAGATATCGAAGAAGACCACGCACTAGAAAAACCTATTTATATTTACTGTGCTTCAGGTGGACGTTCAGCTTGTACCGCTTTAGCACTACAAAATATTGGCTTTAAAAATGTCTATTCTGTTGCTGGCGGTATAAAGCAATGGGTAGATACAGGCGGTCAATTGATCAAACCTTAAATAAATAAAAGCAGCCTAATAGGCTGCTTTTTTATTTAGAAATTATAGCGCAGTCTAAAATAGATATTAGAAGCTTTTTCGAACTGGTTGAAGAATGTATGATTTTCTTTACCATCGATCAAATTAAGTCCCAATGTATAGGACCAATTATCGTCTTGTCGGTAATTCACATTCCAACGCAAGAAATGCTCTTTATCCGTTAAAGAATAAAAACTAAATAAAGTCCACGTTAATTTATCTTGTAAAGCACGATAAGTTATTCTATTGGTTAACCATTGACGTTTTTCTTCAGGCTCATATTGTGGAAACGGTGAATTTGCCATCAAATTATTGTAATCATCAATCCATTCCAAATAATATTGAAAACCAATATTTAATTTTGGTAACAATTCAGTCTCGTAACCTATTAGCAGCTTCCATAAAGAATTATTAACCAGAGGGTTTGTGCCATTGGCATCTTCTCTAGCATCTTCATAAACCATCTCGACATTATATAATCCATCCCAGGCCGAACCCCTAACACTCGCACCCCATAGATTTCTCTTATGATAGGTTGGCTTTAATTCCTCATTTACACCTAATGGACGCTTATCAAAACCTTTATAACCATAAAGTGCATATTCAACACCATCAATCGTTTTGTAAAGTCTTAAAGCAAACTCTCCATTGCTAAATTTAGATTCTGGCTCAACATCATTAATGACATTTTCTCCACCAACATTAGTTTGCACCATTGGCGAAAAGAATGAAAAGCGATCACCATTGATATACTTATCTGGGGTAAATTCTGGCGTCCACACAAAGTCTAGATTAACGCTATCAAAGTAACTGTTAATACGAATTGCATTAGCTGGTGCTTTCACATAATTATCATCACGACCATTAAAATAAGCATTCCAACCTTTCGGAAATTGGTCGTTAACAAATAACAGATCTCCAGTTCCCCAAGTCGTGACTTGGCGACCTAGGGTAAAATCAGTATTACCAAATGCTGAAAAATTAAGGCTCAACTCTCTAACTTCACCTTTGTATCTTTCTAAAACTCCATCATACCAACCTTCTGCTTTTACCTTCAGCTCAACCTGATCAAACTCAATGTCATTCTCAATATAAAGCTTTATTTCGTTTAACGTTTGTTGGTTGTCAAACAAAGGATCTGAGCTTAACCGTTTACCAAATCCATATTCTAAATAACCTCTCCAGCTCTGCGTACCTTGTTCTTCCCAATCATCGCCCCACAGCTCATCATCTTGTTCTGCTGAAATTGCACAATTGCTTGCAAGCCCTAAAATTGATGATAGTAAAATTTTAGATGTTGTTTTCATTGCTCTTACCGTTTCTATTCTTGTAAATCCTTCGGCGGATTTCTTAATGAACGTTGACTAAACAAATCTGCTTCTAAACCAACATCATATGCAGGCTTCTTAAATTGCACTAGCGTATAGCCCCCTGTTTCTAAATCAGTAATTTTTGATTTAAATACGGTTGCAAAATTATCCACCATTTCTACATCCATTATCTCAACTTTTCGGTATAGTTTGTTTCCCGCTTTATAATAATCTATTACCCTTGGCATAAAATCTTCTTTTGATATTTGCATTATAAAGTTCTCGAACTCCACCGTGTTTGCTTCTTTTGGTGTCCCTTTTATATAGTAAAACCCATCATCTTCTTTGATTAGCTCATAATTATCTAAACGATAATTTCGCCCTGAAATATCTTCATAAAAATAATTCGATCCTACAAAACTAGTTCGCTTATCACTTGCAGAGATTCGCTTTTCTAAGTCTAATCCCGGTAAGTAGATCCAACGATCATCATCACTTTCTATGTGTTTATTAACTAAAAATACTGTACCTTTAACGTCTGACGGTCTTTCAAAAACCACCAAGAAATCTTGATCACCAGCATCTTGTTGGTCTTTTCTAAATACATTAAATTGACGTAATTGTTTGTTACCATCTTTATCCACAATCATCATACGTGCTTTTCTTTGCCCGTCATCACCAGGGTAATAACAGGTTTGATAAGCTTTTTTAACGATTTCATTAACATCCTTTAACGGATCATCTTGCGCCGCTTGCGCTACTGAAATTGCAGCAGCTATTATGACTAAAGAAAGTGTTTTCTTCATTTTGTATTCCTCTTAAATCTACCTTCGCCATTAGTTAAGTATTTTTTTCGATAATAACTTAAGCATATTGGGCAATAAAATTAATGTTACCAATGCCGAAACCGCCATAATACTTGCTAAGAAAAACCCAACAGTCACATATGGCATCAAAGGCGCAACAAGCAAAGGTGTGAAACCCAATGCGATCACAATCGCATTGCGACTAATTGCGTTAGCTGGCTCTTCAAACATTTTTAGCATTGTTACTTTGAAATCTTTTTCTTCTGAATAGATATCACGAGCTCTTTGCAAAAAGTGGATGGCAAAGTCAACCGATAAACCGAGTGTCAAGGCTGATAACACTGCTATCGGCATATCGTAATCTTTTCCCACCCAGCCAATCAGACCGTATATTGCAGCAATGGTTATGGTTAACGGCAGCATCGCCAACAAGCCAAACCAAACACTTCTAAACAACATTATCATCATGATCAAGACCACTATAAAAGCGCTTATCAAACTTGAAACCATCCCTTTAACCATTTCATCTTGCCAAACCATATTTAAGTAGGTCTTACCCGCCCATTTAACCTTTACATTATCTGAGAATGGATTTTGCTTTATGTACTGCTCTAGATAATTCTTCACTCTGCTCATATCCTGATTATCACCACTTTTGAGCTGTAACCAGATGACGCTTGAGGAATAATCTTTGCTAGTCATATGCCACAAATCTTGCGGTCTATGAGATGATTGATACTGCAATAAAGCCTGTGCAACCCCGTTTTGATTTTCTGGTAGCCGATAGTCGCTTTCTTTGCCACTACGTAATTCTCGATTCACCACTTTTACTACATCAGCTAAGCTGTTACTTTTTCCAACATAACCACTTGACTGCAAGGCCGCTTGTAGTTGTTCAATTTTGCTCAATGCTTGCGGTTGTTGAAAATAGGCTAATTGTACTTTGATTTTTTCCATTTTTTCTAACAACCGCTCTGCCTGTAACTGTTGCTGATCATTTAGATCAGTTTCAAACAAATAATCCTCTATTGTTACAATTACTTGATTTATATTATTTGCTAAAGAGCTTTGTTGATATTGCTGTGAATAAATTGCTTCTTGCAATGCCAGATCTTTAATCGACGCAATTTGCAGATCATAATCTTGCTTAAGTTCTTTCGTGTCAGCCTCTAAAACTAAATACGCGTCATAGGTACCAGCGAAATGATCATTTAGTATTTTATCTGCTATTCGTATTGGGTGATCAGCCTTAAACCATCGAACAGGGTTATCATTAATTTCTATTTTACTTATTCCCCAAATACTCAAAGCAATTAACGCTCCAAAGAACAAGATGATTGCTTTACTATGAACTATTGATTTCGCGCCAAGTTTTTCAAGTGTTTCCGTTAATATACTCGACTTAACCTCTCCTTTCTGTAGTGATGCTAATGACTTTGGTTTAAGCACAGATAAATACGCTGGAATAAATACAATTGTTAAAATAAACGCTAACAATATTCCAAAAGCAACAAATGCTCCAAATGCCTGCACAGGAGGGATTGGGGTTAGCATTAAAGATAAAAAGCCTGTTGCAGAAGTGACACTTGTAAACAGCATTGGCTTAAATAAATGACCTACAACCTTCTTTATTACATCATTCTTTTTTGATTCTTGTTTATAATTATCAGAGAACTCTGACATGATATGGATTGAATCAACAACCGCTATTGGCATTAAAAAAATTGGAATCATTGAGCTCATAATATGTACAGTAAAGCCCAAACCGATCATCAAACCCATTGTAATGATCACTGTTGCCATAGCGATAATCATTGGAGCAGCTATGAACTTTATATTCCGAAAAAAAATCCACATCAAAACAAAAATCATCATAGCTGCTAATGGTGCAGAAATACCCATCTGCACAAACATTTGATAACCAAATGTATCTTCTGCAACTGGCAAACCAGTAATATGATATTCATCATCACTGTCTAATTGATTTATTGCTGTTTGAATTTCGGTAGAAATGCGATAACTTTCATCTTTATCTTTAATCGGCACATATATTGCTGTGGCCTTATCATCTTCTGAAACCAGAGTGTTCTGGAATAAAGGTAACCGATCAACATTTTGATTAATCCAGTCAGCTTGTTGTTGATTGGAAGGTGCTTTTTTCATCATCCATTCAAATCTGATGGTTCCAACGCCTTCCTGTGTAATATTATCTACAGTCGGTAAGGCCATCATGTCTGGAACAATAACGCCATCTATATCACTAATAGCTGCAACCAATGTTTCAAGCGCTGCCAGTGATTTTACATTAAAGATACTTTGCTCATTCACCGCGCCTACAACTATTGCATCATATAAGTTGAAACGTTTTTTGATTTGGTTGTGATATGCTCTATCTTGTTGCTCTTCGCGAAGCATATTCTCTGGATCGGTGTCGATCACGATTTTAGGTATAAAAACTCCCGCAACCAAGGTTATTAACAGCGTCAATATAAAAACCCATTTTGGCTTATTGAGTGCAAACTGTAGTAACAATTGTTTCATCGCATTATCTTATCATTCCCAACAATAAGATAATTCTAAATTAGTTATTGCTAATATTCAATCTTTATTTTACAATAACTCTATTCTTTCTCAGCACATCAATTTGCGTATGGCTTTGCACATCGAACCTTTTTACCACCAAGACACCTCGACCTGGAGCTACATTGTTGTTGATCAAAAGCTCTCTGTTGCGGCAATTATTGATCCTGTTTTAGATTTCGACCTCCATTCAGGCAATATTCAATACCAATCTGCCGATTTACTGATTAATTATATTAAAAACAATGAATTAGAACTTCTTTGGATCCTTGAAACTCACGCACATGCCGATCACTTAACCTGTGCTCCTTATTTACAGTCACAACTAGGTGGTCAGATAGTGATTGGGCAAGGAATTACTCAAGTTCAAGATCACTTCAGTAAATTCTTTAATCTGAACATGGCCACTGATGGCAGCCAATTTGATATTTTGCTGGATAATAAACAAACACTCGCTTTGGGCAACCATCAAATTATTGCTCACCCCACTCCTGGTCACACTAATGATAGCGTTAGTTATCAAGTTGATGATAATTTGTTTGTTGGTGATACCTTTTTCCACCCTGATACCGGAACAGCTCGTTGTGACTTTCCTGGCGGCGATGCGTATCAACTGTTTAACAGTTTGCAGTTTTTAATCAGTTTTCCCGATCATTACAAATTGTGGTTATGTCATGATTATCCTAACCAACGAGAACCACAGGCCTTCACTAGTGTTGAGCAACAAAAACACAATGTGCACTTGCTCAAAGCACAAGGTAAGCCCGACGAGTATGTTGCCTTACGGCACGCAAGAGATCAGCAATTAGCTGTTCCTCGACTAATTTACCCTTCGGTTCAGGTTAATATTTGCGCAGGTCAATTTCCGCAAGCAGAACAAAATGGCGCTAACTATTTGAAACTTCCGCTTCACATAAAAAAGTCTTAAAAAAACCGCCTTTTCAATGTTCATATGCGTGGCGGCTTGATACACTTGCCGCCACTTGAATCAATCACTATAAACTTTGTCATCTAACCAATCATTACCCAAGCTCAATGATCGCCAACAAGAAGCCTTGGTTTGTACCACTGGGCCATTATTGGTTTTGGCAGGCGCTGGAAGCGGCAAAACTAGTGTTATTACTCGCAAAATGGTTTATTTGATTAAGCACAAGCAAATCCCTGCACGCAATATTGTGGCTGTGACCTTTACTAACAAAGCTGCTCGTGAAATGAAACAACGCGTCAGCAAGCTGGCGGGCTCCAATGCAACGCAAGGTTTGACAGTATCCACATTTCACAATTTTGGACTCAATTTTATCCGTCGAGAATATAAAGCGCTTGGAATGAAATCCAACTTCACCATTTTTGACGATCAAGACAGTCTGGCTTTATTAAAAGATCTCGGTTTCAAAGAAGCAGAAAGTGATAAAGCCTTATTACAAAAATTACAGCAACAAATTTCTAACTGGAAAAACGATTTATATTTACCCGAAGAAGCCATTGCAAACGCCAAAGATCAAGAGCAACTAATTTTTGCAAAAGTATATGAAAAATATGCGCGCAGCATGAAGGCCTATAACGCTGTTGATTTTGACGATTTAATTTTAATCCCAACACTATTATTGCGTGATAACCTTGATATTCGTGAAAAATGGCAAAATAAAATTCGCTATTTCCTAGTAGATGAATATCAAGACACCAACACTAGCCAGTATGAATTGGTAAAGTATTTATGCGGTCCCTTTGGTAACTTTACTGTAGTTGGTGATGATGATCAGTCAATATACTCTTGGCGCGGCGCGCGACCAGAAAATATTGAACAACTTGCCAAAGATTATCCCAACCTACGAGTTATAAAACTTGAACAAAACTATCGATCGTACGGACGAATATTAAAAGCAGCTAACGTTCTAATCGATAATAACCCTCACGTTTTTGAAAAGAAACTATGGTCAGATAAACCTTATGGCGATCCATTAAGAGTGATCACCTGCGCCAATGAGGATGAAGAAGCTCAAAAAGTTGTTACTGAAATCATTGGTCGTAAACTAAAAACCAAAAGTGGATCCTATTCGGACTTTGCTATTTTGTATCGCGGAAACCACCAAGCCAAAATTTTTGAAAAAGCATTAATTGCCAACAAAGTTCCTTATAAAATCTCGGGCAGCACTTCCTTTTTTGCTCGCGCTGAGATTAAAGACATTATGGCTTATCTACGTCTACTGACCAATGAAGACGATGACAATGCTTTCTTGCGTATTGCTAATACACCTCGTCGCTCTATCGGCCCGACAACGTTAGAACAACTTGGTACCTATGCTCAAAAACGCCATATCAGTTTATATTCCGCTTGTCATGAGCTTGGTTTAGAACATCATATGAGCGGAAAAGGACTGGAAGCGATCAAGCGCTTTGCCTATATTATTTCTAAGGCAGCCGATAATGCCAAGCGCGGTGATTCAATAGGTGTCATTCACGATCTTATTGCTCAAATTGGTTATCATTCTTTTCTCCATGAGACTTCTAGCACTCCAAAAGCTGCGGAATATAGATGGAATAATATTCAAGAATTACTCGGTTGGGTTGAAAGCTATATTGACGAAAACGAACATGATGAGACCCCTTTTGCAGCGGCAGTTGCAAACCTAATGTTACGAGACATGCTTGATCGCAATGAAGAAGAGGAAGAGCAATCCAATCAAGTTCAATTGATGACACTGCACGCGGCAAAAGGACTAGAGTTTAACCATGTTTATTTAGTTGGAATGGAAGAAGAATTTTTACCACACAAGTCCAGCATTGAGAATGATGATATCGAAGAAGAACGACGCTTAGCTTATGTAGGTATTACGCGCGCGCAAAAAACCTTAGCTTTTACTTTATGCAAAAAACGCAACAAATTTGGTGAAGAAATTCGTTGTGAAGCAAGCCGTTTTCTCGATGAAATTCCTGAAGAAGATTTAGATTGGGATGCAAAAAGAAAGCCTTTAACTGAACAAGAACAAGAAGAGTTAGCCCAAGACAACTTTTCTATGCTCAAGTCTTTATTCTCGGATTAACCCCAGTAACCACCTCTCGCTGTAACATTTTTGTTACAGTCTTTTTTACATTCTTTTACTTGCCTTCAAGGACACTTTTGGTCAAACTAAAAATGTACAAAACACAGGAGGTGTTTATGTCCATTTTTGAATGGTTATTAGTGATCCTCGTTTCTGGGTTAATTTTCTTTATCGGTTTTGCTGGCGTCACGGGCAGCTACTTCTTTGATAAACAAAAAAGCTCCAAAAACACCCTGTCGAGCAAAACTCTTGACAATAAAGACTTATAAAAAAGGCCTCGATTATCGAAGCCTTTTTTTGTTAGTCAGGATTAATTCAATCGCTGGAATATCGTTGCAATACCTTGCCCTAAACCAATACACATAGTTGCAATACCCAACTCTTTATCCTTATCTTCCATCAATCGTAGTAAGGTGGTTGAAATTCTTGAACCTGAACAACCTAATGGATGTCCCAAAGCGATAGCACCGCCATTCAGGTTTACTTTATCTTCCCAACCGGTACGCATTCCTAAACCATCAAGTACTGCAATTGATTGCGCAGCGAAAGCTTCATTTAACTCAAACAAATCAATATCGCTAATTTCCATTTTGGCACGCTTTAATGCTTTCTTAACAGCAGGCACTGGACCAAAACCCATGATGGATGGATCACAGCCTGCCACACCCATAGATAAAATTTTAGCAATCGGTTTTACACCCAAAGCATCCGCTTTTGCTCGTGACATAAGTAACATAGCTGAGGCGCCATCAGAAATTGCTGATGACGTTGCTGCTGTTACCGAACCATTACGCGGATCGAATACAGGACGTAACTTTGCTAAATCTTCAACCGTTGACTCTGGACGAATTACTTCATCAAAATCAAATAGCTTCAAAGCACCATCTGCATCATGGCCTTCCATTGCTAAAATTTCTTTCTTGAAACGACCTTCAATAGTTGCCTTGTGTGCCAATTGATGTGACCGATAACCAAATTCATCTTGCTCTTGACGAGAAACTTTATGAATTTGCGCTAGCATTTCAGCAGTCAAACCCATCATACCTGCTGCTTTTGCGGTGTATTTTGCCAACTCTGGATCAAAATCAATACCATGATTCATCGGTACGTGACCCATATGCTCCACACCACCAATAATAAACACCTCGCCATCGCCAACCATGATAGAGCGGCTTGCTGTATGTAATGCTTCCATTGATGATCCACATAAACGATTTACCGTTTGTCCTGCAACATGGTGCGGCAAATCTGTTTTCAACATTGCATTACGGGCAATGTTAAAACCTTGCTCTAGGGTTTGTTGCACGCATCCCCAAATCACATCTTCTACATCGCCAGGATCTAACTCTGGATTACGGTCTAAAAGACCTTGCATTAATCGTGCTGATAATTCCTCAGCACGCACATTTCTAAACATTCCACCTTTCGAACGACCCATAGGAGTACGAATGGCATCGACAATTACTACTTCATTCATGATCTTTTCTCCTATGCCTTATGCGTAAAATTTTTGATTATCGTTAGCCATCTGTAACATGCTTTCTGTTGGCTCATAAGCTTTTCCTAAATGGCTGTATTTTTTAGCCAAATCAACAATGTTTTGCATACCGCGATCATCTACATACTTGAAAACACCGCCACGGAATGGAGGGAAGCCTAGACCATAAATTAGAGCCATGTCACCTTCTGCGGGACTATCGATAATACCCTCATCTAAACAACGAATAGTCTCAATAATCATTGGCAACATGGTGCGAGCTATAATTTCCTCATCGGAAAATTCTTTTGCTTCACTACACACTTGTTGCAAGATTTCATAAGTCTTCTGATCGGCTTCTTTAGTGGGTTTACCTCTTTTATCCACGCCATAAACATAAAAGCCTGAACCAGTTTTTTGACCATAGCGCCCATGTTCAAACATGACATCAATGGCATCTTTTTCGTCTTTACTCATGCGATCAGGAAAACCTTCAGCCATCACTTCTGCTGCATGTTTGCCCGTATCCATTCCAACCACATCAAGCAAATATGCAGGACCCATTGGCCAACCAAACTTCTTGTGCATGACTTTGTCGGTTTGCTGATAATCACAGCCATCACGCAGTAGCTTAGTGAAGCCACCAAAATAAGGGAACAATACTCGGTTTACAAAGAAACCAGGGCAATCATTAACCACAACCGGTGATTTACCCATTGCACTAGCATAAGCCACTACACTTGCTACCGTTTCATCAGAAGTGTTTTCGCCACGAATCACTTCTACCAATGGCATCTTGTGCACAGGATTAAAAAAGTGCATACCACAGAATTTGTCAGGGCGTTTTAAGGACTTTGCCAAACGGTTGATTGAAATTGTGGACGTATTTGAACAAATGATGGCATCTTCAGGCATCATAGATTCGACTTCTGATAACACAGCTTCTTTTACTTTTGGATTTTCAACTACTGCTTCAACTACTATATCAGTGTGCTTAATTTCTTCGTAACTTAAGGTTGGTTTGATACTTGCTATACCCTGAGCCATCTGCTCAGTAGTAATTTTTTTATATTGAACACCTTTACCAAATAGCTTGATTGCTTCTTTCATACCTAAATCAAGCGCGCCTTGGTTGATATCCTTCATGATCGCCGGCACACCCCGCGATGCAGATTGATAAGCAATACCGCCGCCCATGATCCCAGCACCTAATACCGTTGCAGACTTAACTGCTTTATCAGCAACCTTTGAGGCAATCTTAGCTTTCTTTTTCAAAACCTGATCATTCAAGAACAATTGAATTAACGATGAAGCTTGTTCTGTTTGCGCCATATCAGCAAACGCCTCATGTTCAACTTTAATTGCCTCTTCTAAAGGTAAGTAAGCTGATTTTTCAATAATTTCAATGCCTTTTAGCGGTGCAGGATAATGCGGTCCAGCTTGTGCTGCAATGTAACCTTTTGATGTCATAAAACTCATTGCCGCTTCTGTACGGTTGAGTTTAAGAGTGCCTTTTTTCTCCGATCGACGTGATGTCCAATCAATTTTGCCTTCGGCTGCATCAAGTAACATTTGTTCAGTGGCTTGTTTTAACTTGTCCGAAGGTACTATTGCATCCAGCGCTCCTAGTTTCAGCGCTACCTCGGGCTTATAACCTTTTCCTGTAGCCAGCCACTCAAAAGCATTATCAGGACCAATTACTCTGGCCAGACGCACACTGCCGCCAAAACCTGGAACTAAACCGAGTTTTGATTCAGGCAAACCCACTTGCGCTTTTGGCGTGCCCACCCGCATATCACAGGTCAAACACATTTCTAAACCACCGCCAAAAGCAATACCGTCAATTGCAGCGGCAGTTGGGAAAGGCAAGTCTTCGAAGCCTGTAAAGATTTCATTGGCCTGTACTAACCAATCCACTAATTGTTCGCGACTTGACGCAAATAACTCATTAAATTCCGTTATATCTGCACCAACGATAAAGACTGGCTTAGCACTTGTAGCCATAACGCCTTTAACATCATCACGATCTTTTAATAGGTTAATTACCTGTTTCCACTCATCAAGCGTGTTGCGATCAAATTTATTGACTGATTCGTTTTTATTATCGAAACACATCTCTGCAATACCGCTGTCATGCAGCGTGCAGCTAATCGATTGACCTTCGAATATCATCTAGTTTTCTCCGTTTGACTCCACTTAGTCTATTCCCAATACCTACATTGGGAAGCAACTTTTGGCTATGCGTTATAGGTTAGTATAACCTATTGATATGACATTGATGTTGATCTCGAGCCCATTGACACCCTATTTAAGCAAGGTTCATTCAATCTCAATAATACAATAGACAAGACCACCCAGTGTACTGCTGCTGAGGGTTAGACTCAATGAGCAGACAACAAAAGGTTACACTTCCTACCTATCTGGTCTGACCAATAATATACAAGTTTGCTTATAAACAAAAGGGTTTCTTCAAGTGGCTTTCAGCTTTCACTTAGGCCAGTATCTTTTTTTTAACAAATAACGTACTAACCATTTGTTTTTTAAGGTAATAATTATTACTCTAATCCGCTCAAAAGACTCTTTCGACTGCTACTCGCAGTAACCGTTAGTGATTATGCAGATCCTAAAGTAACTTTTATGACTTGCGCCTTCTTAAACCCATAAATTTCTGAAATAATAGGCTAATACATTCAAACAACATGGAATTCTAATGACTAGCAATACCGAGCTTGCAGCTTTATTTAAGCAACATATTGAAATCATTACTCAACGCTACCAAACAGCAATGGAAAATCATGGCTTTGACCACTTGGTTATTCCCGCAGGATCATTACACAGCGTGTTTTTGGACGATATGTCCTACCCGTTCAAGTCCAATTTCCATTTCAACAGCTTTGTGCCATTAGATGAGATCCATGACAGTGCATTAATTTTAGCTGCAGATGGCTCTAGAACCCTGTGCTACTACCAACCGGTTGATTTTTGGCATGTAGTGGCGAAAGATCCCGAAGGTTTTTGGGTCGATTCTTTTGATATTCACATGATCCGCAATAAAGATGAGGTTCGCGCACATTTACCTAATACAGGCAATGTTGCTTTTATTGGTGAAATGACAGCTCCTTATCATGATGAAGATTTTGACGCGATCAACCCTGGAAATCTAATTCATGAAATCAATTGGTATCGAGCCACTAAAACCGATTATGAGGTCGAATGTATCGCGCAAGCAAACCAACGCGCCGCTCTTGGGCATATTGCCGCAAAAGAAATGTTTTATAAAGGTGGCTCAGAACTCGAGATCCACTTAGCTTATTTGTTAGCAACAGGCCATGCAGAAAGCCAATTGCCCTATAACAATATTATTGGCTTGAATGAGCACGCCGCTATTTTGCATTATTTCCATTATGATACTCAGGCACCACAACAACACCGCTCGTTTTTGATTGATGCTGGCGCAAGAGTCAATTGTTACGCATCAGATATTACACGCACCTACGCTTTTGAGCAGAACGAATTTGCGGAAATGACAGGCGATATGGACGCTGCACAACAAAAACTGTGTGCAAAAGTGCAAGATGGCAACTCCTATATAGATCTGCATATCCAACACCACCATTTTGTTGCAGACATCCTTCATAAATACAAAATTTGCTCTATGCAGCCAGAATCTATGGTAGAAACTGGCGTAACAGGTACCTTCTTCCCTCACGGCCTTGGTCACCACATAGGTTTACAAGTGCACGATCCAGGTGGTCACCAAGCGAATATTGAGGGTGATACCAACCCACCTCCCGCACCACATGGTTTCTTACGCAATACTCGTCCGATGCAATCAGGGCAAGTACTTACCATTGAGCCGGGTATTTATTTCATCGGCTCTTTGCTAGGCGATCTAAAAGCCAGCGAACACAGCTCAAGCATTAATTGGGCTCGAGTTGCTGAGTTTATGCCTTTTGGTGGTATTCGCATTGAAGATGAAGTAGTGGTTACTGATGACGGTCATCGCAACTTAACGCGCCCTTTTCTTGATTAATGGCAAAAGTATTAATTTTGCCATGAGTTCATCTGGCTACCAAGTTCCAACGCATAAAACCGCACACCCCTTTATGTTTGAAGAAATAATAAAGGGGAGCCGTTTTATTGCGCGAATTGCTTTTACTCCTAGCGTTGATCAGGCCAAATCCTTCGTTAAGCATTTTAATGTCACCGAGCCTGAGGCAACCCATCATTGCTGGGCTTATGTAGTCGGCAACCCTTCGTCAACCACACTTATCGCCTGCTCCGATGATGGCGAACCCAGCGGCACAGCAGGAATGCCAATGCTGAATGTACTTAAGCACGCCGCGATTGGTGATATTACAGCGGTTGTTACTCGTTATTATGGTGGTACCAAGTTAGGAACTGGCGGCTTAGCTCGTGCGTATGGCGGGTCGGTCAAACAAGCTCTTGAGCAACTTGAAACTTCTCAACGCATTTTTACCGAAAAGTTTGAGATTCATTGTGCTTATGATTTACAAAAGCAGATTGAATATCTAATCAATGAAGTACAGGGAGAAATCCTAGATATACAGTTCACCAATCAAGTCAGCTTACAGCTCGAGGTTCCGCGTGATAATATAACTCAGCTACAATTATCTCTTGAAGCTTATATCAATAAGCAACAACTCCAACTGAATAAATTATAAAGGTTCTTTTATGCTTGCTCTGAAACATATACACATGACTTTAGCTATCATCACGCTAATTGGTTTTTTACTTCGTAGTTTTTGGATGTTTACCAACAATCAGCTGCTTGAGAAAAGATTTGTTAAAGTTGCACCACATATTATTGATACGTTGTTATTGGCAAGTGGAATCACTTTCATGATCATGACCCATCAATATCCGCCAACATTTTCTTGGCTAACCGTCAAAATCTTGTTAATTATTGCTTACATAATATTTGCCTTGAAAATGTTCCGCGCTGAAACAAAAAATGCTAAAACTGTATTATTCCTACTTGCAATTGGTAGCTTTGCCGCCATTTTGTATATAGCACGTATGAAACCTCTGTTTTGGTAAACCGTGTTGATACACCTTGAAAGGCAACTTATAGATCAGGAGCCAATATGATTAGCGCACAAAAAATTGATGACTTAGCTAAAAAACTTTCGGAATCCGTTCCACAACAGTTTAAAACCGCTAAAGATGAATTCAACAAACAATTTAAAGAAGTTTTGCAATCACAGTTAGCAAAACTTGATTTAGTTACTCGTGAAGAGTTTGATGCTCAAACGAAAGTGCTTGAACGCACTAGAGAAAAGCTTGAAGCTTTAGAGAAAAAAGTTGCTGAGTTAGAAGCATAAAAAAGGAGCTTATAGCTCCTTTTTTTGCCTCTCCGATAAACCCTTTATTTCCCTTCCATCTGTGCGATAAAGCGATTAGCTTCATTTATCGAACTATTCATTTCAGTTATGAGTTTACTCACATCTGACTGTACACTGTTTAGCTCATCTTTCAATGAAGCAATAGCTCGTGCATTTAAATTGTGTTTCAAGAAAAGTACTTGGTCGTTAAATACTGTTAACACTGGAGCAATACTTCGTTCAGCTTTACGCATAGCTGCAATCAACGTTGAATATTGACGTTTAGTTTCATACAACTGGGCTTGGCTTTTGCGACGCAACTCTGCATTGGAATATTGTTCTAACTCTGTTTGCCATTCTTCAAATAATTCTTCCGCCACATATTCAACACTATCGATACGCTTGGTCACAGTTTCTGAAGCCGCTTTACTTGCCTCATACTCATCATTGAGCTTGTTATAGACATCTTCCAGTTCACCACCATTAAAATTAACGACACTTTGGTACTGTTGTAGTGCATTCTGGAATTGTTCTTTAGCATCTTCTTGCGCATCTCGTGCTTTTTCAATCCTGCCGGTTAAAATATCTCTTTTTTCGAAACCTAATTGCTCTAATGCTCCCAGTTTAACTGTTTCACATGCTGTTATACTTAACAACAATACACTTAATGCCAAACACCTTAATACCATGTTATTTCGTCCTAATCTGTTTAAGATTGCTATAGATTAGCGCAAAACGTGGTCTATAACCAAAGCCTACCAACACAAACTTTAAAAGTTTTACACTCTTTATCTAAAAAATCTCTTTTCCCTCTTGAGTTTTAGCTCATTTTCTATAATCTAAATTCATCATTATCTTAGGAATACCTTAATGCTACTAATAGGCGGAAACCCAGAAAAAGAACATGTTCTCTTAAATCCTAAAATGGCCAATCGTCATGGTTTGATTGCTGGTGCAACAGGTACCGGTAAAACCGTAACCATGCAAGTGTTAGCAGAAGGTTTTTCTAAAATGGGGGTTCCTG
The DNA here is from genome assembly GCA_013373015.1 of Kangiellaceae bacterium. Lineage (GTDB taxonomy): Bacteria > Pseudomonadota > Gammaproteobacteria > Enterobacterales > Kangiellaceae > Kangiella. Next base: position 19,976 of record JABXIQ010000054.1, read on the forward strand.
TTTTTACTGCCGATGTAAAAGGCGATCTATCCGGTATTGCTACCGCTGCAGGCTCTCATCCGAAGATTGATGAGCGTATCGAAAAGATTGGTATAGAAGACTACACCACTCATGACAACCCTGTGATTTTCTGGGATGTTTATGGAAAACATGGACATCCTGTTCGTACCACTATATCCGAAATGGGTCCCATTCTACTGGCTAATTTAATGGAGCTGAATGATACCCAAGAAGGTGTTTTGCATATAGCTTTTGATATCGCTGACGAGCAGGGTTTGTTGTTATTAGACATCAAAGATTTGCGCGCGATGCTCAACTGGTTAAGCGATAACCGCAAAGAAATCATGCGTGAATATGGCAATGTTTCACCGCAAAGCGTTGCCGCCATTGTTCGAAAATTACTGGTGCTCGAAAATTCTGGAGGTGATCAGTTTTTTGGTGAGCCTGCTTTAGATATTCGCGATATGATGCGCGTCGATCACAGTGGTAAAGGCATTATCAACATACTGCATAGTAAAGAATTGATGCTCAATCCTAGAATTTACTCCACATTCTTATTGTGGATGCTGTCAGAGTTGTTCGAAGAGCTTGATGAGGTAGGCGATCCCGACAAACCCCGTTTAGTGTTCTTTTTTGATGAAGCTCATCTATTATTTGATAAAGCACCAGGCGCTTTACTTGAACGTATCGAACAGGTGGTTCGTTTAATTCGATCTAAAGGTGTAGGCGTTTTCTTTGTTACACAACACCCAACCGATATACCAGAAGATACGTTAGGACAACTTGGTAATCGCATCCAACACGCGCTACGCGCTTTTACTCCAAAGGATTTTAAAGCTGTTAAAACTGCCGCTGAAACCTTTAGACCCAATCCAGACTTAGATGAAGAGGCTCTAATTACCCAGCTTGGAGTTGGAGAAGCCTTGGTTTCTGTACTGGATGAAAAAGGACGCCCGTCCATAGTTGAACAAACACTTATCCGTCCGCCTGAATCTCGTATTGGCCCTCTCAACGATAAAGAGCGTGACAAGGTGTTCAAATCATCTCCTGTACATGGGGTTTATGATAAGGCTGTTGACCGAGAATCCGCTTATGAGATTCTGTTGGCTAAAGAGCAAAAATTAATAGAGCGAAAAAAGAAAGAAATGGAAGAAGCAAAAAAATTACGTGAAAAAGCCGAAAAAGAAAAAGCAGCCGCTAAACAGGCTGCAGCAAAGAAAAAAACCGGCTCTAAACGTCAAAGTAACACTGAAGCTTTTTTTAAGACGTTAATTCGAACCATCAGTTCTGGTATCGGTCGGCGTATTGTTCGTGGTTTGCTGGGTACTATTCTTGGTGGAAAATAACAAGATGCTCATAAAAAAGGCTACCTTTTGGTAGCCTTTTTTTAATCTAGGTTATTAATCTTTTAGGATAAAAGTAACCTTTAGCGTGACACGAAAACCAACCACTTCGCCGTCTTCAATAACAGCCTGTTGATCTTTAACCCACGCCGCTTTAACACCATCCAATGTTTTGTTTGCGCGTTTAACACCTTTTTTTACTGCATGCTCAAAGCTTTCCGTTGATTCTGCAATAATTTCTGTAACCTTTGCTACTGACATTGTTATATCCTCCAATGTTTGTTAAAAAATAGTTTATAGCTATCCATCATATTACGCTTTCTTAAAACTCATGCAAGCTCTTGAAATCCAAATTTTGTAAAATCGTGAAATGAATTGCTTGTAATATTTTTTTAATTAGGCTTTTATAGTTAAAACCTTTTATTTGAGTAACTATGCTTAATCTTGATCAACACCCTTTTTTAGTTCCTTTCGATAACAGTTTCCAGCTTTTGCAATTTTCTACGCAAATTGATGATTATCAAGGAAAGTCCTTTTACAAAGAAATTTTGAAAGAAAACCTATATCACTTGGATGATTTGCAACATAAACTCTATGCCCATGATAAATTTTCCGTTCTTTTGATTTTTCAAGCAATGGATGCTGCCGGCAAAGATAGCACTATTCGCTCTGTCTTTAGTGGCATGAATCCTACTGGTTTTCAGGTGCATAGCTTTAAGCAACCCTCAAAAAATGAACTTGATCAAGACTTTTTGTGGCGCACTAGTAAAGCTCTACCTCAACGCGGGCGTATTGGTATTTTTAACCGTAGTTATTACGAAGAAGTTCTCGTGGTTCGCGTGCACCCACATTATCTAGCTGGGCAAAGATTGCCTTACGAACCTCATTTGGATGAGTCCAATCCCAATAATTTATGGTCTCAAAGACTTGAATCTATCGCTGATCATGAAAAGCATTTAGCAAGAAATGGAACCATTATCCTCAAGTTTTTTCTTAATGTTTCGCAACAGGAGCAACATAAACGTTTTGTTTCACGTATCGAAAACCCTCATAAAAACTGGAAGTTTTCTGCTGATGACTTAAAAGAAAGCGCATTATGGGATAGCTATATGCATGCATATGAAGAGGCTCTTAAAGCAACCTCCAAACCTTGGGCACCGTGGTACGCTATTCCTGCTGATAATAAGTCTGTTATGCGTGCAATGGTGTCGCAAATTATTCGCGAAAAGTTAGAAAGTTTAGATTTACACTTTCCAGATCTGAGTGATGAGGATAAAGCAAAACTACCGGAATATAAAAAGCAGCTTATTGTTTAGAATATGTAATCTCAACTACAACGGATTTTAGTCATTCCCACTTCTGCGGGAATGACTTTATTGTGCACGTTTTAAACGTCTAAATTAGCAACTGAAAGTGCATTGCTTTCAATAAATTCCCTGCGCGGCTCAACCTGATCACCCATTAAGGTGGTAAACAACTGATCCGCACCAACCGCATCTTCAATAGTCACTTGAAGCATTCTGCGTGTATTAGGATCCATGGTTGTTTCCCATAGTTGCTCAGGGTTCATCTCACCCAAACCTTTATAACGCTGGATAGCTTGGCCACGGCGGGCTTCACTCATCAACCAATCTAGCGCTTGTTTGAAGCTGCTAATTTCTTGGATTTTCTCACCACGCTGAATATAAGCGCCTTCTTCAAGCAGTTCATTCAGCTGAGATCCTAACTCAACAATCTTTTTATAATCCCCAGAATTAAAGAAGTCTGTAGATAGTAAGTAATCACTTTCCACCCCGTGATGGAACATTTTTATATGTGGCAAGAAATGATCAAGCTCATTATCTTTGCGTAAATTCAACTCATAACGTACCGCACCGCTTTTTTGATCCACATTCATCTTAGCCGCTAACTCTTCCATCCAAGATTGGACGGTCGACTCGTTGCCTAAATCTTCACTTGATAACGCACGATGGTAAATTAAGCTATCTAAAATAGCTTGCGGATACAAACGCGATAAGCGGCGAATGGTTCTTTGGACTGCTCGGTAACCCACCACTAATTGTTCTAAAGCTGCCCCACTAATCGCTGGAGCATCTTTATTTACATAAAGCTCGGAGTTAGTAAGCGCTAACTGCGTTAAATAACTTTCCAATGCTTCATCGTCTTTCAAATATTGCTCTTGTTTACCTTTTTTAATTTTATATAAAGGTGGTTGAGCAATATAAATATAGCCTCTCTCGATCAATTCTGGCACTTGGCGATAGAAGAAAGTCAATAATAAGGTACGAATATGAGCACCATCCACGTCAGCATCGGTCATGATAATAATACTGTGATAGCGTGTTTTATCAGGATCAAACTCTTCACGACCAATACCGCAGCCCAACGCAGTGATTAATGTGCCAACTTCTTGCGAGGAAAGCATCTTGTCAAAACGAGCTTTCTCAACATTCAAGATCTTACCTTTAAGCGGTAGAATGGCTTGGTTTTTACGATCACGGCCTTGTTTAGCCGATCCGCCCGCAGAGTCACCCTCCACAATATAAAGTTCTGACAAAGCAGGGTCTTTTTCCTGACAATCGGCCAACTTTCCAGGTAGGCCAGCGATATCCAACGCACCTTTACGTCGGGTCATCTCACGTGCTTTTCGAGCCGCTTCACGCGCTCTGGACGCATCAATCATCTTATTGATAACGGTCTTTGCATCACCTGGATTTTCCAATAAGAAATCCTTAAGATGTTCACCCATTGCTTGTTCTACCGCAGTTTTAACTTCACTTGAAACCAATTTATCTTTAGTTTGTGAACTAAATTTAGGATCAGGAACCTTAACAGAAACTACTGCAGCTAAACCTTCACGTGCATCGTCGCCTGTTGTTTGCACTTTGCCTTTTTTATTGTAGCCTTCTGATTCCATAAAGCTGTTTAAACAACGTGTTAAAGCAGCTCTGAAACCAGCTAGGTGAGTACCGCCATCGCGCTGAGGAATATTATTGGTAAAACAATAAACATTCTCTTGGAAGGAATCATTCCACTGCATTGAAACTTCAACGGTAATACCGTCTTCACGCTCTTGAGTGAAATGGAACACTTTTTCATGAATAGGCGTTTTCTTTTGATTGATATACTCAACAAAAGCGCTAATTCCGCCCTCATACTTAAAATGCTCTTCATTCCCAGAGCGCTCATCTTTTAGCAATATACTAACGCCAGAGTTCAAGAAAGACAGCTCGCGCAACCTTTTAGCTAAAATATCATAATGGAATTCGATATTTGTGAACGTTTCCGCACTTGGCTTAAAACGTATTTCAGTACCAGTATTATCGGTATCACCCACTACTTTTAGTGGCTCTTGCGGCTCACCATGAACGTACATTTGCTCATAACGCTTACCTCCACGACGAATGGTTAGCTTCAACTCCTCTGATAAGGCGTTTACAACCGACACACCAACACCATGTAAACCACCAGAAACCTTATAGGAATTATCATCAAACTTACCACCAGCATGCAGTACGGTAAGGATAACTTCTGCCGCTGAGCGCCCTTCTTCTTCATGAATTTCTGTAGGAATACCGCGCCCATCATCACGCACTGATACAGATTCGTCTGTATGAATTGTTACAACGATATCCGAACAATAACCTGCTAAGGCTTCATCTATCGAGTTATCAACCACCTCAAACACCATGTGATGTAAACCTGTACCATCATCAGTATCACCGATATACATACCAGGACGCTTTCGTACCGCATCCAAACCTTTGAGGACTTTAATACTGGATGAATCGTAATTGTTTTCCGACATACGGATTCCTTATCGTTTTTCTATCTTTGTTAATTTGGTTGTGTGGGCTCTTCTATTTGTTGTACACGCCCATGTTCCACGTGGAACAATGATGCCTTATTATACCTTTTTATGAGGCTTTTGAGAGGATCTAAATGCACACAAGTGATAAATATTTGTTGTTTTTCGGGTTGATTAGCAAGAAATTTAAGTAGTTTTTGTTGGTGATGTTGATCTAATTCCGCCCCTATATCATCTAATAGAAAGATTGGGTACTGCTGTCCTTGTTGCTGCATTAGTTTTAACTGCGCTAACTTAAGTGCTGTTATCACCATTTTTTGCTGACCTCGTGATAAGTACTCGACAGCAAGCTGACTGCCGCTGTAAATTTTAAGATCAGCCTTTTGAATGCTTGATTGAGTGAACCCTACACGTCGATCTTTATCAAACTGCTCCGGTAACAAATCAGTTAACGATTTTTGAGCTGCCCACCCGGGATAAAGGTGTAGCCGTGTATCAACATCAGTTATGAATTGCTCAATTATGTTTTGGTAAATAGGCGATAACTGTTCTACATAACGTTGACGCTTTTCAGTTATAGCCTCAGAAAGCGGAATAAGTTGTTTATCCCATATCTCGATATCCCTATAACTTTTGGCCGTTTTGAGTAATTGATTTCGGTGTAACAGTATTTTTAGACTGCGTTGCCATAAGTTCAGAAAAGAATGTTCCACGTGGAACACTCCCCAGTCCAACAACTTTCGTCGTGCACTTGGCCCTTTAGAGAGTAGTTCATATTGTTCTGGAGCTAATACCTGAACAGGAAATGTGGTCGCTAAATCACTTAATTTTTTTACCGACTCTTGATTCAGTTTGATGGTTATATCGCCATTACGTTGACGTTTTAAACCAAGTTTATGCTGAGATTCTAGCGATTGAAATTGAGCAAACAGAGTAAAAGCATCTTGTTGATGCTCAATTACCTTTGCGTGTTTCGCAGTTCTAAAAGATCGACCATTGCCCAGTATGTATAAAGCTTCAAGAATACTGGTTTTTCCAGCAGCATTATCGCCATAAATGATATTAAGTTGATCAGAGAAGTCTAATTTACAAGGCTGAATATTGCGTAAATGTGATATGGAAAGATTGTGAATTTGCATAGATAATCTTTATTGACTCATGCAAAAGCGAGTTAAGGCATAGAAACAATTGTTGTGCAAAACACGTCTGCAAAACAAAATTACAGACGCATTGGCATAACTACATAAACGCTTTCACCACCATCGACTTCTTCAATCAAGCTACTACTATTTGCATCGATAAAAGTCATTTTGACTTGAGGTGTCTTTATGGTATTCATAACATCAATCATATACCCAACATTAAACCCTATCTCAAGATCAGAGCCGTTATAATCCACACCAAACTCGACTTCTGCCTCTTCCTGTTCAGGGTTATTAGCATGCAAACGAACTTGCTCGTTAGAAAGCATTAAGCGAACACCGCGGAACTTTTCATTGCATAAAATAGAAGCTCTGGATAAGGATTCTTTTACCAATTCGCGATCAGCAATAACGACTTTATCCCCGTTTCTTGGTAAGACTTTATCGTATTCAGGAAAACGACCATCGACTAACTTAGAAGTAAACGAATAGTGATCACCCGTAATTTTGATATGATTTGAACTTAAACTCATGCTCACAGTTGCATCAGAGTGCTCCAGCAAGCGCGACAGTTCTAGAACACCCTTTCGCGGAATAATGGCGCTAACTTTATCATCAGCATCAATCTCTACGGTTTCACGCGATAAAGCCAAACGGTGACCATCGGTGGCTACTGTTGTAAATTTATCATTATCAAATTCAAATAACATGCCATTAAGGTAGTAGCGCACATCTTGTTGCGCCATGGCAAATTGTGTCTTTTCGATCAGGCTTTTTAAGATAGTTTGCGAAAGATTGAGCGAAACCAAACTTGCAGTTTCTTCAACATTAGGAAACTCGTTAGCTGGCATAGTCGATAAACTGAAACGACTGCTTGGTGTAGCAACTTTTAGGCGATTTTCACCCATATCCACTTTAACTGTTTCACCATCACCTAAACTGCGAACAATATCCAGTAGCTTACGGGCAGGCACGGTAATCTCACCTGGTTCAAACTCCCCCTCTAAAGCCACATCAGCTTTTAACTCTACTTCCAGATCAGTAGCGGTTAGTGAGAGCTTACTATCATCAACAACCATTAAAACATTGGACAAAATAGGAAGCGTCTGTCTTTTTTCAACGGCACCACTGACCAATTGAAGTGGCGTTAGAAGTTGATCACGAGTAATGGTAAAACGCATAATGACACCTTAATTTATATGTTTCTGTTGTTTTCTAAGTGATGATATTTATTAATGGTTTAACTCTAGCTCGACAAGGTTCTCAACAAGTTAGAAAAATCCTCATCAATATCCATGCTTTCCCCACGCAACTGCTCTATTTTACGACAAGCATGTAATACAGTCGTATGATCACGTCCACCAAAAGCATCACCAATTTCTGGCAAACTGTGATTGGTCAATTTCTTTGCTAAGGCCATAGCCATTTGTCGTGGCCGAGCAATAGAGCGACTGCGCCTTTGTGATAATAGATCAGAAACCTTAATCTTGTAATAGCTAGCAACAGTTTTTTGTATATTTTCTATCGAAATCAACTTATCTTGCGCGGCGATCAAATCTTTCAGTGCATCTTTGACAAAATCGAGGGTTATAGCACGTCCAGTGAATTGAGCATTAGCAATAACCCGCTTTAACGCACCTTCCAATTCTCTAACATTTGAACGAATACGTTTGGCAATAAAGAAAGCCACTTCGTGCGGTAACTCAATTTTAGAAGAGGCTGCTTTACTCATCAAAATAGCCACGCGAGTTTCCAATTCAGGCGGTTCAATAGCAACCGTCAACCCCCAACCAAAACGAGATTTAAGACGCTCTTCCAATCCCTCTATTTCTTTAGGATAACGATCACTGGTAATAATAACTTGTTTATCTTTTTCAATTAAGTTATTGAAAGTATGGAAAAACTCTTCTTGAGTACGGCCTTTGTTAGCAAAAAACTGAATATCATCAATCAACAAAGCATCTACAGAGCGATAAAAATTCTTAAACTTATCCATGCTGTTGGTTTGCAGTGCTTTAACCATATTAGCCATAAAACGCTCGGAGTGCAGATACACAATACGAGCATCGGGCTTTTGCTCTAAAATAAGGTTTCCTACTGAGTGCATCAAGTGGGTTTTACCCAGACCAACCCCACCATAAATAAATAAAGGGTTATAAGAAACCCCTGGATTTTCAGCTACTTGTTGTGCTGCAGCGCGAGCTAACTGGTTAGATTTACCTTCAACAAAGTTAGAAAAGATAAACTGTTGATTTAAGGTGTTTTGCTGAAAACCAGCTGGACTAGCTGGCTTTTGCAAACTAACTGTAGAAGATGCTTGAGAAACTGCACTATGACCAGAGAAAGTACTTTGGCCATTAGAAGCAGTGCTCGGTGAAGCTTTCTGATGATTCTGTTGCTGCTCAGGACTTTGTTGAGCGGCAATATTTCCAACGTGTAACGAAATCTGCTTTGCTTTATCAAGTTCTTTGCTAGAAACAAATTCTGATATGCGATCTAGATATTGTTGACGGATCCAATCTACAAAAAAAGGATTTGGAGCAAATAACGCCATTTCTTGATCGCTTTCACGAACTTGAAGCGGCTTGATCCAAGTGTTAAATTCGGTTGCCGAAAGTTCTGATTGTAATTTTTGTAAACAACTACGCCAAAGGTTGCTAGAACTAGACATTGCACTTCCCACTCCTGTTAGGAGCTTTTGATTATAATTATTAACACAGAAGAATCTTAATAAGTGCACTAGTCTAGATCCGAACACTAAAATAATCCACAACTTTAGCCATTTATTTTTCTTATTTAGGCATAAGTGTTAATAATAGAAAAAGAAGACAAAATATCCAGTAAAGAGCTTATACAATACAGAAAGGATGGTTTTGTGCATAACAAAGGTATAAAAACAGCTTAAAACTGTTGAAAACCAGACTAAAAGCTAGTTTCATCTATTTTACACTCAAGCTATCATCATTATAATGACACTTTGATCACTGATTTATAAATGAAATAACCTTTTGATTTTAAAGGTTAAAATAAACTTATCAACAACATAATGATTAGCTAATAATAATATAAAGATCTTTAAATATATTTTAATATTATTAGCAAACTAACTTTGATAAAAAGTGATACGAACTCATGAGTTAATGGTTAAATTTTACTAAATAGCATACAAATTTACTTAAAAATCATATATTGACAAAAAATCAAACAAAATAGTGATTAGTATGTTAATATCTTATCCACATAAACAGTCTAAAAAAGCAACAAAAGACTATATGTAGTGCAAAAAAACTTATTAGAACACAAGATGTGTAGATTCATTGGTGAGCCTTATATTTACAGTAAAAAAGCGTGATTTATCGTTGCTTTACTTGTTTAATTACTATAAAATCTCGCGTCCTTTAAGGTGAAGCCTAAAATGAAATGTGAATAACTTACTGAAAAATGTTGGTTATTACTCCAGTTTAGGTTGTTAACAGAATTTGTTTCGCGGCTATATCAATATATTTGCGGCGAATAATTAACTAGTAATGGGTTAATACGATGAAAAGAACATTTCAACCAAGCGTAATCAAGCGTAAGCGTACACACGGTTTCCGTGCTCGTATGGCAACTAAAGGCGGTCGTGCTATCTTAAACCGTCGTCGTGCTAAAGGTCGTAAGCGTTTAAGCGCTTAATCTTTATTCGACTTAGCTACACTATCGACTCGAATCCTTTGATGTGAGTGACGAAAAGGCGTTAGATCAGCTGATCGAGGCTGGTTTTTCTCGTCAACTTCGTTTGCTCACATCTAAAGATTTTCAAAAGGTTTTTAGCGAACCTGTAAAATTCGTCTGTCCGCCTTTTACCCTTCTCGCTTGTCCTAATCATTTATCTCATGCTCGACTTGGCCTGATTGTTGCTAAGAAGAACGTGCGTTTTGCTGTATCTAGAAATCGACTAAAACGCCTTGCGCGTGAATCTTTTCGTTTGCATCAACAGCAATTACCGAGCTATGACCTGGTTTTATTGGCGCGTCGTGGTAGTAGTGACATGCCGAATGAGGTATTATTCGAGCACCTTGATAAGCTTTGGTCTCGAGCGAAAAAGAAATGCCAAGTCTGTTAGCAAAAGGTTTGATCAAAGGGGTGCGATTATATCAGATCGTACTTAGCCCAATTATGGGTAATCAATGCCGTTTTGCACCAACATGTTCGCATTATTCGATCGAGGCGTTAGAAAAACACGGTGCCCTCAAAGGCAGTTGGTTGACCATTAAACGTATTGGTCGCTGTCATCCGGGGTGCGAAGGCGGTCATGATCCAGTGCCGCCCGTTAATCATTAATAACAGTATTAGAATTACAGTAAGAGAACACTATGGAATCCATGCGCAGTTTCTTTATTTTAGGTTTAGCCGTTTGCAGCTTTTTGTTGTATCAGGCATGGCAAAAAGATTATGGTCCGCAACCTGAACAGGTAACATCTTCAAGCAGTGACACACAAGTTGAAGTGGATACCAATACACAGGTCGCTAGCAATCAATTAATTGAAGTCACTACTGATGTGCTTAAAATCAAAATTGATCCGAATGGCGGTGATGTCGTTTATGCTGAATTATTTGATTACGATGTTGAATTGAATAAATCCGAAAATAAAGTTGTATTGTTTGATTATCAAGATCGAGTTTATCAAGCAAAAAGCGCTTTATTAGGCGAAGGTGCTCCAGACAATCAATTGCCAAGAGCGCGTTTTACAACTCATGCCAATCAATTCCAACTTGCCGATGGCCAAGATAGTTTACAAGTACCGTTAACTTGGGCCAATGCAAAAGGTGTTACCTTTGAAAAAGTATTCACACTAAAGCGTGGCCAATATCTTGTTGATCTAGAATATAAAATTAATAACCAATCGGCCAATGATCGTACTTATAACTTCGTGGCTGAATTAGTGCGCGATCAAAAACCAACAGGTTTAGAAGAAAAATCATCATTTGGTATGAAAGCTTTTATGGGCGTTGCTTACTCGCCTGAAGAGAAAAAATACGAAAAAATTGCTTTTGAAGATCTAGCAGAAGAGCCGATCAATGTTTCCCGTCAAGGTGGCTGGGTTGGTTTCTTGCAGCACTACTTTATGTCTGCTTGGATCCCGACTCAAGATCAGCAAGTGACTATCACCTCAACCATTAAGCAAAACAAAGATAGCATTATCCGTTTTGTGCAACCAACGGTTTCAGTACCTTCTAACCAACAGCAAACGATAAATGCTCAGCTATATGTTGGGCCAAAATTGCTTGAGCAATTAGAGAATGCTGCGCCAGGTTTAGAAAAAACCATGGATTTATCTTGGGTGTGGTGGATTGGTTTACCATTGTACAAGTTGATGAAATTCTTATTTGGCTTCTTGGGTAATTGGGGTTTAGTAATTATTGCGATTACCATCATTGTAAAAGGGTTATTGTGGCCTATTTCAGCTGCACAGTATCGTTCAATGGCAAACATGCGAAAATTACAGCCAAAAATGCAACAGCTTAAAGAGCGTTATGGCGACGATAAGCAACGTATGCAGCAAGAAATGATGAAAATGTATAAAGAAGAAGGTGCTAACCCATTTGGTGGTTGTTTACCCATGCTTCTGCAATTCCCGATTTTCATAGCCTTGTATTACGTTCTCTTCGAAGCAGTAGAATTACGCCACGCACCTTTCTTTGGTTGGATCCAAGATTTGTCGGTAATGGACCCGTATTTTGTTTTACCATTATTGATGGGTGGTAGTATGTGGTTGATGCAAAGACTTCAACCAAAATCACCTACCATGGATCCAATGCAACAAAAAATGATGCAATACTTACCAGTATTCTTTACTGTATTTATGTTGTGGTTCCCTGCTGGTTTGGTTTTATACTGGTTGTGCAACAACCTACTATCGGTAGCACAACAAGCATACATTACCAAAAAAATTGAAAATCAGCCGTCGAAAAGCAAAAAGAAATAAACGGCTCATTATATTTAGAGACTAAATTTGAGTAATACCTCAGATACCATAGCTGCAATTGCAACGCCACCCGGTCGAGGTGGCGTTGGCATTATTCGCCTTTCTGGCAAGTTATCACAACAAATCGCAAAAAAAATTCTGCACAAAGATCTTAAAGTCAGACAAGCAAGTTACTTACCTTTTTTTGATCGAAACAACACTATTGTTGATCAGGGAATTGCTTTACTTTTTAAAGCGCCAAATTCTTTTACTGGCGAGGATGTGCTTGAACTGCAAGGTCATGGTGGACCTGCGGTTTTAGATATATTGCTGAAAGAAATTTTGGCGCTAGGTGCACGAATTGCTAAACCTGGGGAGTTTTCAGAAAGAGCCTTTCTTAATGACAAATTAGACTTGGCGCAAGCGGAAGCTATTGCCGATCTGATTGAATCGACTTCAGAGCAAGCAGCACGATCTGCAATGCGCTCATTACAAGGTGAGTTTTCGAATAAAGTCCATGAGCTAGTCGAAGCCTTAATTCATTTACGCATTTATGTAGAGGCTGCGATAGATTTTCCAGAAGAAGAAATTGATTTTTTATCTGATGGAAAAGTGCTAACCGATCTCAAATCAATTATTAATAATATCGAACAATTGCAACAACAAGCGCAACAAGGATCGATTTTACGCGAAGGTATGACAGTGGTTATCGCAGGAAAACCTAATGCGGGTAAATCCAGTTTACTCAATGCGTTAGCAGGTAAAGAAACCGCCATTGTGACTGAAATTGCAGGAACAACCCGCGATGTACTTCGTGAACATATTCATATTGATGGGTTACCATTACATATTATTGATACAGCGGGTTTGCGTGAGTCAGATGATAAAGTGGAACAAATAGGTATTGAGCGAGCTTGGAATGAAATAGAAAAAGCTGATCAGATTATTTTGGTAGCCGATTCCAATGAAGTAACAGAATATTCACCTCATTCAATCGATCAATCATTTACCCGTTTTGAGCAATTCAAAGAGAAATTATTAATTGTTGCCAATAAAATAGACTTATCGAATATTGATAATCAAACCATACAATCCGAATACAAAGTAATCCCGATTAGTGCAAAGCAGGGTAATGGGATTGATGTTTTGAAAAGTGAGCTCAAAGAAATTGTTGGGTATCAACAATCTTCAGAAGGATCGTTTTTGGCTCGTCGACGCCATTTAGATGCTATTGAGCGGGCGTTAGATTATTGTGAAAAAGGCAAAGCGCAACTGGAAGATTTTAATGCAGGTGAATTGTTAGCAGATGAACTGCGCCAAGCGCAAAATGCGCTATCAGAAATTACAGGCGAGTTTTCAGCTGACGATTTGTTAGGAAGAATTTTTTCTAGTTTTTGTATAGGAAAGTAAATAAGCTTGTAGAAATGAGTTATTAACTACCCATAATGTCGGAATTTCGAGGAATCATGCACTTTATGGGCGCCTTTACTATGGTATTAGTCATAAAATCAACACTTCGATTTTTTACTTTTAAAATCATAGTGTTACAATCGAATTCTGGTATTCTTATGTTAAGCATCAGGAGAAAGTGAGTGCAATTCGAACCAGAGAATGAATTTGAATTATCTTTAGTTAAAGCAGCAACAGACCTTGCGCATCGCCCTCAATTTTACAAAGATTTGTGCGATGCAGATCTATTCATAATTCAGCATGGCGAAAAGCAGCCTGAATCACATGAAAGAGTTACATTAGAGCAAGGAAAAACGATACAGATCCAAAATATTGAACATAATGGAAAACTATATATTCCGGTCTTTTCCTCAATAAGCCGTCTTCAACGTGTTATCTCTGAAGAGGTTGCTTATCTCGGTGTAAACGCATTGGAGCTAATGAAGTTTACACATGGTGCGGAGCTACTGTTAAACCCAGGGTCAGATTACGGCAAAGAATTTACTAAAAATGAAATCCAATCAATTATCGATGGCAGCATATGGGAGCCTCCTGAAACATATACTCAGAAAGCCGAAGCAAAAGTAATGCTTGGACAACCTAAAGTATATCCGCAAGAGCTGACTTCGGCGTTGTCACGCTTTTTTAAAACAAAAAAACAAGTTAAAAAAGCTTGGGTAGCCCATTTTCATAATCCAGATGATGGCTTGCCACCGCACACTCTAATTGCAATTGATGCAGGAGATTCCTACAAAGAAGTATCAAGTGAAATGGGCATGGTTATAAACAGTATCAACATCCCTAATCCACCTGTAGATATAATCCCCATAACCAATGGTGGTGGTCTTGAAAGCTACTTCCTAAATGGGCAAAAACCGTTTTACACAAAAAAGGTTCTGGGTTTGTTCTAATGCTTAACAAGGTCAGGCAAAATCGCACACTTCGTGTGCTGGACTCACAACAAGTTGCTCGCCTTTGCAGGCGGCGTTATGTGTATTAGTTGAGTTCATTAAGGAGTCCAATGAACGCAATCGAAAAAATAAAACTTCTAGAAAAGATAGGTATTGAGCTACAGGCTCAAATGACCTTCTCTGAAATTGATGTTTATTTTGGAGCTCATGGAATTAATTTCAAAGAAGTACAGCCAAGCGCTAACAGCAAAAGAATATACGCTAAGGAAGTTCTTGCTAACGAACCTGAAGAAGTAATATTAAAGTTAGCAGAAGAGCTAGGTATTCCTCACAATCATGCGCCAGTTACTAAGAAAGAAGCTACTTTCTGGAAAGCCGGATACTTCAAATTATTTATAAGTCACCTCGCATCTTTCAAAGTACAAACTTCAAATTTACAATCTGTTCTTAAAAAGTATGGCATATCCGCCTTTGTTGCACATGAAGATATAGAACCATCAAGAGAATGGCAAAATGAAATAGAGGCAGGCCTTCAAACAATGGATGCATTAGCTGCAATATTAATGGACGGATTCAAAGAAAGTAATTGGTGTGACCAAGAGGTGGGCGTAGCTGTTGGCAGAGACGTATTAATAATACCTGTTAGGCGTGGTTTAGACCCATATGGTTTCATTGGTAAATACCAAGGAATTCAAGCTCAAAACAAAACTGTAGGCGAGGTCGCTGATGCAATTTTCACAACTATAGTACGCTCACCCAAAACCAGAATGAAAATGCTAAGAGCAGTGTCTAGTTCAATTTCCCAATCGACTGACATAATGGAAGCAATTGAGAAAATTCGTATTTTAAGTAGCATAGAAAACATTCCAACAGATATTTTAGAGAGCCTCAAACAACAAATATCTGAAAACTATGTTTTAATTGAATCTCAAGAATTACTAAATGCAGTAAACTCACTCTTAATAAAATATGGTTTAACAAAAGTTGTTATAGGCACATCTAAATCAGAGGAAGATTGGGATGATATACCGTTTTAAGCGCACATTATTAAGGCGTTAAATTGAATTTTACAAGTTAACAAGGAGCTGATTATGGTTAAAAATCCTATTGGTTGGTTTGAGATATATGTGGATGATATGGAGCGCGCAAAAAGCTTCTATCAGTCGGTATTAAAAGTTGAGTTATCACCTTTAACTAATCCCGAAGAAGGTGGTTTAAGTATGTTGGCCTTTCCTTCGGATATGGAAAACTATGGTGCGAGTGGCGCTATCGTTAAAGTGGAGGGTGTTAAATCTGGTGGTATGAGTACTATTGTATATTTTCAGTGTGACGATTGTGCCGATGAAGAGTCGCGTGTAGAAAGTTCAGGCGGAACAATTGAGCGCAGCAAAATGTCGATAGGCGAGTATGGTTTTATAACTTTAGCTCGTGATACCGAGGGTAATATGATCGGCTTTCATTCTTTGAAATAAACATTTTTAAAAAATGTCATAAAAAAAGGAGCGTAATACTCCTTTTTAAATTAAAACTTAAGATTTGATATTAAATCGTAGCTTTTACAGGTTGTTCATTATTCTGTTGACCAATCCCTACCCTATTCCATTTTTGCCATTGCAGTGACTCTTGTTTCATCAGCTTTTTTAGGCTTTGCACCAGTGCTTTAAATTCAACAAAGTCAATAAAATATAATAATAACCATGCTATTGGGGCAACAAAAAGTAGGCTCTTATGATGTTGTGATTTTGAGTCCATCAAAATCTGCATACTGACTAAACTGGTTGAAATAATAATCATCGAAGCTAGAGCAAAATAATCTTGATAAACAATGCTATAACCGTAGAAAAGTGTGAGCACGAGCCCTTGTAGCATCAATAAAATTTCTGAGTAAACAGCCAGTGGTAAAATAAACCAAGACAAGTAACGATTGTGTTGGTTATTGCTACTCATAAATAATTCGCGATGTCTAAAATAAGATAAAATTCTGCCGTATTTCCAACGTAATCGTTGTTTACTTAAACCAGCCAAATCACTAGGTCCTTCGGTGAAAATCACTGCGTCGTGGGCGTAACGTGTTTGGTAACCGTGACCTAAAATACGCATCGACATTTCGATATCTTCGGTAATAAGTTTTTCATCAAAGCCGCGCAAGTTATCAAGCACTTCTTTACGGTAAGCTGCGGCCGCGCCACCAATGATATGCACGGCATTAAAGTAGGCGTCAGATCGCTTAAAGAAAAATCCGCATACGTATTCGAGTTGTTGGATTAACTCAATAGGCTTTTTATTATTAGCGATAATGACATTGCCAGCTACTGCACCAACATTTTTAGTGGTAAAGCGCTGTACAAACTTTGTTAGAGCATCAGCATCCATAATGCAGTCTGCATCAACGGTTACAATGATTTCACCCGTGGCAATTTCTAATGCTTTGTTTAACGCTCGTGCTTTACCACCATTGTCTAGGCTCAAGTATTTTATTGAAGCCGAATAATTAGCTTGTTGTTGATCAATAAATTCGGTCACTAACTGATGAGTATTATCGGTAGAACCGTCATTGATCACTATTAGTTCAAAGTTAGAATAATGTGACTCTAAAACAGAAATCATCGTTTTAATGATACCGACCTCTTCATTCCAAGCAGGAAGCAGAACGCTGACTTTTGGTTTTGCACCGCCATTAAATGTTTGGTTTTCAGGCAAATAGTTATAGCCTAAAGCGGCCAATAGCTGAACCACCAGTTTGGTTAGCAAAGGTACGATCAATATGAATAATAAAAAACGCCCACTATGTTGAAATGAGTTATCTCCACCCTGCCCAAAGATTGAAAGCACAAAAATGCTTAAAGTTATTAGGTAAAGGAAAGTAAAAAGAGATTTTTTGTTGTGAACGATGTTTTTTAAGGTGTTTATCAATAAACGCATAATTTAATCTTATGTCTGCAAAAAAGGTCTTTACAGGCGAAATTTGCGCGATTATTACACAAAAACGTTATAGTGCAACAAATAAGTTTGATGTGATTCACAGTTAATGGTTTGGGATGTGTGAAGATGTGATTGGTTTAGGATTTACACTAGAATTAACACAATTTTATAAAAAAAGCCTATAGCAAAACTATAGGCTTGAAAGGTGTTTTAGAGTGGATAGGAGATTAAATTCCAGTATCGCACTGATTAACATCACCCGATTGAGCGCCTTTTTTAAACCATTGCATACGCTGCTCAGAAGTACCGTGAGTAAAATTTTCTTTTCTAGGTGGTATGCCTGCTTTTTTCATAATGGCATCATCCCCCACCGCTGCGGCTGCTTTAATGGCTTCTTCTAAATCTCCAGATTCTAAGAAACGAGTTCTTTGTTGAGTGTGATTAGCCCACACACCCGCTAAGCAGTCAGCTTGTAGCTCCATACGAACTTGTAAGTCGTTAGCTTGGGCTTTACTGCCTGCTCGTGCTTGCATTTGACGAACTTTGTTAGAGGTGCCTGTAATGGTTTGAATATGGTGGCCAACTTCGTGCGCTAATACATAAGCCACAGCAAAGTCGCCCGATGCGCCCATACGCTGTAATTCATTTAAGAAGCTTAAATCAAGATAGATCTTTTGATCGCCAGGGCAGTAAAACGGTCCTGATGCTGCTTGGCCTGTACCACAAGCCGTTGGAGTCATGCCTGAGTAAAGAACTAAAGTAGGTTGTTTGTAACGACCACCAGCACTTTGAAATACTTTATCCCAAGTCACTTCAGTATCACGTAAGACAACCGAAACGAAGTCGGTTACTCGTTGTTCTTCAGGAGATGGGGTATAGGGCCCTTCTTCAACCTGAGCTTGTCCTTGTTGGTTTTGTAATACGCCACCAATCACCTGCATGGGATCTTGCTTGAATACAAAAATAGCAATCAACGCCATGATGATGCCCATAATCCCTACACCTGCGCCACGTTTCACGCGTTGTCCGCGACGATCCTCAATATTAGAGCTTTTTTCTCTACCTTCCCATTTCATAAATATTTTCCCAATTAATAACCAAAGTAAGTCTTTTCGCTAGAGCAAAACAGATTGACTAAGAATATGATAAATATTGGCTTAAAAGCAAGGAGATGGTGCAAAGCCTTAATAAAGATTACAAAATCATAAAAAAACCACCTTGAGTAAGGTGGTTTAGAATATTTGCTTAGAAGCTAATAAGGTTATTGATTAGGAGATTCTTCTTCGCCCTCTTCGCTAGGAATTATGTATTCACGACGAATTTTCAAATTTCGAATATCCGAAATAGAAAACGGCATTTGTACATAGTTTCCTGCTGACAAAGCAGTATTCACGCGAGCGGTATTACCAGATACCGAAACAATATTGCCTTTGTAGTCTTTGCCTCGATATCTAAAGTAAGCATCGTAACCGACATACTTTCCAATACTAGCTTTATCCGTTGCTTGTAAGGTTAGGCCTTGAACGGTTTTGAGAGTTTCCTTGATTTCAGATACTTCATCCAGCATCGGAAGTTGCGATGGATCGGGACGATTACCCAATAGTTGCCCTACTTCTTTATCGTTGATCGCAACATTTAAGTTTAAGCGACTGATTAATAGTTGTGGCGACATCGTCATTAACTGCATAGCATCTAAAGCATTATCAGGGAAGCTAGAAAGCTTGATGCTGTGCGGATTATTCACATAATCAGTATATTTTGAGTAAAAATCTTCGCTTAAATAAATGTCATTGTTATACAGAAGATGTTGCAAATAAGCTAAATGGCGTTCTGCGTATTGAGAGGCCTCAAGTTCAACTTGTTGCGCGCAAAAGTCATTAAGTTTATTTACAAAACCATCGTTAATCATTTCTAAGGAGATGCTTTTTAGCTTAGGATTTGGTGCTAAAAAATTGAGGTTATCCATCAGGAAATCCATCTTGAAACTGCCGTAATCAGGCGCCGTCACATACATATTCCAGTTGGCTTGGTTAATATGTTTGTCATAAGCGACCTTGGTTTCTAAATCCATAGCAACCTGACTATAACCTAGATCAACATACTCACTCATGGCTAACGTTTGTTTATTGCCACAACCAGCAAACTGCATTTGAGTAAATAAATCTGGTTGGCTAGCAAAATTATCATTTGCGTCTAGATCTAAGCTGATAGGAAACTTAAAACCTTTGATTTTGGCACCAATTTCAGAAGGCATTTCATCAAACTGTTTGGTTTCGATACTACGAACCAGCTTAAATGATTCGGGTAGGCTACCTGCTCCAATGTGTAACTCGTCAATGGTTGCTTCGGTGCTAGTGCCAGGGAAAGTAATTTTAATGTTTTTGGTGACAGACTTGCCGTCAAGACTGACGTAAGTTGAGTCGTAACTGGCTGAGGTCATCATGCTCAGTTGTTGGAACACGCCATCAACAGCTTGTTTGTTTTTATACCAGATGTATCCGTATGCTAACGCCGCCGCTATGATGAGAAAAATAAATAATCGAATGAAGAGTTTCACACATATCTCCTTCACATTTTTTGTTCATTGTCGTTTGCTCATTATGATGTTGTTAGGCGAGCAAAATAATAGTTAAGTTATAAGTCATATGACACAGTATAGGATTAAGTAACGACTGACTTTTGAAACGAATCGTTGCTAAAACAATAGCTAAGAGAGTGATTGCCACAGAAGCTACCCAGTAATCATAGTATTCTAGTAGATGAAATGCCATAAAAATCACCGAGGAAACGATAGTTGCAATAAAAAATCCATAACGATGATGATAACCATCGAAGATCAAACCGCGAAATAGATATTCTTCAAAAAAAGGCGCAAATAGAATAACTGAAACATAGACTAAAACTACAGCCAGCGTTTCACCCTGCATGATGGTTTGAACAGTGGTTTCCATCCCTTCTGGAGGGGTAACAATGCTGGTGGCTTGATTAACCAGTAATGCTAGAACAACTCCTGTGCCAACACTTATCATTAGCCATAGAGGTGTGCTTTTAAGTTGAGGAATAAAAACTTGTCGAAAATAGTTTTTGCTGGCGCGCATGATCAATGGATAGGTCAAAAGTAATCCAAAGAATATAGATAATGCTAAAGGTAGGGGCTGTAAACTGTTGTCTAAACCATAGCCTAAAGCGAACAAGCTAATCGATAGCGTGATTACAGAAAAAGCACTGAGTAGTATTAAGGTGGCAACAGCCAATAATAAACTATGCTTATCTAAACCTTGTAATGGGTTTACTGAGGAAGACTCATGTACTGATGGTTCTGTTGTCATAATATAAGACTGAGTGCAGATTAGGTTAAATTCGTTATATAATGTGTAACTTATTGATTTTAGGTTTTCTTATACGAGAAAGATAGCGAAAAAGCGGCGAAATGGTGTGATATTTGTTCAAAAGTTAAACAAATGTAGGTATGATCGCGCTCCTTTTTCTAAATCTCATTGCAAATATGAAGGTTATGTAATGGGATCTTTATACACAACTAGCACAAAACTGCGGTAATAAAGTGATATGCGGTATCCAGAAGAGTATTCAGTAATTGTTATTGGTGGAGGCCATGCCGGCACAGAAGCGGCATTGGCTGCTGCGCGTATGGGTGTTAAAACCTTATTGTTGACGCATAACATTGAAACCCTTGGCCAAATGTCTTGCAATCCCGCAATTGGTGGTATCGGTAAAGGCCATTTGGTGAAAGAAATCGATGCGCTAGGTGGTGCAATGGCTAAGGCTATTGATTTGGGTGGTATTCAGTTCCGCACCTTAAATGCCAGTAAAGGCCCAGCCGTTCGTGCCACGCGCGCGCAAGCTGATCGAGCTTTGTATAAAGCTGCTATTCGTGAAACCTTAGAAAACCAAGCTAATTTGCAGATATTCCAAAATGCTGTAGTCGATCTGATAGTAGAGCAAGATAAGGTAGTTGGCGTTAAAACTCAGATGGGTTTAGATTTTTATGCGCCAACAGTCGTGTTAACGGTGGGTACTTTCCTTGGTGGTCAAATCCACATAGGTTTGCAAAATCATTCGGGCGGACGTGCTGGTGATCCACCATCGATTGCTTTAGCGCAACGTTTGCGTGAACTACCTTTTAGGGTTGATCGTCTGAAAACAGGAACACCACCGCGCATTGATGCTAAAACTATTGATTTTAGTGTGATGGAAGAGCAGCCAGGCGATAATCCCGTACCAACTTTTTCTTTTATGGGCAAGGCTTTGCAGCACCCACAGCAGATCAGCTGCTGGATAACCCATACTAATGAGCAAACTCACGACATTATTCGCGGTGGTTTAGATCGCTCACCAATGTATTCTGGAGTTATTGAAGGTGTGGGCCCGCGTTACTGCCCTTCTATTGAAGATAAAATTGTGCGTTTTGCCGATAAAGACAATCACCAGATCTTTGTTGAGCCTGAGGGTTTAAATACCCATGAGGTTTATCCGAATGGTATTTCGACTAGCTTGCCGTTTGATGTGCAAATGAATTTAGTTCGTTCAATTCGTGGTTTTGAAAACGCGCATATCACTCGCCCAGGCTACGCCATCGAGTATGACTTCTTTGATCCTCGCGATCTTAAAGCGTCGCTAGAAACAAAATTTATACACGGCTTATTCTTTGCTGGACAAATTAATGGCACAACCGGTTATGAAGAGGCCGGTGCGCAGGGATTAATTGCTGGCATGAATGCTGCCCTGCAAGCACAGGGTAAAGAAGCTTGGACACCGCGTCGCGATGAAGCCTATATAGGTGTGTTGATTGATGATTTGATCACACGCGGTACTCAAGAGCCGTATCGTATGTTTACTTCGCGTGCCGAATACCGTTTGATTTTGCGTGAAGATAACGCTGATTTACGTTTGACCGAAAAAGGTCGCGAGTTGGGCTTGATTGATAATGATCGTTGGACGGCTTTCAATGAGAAGCGTGAAGCGATTGCTCAAGAATCACAGCGGATCGCTGAATTGGTAGTGCAGCCTGATAGCGAAGCGGGCAAAATCCTTAACGCAACTTTAGAAAAGCCTTTAAGCCGCGCTTATAAAGCTCAAGAATTGTTGCGTCGCCCAGATGTGGATTATCAGCAATTAATGCAACTTCCTGAGCTGGGCCCTGCTGTGGATAACCCAAAAGTGGCTGAACAAGTTGAAATTCAAGTGAAGTATTCAGGTTATATCGATCGTCAAAAAGATGAGATCGAGCGTAATCTACGTAATGAAAATACCGCACTGCCGACGGATTTGGACTATGAACAAGTCAAAGGCTTATCCAATGAAGTGGTCCAAAAATTGAAAAACATTAAGCCAGAAACCATTGGCCAAGCCAGTCGTATTTCTGGAGTCACGCCTGCGGCAATCTCTTTGTTGTTGGTGTATTTGAAGAAAAGAAAACATTTAAAAACAGCATAAAGAGGGATAAATATGGAGCCAGCTATCATGGCAGCCATTATCGGTGGTTTAGTGGCAGTATTTGCATCAGTGTTTGTGATTTTCGCTCTAGCTAAAAAGAAAAAAGACGACGATAACGAAAAATAAGATGGATCCAAAAAGTATTTCTCAGCAAGATCAATTAGTTACCAAGTCAAAGGCTTTAGGTGTTGAGTTATCGAATACTCAAGCTGAACAGCTTTTATCTTACTTATCATCGCTGTTAAAGTGGAACAAAGCCTTTAATTTAACCGCTATTACCAACCCCGAACAGGCTCTACATCTACATTTGCTAGATTCAATAGCTGTTTCTCCAGCTATCCAGAGCTATGATAGTCTGCTTGATGTAGGAACAGGTGGCGGTTTGCCCGGAATACCACTAGCTATTTTGAACCCACAAAAAGAATTTAGCTTGCTGGATACCAACAGTAAAAAGACCCGTTTTTTGAAGCAGGTCAGCTATGAGTTGGGTTTGAAAAATGTCACTGTGATCAACAAAAGGGTACAAGACTTTAGCCATCAATCAGGGTATGCTTGCATTCTTTCACGAGCTTTTGCATCGTTGCAGGACATGGTGCAGTGGACCGAGCATCTGCTTGCAGAAGAAGGTCATTGGCTTGCAATGAAAGGTCAGTACCCACAGCAAGAGTTAGATGAGTTGAGTTCCGATATCGCTTTAGTGGATTCAAAGCAAGTGACAGTGCCCGATGTAGATGCGGAAAGGTATTTCATCTATTTAACAAAGCATTAGGCTAATTAGTGGCTTGAAAGTATTACAAGATTGAAATTAAGCAAAAAACAAATAAAAACAAACGGTTAAGAGGTTAAAGGTAACTAGTGGCTTACGATTCGCAAAACCATAGCGCTCACGCAAGAGTGATTGCCATAACCAACCAAAAAGGTGGCGTTGGCAAAACCACAACCAGTGTTAATTTAGCGGCTTCTTTAGCTCAAGAAGGTCAGCGAGTATTGTTGATTGATCTTGACCCGCAAGGTAATGCGACTATGGGCTCTGGGGTGGAAAAGAATGATCTTGAGCTGTCGGTTTATGATTCTTTGATGGAGCCGAGCGAAACCAAGAGCCATGTGGTGGTTTCAGAAGTGGCAGGTTTTGATTTATTGCCTTCGAATGCTGATTTAACCGCTGCCGAAGTACATTTGCTGGAGCTGACTGATAAAGAGCAGCGTTTAGCGCAAGCGATTGAAAAAGTTAATCTTTATTATGATTATGTGTTGATCGACTGTCCGCCTTCTTTGAATATGCTGACTTTGAATGCTTTAGTAGCTTCTGATTCGGTGATCATTCCGATGCAGTGTGAATATTATGCGTTGGAAGGCTTATCGGCCTTATTGAACACCATTAGCCAAGTACAAGAGCACATCAATCCACGCTTGGAAATCGAAGGCATTTTGCGCACCATGTATGATCCGCGTAATCGCTTGTCATTAGAGGTTTCACGTCAATTGTTTAATCATTTCGCGGATAAGGTGTATCGCACTGTAATTCCAAGAAATGTGCGCTTGGCCGAAGCACCAAGTCATGGTATTCCCGTATTATTTCATGATCGTACCTCAACAGGGGCTAAAGCTTATTTGGCTTTGGCTGGCGAGATCATTAGACGCAAGCATGCCTAAGCGGTAGCACAAGCAAAAAAGCGAAAGAGAAATAAAAGAGTTAGCAAGAGGAAGATTGAATGAGTAAGGCTGGATTGGGTAAAGGATTAGAGGCGCTGTTGGGTGGTGCTAGCAAAGGAAAGAAGAGCGAAAAAACCTCTAGCAATAATGATATTGCGACAAAAGAAAGTAATTTGCGCGATATGCCTATCGAGTTTTTGCAACCAGGTGTTTATCAGCCTCGTCGAGTGATGACTGAAGATGGTTTGGATGAGCTGGCAGAGTCCATTAAAGCCCAAGGTATGATCCAGCCAATAGTGATCCGTTCCGTTGGTAAAGATAAATACGAGATTATTGCGGGTGAGCGTCGTTGGCGTGCGGCGCAACGCGCGGGTTTACATCAGGTTCCGGTGATTATTAAAGATGTTCCGGATGAAGCTGCTATTGCGATGGCGTTGATTGAAAATATTCAGCGCGAAGATTTAAATGCGATGGAGGAAGCTTTCGCCCTACATCGCTTAATGGAAGAGTTCAATTTAACCCAACAGCAAACCGCCGATGCGGTGGGTAAAAGTCGCACAACTGTAACTAACTTATTGAGATTATTACAGTTATCAGAACATTGTAAAACCTTGTTGGAGCGTGGCGATCTAGATATGGGACATGCTCGTGCTTTATTATCATTAGAGCCTGCCAAACAAACGGATACAGCGAAATTGGTGGTGGCAAAAGGTTTAACGGTTCGAGAGACCGAAAAGTTAGTGCGTAATATTAATGAGCCTAAGCCGAAAGCGAAAAAAGAGGAGAAGGATCACCATATTAGCGTTCTTGAACAGCAGTTAGCAGAGAAGATCGGTGCTAATGTTGAGATCAAGCATGGCATTAAAGGTAAAGGAAGTATGGTTATTAATTACCATAGCCTTGATGAGTTGGACGGCATACTACAACATTTAGGGATTAATCAAGATTAAAACACAATTTATAGGGTCATAAATAAAACTAATCTAAAATTGACCATATATTAGTAAAAAAAAGACTTTTGTGACGGTGGTTTGGTTGATAAAAGACAAGTAAATCTTTATACTTGCCGCCCGAATAAGTGGTGAACCTATGGCTTCTTATACCGCTTTAAGCATAAGAAGTATTGGGGTGGGGCTAAACATGAGTCATTCTTTAGCCAAGAAAGGTCGAAATCAGGCTTACAAGATGGTGCTACTACAGCTTGCCATCAGTATCGGATTAACCTTAATCGGTTTGGCGATTTCAAGTCAGGTAAGCTTTTCGTTAGGAGTTGGTAGCGCCATTATGGTTCTGGTCAACTTTATTTTTGCCACTATTGTTTTTCGAAAATCAGGAGCCCAAGCAGCGATTGAGGTTAACAAGGCCTTTAAGATTGCTGAGAGCATCAAAATACTGCTCACCATTGGCTTACTGATAGTTGCGTTTACGTTGTTACCGGTTCACCCACCTGCCCTACTAATCGGGTATGTGGTCATTGTGTTATCACAATGGTTTGCACCGTTAATAATTAACAGTTAATTGTTTAACAAGGTCTATTCTACTAATAGATTGACCAACATAGGGTTTTAGAAGCAATGGCATCTTCAGAAAATCAAACCAGTGTTGAATATATCAAGCACCATTTACAAAACTTACAAGTTTGTAAAACTGACGACGGTTGGGTGTGGAATAAGTGTCAAGAAGCAGGTTTTTGGACCTTAAACGTTGATAGTCTTATTATCTCATTCTTATTAGGTGCGCTATTCTGTTTTGGTTTTTGGCGTGTAGCTAAAAACGCAAAAGTAGAAAACCCAGGTCGTTGGCAGTCTTTTACAGAAATGGTCTTCGAGTTTGTGGATAAGTCAGTAAAAGATACTTTCCACGGCAAAAACCCTCTTATTGCTCCATTAGCATTAACCATATTCGTATGGATCTTCTTAATGAACCTAATGGACTTAATCCCAGTAGACTTATTACCTTGGGCTGCAAGCCATGCAGGTGTAGGCTATTTGAAAGTGGTTCCATCAACGGATGCTAACATTACTTTCAGCTTATCGTTAGGCGTATTCTTTTTAATTGTCTTCTACAGCATTAAGGTTAAAGGTATCGGCGGCTTTATCGGCGAATTAACTTTGCATCCGTTCTCAAGCAAGAACAAAGCTGTACAAGTATTGCTTATTCCAGTGAACTTCTTGATGGAGTCAATTGGTCTATTAGCGAAACCAGTTTCACTAGCACTTCGTTTGTTTGGTAACTTGTATGCGGGCGAGTTGATCTTCATCTTGATCGCAGTATTGATGAGCGCTGGTATTGGTGGAATTATTGGCGGTGGTATTTCTTACATGATTTGGGCGATATTCCATATCCTAGTAATTGTACTACAGGCATTTATCTTCATGATGCTGACCATTGTTTACTTAAGCATGGCACATGAAGATCACTAATTCTGGCAACAGTGTTAGTAACAAGTTTAGTTTTTTTAGTTTTACATTTAGTTTTTAACATTTAACCATTTCTCGATTGGAGGAAAACAATGGAAACTTTGTTCGCGTTTACAGCATTAGGTGTGTTGTTAATTTTAGGTCTTGGTGCATTAGGTACTGCGATTGGTTTTGGTCTTTTAGGTGGTAAATTCCTAGAA
>JABXIQ010000052.1 GCA_013373015.1 Kangiellaceae bacterium
CGAACTTTGTTTTTCTTGCCGCCGCTCAATTGTAACGTGGCCATTGGAGCTTTAAAAGCAGGCTGTTTTAACCAACAGTTTTGTTGGCTCTATATGTATCTGCAAATATTCTGCTAGACGACTTTTATTAACTAAAGCGTCCACATTGTTATTTTCCTCGCACTTTTTTTAATGACTTATCAGATGACAGGTGGTGGAAACATTGCCCAGTTCCTCAGCTAAATGAAGTAAATCTGCTTTATATATTAGAATCGGAATTGTTAGTATGTATTGAGAGCTACCTTTTATGTTCTGAGTTAAGTTCACACCTAACATCAAAACAGGTAACTCTCTTTTTTGTAAATCGAAGTGTCGGTTTTAGTCAAGACTATGCCGTACAACAACTCTTTTGTATGAGAATTTATTTAGCTTCAAAAGCAGTATTTGAAACAAAACCTGATTGATTGATATCAAAGCTTTGTTTGATGTCGCCTTTAACTTGTTTTAGTTTAGCAAACACTTCTTTTTGTTGCTCGATGATTTTCTTCTGCTCATCGCTCATCTCGGCAGATGTGTTAATACCTGACATCATTTGCTCAATCATGCCCATGTACTTACCAAAGTCCATGTTGAAGCTGATTAGGCCATTGCTGTCTAAGTTTTTGTTTGAGCTCATGTTGCTCAATGCTGAATTTGCCTTACTGCCCATCATCAATACTAGGTCATGACCGCGTAAAGCAATTTCAGACTCGCCACCCATTGGTGAGTTAAGGCTTTGCGCTTCGCCGCCGTCAGTTAACTGCAGTTGCGCCATTTCAGGTGCATACATGCCAAGTGTTTGTAGTAAGTTAGTTGGCTCTTCAGCAGAAACGGTTAATACCATTTCCATGTTTTCAGTGAATGCCATTGGGTTAGGGTTGTTTTCAGCATTGGCTAAATTAGACATATCCATATCGACGATGCCAAAACCGATGCCTTTAATGCCTGATAGCATACCCGTCATCATGCCTAACATCATTGGGTTTTGTTGTTTCAAACCAGCTTGCATATTGGCTAGAGCAGGGCACTCATAAGGCTCTTTAGTTAAACGTTTCCATACATCAGTAATAACAGGAACTAGCTCATCCATGTTAAAGCCCATACCAAAGCTCATCATGAATTGGTCATTGTTTAGGTTGTCTGATAAGTGACCACGTAACTTAGCAAGAGTGTTCAAAAGCTCAGTGTTGGTGCCTTCGATTACCATCTTAAAGTTAGCTTTGCCTTCAGAGAAATCCGTGTAACCTGCATTGATGGTTGGCCAGTTAGCTGCCATGGCTGCAAATTCAGTTTGACATGCTGGAGTTTGATATTCAGCAAGACTATCAGCTGAACCGTGAGCAACTAAAAGCTCTTGTACCATAGCGCCAAAGCTGTTTGCCGCCGGGTTAGTAATACCTTTAACCGTGGCTAAGTTATCGAAAAAGAATAACGAATGCGGTTGGTATCCGTTTGCAGAAACCATTTTTGATAAAACGTCAGTATCAGCAATGCTTTTCGCTGGTTTTTCAACGCCTAACGCAGCTTTCAAGTCTTTATCATCTGCAATTGGCGTATTAATAGTAATCACCGCTTGGTTGTCTTTGATGCTAACCACTAGCTGATATGGAACTTCTTTGTCTTTAGCGTTAAAAGAATATTCACGGTATTCAACAGAATCCATACTTTTAACTACTGGCGTTACATTATGCTCAGACTCAATTGATGCCACTAGATTAGCAAAAGTTTCAGTGCCATCTAGCTCAACGCGCATCACTGGAATTGCACCAACCATATAAGCAGCTGCATTCAAGTCATTGTTGACGCCCATGGATTTGGTTAGGTTGTTATCGGCAAAGCCTTGCATGTATTTGCCATAGAAGCCTAGTAAGAAGCGCAGTGCATCAGGAGCATCAGCATTGATTTCTAGGCTGTCCGAATCCATCATCATGAAAGCACTTGGATCCATGCCCATTTTTTGGCTCATAGCCATTGCTTTTTCAAAGCTGATGGGCTCTAAACTGCCTGTAAAGAAGATAGTGTCTGCTGGAACATAAGCTAATACTTCGTTATCACCAATGTTAATGTCAAGGCTTAAGCCACCGTCTTTTCCACCCTTAAAGAAGTAGATTCCCGCTGCAATCGCGATCAAGACCGCTGCAATAATTATAAACTTTTTCATGTTATTCCTTCTCTTATTACAATAAATTAATATGTTTATAGTAAATTACCACGGTTAATTATAGGTCATGCTATGATCTAGACCAATGGAATTTGTGTTAATTTGGAATACAATCAGTAAACAGATGTTTCAGAGGATAGGAATATGACACAAAAAGATACACAGCTTTCAATTGAGGCTCTTTCAGAGCAACTCTATCAGGTTTTGCATGAGCAAGAATCATTGTCTGAGCATGACGTTGAGGCTTTAGCGCGTCTAGAACTTATGATAGAAACTAAGTTGTTTATGGAGGATAGTCGCGAAAACCCTGAAGAATACCTACTGGAGCGTTTCCAGAGCCGACTGCTGAACTTTGAAGAAGAGCATCCTTCGCTATCGGCAATCATTCGTCGTATATCTAATAGTTTAAGTAATATTGGGGTTTAGATTTTTTTAGAAAGATTGCATTTCTAAGTTGTTGATATTAAAGGGTAAATTCCAGTGGGTTACATTTTGTTACCCATAAAAGCTATTTCTCACATTTAATCACTAAACCTTTTCTATTATTTATTGCATCTTATAAGTGACCGAACAATAACAAGCGATAAGGCGTCGCATTATAAAGACGCATCAATAGCGGGAGACAACAAGATGAAATCTAAACTAAAGACCATTGCTTTGTCAGTAATGTTAGCCACTGGGGCGGGCGTTGCGAGTGCACACAACGTATCGTGCGACGTGGACATGGCATACGATATTGACTTAGATGGTCAAAAAATCACTTTATCTGACAACAAAGCTGAAAAAGTGGTTATTACTGGCTCGAATGAGCTTTATCTTAATGGTGATAAGCAATCTCTTAGCAGTGAGCAGCGTGAGCTATTGGGTGCTTATGCCAAAGATATTCGTGAGTTATTACCAGCCGCAACGGAAGTTGCAGAAGAAGCAACAAGTTTAGCGCTGGAAGCGGTGCGTGATGTAACAGCAACTTTATTGCATGATAACCCTGAAAAAGCTGAAAAGTTTGTTAGCAGAGTGGATTCGATTGCAGCAGGTATTAAGCAACACATTAGTGATAACCATTTACGACCTAATGGTATTGAAGAATATTTCGAAGGTAGTGAGTTTGAAAAAGAGTTTGAAGAGCTGATCGAAGATACTGTGGTTGATTTCGTTCAGGGTAACATTGGCGAAATCGTAGCTGCAGCAATGCGTGGTGACGATGATAAAGTTAATACTTTTGAAAAGCGCATGGAAAAATTTGGCGAAGAAATGGAAACTAAGTTTGAAGCCAAAGGTGAGCTGATTGAAAAGAAAGCAGAAGCCTTATGCCAATTAGTTGAGCAAATAGATGAAAAAGAAGATGTTTTCGTAAAGGCTTTTGATAAATATGAAAAATATCAATTGGTTACAGAGTAAAGTTCAAGTAGCTTAATTGTCATAAAAAGTAACAAAAAGGTCTCAATTGAGGCCTTTTTTGTGATTGTAATATAGCCTTATCATCGGTAAGCTAAGTCAACAAACGCTCAGCTATCTCCGTTTGGCTGCGTCACTACTAGAAACAAGGAACTTAATCATGGGCAATAAGACACTATCCAATCTTTTCAAGTTAAGTGCTATAGCTTTACTGATCAATGGCATTATTGCTTGTAATAATGATCAGACGACAAGCAAGCCAGCAAATGATTCTGTAAAACAATCGGCTCAAGAAAGTGAGTCGCAAACAGCTACTAGTGATGTTTCAAATGCGGATATAAATAAATCCGATATGGCAAAAAGTAGCCCACATAAGCTTCAATATAATATTTTTAATAAGGAAGATAGCGCAGGTACTTTGCAGGTAGAAATGCAGGGTAATCTGGTTAAAGCCAATTTGGAAATGGGCTGGAATAATCGTCGTATCAAAACCGAGGAAATTTTTACCGTTGATGAGAAAGGCTATATCACCAGTCAAACGATCAAAGGGATTTCAGCTTTTGGTGCACCAGTTGATGAAACTTTTACCTTAAAAGATGGCGTGGCCAGTTGGAAAAGTAACAACGAAGTGGGTGAAGCTAAATCAGCGGGCGATAAGTTCTATGTAGCGATTGATGGCACTGGTGCGGTCAATAACTTCTTGATCAAAGCCTTGCTGGAAGATGACGATAATAAGGTTGATTTGCTACCCAGCGGCACCGCGAGTTTAATCAAGCTGGATTCCGTAACCCTTAACAATGGCACAGAAGATAAAACCGTTCATTTGATTGGTTTAACCGGCTTTGGTTTTACTCCTAATTTTGCTTGGTATGATGATGATAATAACTTTTTTGCCACTGATGGTGGCGGTTGGTTTGGCGTAATACCAGAAGGTTGGGGCCGCGAGCATCTTGAGCAGTTGAGTAAGGTGCAGAAAGAAGCGGACAATAATTACATCAAGACGTTATCGCAAAAACTGACCCATACTGTTGAAGCGCCTATTTTGGTCAAAAATGCTAACTACGTTGACGTAGAAACTGGGCAGTTAGTGGAAGGGCAAAACATTGTCATAGAAGATGGCAAGATTTCCATGATCGGTGAAATGTTACCAAAACTACCTGAAGGTTCGATGGTGATTGATGCGCAAGGTAAAACTTTGATTCCAGGTTTATGGGATATGCATGGCCATTTATCAAAATCTGATGGTTTGTTGAATATTCCTGCTGGCGTTACTAACGTGCGAGATATGGGCAATACCCATGACAATATTGTTGATATTGAGCGTATGAGTGAAGCAAATGAAATTATGGGTGGCGATGTTTATCGCTCAGGTTTTATGGATCGCGAAAGTCCTTATGCCATGAAAATGGGTAAAACCGTTGATTCTCTTGAGTCTGCCAAAGCTGCAGTGGATTGGTATGCTGAAAATGGTTATCCACAAATTAAAACCTACAGCTCTATGGAGCCAGAGTGGGTAAAACCTTTAGCCGAGCATATTCATAAGAAAGGTATGCGTTTAAGTGGGCATATTCCAGCCTTTATGACCGCTGAAGAAGCGGTGCGTGCAGGATTTGACGAGATCCAACACATCAATATGGTGTTTCTTAACTTCTTGGGCGACAAGGTTGATACTCGTCAACGCTTACGTTTCACCATGGTTGGCGAAAAAGCAGGGGAGTTGGATTTAGACAGTAAAGAAGTTGAAGATTTCATCGCATTGTTGAAAGAAAAAGGCACTGTTATTGACCCAACGTTAATGGTCTTCCGTTGGTTATTGCAGGCTAAAGCAGGTGTTGTTAATCCTGAAATGGCGGCAATTTATGAGCATTTACCAGTGACGGTATCACGTGGTTTTAAAACAGCAGTGTTAGATATTAAAGACGAAGAACGTCCTGCTTATAACAAATCCACTGAAGCCTTGAGTGCCATGGTCAAAAAGCTACATGATAGTGGTGTGCATATTGTTCCAGGCACAGACAATATTGCAGGTTTTTCACTCCACCAAGAATTAATCGACTACTCAGATGCGGGAATCGACAATGCTGATGTTCTAAAATTAGCGACTATTGGATCTGCGCAAGTAGTGGGGGCTCAGCAAACCAATGGATCGATTAGTGAAGGTAAACAAGCTGATTTAGTGTTTATCGACGGTAATCCGTTAGATGATATGCAGGATTTACGCAAAGTTGCTTTAGTGATTAAAGGTCAGAATGTGTATAAGCCTGATGAAATTTACGAAGCAATTGGGGTTAAGCCTTTTACTAAGTCGGTCGAAATAGAATAAGTTTTGATATTTTGGTGGGTATATCTGCCCACCATTTTTCATAGTCTAATTAATAGCTTCAGGGGCTTTGAACGCTTTGCTGTAAAATCCTGAAGGGTCAAAACAACACACTCTTTTTTTGCCAGAAGACAACATATCACAGGCATCGTGTATTCTTTTAGTTCGGGTTTTTGCTTGTTTAGCTGATGTAATCCAGTGAATCCAGTCAATCCTAGCAATTGTTGTTGTGTTGTTCCAAGTTTGCTCTGCTTCTGGAAATGCTTTTAGCGATTTAAGAAAATCTGATGGAATCTCTGGTTCAGGTTCATCTTCGAGTCCCCAAATTTCAAAATCGGCAAGTTCGCCAAAAGTGGTTTTGGCACCTTTCATAAGTTGCTTATTGATTTTTAACCAATGGCTTTTTTGTCCATCGGGCTCTAATAACAGTGTAAACTCATGTCCATTAATTGTCCCGCCGATGTTTAACCTTCCGCGTCGAGACAGTTTAGCGCTAGCTTCTTTGGGTAAAACTATAAAAGCCCATAAATCTTCATGGTCACTGATTGGTTGTAGCAACTTTGCTTGAAATTTAGAGAGAGTTTCTGCTTTGATCATTTTATAGACATAATTCAACGGTGCTTAAGGTTCATAATAGCATAACAAAAAAGCCAGCATCAGCTGGCTTCTTAGTTTAATCTTGCTTCAAATGTTCAAGCTTATTTTCTTTACCATCCCATTCTTCGGCATCGGGAAGTGGATCTTTCTTTTCGGTGATGTTTGGCCACTTTTCTGATAGTTCGGCATTAAGTTCGATAAAGTGCTCCATTCCCGCTGGAAGATCATCCTCTTCGAAAATGGCTTCGGCAGGACATTCTGGCTCACATAGCGCGCAGTCGATACACTCGTCAGGGTTAATTACTAAAAAATTAGGACCTTCATAGAAACAATCTACTGGGCAAACTTCTACACAATCGGTGTATTTACATTGGATACAGTTGTCGGTTACTACAAATGCCATTCATTCTTCTCCAAACGCTTATGCTACTTGTGCAATTAATAGTTGGATTGCACGCTAAAACCTGCCAATCGGGCAGGCGTTATTGTAACGATTCTTTCAGTTTATACAACAATTGCAGGGCTTCTCGCGGTGATAAATCATCTATATCAGTTTGTTCTATTAACTCACGCAATCGTTCTGCAATAGGGTCATTGGTTTCATTGGTTACTAGCTCAATGACAGGGAGTTCAGATTTACCTGATTGAGAGTGAGTACCGTTTTCTTCAAAAAAGTTCAGTAATTGTTTGGCCGATTGAATGACGGTTTTTGGTAATCCAGCCAGTTGTGCTACTTGGATGCCGTAACTTTGATTCGCTGGCCCATCATTGACTTGGTGCGAGAAGATCAGCTTTTCTTGGCCATTCGCTTTATGTTCGGTGGCGCCAAAATGCACATTCACCATAGCATCCCATTGTTCAGCCTGTTGGGTCAGTTCAAAGTAGTGGGTAGCGAATAGGGTATAGGAGCCTAGTTTTTCATGGATATATTGAATGGTTGCAGATGCCAAAGCCAAGCCATCAAAGGTGCTGGTGCCTCGGCCAATTTCATCTAATAAAATCAAGCTGTTAGCCGTTGCATTATTCAAGATATTAGCAGTTTCTGACATTTCGACCATAAAGGTTGAGCGGCCACTAGCTAAATCATCAGAGGCGCCAATACGAGTAAATATCCGATCAATAGGGCCAATGTTTGCGTTAGTAGCAGGAACAAAAGAGCCAACATAAGCCAGAAGGGTAATCAAAGCCGTTTGACGCATATAGGTCGATTTACCGCCCATATTGGGGCCTGTGATAATAATAGAGCGACGCTTGGGGTTAACTGCAACACCATTGGCAATAAATGGCTCTTTACTATGAAATTCGACTACCGGATGGCGACCTTGCTCAATAGATATGCCTGCCTGATCGGTTAATTGCGGACGAGCAAAATTTAAGTTTTCGGCTCGTTCTGCGAAACAAGTCAAAACATCAAGTTCTGCAATCGCTCGTGCTGTGCCTTGAATATCGGCTACATACTGTTGTAATTCTTTAACAAGCTGTTCATACAGTCTTTTTTCCAGCGCTAGGGCCTTGCTTTTACTGCTCAGCACCTTTTCTTCGTATTCTTTTAGCTCAGGAGTAATAAATCGTTCGTTATTCTTCAAGGTCTGGCGACGAATATAATGAGCTGGAGCTTGATCTGATTGTCCGCGTGAAATTTCAATATAAAAGCCATGCACCTTGTTATAGCCAACTTTTAAGGTGCTAATGCCTGTTTGCTCTTTTTCGCGTTGCTCCAAATTAAGCATGAAATCGTTGGCATCGCTGGCAAGATTTTTTAATTCATCGAGTTCTGTGTTGTAACCCTCGGCAATTATACCGCCATCGCGAATAACCATTGGCGGTTGCTCAACAATCGCATGACGCAGAAGATTTTGTATATTATTCAATGGGTTAATATCATCAGCAAGAGGCAATTGAATAGTTTTGTTGGTCATTTCTTGCAACAGCAGTTCTGATTGCTCAAGACCAATTTGTAGGCGCTTCAAGTCTCGAGGATTGGCGCTTGCCAATGCGATACGGGTTACGATGCGCTCTATATCAGCAATTTCAGCCAAAAGCGGCTGTAAACTTAAGTAAGTATGGTCGTGTTTCAGTTGCTCAACGGCATCAAGGCGCTGATTGATTTGCTGATGATTGCGCAGAGGACTGTGTAACCAACGTTTCAATAAACGCGCACCCATGACGGTTTGCGTGCTATTAAGCACTTCAAACAGCGTATTATTGCTACCGCCTTGAATGTTTTCGGTCAGCTCTAGGTTACGTCGCGTGGCAGGGTCGAGGACTAAATGATCACTGTTCGATAAACGTTGCAGTAATCGAATATGTGGCAAATGATTGAGCTGAGTGGTTTTCGCATAGTCTAAAACAGCACCCGCTGCACAAATGGCTAAGTGCATGTCCTCGCAACCAAAAGAGGATAAGTTTTTGACTTTGAAGTGTTTGAGTAATTTTTCAAGGTTTTGCTCGTAGTCAAATGCCCAATCAGGTTGCCATTTAACCGCTGATTTAAGGTCTTGAATAAGCTCTTGTTGGTTATCCGCAATGACGATTTCAGCAGGTTTTATGCGAAAGAGTTCTGCTTGGAAAGCATTTTGGTTATCAAATTCAGACAGCCAGAAACGACCCGAAGCCATATCAAGACAGGCTAGGCCATAGGCATTACGTTTTTTATAGGCAGAGGCTAAAACATTGTCTGAAAGGGCATCAAGCAAGTTTTCGTCATACAGAGTGCCAGGAGTAACAATGCGCACAACTTTGCGTTCAACAGGACCTTTACTAGTCGCTGGATCACCAATTTGCTCAACAATCGCCACCGATTCGCCCAGTTTCACTAAGCGAGCCAGATATCCATCAACAGCGTGAAAGGGCACACCAGCCATAGGAATTGGCTCACCAGCAGAGGCTCCACGTTTGGTCAGAGTCAGATCCAATAACTCAGCGGCTTTTTTTGCATCTTGGTAGAACAACTCGTAAAAATCACCCATGCGATAGAACAACAGGTAATCCATATGATCTTTTTTGAGCTGCCAGTATTGGCGCATCATGGGCGTGTGGGCTTCGATATCAGATGGTAACTGCTGAGCGTTTTGGGTGTTGCTGTTGTGAGTTTTGTTGCTGGACATGCGGTTGTTTTGAGTCCCTGATGTTGGCGGATTGTGATTATTGGTGTTAGAGTCTGCCATGAAATATTGAGTATTATGGTTATCTTTTTTCAATTGACCATAGCTTAACGGATTTAATATCAAAGCGGTAGGTTGAGTTTGCAAAACCCTGATCAAAAAACATTTGGCACAAGCATATATTCTACTTTAGAAAAATTATCTAATTTATTGATAAATAATGATTTAATGCTGGTTTCGGCCGAATCTTGTACGGGTGGACTTATTGCTGCTGCCTGTACAGAGCTGGCTGGCAGTTCGCGCTGGTTTGATCGTGGCTTTGTCACTTATTCCAATCAAGCGAAACAAGATATGCTTGGTGTTAGCAAAGATTTGATTGAAGAGTACGGTGCAGTGTCGCAGCAAGTGGTCGAAGCCATGGCTATTGGCGCCTATCACAATGCCGGTGCTGGCAATCGTATAGCGGTTTCGGTTAGTGGTATCGCTGGACCAGATGGCGGCACACCTGATAAGCCAGTGGGTACCGTATGGATTGGTTATGCCGATGGACAGCAAGTTTATAGCCAGCTGTTGCAACTTACTGGTGATCGAGCTGCGATACGCCAGCAAAGCGTATTAAGTACACTCGTGCTGTCAATCGAGCGTTACACAGGTAAACCAGTTTAACAAATTTCGATTACCCTTTACTGAAAAATTAATTTAAAAAGCACAACGAAATATTTTTTCATCATCAGCATTGTCCATTATTTATCACAAGTTGTTCTTTTTTTAACCAGTTATGAATTAATAATTCTAGACTTACAAACAAAGAGGGCAATTGCCTATC
The DNA here is from genome assembly GCA_013373015.1 of Kangiellaceae bacterium. Lineage (GTDB taxonomy): Bacteria > Pseudomonadota > Gammaproteobacteria > Enterobacterales > Kangiellaceae > Kangiella. The sequence goes on from JABXIQ010000052.1 coordinate 10,422, forward strand.
AAATCCATCCAAAATGCCTATTACTTTCGCGGTCTATTTATGGAATAATCAGGGCTTGCTTCCAGCTGCTTGAATTAATCAAATACAGAATATTAGGTAGGTTTCCAAATATGGATGAGAATAAGAAAAAAGCCCTCGGTGCGGCTTTAACACAGATTGAGCGTCAATTCGGTAAAGGCTCAATCATGCGCTTGGGTGATAACAGCGCGGCAAAAGGCATTGAAACCATTTCAACGGGTTCATTAGGTTTAGATATTGCATTGGGCATAGGCGGCTTGCCAAAAGGTCGTATCGTTGAGATCTATGGTCCTGAATCTTCGGGTAAAACAACCTTAGCTCTACAAGCAATTGCTTCTTGCCAAGCGAATGGCGGAACTGCGGCATTTGTCGATGCCGAGCACGCGTTAGATCCGATTTATGCTGAAAAATTAGGGGTTAACCTTGATGAGTTAATTGTTTCTCAGCCTGATACCGGCGAGCAAGCGTTAGAAATTACCGATATGTTAGTGCGCTCTGGCGCAGTGGACATCTTAATCGTTGACTCGGTTGCGGCATTAACGCCAAAAGCTGAGATCGAAGGTGAGATGGGTGATTCGCACATGGGCTTACAAGCTCGTTTGATGTCGCAAGCATTGCGTAAATTAACGGCTAATATCAAGCGTTCAAACACGCTTTGTGTGTTTATTAACCAGATCCGTATGAAAATTGGTGTGATGTTTGGTTCACCAGAAACCACTACAGGTGGTAACGCTTTGAAATTCTACGCATCGGTACGTTTGGATATTCGTCGTATTGGCCAGATTAAGCAAGGCGATGAAATTATTGGTAACGAAACGCGTGTGAAAGTGGTGAAAAATAAAGTTGCACCACCATTCAAGCAAGCTGAGTTCCAGATTTTATATGGTGAAGGTTCTTCGTTAGAAGGCGAAATTTTGGATTGGGGTGTTAAGCATGATTTAGTCGATAAATCAGGTGCTTGGTATGCTTATAATGGTTCAAAAATAGGTCAAGGTAAGCAGAACGTTATTCAGTATTTGAAAGATAATCCTGAAGTTAAAGAAGAAATCGAAGGTAAACTTCGTGAAATGCTTTTAGTTAAACCTAAAGAAGAAGATAGCGAAGAAGAGGTTGAGGCCTAATCTTATAGCGTATGGGGTTTAAGCGAACACCACGCGATTATAAAATAATTGCTATGGACTTATTAGCGCGCCGCGAACATTCGCGGCGTGAGCTTATCAGCAAGCTCAAAGTTCGAGGTTTTGAAGGCGAGGAGGTTGAGAGTTATCTCGATCGACTAGCTGAACGCGGCTTGCAAAGCGATCAGCGCTTTGCTGAAAGTTATATTCGAATGCGCGTAATGGCTGGTTATGGTCCGATGCGTGTGCGCCAAGAATTGTGCCAAAAAGGTATCAATGAATCGAAAATTGCTATGTTGTTCGAGCAAATGGAGATTGATTGGTTTGCTGTCGCTTTGGCTATTTGGCAGAAGAAATATAACCAGTTACCCGCTAATGACTTAAAACTTAAAGCTAAGCAAAGTCGCTTTTTGCAATATCGAGGTTTTGATTTTGACACCATCAAGGCTGTTTTTAGTCATAATCCTGATGATTATGCTGATGAGTGTGATGGCAATAGTTTTGGTTTTTGAAAATAATATATAATTCAAATATTTAAAGTTTAATGTTAATAAAATAGGTTATTAATTGTGAGTATGACAACTAACGACATTCGCGATGCTTTCTTGAAGTATTTTGAGGGTAAAGGCCACCAAATCGTTGATAGCAGTCCGCTAATTCCAGCCAATGATCCAACCTTGCTATTTACTAATGCAGGTATGGTGCAGTTCAAGGATTGTTTCTTAGGTGCTGAACAAAGAAGTTATACTCGTGCGACCAGTTCGCAGCGTTGTGTGCGTGCTGGCGGTAAGCATAATGACCTTGAGAATGTTGGTTATACGGCGCGTCACCATACATTTTTTGAAATGTTGGGTAATTTTAGCTTCGGTGATTATTTTAAGCGTGAAGCCATTAATTATTGCTGGGAGTTTTTGACTGACGTTCTAAAGCTGCCAAAAGAAAAATTATGGGTAACGGTTTACGAGGAAGATCAAGAAGCCTTTGATATTTGGGCTAATGAGATGGGTTTCCCAGCTGAGCGTATAAGCCGAATTGGCGATAATAAAGGCGAACGTTACGCGTCAGATAATTTCTGGGCGATGGGTGATACAGGCCCATGCGGTCCTTGTACCGAAGTATTCTATGATCATGGCGAGCATATTTGGGGCGGCCCTCCAGGTACTCCAGAAGAAGATGGTGATCGCTTTATCGAAATCTGGAATCTGGTGTTCATGCAATATAACCGCCACAAAGACGGCACTATGGAACCCTTGCCTAAGCCATCGGTTGATACTGGTATGGGCTTGGAGCGTATTGCGGCAATTATGCAAAATGTTCACAGCAACTATGAGATTGACTTATTCCAACATCTTATTAAGTCAGCGGCTAACTTATTGAAAGTTAAAGATTTAGATAATAAATCTTTGCGCGTAATTGCTGATCATATTCGTTCTTGTGCGTTTCTTGTATTAGATGGCGTTGTACCAAGTAACGAGGGGCGAGGCTATGTGTTACGTCGTATTACACGCCGTGCCATTCGCCATGGCCATCAATTAGGTGCGCAAGGCGTGTTTTTTGCCGATTTGGTTAATGCTTTAGTTGAAGTGATGGGTGATGCCTATCCAGACTTGAAACAACATCAAGATATTATCGAAAAAGTCTTGCTTAAAGAAGAGCAAGCATTCGCCAAGACCCTTGATAAAGGTATGGCGATTCTAGAGGCGGATATAGCACAGATGTCTGGTGCAGTGATTTCGGGAGAAACAGTATTCAAGCTATACGATACTTTTGGTTTTCCGCAAGATTTGACTGCAGATATCGCTCGTGAAAAAGACTTAGATATTGATTGGGATGGCTTTGAAAAGGCCATGAATCAACAGCGCGAAAGAGCTCGTGCGGCGAGTAACTTTGGTGTGGATTATAACGATAGCTTAAGCATTGATGAAAAGTCTGAATTTACCGGTTATGACTATTTGAAACAAGCAGTTGTTGTGACGCGTTTGCTTAAAGGTGAGCAGGAAGTTACGGAGTTGAATGATGGTGAAAAGGGTATTGTTATTTTGCGCAACACACCTTTTTATGCTGAGTCAGGTGGCCAAGTAGGCGATCAGGGTTACTTATACGGCTGCGGAGCTAGCTTTATCGTTCAAGATACACAAAAAATTGGTGATGCGATTGCCCATATTGGTTATGTAGAAGGTGGCAAAATTACCAATGAGTCTGAGTTAACCGCTGAAGTTAATGGTGAGTTGCGTCAAAATACCATGCGCAATCACTCGGCTACGCACTTATTACATGCTGCTTTGCGTGAAGTGCTAGGTACTCATGTGACGCAAAAAGGCTCTTTAGTCGGGCCAGAGCGTTTGCGCTTTGACTTTTCGCATACCGAAGCGGTAACTCGTGAAGAGTTGTTAAAGATTGAGTTATTGGTCAATCAAAAGGTATATGAAAATCATACCGTTGATGCTGAAGAAATGTCTATGGACGATGCGAAAGAGAAGGGCGCAATGGCCTTATTTGGCGAAAAATATGGTGATAAAGTACGAGTATTGAGCATGTCACCTTTTTCTGTAGAGTTGTGTGGTGGTACTCACGTTTCTCGTACTGGCGATATCGGTGCATTTAAGATTATAACTGAGTCAGGAATTGCCGCAGGTATTCGACGCATTGAAGCCGTTTCTGGAGCCGGTGCGGTAGAGTGGATGCAAGCTGCTGAAAATAATTTGCAGATCATCGGCAAGATGCTCAAGTCCGATCCAGCTCAAGCTGCCGAGAAAGTGAATCAGCTGATGGACAAAGCGCGCCAATTAGAAAAAACCATTGAGCAGTTACAAGGTAAATTAGCTTCTTCGCAAGGTAGTGATTTAGCAGCCGAAGCAGAAGACATTGATGGCGTTAAACTATTAGTAAGTAAGCTAGAAGGCGTTGAAGCTAAATCATTGCGTGATATTCAAGATCAGCTTAAGAATAAGCTGGGCTCAAGCATTGTGGTTCTAGCCATAGCTGGGGATGACCGGGTAAGCATAATTGCCGGGGTGAGCAAGGATTTAGTGGGCAAAGTAAAAGCTGGTGAGTTGGTCAATATGGTTGCTCAGCAGGTAGGTGGAAAGGGTGGTGGTCGCCCTGATATGGCGCAAGCAGGCGGCAAAGACGCTGCAGCCTTGCCAGCAGCTTTAGATAGCGTGAAACCTTGGGTGCTAGAAAAGTTGTCATAAGCTATACAAGTATTTGATTTATCGCTATTCTAAGGTTAGCAAAGTTTTTTGTGAGCAAGCTCACAAAACTCTAGAGTTAAAGTATGAATATTGATAGAATTCGGCGCTTGTTTCTTACTTAAGATTACGCGATTAGTCTCAGTAAGAGGATAAAATACGATTTGAACGATAGTTGAAAGTAGTGGTGCAGTAGATAGCCAATAACTGCTTTCTTAGGACATTAGGGAGACTGGAATGTTAATTCTAACTCGTCGTGTCGGTGAGACACTTATGATTGGTGATGAAATCACTGTAACTGTTTTAGGCGTTAAAGGTAATCAAGTGCGTATTGGTATTAACGCACCTAAAGAAGTTGCCGTACACCGTGAAGAAATCTATTTGCGTATTCAACATGAAAAGCAAATGGAAGGTTATCAAGGTGGCCAATCAAACGATAACGAATACTATTAATTTTATTAGTAATTTTCGTTAAAAAATTCCGATTGGAGTGTTGCAATTTATTTTTATTAGGGTAACATTCCGCTCGCGAAATTGGTGAAGTGGCCGAGAGGCTGAAGGCGCTCCCCTGCTAAGGGAG
>JABXIQ010000058.1 GCA_013373015.1 Kangiellaceae bacterium
ACTGGCTCTAGCGTTGTTGGTCGTATGGGTGGTGTTAAAGTTGCTGAGCGTATGGGCAAGTGCTTGCTTGAGCTTTCAGGTAACAACGCATTGATCGTTGATGAAACTGCAGATTTGAACTTAGCGGTTCCTTCAATCGTATTTGGTTCAGTAGGTACTGGCGGCCAACGTTGTACAACGACTCGTCGTTTGATTGTTCACCGTAGCCGTATGGACGAAGTGGTTGACGCCATTGTCAAAGGTTATGGTCAAGTAAAAATTGGTAATCCATTAGATAAATCAACATTGATGGGGCCTTTAATTGACGAACAAGCCGTACAAAACTTTGAGAATTCTGTAGCTAAAGCTATAGCAGCTGGCGGTGAAGTGTTATTTGGTGGTAAGCGTATCGAAGGTCCTGGTCACTTCATTGAACCAACCATTATCCGCGCTGAAAATGACTGGGAAGTGGTGCAAACTGAAACTTTTGCAGCAATCTTATATGTAATGCCATTCGATACTATCGAAGAAGCAATTGCGATTCAAAACCACTCTAAAGCGGGTTTATCATCTGCTATCTTCACTAACCACGTGCCTAATGCTGAGAAATTCTTATCTTCTGTTGGCTCTGACTGCGGTATCGCTAACGTTAATATCGGTACATCTGGTGCTGAAATCGGTGGCGCATTCGGTGGTGAGAAAGAAACCGGTGGTGGTCGCGAAGCTGGTTCCGACGCTTGGAAAGCTTATATGCGTCGTCAAACCAACACTATTTTCTGGGGCGACACCCCTACTCTAGCTCAAGGCATCACCTTCGATCTAGGTTAATCATTCACAATGAATTGAAGCCGTTATCATACTTTTAACGATGCGGCTTCCTTGTTTTTATCCTTATTGAAAGGAGTTTTTTATGGCTGTTTTTAATCTACGCGCATACGACGACCATGAGCAAATCGTGTTTTGTCGTGATGTAGACTCTGGTTTAAAAGCGATTATCTGCGTTCATAATACTAATTTAGGCCCAGCCGTTGGCGGTTGCCGTATGTGGGATTACAACTCAGATGAAGGCGCTTTGATTGATGCGCTACGTCTATCTCGCGGCATGACTTATAAAAATGCAATGGCTGGCTTGAAGATGGGCGGTGGTAAATCAGTAATCATCGGTAACTCTAAGACCATGAAATCTGAAGAACTGTTCCGCGCTTTTGGTCGCTTTGTTGAAAAATTAAGTGGCAAATACATTACTGCTGAAGACGTAGGTATCAACCCACAAGACATGGCTATCGTGAATAAAGAAACCAATCACGTACTTGGTCTTGAAGGTAAATCAGGCGATCCATCTCCAGTAACCGCTTATGGCGTGTATAAAGGCATGAAAGCTGCTGTAAAACACAAATTAGGTCGTGATGATTTAGACGGTTTAAAAATCTCTGTTCAAGGTCTTGGTCATGTAGGTTACTACTTGTGTAAACACTTGAATGATGAAGGCGCGAAATTAATCGTAACAGACATCAACAAAGATAATGTTGACCGTGTGGTTGGCGACTTTGGTGCTACTGCTGTTGATGTAAACGACATTTACGAGCAGGACGTTGATGTTTATGCGCCTTGTGCGCTAGGCGCGACCATCAATGATAATACTATTCCTCGCATCAAGGCTTCGGTCATTGCAGGTGCGGCAAACAACCAATTAGCAGAAGATCGTCACGGCGATATCTTAATGCAAAAAGGTGTTTTATACGCTCCGGATTATGTAATCAATGCTGGCGGTATTATCAACGTATCATTTGAAGAAAATTACAACCTTGAAGCAGCTTTAAGCAAAGTTGATGAAATCTACGGTACTTTAACCGAAGTATTCGAGGCATCTGACTCGCAAAAACGTCCAACTAACATCATTGCTGATGAATTGGCACGTCAACGTGTAGCAGCTGCAAAACGATAATTCGTTGTAGTTAGGTTCAAAAGCGAGCTTCGGCTCGCTTTTTTATTATCGTTAGAATAAGAAAAAACTACAATCTCAGCTTTATTAAATCAATAGATTCCTCGCACCACTCCACAATAGCACCAACTTTCTTAACCCCCATCATCAGGGTTAAATTTGGATAAAATTCATCATCGGGTAAATCATAGGGGTAATTTGGAAAACGACTTTGCCAATCTTTTTGATAGCCACATAGATTTTGATGCCATGTTTTCATTTCATGCTGCAAAGCCTGCATAAACTCTAGTTTTTGCTCAGTCGTTGCTAAGCTGTTAAGAAAAAAGGTTTGCGCTAAATAAGCCAGTTTTTCGGTATGGACAATTGGCCCATCTTGCAACCAGTTGACCAGCTCTTTCTGCCCTTTTTCAGTGGTTTGATAAACCTTTTTACTTGGCCCTTTATCAGATTCTTCTTCTACTACGCTTAGCATGTTTTGCTCTGACAGCTTTTTAAGTTGTGGATAAATCTGAGAAAGCTCAGCCGCCCAAAAGTTACTGAATACTTGGTCAAAGACTTTCTTTATGTCATAACCACTGTGCGGCTCTTGCAAAATCCCTAATAAAATATGTTTTAAACTCAATGGATTACCTTATTTATTTCTATGCAGCTTTAGGTAGCTCGTTAAACTTCTTTTGATAGTGGCGCGTCCAAATATACTGAGCAGGAATACCAATTGCTGCAGGTAATATCCACGGAATCACCGCAACCATACCTTCAAGCCCAATATCAAACAAGCGAGTCATCCCGAATACTGCAAATGCTGTATGGAACGCAATTCCAGCACCCAGCATTGAGCCAAGATGCTCATATAACCACCCTTTTGACACTAGCGAACCTTTTTTAGAATATTTAGAACCGCCATTTCGAATATAAGTCAAAATACCATAACCAGTACCAATGCCAATAGGACTCAAGGCTATTAACACGTATTTTGAGCCTGGGTTCACTATCAAGGCAAATGCGATAATAAATGCGCTCACTGCAAAAGAAGTATAAGCCATGGCATTCCAATAGGGAGTATTCATGCTTTGAGGGTTATTTTTGCTTTCTAGCACCGCCACACCATAAACAATCACAATATAGGTCACAACAGATAGATAACCTAAAAACAGTAAAAACGCGTAGTTATTGGGCGAAATATTTTTCTCGATTATTTCTGGAATATATAAAAATAAACCCGCTAGCGCTGACAGCACGACTACTCGCGCAAGCCAAGTCCAGTATTTACCCATCTGTCGGTGAAGTTTACTGCCCTTTTTGCTGAATATGGGGATCCAGAACAAAACTAAACCTATAAAACCACCAATAATATGGGTCCAACGTAACCAATCGTGAACTGTTTCCATCTTTTACCTCAACAATAAATCATTAAAATTTCATCAAACATTACTTACATAATGACTGAATACTTTTGCACTATATAAATTGATATATAGATTACTATAGAATATTTTATATAGTCAATAATTTAACGAGGAGAAGTTGTTTCAAAACGTAAACGGTGCAAAATACCGATAATATTAGCCACAATGATTACCCCTGCTCCTAGTGCTTTGTTGAAAGTAACTTCTTCATTTAAAAAGAAAAAACTAAATGACATTGCAATGGGAACGTAAAGATAATAAATAATTGAGGTCAAAACATGATTAAGCTCAGTAGTGACTTTGATCCACAAGCTATGAGCAATTAATGTACTAAACGTCGCAAGAAGGAATAAACCAATCCACGCATCTCGCGGGATATCAAAATCAACTTTGGGCAAACCCAAGCTAAAAATCAACAAAGCCACAAAGAATTGGCCAAATGTACGTCTCTGACCGTTAATATGACGATATTTTTGGTGCATCAGTGGTAATAAAGCGTACAAAAAGCCTGAAATAACCCCTAAAATTAAACCAATCGTCATATCTTGAGACACATCAAAATCAGGTAACACGATATATACACCAACAAAGGCCATGAATACGCAGAGAATCTCAATCCAGTGCGGGGGTTGCTTGTGCACAAACCATCCTAAAAGTAGTAAATGGGCGCCAAAAGTAGACACCCCAATAGCTGCAATCGAAGCCGTTGAAAGTTGAATACTATAAAAGTAAGTCAACCAATGAACGGCAAACACCAAGCCAAGCAAAAAGATAATCCCCCAATTCTCACGCTTAGCAATCAGTGGCTTTTTCAACAAAGCTGCCAATAGCACTAACCCCAACACGCTAATTGCCAGACGAAAAGCACCAATTAACCATGGATCAACTTGAATATACTTAATAGTAACTGGCACCAAAGCCATTAAAAAAACTGATAACACTGCGAGCAGGATAAGCCTGATAGAACTAGTATTCATTGGTATATTTATCAAATAAGTTAAAGGCATAAGTTAAAGTTTTATATAGATTAAAACCGCTAACATAATAATGTTTTAATAGCCCATTGTGGCATAGCCAATAGCCATCTCATAATTTTTTACTATTGTTCAAACGAATTTTCTTGATTTTTCGCTGAAATAAAGTATAAAGCACATTCCAAATTGTACTGGTTGATTATTTTTTGCTCAGCACACTACCTAGTCGTAGTTTTCACTTTATGTGATGCGCCGAGCAATATTGTAACGAGCTAGCGACAAGCGAATGACGAGACAGTATTAATAATATGTCGAGGAAATGAGCCAGAATGCTAACGAAGTTACAATGAAGATCAGTACGCCTGGTAGGTCTGGGAAGTTTACAGAATCGTTACGCCCCCAGAATTTTTTACAGCAAGCTTGTTTATGGCTTTTCCTTTAGGAGATTAAAGAAGTGTATAAAGACTTCGACTATAACCAAGAAATTGATCCTACTGGCGCAACAGAAACTCAATGGCCTTCTTTTAAGAACGTCAACGAGAACGATGAGCGAAACGATCATTTCATACATAGAAACGGCAAAATTTTTGCAGGTACTCACTTAATTATCGACCTTTGGGGTGCTTCAAAGTTAGATAATTTACAACTGATGGAGCAAGCGTTCCGCGAGTCGGTTGTTGAATGTGGGGCGACATTGCTGCATATTCATATGCACCACTTTACCCCAAATGGTGGTATTTCGGGTGTGGCCGTTTTAGCAGAATCTCATATCAGTGTACATACATGGCCAGAGCGCGACTATGCCGCTTTTGATGTATTTATGTGCGGTGATGCTGAACCTCATAAAGCAGTAGAAATTTTGCGTAAAGCATTCTCTCCTTCTAAAATTGAAGTGAGCGAAATTTTGCGTGGTGAACTTACTGGCAAATAATGGTTAGCGTTAGATCTCTTAGTCTATATTCTAGACTGTGATTTAGCGCTAAACTCAGCTATTTAAGGCAGTTCTAATGGCTAAACGTTTTACAGAAACACTGTATAGCACATACGGTCAAAGCTTTGTGATCGATGAAGTTTTGTTTGAATCTCGCACCGAACACCAGCACCTGATCATCTTCAAAAATGATCATTTTGGTAACGTAATGGCGCTAGATGGCGTTGTTCAAACTACAGAAAAAGATGAGTTCATCTATCACGAAATGCTTACTCATGTGCCGTTATTTGCCCATGGCAATGCTAAGCAGGTCTTGATCATCGGTGGTGGGGATGGCGGTATTTTACGTGAAGTATTACGTCACCCTGAAGTTGAACATGTCACCATGGTAGAAATTGATGCTGCGGTCGTGGATATGTGCAAAAAATACTTCCCGAAACATTCGGATGGTGCTTTTGAAGATCCTAGAGTCAACCTTGTAATTGCCGATGGCGTTGATTTTATTGTTAACAATCAACAAAAATTCGATGTCATTATTTCTGATTCAACCGATCCTGAGGGTCCAGGTGAAGTGCTGTTTACTTCCCGCTTCTATCAAGGGTGTAGAAATAGCTTAAATGAAGGCGGTATTTTAGCGACACAAAATGGCGTTAGCTATATGCAGCTTGGCGAGGTACAAACCACATACAATCGTTTTGCAGGTATCTTCGCCGATCGTTGGTTCTACGCAGCACCTGTTCCAACATATGTGGGTGGAATTATGACACTCTCATGGGGTACGGATGATGCCTCATTGCGTAAACATTCAGTTGAAACTATTCGAGAACGATTTAATAAGGCAAACTTTAGCACTAGGTACTACAACCCAGAGCTACATGTCGCCAGCTTTGCCCTGCCTCAGTATGTAGTAGAGGCTTTGAGTTAAAATCTCATGGTGCAAACAAGGCGGACATCAAACTCCGCCTTTTTTTGTGCCCGAACAAAGTAAGAACAACAATTTAATGGTATTAATTTACTACTTTTTAGTAAATTTTCGCCTTATACTAAACCAAGTTTGAAGTCAGACCAAGCACGGGCTGACACAGGAGAAAGACCTTAAATGGTACACGAACAATCTACTGATTGGAGCATTGAACAAGCTCGCTCACATTATAATTTGCCTTACTGGAGTGATGGCTATTTTGATCTGAATACTCAGGGTAATTTAGTAGTAAAACCAGACAAAAGTCGCCCTGAATTAGAGTTTGAGTTAAAAGAAATCTGTGCCACCTTGCAAAGGAAAGGTTTTCAAATGCCTGCTCTGCTGCGTTTTGGAGATATTTTACATAATCGCGTTAATTCTTTATGCCAGGCTTTTAACGCCGCTATCAAAGAATATGAGTATCGTGGAAACTATACCATCTGTTATCCGATCAAGGTTAACCAACAACGCCGTGTAGTCGAAGAAATTGTCGAAAGCCAAGCGCAAATCAATGCCAAAGGAGATAAACAGATTGGTTTAGAAGCTGGCTCTAAACCTGAATTAATGGCGGTCTTGGCGTTATCGGAGCATACCAACTCCACTATTGTTTGCAATGGTTATAAAGATCGTGAGTATATTAGAACCGCTCTTATTGGTACTCAGTTAGGTCATCGAGTTCATATTGTGGTTGAAAAGCTTTCAGAGTTACGCCTAGTGCTAGAAGAAGCCGAAAGCATGGATGTAACTCCAACGATTGGTGTACGTGCGCGTTTAGCCTCAAAAGGTGAGTCGAAATGGCAAGACTCTGGCGGTGAACATTCTAAGTTTGGCCTATCAGCAAGCCAAATTTTACGCCTTGTCGAGCACTTAAAAGAAACCAATCAGTTAGATATTTTCAAGCTGTTACATTTCCATTTAGGCTCGCAAATTACTTCTATACGTGATATTCAAAATGCTCTTAAAGAATGTGCGAGATTCTATGCAGAATTGCGCGCTTTAGATGTTCCGATTGAAACCGTTGATGTTGGCGGAGGCCTCGGTGTGGATTATGAGGGTACGCGCAGCCAAAGCCATTGTTCGATCAACTATACACTTTCCGAGTATGCGAGCAATGTGGTATGGGCCTTTAATGAAATCGCAGAGGCAAACGAGCTACCCCACCCCAATATTATTACGGAATCAGGACGAGCTTTAACCGCACACCATGCAGTGCTCATTGCCAATGTGATTGATTCTGAAGCGCCTGAAAAAGTTGCTATTGAGCAGCCTTCAGACGATGAGCCAAACGTACTATTAAATCTGTGGGATACTTATCAAGAAGTCCTAAATGGTACTGATAACCGCAAATTAGTAGAAGCCTACCATGACGCTGGCTACCTGCTAAATGAAGTGCAAGGCATGTTTAGCCATGATGTGCTAACCCTACAACAAAGGGCGATTGCAGAGCGTTTACACCGCTTAATTTTGCTATTGGTGAAAGAAAAGTTACAGCCAGAAATTCAAGAGCATCAAAACATATTGGATCTGTTAAACGAAAAACTGGCGAGTAAATTTTTCGTCAACTTTTCGATTTTCCAATCACTACCCGATGCGTGGGCAATTGATCAAATATTCCCAGTAATGCCATTGCACGGTTTGGATAATGAACCAACAGAAAGCGCCATAATTCAAGATATTACTTGTGATAGTGATGGAGTGCTTGAGCAATATGTTAATGGACAAGGTATAACTCCCACTTTGCAGTTACCACCCTACTCGCCTGGCGATGAATATTTATTGGGCTTTTTTATGGTCGGAGCTTATCAAGAAATTTTAGGTGATATGCACAATCTATTTGGCGATACCCATACCATTGATTTAATCGTCAATGATAATGGTGAAATCAAAATTACCGGCACAGATTACGGTTCAGGCGTTGATGAAATGTTAGACTACGTTGATTTTGATGCTAAATCTATTTTGGAATCTTATCGTCGCCAACTAAAAGACAGTGAACTACCGCAGCAACAACAGCGCCAATACTTAGCAGAATTGCGTGAAGGCATCTATGGTTACAGTTATTTAGAAGATTAAGCATGAATACTAATATCACAACTAATCGTCGCTGGCCTGCAGAATGGGAACCTCATTCTGCAACCTGGATGGCATGGCCATGCCGTACTGAGATTTGGACAAACGGCTTAGATAAAGCACAACAAGCATTTGCAAACGTAGCTAATGCTATTGCTGAATATGAGCCGCTTAACATGCTGGTTAAGCCTGAGCATATAGAAACTGCTAGAAAAAAATTAAGTTCAACCATTAAGTTAATTGAAACAAATATTGACGACAGCTGGACGCGTGATACAGCGCCAATTTGGATTGAAGAAGATGGCAAAGCTTTAGCTTTAGATTTTCAATTCAACGCTTGGGGCAATAAATTTTCACCTTATGATAATGATCAAAAAATTGCACAAAGAATTATTGAGCAAACTGGAGATGACTCGCAAGTCATTGACATTATTTTAGAAGGTGGCGCAGTTCACAGCGATGGTCAAGGAACAATTTTGACCACCAAAGAGTGTTTGCTTAACCCTAATAGGAATCCGCATCTTAGCCAACAGCAAATTGAAGAAATGCTGTTCGATACGCTTGGCGCGAAACAAATTATTTGGCTTGAAAAAGGTGTCTTCGGTGATGTGGATACAGATGGTCACATTGATAATATCGCTTGCTTCTCTGAACCTGGAATTTTAATCAGTCAAAGCTGTGACGAACGCAGTGAAAACTATTTAATTTATCAGCGAAATCGTGAAATTATCAATCAACATCAACATCGATTAATTCAAATTCCCGAACCTGAAGCTCGATATGAAGATGGCCAACGAATGCCGCTATCGTACATCAATTTCTATATTGCAAATAACTTGTTAGTAGTACCCGCTTTTGCTTGCAAACAAGACGATTCGGCTAAGCAAATCTTACAAGATATGTTCCCAAGCCGAGATGTTGTGCAAATCGATGCCAATGAGATTTTAATCGGTGGTGGTGGTATTCATTGCATCACCATGCAACAACCTAATATTTAATTTGATTTTTTGGTTTACCTACTGATGAGAAATCCATCATGAGAAATGTTACCTTTGCTGCAACTCAGTTCGCTGTAACTGATAGTTTTGACGAAAATATTGCTCTAGGTGAGCAAATGGTTGAAAGCGCCGCAGAGCAAGGAGCTCAAGCAATTTTATTGCAAGAACTATTTGCTGATTTTTACTGGTGCAAAGATCAGGATCCAAAATATTACGACTGGGCAGAGCCCTATTCCACCAGCCGTGTGTTACAACACTTTTCTACTATCGCAAAAAGATTAGGTGTGGTATTACCGGTCAGTTATTTTGAGAAAGATGGCAATGCCCACTTCAATTCATTAGCAATGATTGATGCTGACGGCACCATTATGGACAATTATCGTAAAACCCATATACCTGATGGCCCTGGCTACCAAGAGAAATTTTATTTCTCACCAGGCGATACGGGGTTCAAAGTATGGGACACCAAGTTTGGCCGTTTAGGCGCAGCAATATGCTGGGATCAATGGTTTCCTGAAACCGCTCGTTGCCTAGCCTTAAATGGCGCTGAAGTTATCTTCTATCCGACTGCTATTGGCTCAGAGCCACAAGATCCCACATGGGATTCACGAGACCATTGGCAACGCGTCATGCAAGGTCACAGCGGTGCTAATATGCTCCCAGTTATTGCCTCTAACCGTATCGGTCATGAACAAGGCGAAACTTGCGGCATTACTTTCTACGGTTCATCGTTTATCACCAACTCTTTTGGTGCCAAAGTTCAAGAAATGGACAAAACATCACAAGGTGTTATTTGCCAAGAGTTTGATTTAGATGAATTAGCTAAGTTGCGTGCAAGCTGGGGATTGTTTAGAGATCGTAGACCTGAGCTATATCAACGAATTAGCAAACTCTAAAATAATTCATTCAAGGGCATTTGCATGTTTTGCAATGCCCTTATCTACCTAATCAGCTATAATAATAAAAAATATTAATTGCTTTAGTCACTTGAACAATACCAACTCACAATTACAATCTGATCGAAAAAACCTCTGGCATCCCTACACTAACGTAGCTTCAGATAACCCGCTTTATCTTGTGAATTCGGCCTCTGGCGTTGAATTGCAGCTTGCTGATGGGCGAAAGTTAATTGATGGCATGTCTTCCTGGTGGGCTTGTATCCATGGCTACAATCATCCAGCTTTAAATCAAGCAGCCAAAAACCAACTGGATAAAATGAGTCATGTGATGTTTGGTAGCTTAACTCACGAACCAGCAATCACATTAGCAGAAAAACTGTTAGCAATGACCAGTCAAAATGGTAAGCAAGATTTTGAACGGGTATTTTTTGCGGACTCGGGTTCAGTATCAGTGGAAGTTGCCATTAAAATGGCTATTCAGTACTGGTTTGCTCAAGGCAAAACTCAAAAGAGCCAGTTGTTAACTGTTCGTAACGGGTATCACGGTGACACTTTTGCAGCGATGAGCGTTACCGATCCAGAAAACAGTATGCACTCCATGTTCCAAGGCGTGGTTTCTAAGCATTTATTTGCTGAAATTCCAGCCTATGGTGACTCTATTGAATGGCAAGATGATTACATCGTTCCAATCAAGCAACAGTTTGAACAGCATCATGAAAAAATTGCCGCCTTTATTATCGAGCCTTTACTACAAGGCGCTGGAGGCATGAAGTTTTATCACGCTGAATATTTGCGCCAAATTAGAAAACTATGTGATCAATATGATGTACTGCTTATTTTTGACGAAATAGCCACTGGCTTTGGGCGCACAGGCTCACTTTTTGCCTATCAAGCCGCCAAGACAACACCTGACATACTATGTCTTGGGAAAGCCTTAACAGGTGGTTATATGACACTTGCAGCAACATTAGCCAACTCAAAAGTAGTGGCAGGTATTCATGCAGACCACCAAGGTTTGCTTATGCATGGTCCTACCTTCATGGCTAATCCCTTAGCTTGCGCAGTAGCCAATCAATCCCTTAACTTACTCGAACAAAACAATTGGCAACAGCAAGTCCTATCAATTGAGCAACAATTGCTATCCGAACTCACTGCGTGTGAAAAGTATGGCTCTGTTGCACAAGTTCGAGTCAAAGGTGCGATTGGCGTTGTGGAGATGAAACAAGCAGTGAACTTCAAAGAAATTGTCCCAAAGTTTGTGGAACAAGGAGTTTGGATCAGACCGTTTGGAAAACTAATCTATATCATGCCGCCCTATGTGATTAAACCCGAGCAACTTAACAAGCTCATTCAAGCTATAAAGAGTATTCTTAGCAATGATGTCGATGTGATTAGAAGTTGATAAATAGCTTCTAATCACCAATAACCTCACTCAAACTTGCCTTCATTGAGCATTTCCCATAATTCAATTTTATTTCCTTCGGGGTCAATAAACCAAGCAAACTTTCCATAAGACTCTTGCATAGGCTCACCAACAAGCATTCCACCATTCGCCTCAACTTGCTTAAGACAAGCTTCTAAATCATTAACCATCAAATTAATCATGAAAGGCTTCTCACTAGGCGCAAAATACTCAGTTTCCTGTTTGAAAGGTCCCCAGACAGTAAAAGCCCCTTTAGGAGCATTTTCAAAAGCAAAACTGCTCCCACCATAGATAGGTTCAATATCAAAACCAAGAGTATTTTTATACCATTGTCCAAGAGCGTCTTTGTCTTTTGACTTAAAGAAAACACCTCCGATACCCAAAACCCGACCGTTATTACTCATATCAACTCCTGCAGGTACGATTACTGCGGCTCAGTATTATAAATTTTATGCATATTGTCTTGGTTCTTACCGTTAAAAACATCAGTATAACCCAGTGCATCTAAAGCTTCTTTTGCCAATCCTGAACGACGACCACTACGACAATACACAATAATTTCAGCATCCATATTCAATTTTAGGCTAATAATGGTTTCTGAAATAGTATCGTGTGGCAAATTAACAGCATTAGGATAATGTCCCTCAGCAAACTCATCTGCTGAACGCACATCAATAATAACTGGCTCAGCTCGCTCAGATTTGGCGAACACAAGCTGCGCTTGATAAGCACTTGGATCAATTTTGATATTAACTTGCGGATAAGGATCTAAAGCTAAAAGCTTCAGGTTATGTCCATTTATGTGAAAAGATTTCGGGTATTTTAAGCCTCCAGCAGTATTCAAAGTGACCGTTTGCGCCGTATTTTCGCTAGTTAACATAAAAATAGCCTGGCCATTACCCGACCAAACACATTGAACACCTTCAGCACATCGCGAATCACCTGTAACCTCCATAAATTCGAGAGTATAGCCGCGATAGCTAATGGTTTCTCCAACACTTAATACAAACTGCTCTTGTACGCTCTCTGCCTTTGATTCTGCAGAAGATGTATCGCTGTGTTCTTTTTCTTTACATGCCGCCATCGTAAGAGCAATGACTGATAAAAGTGTTATTAGAGTAATTTTTTTGTTCATGATTAATCCAGTATGACGATTTGACTTTTATAGAATCAAAATAGGTTAGCACTTTCAAAAGCTAAAAAAAAGTGAATAACCCTGTACATTAGCACAAAGAGATGGCGTCCCTGAGACGATTTGAACGTCCGACCTATCGCTTAGGAGGCGATTGCTCTATCCAGCTGAGCTACAGGGACATAGAATGATTTGTTCGAGCAAAAAAAACCGCAGCATATGCTACGGTTTTTATAACAAGAAAAACTTGCAAATTAAAGAGCTTCATTTAACTCTGGAATTACTTTAAATAAATCAGCAACTAATCCGTAATCTGCCACTTGGAAAATTGGAGCTTCTTCGTCTTTATTGATTGCAACAATAACTTTCGAATCTTTCATACCAGCCAAGTGTTGAATTGCACCAGAAATACCCACAGCTATATATAACTCAGGAGCTACAATTTTACCAGTCTGACCCACTTGATAATCATTCGGAACAAAACCAGCGTCAACTGCCGCACGAGATGCGCCAACTGCCGCACCAAGCTTATCTGCAAGCTCTTCTAACATGGCAAAGTTTTCACCCGAACCCATGCCACGCCCACCTGAAACGATAACGCGTGCAGACGTTAATTCAGGGCGCTCAGAAACTGTCAGTTCTTCACCCACATAATTAGCTGTACCAGCTTGCTCAGCAGTAGCAATAGATTCTATAGCAGCCGAACCACCTTCTTGAGCAACAGCATCAAAACCTGTTGAACGCACAGTAATAACTTTTTTGCTGTCATTAGATTTAACTGTTGCAATAGCGTTACCTGCATAAACAGGACGTTGGAAAGTATCATCAGACTCAACAGCAGTGATATCAGAAATCTGCTGAACATCTAGCAAAGCCGCCACACGCGGTAAAAAGTTTTTACCGAAGGTCGATGCTGGAGCAAGTATATGAGTGAAATTATCAGCTTGAGTAAGAACTAATTTTTCAACATCTTCAGCTAACAAATGCGCATAATGTTCTGCATCAGCGACCAGCACCTTAGTAACACCGTCAGCTTTGGCAATTTGCTCAGCTACTGACTGGCAATTATGACCAGCAACTAAAACCGTTGTTTCACCCGACAGCAACTTTGCAGCAGCAATGGTGTTAAAAGTCGAAGCCTGCGCTTGGCTGTTATTGTGTTCTGCAATTACTAAAGTTGCCATTAGATCACCTTCGCTTCATTTTTCAATTTATTAACCAATTCGGCCACACTTTCAACTTTAACGCCCTCTTTGCGAGCAGGCGGATTTTCCACTTTCAAAGTTTCAATACGTGGAGCTACATCAACGCCTAAATCTGCAATGGCCATTTCATCAAGCGGCTTACGTTTAGCTTTCATAATATTTGGTAATGAAGCAAAACGTGGCTCATTCAAACGCAAATCTGTGGTAACGATTGCAGGCAAAGATAACTCCACCGTTTGCAAACCGCCATCAATCTCACGGGTTACTTGTGTTTTACCATCAGCAACTTCAACTTTAGAAGCAAAAGTACCTTGGCCCCAACCTAACAAAGCGCCTAACATTTGGCCTGTTTGATTGTTATCGCCATCAATTGATTGCTTGCCTAAAAGAACCATTTGCGGCTCTTCCTTTTCCACAATGCTTTTCAATACCTTAGCAACGCCCAATGGTTCAACGTCATCATCCGTTTTAACCAAAATCGCACGATCAGCGCCTAGCGCTAAAGCCGTACGCAAGGTTTCTTGGCATTGTTGATTGCCAATAGAAACGGCCACGATTTCACTCGCTACGCCTTGCTCTTTTAGGCGAACAGCTTCTTCAACAGCAATTTCACAGAATGGGTTCATCGACATTTTCACGTTAGCAGTTTCAACACCCGTGTTGTCGCCTTTCACGCGAACCTTAACATTCGCATCAATTACGCGTTTTATTGCAACTAGAATTTTCATACAACCCCTATCATTGTATAATTCTTTCCAAAATAGACGACCTACTCGCCTATCTTTAGTAAAATAGGACGCAATGGTGACGTTTTAGAGGCCTCAGGTCAATAGTTTGAGGGCAATTTGCGCCCTTTTTGCATATATTTTAAGCAGTTTTTAATAATTTTTCAGACAATCAATAACATAGGTGTAAATAAGGGGTGAAATCCGTGGAACGCGAATTTATGGAGTTTGACGTTGTAATCGTTGGCGCTGGGCCTGCAGGCCTGTCTGCCGCAATCCGTTTACGTCAACTAGCACAAGAAAATAATCAAGAGTTAATGGTTTGTGTGGTTGAAAAAGGCTCCGAAGTTGGCGCACATATTCTATCAGGTGCAGTATTTGAGCCAACGGCATTGAATGAGCTTATTCCTGATTGGAAAGAAAAAGGCGCTCCTTTACACACTGAAGTGAAAGACGACAATATTTATCTATTCAAAAATCAAGATAAAGCCAACAAGATCCCTAACTTTTTTGCTCCGAAAACCATGCATAACGATGGTAACTACATCATTAGCCTTGGTAATCTATGTCGCTGGTTAGCGGAGCAAGCAGAAAGTCTTGGCGTTGAAATCTTCCCAGGTTTTGCCGCAGCCGAAGTGCTGTACCATGAAAACGGCTCAGTAAAAGGCATTGCAACTGGTGATATGGGCATTAGTCGTGATGGACAACAAAAAGATGGTTATATGCCAGGCATGGAGTTGCACGCTAAATACACCCTATTTGCTGAAGGTTGTCGTGGCCACTTAGGCAAAGAATTAATTAGCAAGTTTGAGCTAGATAAAGGTAAAGAGCCTCAACACTACGGCATTGGCATTAAAGAATTATGGAAAATTCCTTCTGAGCAGCACAAACAAGGCTTAGTTGTGCATACCGCAGGCTGGCCATTATCTGAATCAGGTTCTGCTGGTGGCGGTTTCTTATACCATATTGAAGATGATCAAGTTGTTGTGGGTTTAATTACCGATTTGTCATACTCAAATCCACATGTCAGTCCATTTGATGAGTTTCAACGCTATAAACACCAGTCTGTTATTAAACAGTATCTTGACGGTGGCGAACGCATTTCTTATGGTGCAAGAGCTATCACAAAAGGTGGTTTGCAATCTCAACCAAAAATGTCATTCCCTGGCGGTTTATTGATTGGTGATGATGCAGGGACATTAAACTTTGCCAAAATTAAAGGCTCACATACAGCCATGAAATCAGGCATGATTGCCGCTGAAACTGCTGTAGAAGCGATCAAAGCTGAGCGTGCAAATGATGATTTAGTTGAGTACGCTGAGAATTATAAAAATTCATGGGCATGGAAAGAGTTACATACGCAACGTAACTTTGGCCCTGCACAACACAAATGGGGCAATATTTTAGGCTCTGCGTACAGTTTTATTGATATTAATATTTTCAACGGCAAACTACCGTGGACGCTAAGCGATCCAAAAGCTGACCATTCTCAACTAAAACCTGCAGCAGAATGCAAGAAAATTAATTATCCAAAACCAGATGGTAAATTATCATTTGATAAATTGTCTTCTGTGTTTGTTTCAAACACCAATCACGAAGAAGATCAGCCAATCCACTTAAAACTAACTAATCCTTCAATTCCAATTGATGTCAATTTAGAAAAATTTGATGAGCCAGCTCAACGCTACTGCCCTGCAGGTGTATATGAAGTTGTTCGTGATGATAATGGCGAAAATCCTAAGTTTGTGATCAATGCGCAAAATTGTGTGCATTGCAAAACCTGTGATATCAAAGATCCATACCAAAATATTACTTGGATAGTACCAGAAGGTGCTGGCGGTCCTAACTACCCGAATATGTGAACCAAGAATTATTAAATCTATAAAAAAGCGGCTAATGCCGCTTTTTTATTTGATTTTACGTCTCAATCCATAAATCCCAAGCAAACCTAGAGTTAGTAATGGTATAGAACCACCACCATTATTATTAGTTGGTTCCTCCGTTTTACACTCTTCTACAGGCTCACCTGTTGGCACAAGTTTGAAAGCTCTAACTTCACCGTCTTTGGAACCGTAACCAACAATTTCACCGCTGTCATTGATATCCGTTGCATTTACCAGCTGCCATCCAGTGTCACAAGCAATAAGATCATTCAAGTTTTGCAAGTCATCTTTAAATATAAAAGCATTGTAAATTTTATTAGTTGGGACAGAAACTAAAGCTGTTCCAACTATAGTTCCATTATTATTTATTGCATTAGCTCTTGAGTCATTAAATCTATCATCAAAGAACCCTAACTCGATTAGTGATGTACTAGCATCTTCTTTATTAAAATAATATGCAACACGATTTGTTGAGTTAGAACTATGAAAAACACTTCCGACAACTTCACCATTATTATTTATATCCGCAGCATAAGTAACATTAATAGAGTTGGCTGGAAGCTCTAGAATAACATCATCTGCATAATCATATACAAACGCTTTTAAAAAAGTTGCACCATCAACATCAACTTCTGAATAACCTATTGCCTCATTTTGATCATTGATGGCAACCAAGAATGAACGTCGATTAGGCTCATTTGTTAAAGGATCTATAAGCTTATATTCCTGACTGTTAGAGTTATACACAAATGCTCGATTTATTGGGTTTACGCTATCATTAGGGTCTACATCCAGTAATCCTGTGCCAACAGTTATTCCATTTTCATTTATTGCAAACAAGCGGGTATTTGTTAAACCTTCAAAGTCGGGTAACTGCGTAACAGAGCCAGCGGAAAAAATAACTGCGAACTCATTATCACTAATTACAGTTCCATTGTCGGTTTCTACCGTTGTAATGACATTTGAGTAGCCAACGGCTTGACCTAACTCATTAATATCAAGAGCCTCACTTCTTATCCCTTCGTTAAGTGTCCCAAGATCAACATTAACATCTGCAAACAAAACCGCGTGACTTGTAAACTCTCTAACACTATCAGTAACTGGACCATTTGCAGTTCCAACCACTTGCCCAGCTTCATTAATGGCATAAGCAACACTTTGATCGCCACCTAAGTTACCCAAGTCAATAACTTCGTAAGGTGCGGCTAGAGTTGCTGCAGAGGCAAATGCTATTGATGATGCTAAAATTGTTTTTGCAAATAGTTTTCTTTTCATTTTTATATCTTCCTCAGTGTCGTTTCACACGGCATCTGGTTGTGATTCTGGCTGTGCGTCTTTGAACGCATCTAGTGTTAAACAGTGTTGCTCAACGGCAACTAAACGTGGGTATGCGCTTAAGTCCACGTCAAATCTGCGAGCATTGTACATTTGAGCGACAATAAAAGCATCAGCTAATGTCGGTTCATCTCCAAAGGCAAAACTGCCCGCAGGCTGATGTTTTTCTAACTGGATTTCTAAAGCCTTAAAGCCTTCATGGATCCAGTGATGATACCATTGATCCTTCGCATCATCGGAAACGGATAATTCGCCTTTTAAATACTGCAAAATGCGTAAGTTATTGACTGGGTGGATGTCACAGGCAATAGCTTGACACACACTTCTGACTTGCGCGCGCAAAAAAGGTTCACTCGGCAATAACTTTGGCCCTTCATGGGTTTCATCAAGGTATTCGCAAATAGCCATAGATTGACTTAATAGCTTGCCATTATCGTCCAATAATGGCACTAAGCCTTGCGGATTTTTTTCGCGATATTCAGGTTTATGCTGCTCTCCACCATCTTTGACCAAATGTACTGGAATGGTTTGATAAGACAGTCTTTTCAGATTTAATGCAATTCTTACGCGATAAGCTGCGGTAGAACGCCAGTAACTATAGAGCTTTAGCATAGATCCGATATACCTCCATAATACCCATCAATCAATAAAATAAATTAAATCTCGTACTTTTCAACGGTCTGGTGAATTCGACCAAAGATAGAATCACCTTTTTCATCAAACATTTCAATAGTTACCGAGTCACCAAAACGCATGAATGGTGTTCTTGGCGAGCCATCGGCAATAATTTCTAACATACGAACTTCAGCCAAACATGATGATCCTGTAGATTCATCAACATTCGAAATCGTCCCAGAGCCGACAATAGCACCAGCACTTAACGGACGAGTTTTTGCCGCATGTGCCACTAAAGTTGGAAAGTCGAAAACCATATCTACGCCACATTCTGGCTTACCCAATAAGTCGTCATTTAAGTGTGTTACCAGTGGCAAATAAACTTTTTTACCATCCCATTTATCGCCCAACTCATCAGGAGTAACCGCTACTGGTGAAAACGCTGACGACGGTTTCGATTGGAAGAAGCCAAAACCTTTTGCTAATTCGCCTGGAATCAAATTACGCAAAGAAACATCATTAACAGTCATTAACAAACGAATTTCTTTTTCCGCCATTTCTGGTGTTGCCCCCATTGGAACATCGCCAGTAATCACTGCAACTTCAGCTTCCATATCAATGCCATATTCCTCAGAAGCCATCAAAATATTATCTCGCGGGCCTAAAAACGCATCACTACCACCTTGATACATCAAAGGATCATGCCAAAAGGTCTCTGGCATTTCAGCATTACGCGCTTTACGCACTAATTCAACATGATTGACATAAGCTGAACCATCAGCCCATTGATAGGCACGAGGTAATGGTGACTCACAGGCCGTTTGATCAAAGTCAAAAGCTTCCGCGACTTCACCAGCGTTCAATCGGCTAAACAGTTCTTCTAAATCAGGCTTAAAATTATCCCAATCATCTAAAGCTGCTTGTAAGGTTTTTACATGACATGGCTTAATCGCTTTCTTTAAATCACGACTTACCACGACTAAACGGCCATCACGACTACCATTTTTTAAGGTTGCTAATTTCATTCTTGATTCCTAAATTCTACTTAAAGGGGCTGACCTCAGACTGCCCCCGATTTATTTATTCTGACGCTTTCCAGCTATCGGCATAAGCTGGATTCTCTACCGAAGACATCTTTTCACCCACTTCCAATGCATCACGGGTATCCAACATAACGGCCACTTCATCGGTTTCTTTTTTGGCGTACTCCAAACCTGCTTTGAACGCCTTTGGATGCGGGCCATGAGTAAAACCTGATGGATGGAAAGTTACCATGCCAGCATCAATATTATCACGACTAAAGAAGTCACCCGCATGATAGAAAAGCACTTCATCAAAATCATCATTATTATGATAAAAAGGTACTTTTAAGGCTCCGGGGTCCGACTCAATCGGACGCGGTACGAAGGTACAGATCACAAAACGACTGGCCACAAATGTCGTATGTGCTGACGGAGGTAAATGATAACGATGTGACATTAATGGACGAATGTCGCGCCAATTAATTCGTACTACAGCCAAATCACCATGCCAACCAATCGCATCCAGCGGAGAGTAGTTATAATGCACTTTTGAAAGCTGATCGCGACGCTTAATTTCAACCGTCCACGGTGTATTATCCTGTTGCGCTTTGAACTTTTCATTAATTGCAGGTACATCTAGCATGGCAGGATCGAATATTGCTTGCGGCCCCACCAGACCTTTATCAGGTAATTGATAACTATCATTGGTCGCTTCGATCAACAGCATGGTCATTGGCTCTTGCGGCTCAAGACGCCACATGGTGCCGCGTGGAATAACCACATAGTCACCATCACGAATTTCCATGTGCCCATAGTCACAGAACAAATCACCTTTACCCTTATGGATAAACAACAACTCATCGCCATCGCCATTGCGCGCTAACGCTGGCATGGCTTCATTACAATCCCAAATACGGAATTTGCAATGAGCATTAAATAATAGATTTTCGGCCGACCATGGAGAATTTGACGCCTTATCTAAGTCATTCAAATCGAAAGCACGTGGTCGTAATGGCCCTTCCCACTTTTCCCACGCCGTTGGTGGCTGCTTGTGGTGAAAATGAGCAGTTGGCCCAAAGAAACCGCTACGCCCTGCTTCACGCTCATAAATACCCTCTTCAGGCAAATCAGCGTGCGCTTGGCGCGAAATCGTGCCTTCTTTGTGCGGGAATGAAATCCACTTACGCATAAGTTTATCCTCTTAGCTTAAGTCGTTTTAATGACGCTTAGATAACGCCACGATCGATTTGATCTTGCTCAATCGACTCGAATAACGCTTTGAAATTACCTTCGCCAAAACCTTGGTTGCCTTTACGTTGGATAATCTCAAAGAAAATTGGACCAATCACTGTATTGGTGAAGATCTGCAACAAGATACCTTCTTCGTGATCCAAAGAACCGTCAATCAAGATCTGATTTTTACGCAATTTCTCAACATCTTCATGATGCTCAGGAATACGCTTAGGGATCATGTCGTAATAAGCTCCAGGCGTTGGCATAAAGTCCATGCCACCAGCACGTAAGCGCTCAATCGTGTCATAAATATCAGGCGTAGAAAGTGCAATATGCTGAATGCCTTCGCCTTTATATTCCTTCAAGTACTCTTCAATTTGTGATTTTTCATCAGCAGATTCGTTAATTGGGATACGCAACTTATTACAAGGTCCCGTCATTGCTTTTGAGAATAAAGCAGTTTGCTTACCTTTAATGTCGAAATAACGAATTTCACGGAAGTTAGCGATTTTGGTATAGAAATCAGCCCAGCGATCCATACCACCACGCACAACATTGTGCGTTAAATGATCAAGATTTTGTAAACCCATACCTATTGGGAACTTATCAACACCTTCAATAAATTCAAACTCATCATCATAAACGCTACCTTCAGGGCCCCATTTATCCACGAAATAAAGCACTGAACCGCCGATACCGTATACGGCTGGATGAGAATTATGCTCTGGCTTATCAAATGCCTCTGCGCCATTGGCTACCGCGTGCTCAAAAGCTTTCTGAGCATCAGCAACACGCCATGCCATAGCACACGCACATGGACCGTGTAATTTACTGAACTCATTGAAATATCCCTCAGTCTCGCCATTAATAACGAAATTAATATCACCTTGGCGATACAAAGATACATTTTTAGTCTTGTGATTAGCTACTCGGGTAAAGCCTAACAACTCAAATAAATCACGTAATTTCTGTATCCCTTCGGCATTTGGAGCTGAATACTCAACAAATTCGAAACCATCAGTTCCCATAGGATTGGCGACTGGCTCGCTCGGTGTAGGAGCACTGGTTACTTTTGCTTGCATGTTTGATGCTTCTAAATTTGACATTTCTTGTTCCTCGAATCATGAGAGGTTTAATCTATGGTGTTTAATTAAGTCTGATGCTTTTGAACACCGAAATAAGGTTTTGTAGATACTGATTGCTCTACCAGGGCTAATTGGCCACTAGTATTTCTCAGCTATTTTTTAACGAAAAGACTCCATTGCGCGCGAATTTGCACCGCCACAAGGTATGTAGGAATATGATATTTATTAAAAATCAATGACATATAGTCGCTTTTTAATTCAGTATCTCACTTAAAAGAATGGTTCTATTATGCTATAAGCACTGTTTATTGACAATAAAAAGCCCACTAACAAACTGTTGTTGAGTAAGGCTCTTGATGTTTTTTAATTAACTAGCTAATTTTTCTTCTTTGGGTGGATATATCGGTGCATGCAACCCTAAACGCTTAGCCTCTTCCACCATAGCCATAACATCAGAGTTGGTCACATCAAATAATTGCTTTAGATCTTCAATGATAAAATATTGCGGCTGCATAATATCAATTCGATAAGGTGTGCGTAGAATATCGATGGGATCAAATGGCTTGCGAATCACTTCTGGATTCTCAAGGCTGTGCGGTGTTTCGCCAATTGAAGATAAAATGCCGCCACCATAAATTCGAGTACCTTGAGCCGTGTTCATCAAACCAAACTCCACGGTAAACCAATATAAACGGGCTAAGAACACTCGATCTTCTTTAGAAGCGGCCAAACCTAACTTACCATAAGCTTCGGTAAATTCAGCAAAATAAGGGTTGGTCAACATGGCGCAATGACCAAAAATTTCATGAAACACGTCAGGTTCTTGCAAATAATCCATTTCTTCGGGAGTACGAATAAAGGTCGCACAAGGAAATTTTTTATCCGCCAGCAAAGCAAAAAACTTATCAAAATTAATCAGCGCAGGCACCCAGGCCACTTCCCAGCCCGTTTCTTTACGCAACACACTAGAAACTTCGTCCAATTGTGGAATGCGATCTTTAGGTAGCTGTAATTTTTCAAGACCTTCGAAATATTCTGGGCAAGCACGATCAACAATCAGCTTTTCTTGACGTGAGATCAGCTTATGCCAAGTTTCATGCTCAGTATCAGTGTAATGAATAAAACCATTTTCATCCATTGGACGAGCTTTGTATTTGGTACCTTTTCCTGACTTTCCCATGAAATCTTCACCTACCTGACTAGTTTTCTATTGAGCATTTGTGCAGTTATCTAGTTTTATTTAAGTAATAACTCTTATTCTTAGAACCGCAAAATCGCCCACATTATCTTTAGCTTGCGATGTAAAAACAAGTAAAAAATAGCTTGTAACATCTGCTTACAGCTTGAACTCTTATATTGTTCGTTATCTAATAGTAACATTGTGTCGATGGAGTCGATTTCAAAGCGTGAAAGAGTTTATTTACATTATTTTACCGCGCATCTTATGCATTTAGGTTATTAAACGCGATTAACGACTCCTTTTGACCCAGTTTGAGCTGTCTTATGCAGCATCAAAATCAACATACTTCAAGGATATAAAAGTAATATGCGGATCTTAGCAAGCAGTTTGCTACTGACTATTGTAACGTCATTTTCGACGGTGCAGGCCAAACCAGCTCCAAAAAACCTTAACCCAAATCAAAAAACCTTTTTAGCCGCTGAAAAAGCCTTTGCTGATGGTGATGCAGCAACATATCAGCAATTAAAAGAATCATTGAGCCACTACCCGCTATACCCTTATTTGTTATACGGAGAGTTAAGCAAAAACCTTAATCCACAAAATCGGATATCAATTGATAATTTTGTAAAGCTATACGCTAACTCGCCCTTATCAGATCGACTAATAAGCAGTTATATCAATAGCTTAGCGAACAAAGGTCATTATGATCTGATGTCAGAATACTTTGCTGAGCAATTTACAGAAAGTAATAATGCCAAACTGAAATGCTTATATATTCAGCATCAATTGAATAATGGCGCACCACTTAAACAGTATGTTAACGATATTGGTAAATTATGGAATGTGCCGAAATCTCAAGCTAAAGAATGCGATGGAGTTTTTGCCCGCTGGAGTAATGCGGGTCATTTAGATCATAAAATCGCTTATGAGCGCTATTACCAAACCGCACACGAAGGCGCTGTTGGCCTACTTAAATACCTTAGCCGTTTTCTTCATAAAGATGAGCAATACATCACTGAGTTATGGCAAAAAGTTAAAGCCGATCCGGGCGTTGTGGCACAAAGAAATTTCTTTCCACAAAAAAATCCCAATTTAGAAGCGCCGGTCTTGGTATATGCAATCAAGAAGCTGGCTTGGGGTGATCGTGATGCCGCCCATCGCGTGTGGCAAAAGACCCAAAGAGCCATTCCCCTAGCCCAAGGTCATAAAAACGAAGTTGAGCGCACGATGTTCTTAGCGCAAGCCACAGAAAACAAAAAGCGCGCTTTAACTTGGGCAAAACGCCACTTGAATGACATGTTAGAAGATGAGTTGGTAAATCATTGGAAATTAGCCACTTTCTTACGACACAATCAATGGAAGCGTATTCAAGAGCTGTACCATATTCTACCCAACGAACAAAAAGAAACCCTACAATGGCGCTATTGGTTTGCCATAGCACTTGAAAAATCAGGCCAAGCGGTCGAAGCCATGCCATTGTTGCAACAAATCGCTAAAGAACGTGATTATTACGGATATAAGGCTGCAACGCGCTTGAAGCTACCGTTACAACTCAATCATCAAGATGCCCCCATAAGCGATGAAGTATTTCAACAAGTTAGCAAAAGCGCCAATATTGAGCGTGCGCGCGAATTGTATGCCCTAGAGCGATACATCAATGCCAGCCGCGAATGGCGTGAACAACTCAATCGTATGGATAGCCCTGAACAAATCATGGCAGCCGCTAAAATAGCTAACCAATGGGGATGGTACAACCAAGCAATTATCACTATCGCCAAAGCTAAGCATTGGGACGATACCAATATCCGCTTTCCAACGGCCTTTGAAGAAGACTATGTTGCGATGGCAAAGAAAGTTGACTTACCACCGCAATGGTTGATGGGGGTAACGCGTCAAGAAAGCGCTTATGGTCCATTTGCAGTGTCAGGTGCAGGAGCTTACGGTTTAATGCAGGTATTACCGTCAACGGCAAAGATCTACTCTAAAAAATTGGGCATTGGCTATCAAGGACGAAATGATTTATTCAACCCAGATACGAATATCGAAATGGGCAGTCATTACTTAAAGCTGCGCTATCAAGAGTTAGATAATAATCCTATATATGCCTCTGCGGCCTATAACGCAGGCAAGCATCGAATCGACAAATGGAAACCGTTTGGCCGTCACCCTACGGATATTTGGATAGAAGCGATCCCTTACACTGAAACTCGCGATTACATCAAGAAAGTCATGACCTATCGCATGATTTACGCCTTAAAATTGGGCAAAAAAGATGATATCTTCGAATATATCTTAAATACTCAAACAGGCGGATAAATTGGGGAAAGTAACAAACCATCGGCGTTGGTTAGTAATAGGCTTGGTTGTAGGCAGCTTGCTATCCTGTGATAGTAATACGGGTTATCGCGGCTATCTTACCGAAGGCTTCGAGTGGAGCTACTTTGTGGAGTGTGACAGTCAAGAAAAATGGTGGCTTAAAAACACACCAACTATGATGGATCTGCGAAAAAAGCTTTCTAATAAAGGCGTTAAATTTGTATATGATATGAGCCAAACCAATCCAACGGTCTATGTTTCTGTCACTGGTCAATTATCCGAAAAAGGCCAATGGGGGCATCTCGGACAATATCCCCGACAGCTGGCTATTAACAAATACCAAGCTTACAGCATGGACAAGCAAGATATTTGTGGTTAAGCAGCAACAGGAAATAAGTATGTCAGAACAAAAACCTATCAAAAAAAACTATAAATTATTAGCTCTTGATGCTATAGGCTCCTTGACGATGGCACTTGGTGCAGCGGAGCATTTTGAGTATCTCTCCATCATCCCTGAAAAGTGGAAATTCGAACATTATGCTTTTTATTTGATAGGATTTGGGTTTTTATTAACCTTGCCCTACATCATTGATGTCTACAAACAAAAAACCGGCAAGAAGCCTAGAGAAATCTAGGCTTTTTTGACTGTTATTTAGAAGTATTTCTCTAAACTTATCGAGATATAATCATCATTACGCAATGGATAGAACAAGCTGTCCATGGGTTTAGTATCATCAATTCCCTCAAAGAAACGAGCTTCAATAATTAGCTTCCAGCTATCCCCCAAACGACGGCTGGCTTCTAAGTTGTAAAAGCGTTGGCCATCAGCAAACGATAGGCCAAGCAAGGCTTCAGTTGATTGAACATCGTTCAGCGCCAAACGAAAACCTGTTACTATAGTATCTTTTTGCTCGAAGCCACCTGGCAAAAGATCGCGCGAATCAGTTTGATACTCCATAATGACGCCCAAATCAGCGCCAGACTCAGTGATACCGTAAAAGCTGTATTCAAAGCCCGCAATAGCAGCCCAATAACGATCAACATCATATCCAGAGCGACTGATAGCTTCGAGTTTCCACAACCAAGCGTCTTTGGTAGCTTGAATATCCACGCTGGTTTGATCAATGGTCACATATAAAGGTCGTAGCGTTGGTGCAAGCGGATTACTTAAATCAGTCACGAAAAGAGGCTCGCGACTAGTGCCCGAAAAATGCGACAAACCCACATCCCAATCCCCTAAACTCTTTGACCAACGAATAGCACCATCTAAACGATGCTCTTCATCGGAGTCAGCATAAATCGGATTATCCGTATCAACCACTAATGGAAAGCGCAAACGGCCATCAAAACCAGCAAACGTTCGCTCACGAAAACCTGGCAATGCAAACAGTTGGAATAAGCCCCACTCGCCCTCGGTTGAGAAGCTGAGCATTGGCTGTCCTAGCTTATCTTCACCATCCACATTTTCCACAAAGTCTGTCTGATTAATGATATCAACCAGGTGTTGCGACTCAGCTACCCCCCAAAAGACATGTCCTAAGCCTGCTTTGACTTCCCAAGTGTCACCAACATAGGTCAATAACAACTCACGAACATCTCCATGGGTACGCTCATCATCCATGCTGTCCCAACGGTAAAAAGGCTTAAATACGACGCTAAACCCCGTATCTTCCCAAGCGTGATAAAACTCTGGTTCAATTGCAATTGATAAACTATCTTGATCTTGGCCAAAGTCACCTTGTTCAAAGAAATAGCGTCCTTCTGCCTGAATTTGTCCTGTCCACTCAGCACTTTGAGTAGCAAAAGCTGCAATCATCAGCAGTATTGAAACAAAGACTTGTTTCACTGAATGGTTAAGCCAAAAACGGCTTGATTGAATTGTAAAAATCATCCTAGCATACCAACTGGTCTGTTAATGATGATATTGTATTTGAAAGCCATTTTTATTACTAGTGATTAAATAAATTATCACGACCCTTTCACACGATAGACAATATCAATCAGCCAGATCGTGCATTATTTGAACAATATGATAATCTGAAATTGAGCAATAACTGATATGTATTTCGGAGGTCACATGGCGCAACAACTCCTGCCACGGCGTGGCCAGTGGTATAAAAGAAGCGACTTAAACGCGATTTTTGAAGTGGTAGCGATTGATGAGGATGAAGGAACCATTGAAGTTCAATACTTTAACGGTGAAATTGAAGAGCTAGACCAATCTAGCTGGCAACTGTTGACCTTAAGCGCGGCAGCGCCACCCGAAGATTGGACTGGAGCAATCGAAGCTGATGATTTTGACTTTGGCGAGACAAACTTTGATGCCCCCACCTCGTTAGATGATGCTTTGAACTTTTTAGACTCTGGTGATTATTGAAACTTAAAGCCATCAAATACGCGCATTTCAGCATCGGAAGGAATAAGTAGTGGTTAGCAGCACTAACCGCTAGCATTCAATTTATCCACATATTTCCCTATAATACCCCCTGAATTTCTTTATTTCTCAATAAGATGGAATCTACTGACTTAGCGATAAACAGTTGGCAGCAAACCTTAGAAAGTGTCCAGCAACAACCTTATTTCAAGCAGGTTATAGCTTTTGTTGCCCAACAAAGAGCTGAGGGAAAAACCATTTACCCGCCGCAAGATAGAGTTTTTGCGGCTTTGCAAGCAACAGAGTTCAATCAAGTTAAGGTAGTGATTATTGGTCAAGACCCTTATCATGGCCCGAATCAGGCTAATGGCTTATGTTTTTCTGTAAATGCACAAGTGCCACTACCTCCATCTCTTCGAAATATTTATAAAGAAATAGAAAATGACTTAAATTGTAGTATGTCTAACAATGGAGATCTTAGTCGTTGGGCAGCTCAAGGAGTGTTATTACTGAATACAATCCTAACGGTAGAGCAAGCCAAAGCCCATTCACACAAAGGCAAAGGCTGGGAACAGCTTACCGATGCAATCATTCGATCGCTGAATGAAAGCCCACAGCACATTGTTTTTTTACTGTGGGGAGCTCACGCGCAATGCAAGTCTGACTTGATAAATAGCAAGAAACACACTATCTTAACCGCTCCACACCCGTCGCCTTTATCGGCGCATCGTGGTTTTTTTGGTTGTAACCATTTTTCAAAAACAAACCAAATACTTGAGAAGCATAAGCAAACGCCTATACAATGGCAATTGTGATTTTCGAAAGAGATGGAAAAGATTACGGGGTAGAAATCTATTTTTGTACTGCCAATTGCGCCCCCTCCGTGCAGACAAAACTAGTGGGGAACACTCTTTGTGGTAAAAGGATGACACAATAACTCGATGGAATATGAAACATCAATTTAAGCATTTTTTTATATGTTTGGTAGGTTTATTGCTTTGCAACATGGCCAGTGCCTCCTATTCTTCGCAAAATGAACCGCAAACCGAACACAACTCAAAACAAATAATAATTATCGCTAAACAATTCAAGGGAAATTATTCCAATATTGCTAAGTCCCTGAGCATTTCACCGCTAGCAGAACAATATACGATTACCAACATGTCACTAGACGACTGGCAACACAAGCCTGTTGTTGCAGATTTAATTATTCCTTTGGGCAACGAAGCTTTTAGATTTTTTGTTGAAAACGAGCCTGAAACACCAGTTTTAGCAAGTCTAATCACTTGCCCAGAATGGTTTTATCAAACCGTTGATAATCCACCCAAAAATATTAATGCGATTTTTTATGATCCTGATTTAATTAGGCAAACTGTGCTAGCAAAGCTACTAAAGCCGCATGCTTCATCGGTAGGCCTTATGAATATGCGTAATAATGAGCATATTCCTAAAATCTATTCAGAAGTGTTACAAAAGCTAAAACTTAAACTAAAGCAAAGCATTATTGACGATCCAGCAGATGTTATTGAACAATACCCCACCCTTTCTGATCATTCCGATATTATTATCTTACGTCCAGATCCAGCTGTATATAATAGCCAAACCTTGCCTCGTATATTATTAACCAGTTATCGACAGCAAAAATTAGTTTTAGGCTATTCGACCGCGATGGTTAAAGCGGGCGCTGTTGCAACCACCTACACTAGCTTTGATATGCTTCTGCAAGATCTTCAAGAATCAGCAAAAATATTACTAAACAATTCTAAACAAAAAATATTACGTCATAGCAAATACTACGATATAAAGTACAACCATGAAGTTGCTAATTCAATGGGATTAAAAGCCATCTCCAAAATCGAACTAGAACAAGCGATAGAACAGCTTTATAATCAACTCAACAACAAAAACCAATCAAATTAATTTCATGTTCAAAAAATCCAATATCGCCACACAATACAACTTCGCATTTTTTATAGCTTTTGTATTGTTACTACTAGCATTCAACTGGATCTTTTACCAATATAAACATGAACAGCATCGCCATTCGCAACAGCATATTGCCGAAACTATTCTTGACAATCTTGCCATTGAACTTGAATACGGCATATTCATCGGCAGCCAAGAGCAACTTAAAAATATTATTAGCCCACTTAAAGACAACCCTGAAATTGCTGCCATTACCATTTATGACAATCAAAACAATACCCTTGCGGCTATTAGTAACAAGGCTGAGTTAAACATTTTAGAATCAGAAAAACTAAATCAAGTCGCCAAAGAAATCATTCAACGATCAAATATTGACATAGGGGAAGATCCATTTCTTAGTGAACAGGCTTTAGAGCAATTAGCTGTAGAAAGAAAATTAGGTGAAGTAATTATAGAGTTAATCCCCCTTAACATAGCTTCACCCCACTATAACTCTTATCAAATATTGTTTAACTGCATTCTGATTGGGTTATTCCTAACACTGTGGTTTTATGTTATTTACAAGCAAAATTCTGTCAAAACCATTATTCGTCATCTCATTAGCTCATTAAATAACTCAGAGCTATCTAAAGAACTACAACCCCTTATTCAAACCACCCAAGGCAATCTTTTAACAAAAGCGGTTGCCAATAAGATTCTTTATGCCAAACATTTAGAACACCAATTAAATTTATTAAAAAAAGAGGTCAATGAAGCTCGCTTAGACGGTAATAGCGAACTTCAAGAGTTCATTGGATTTTTGAGAAAGAACCCTATTGAAAGTAGTGACTCTAGACTAACACTTTTTTATCAGGCGATTTCAGAAGAAGTAAGCAAAAACAAAACAGCGGTTTGGTTGAAAGATATCGTTAAACAAACACTAACTAATTATTCTACACTTGCAGATCAACACAATGTTATTGTACACGATCATTATTCTGGGGATAGACTCAACCATAAAGCTTTGTTGGATGACCACAATTTTCGCCGTTTCGTAACCATTGTATTAGAACAACTGATACTAATTTGCGAAAACAGCAACCTAACCTTATCACTTGATCAAAGAAACAGTTATCAAAGCAATACCCTATTGCGAATCTCCATCGAATCTGACTCAGAGCAATTCAAGCAAGCTATATCTCATCAAAGTCTTTTTCAATTTAATGAACAACTTGCCATCAGTAATTATTGCAACAATATGCAACTCATCTCTGCAAAACATTTATTACGCAAGCTAGGGGGGGAATACTTTTATTTTGAAAACGAAATACGTTTCGAGATGCCTATATCTACTATTGAGCATGAGAATGTACATCACCACGAAGCAAAAATAGTGCCTATTAGTAAACACATGAAAGCACTTGTTTTTGACTCAGACCCCGTGGATAAAATGGTGCTGATGGGTTATCTCGATAAACTAGGCCTAAAAACCGACAAAGCCACCACCAAGCAAGTTGTTTTGCAAAAAATTCGACACGAAAGTTTTGATTTCATCATGGTCAATTCAGAATTTCTGCGTGATTCCGATCCATTCTTTTTTGGCAACTTAGTCAGCGAGCTTAAACATATTGACAACAGATTAAAGGTATTAGTTGTGAGTAGCGATGATACCGTTAAAAACCATCCTATGTTCCGAAAATTACAGGCTGTTTATGTAGCAAAACCTTTAGATGTTGAAGAATTAAGAGCAATTCTACTCGAGCAAAGCTCTCTTTAATTCTAATCTTGCAACAGTTTTTGCATGATCGGTAAAAACTGCTTCATTATCTCAGCTTCTGCTTTATGCTTTCCATGCTCAACATACTGTTGTCCATTCACCCAAACTGCTTTTATAGGATTGCAAGCCGCCTGTTTATTAAAAATCAAAGCATCGATTAGCTGGTTATCTTTCTTGCCGATTAAAGCAATAGAATTATTATCTAACTCTAACCAATCTGCCTTATGACCAACTTTTAATTTACCCGCCTGACGATTAAGACTTTGTGCACCGCCTATCGCTGCTTGGGTCCATAACCAATGGCCATTAGAACTAAAATCGCCATCGACCAATAAAGTTCGAGACTTATTCATCAAGCGCTGCTGGTACTCGAGCCAGCGCAACTCTTCTGTCGCTGAAACGGTAATATGGCTATCACTGCCAACTGACCAACGTCCTTGATGTTTTTTGTAATCCATCATATTAAAAAAGCCATCGCCTAGATTTGCTTCAGTAGTGGTGCACACTGAAACTACGGCTTTTGATTGAGCAACTTCAAACGTCTCCTGTTCAGTCATATGAGTGGCATGCACCAAACACCAGCGCTCATTAAGTTCAAACTGCTTCATCAACCAATCAACGGGTCTTTGGCTATAATGAGCAATGCAGTCACTAACTTCTTTAACTTGCTCCGCAATATGAATATGAATAGGAGCTTTTCTATCCAAACTATCTAGTGTATTGATGGCAAACTTGATATCACTTCCACTCACAGCGCGCAAAGAATGCGGTGCAATACCAAAATTCTGATTATATTCTTTTGCCAAGAAAGAAATTTTACTAAGTAAGTTTGCGTAAGCTTCTTGATCATGAATAAAGCGCTTTTGCCCTTGATTGGCTGGCTGTTCGCCAAAACCCGCATAGCGATAAAACACTGGTAATAATGTCATTCCAATACCCGATTGCTTAGCAGCTTCAAACAACTGGAGTGACATTTCAGCTTGATTCGAATAGTGAGTTCCAGAGATATCGTGGTGCAAATAATGGAACTCACCTACAGAGGTGTAGCCCGCTTTAAGCATTTGCATATAAAGCGCACTAGCA
This sequence comes from Kangiellaceae bacterium, assembly GCA_013373015.1. Taxonomy (GTDB): domain Bacteria; phylum Pseudomonadota; class Gammaproteobacteria; order Enterobacterales; family Kangiellaceae; genus Kangiella. The sequence goes on from JABXIQ010000058.1 coordinate 32,454, forward strand.
ATTATTCTTAAATCGTCAGGGGTAACCTTGCCAACAAAGTTGTACATCGCATTGCGCCATGTCCAAAAACTGTCACTATCCTGCCCGCTCTGCTCTGCCAAACCCGCCATCGCCCACTGAAAGGCATGAGAATGGTTGTTAACCATTCCAGGAATGACTGAACCAGAAATTAATTCTCCATCAAACTGATGGTCTATGCGTGATTGAGGTTTAATTTCTTGAATAACCCCATTACAATCAACCTTTAATAAAACGTCATTTGCCCAACCTTCGTCTAGTAATATGTGTTTGGCGAAAAATTGTTTCATGGTATGCCTTAATTAAGTGCCTGAAAATAGCTTGATAGTTTGAGATGATAATATGAGCCAGACAGAAACGAAACCTTTTACCAGCTTAAATTTTGATAAGTTAATCCGTAACGTCAATATCGCTAGCATGGCAGCTACTAATGATTATGGCATGATTGAAAATGGCGCTGTAGGTATTACTGATGGCATAATTGCTTATGTAGGAGAAAATGAACCATTGCATGACGCTAAAGAAATTATTGATGCTCAGGGTAAATGGTTATTGCCAGGCTTAATTGATTGCCACACTCACCTTGTTTATGGCGGCAATCGCGCTAATGAATTTGAAATGCGCTTAAATGGCGCGTCTTATGAGGATATAGCAAAAGCAGGTGGTGGCATTATATCTAGTGTTAAAGCCACACGCGAAGCAAGTGAACAAGAGCTTTACGAAGCTGCGGGTAAACGTTTAGAAACATTAATTTCAGAAGGTGTCACCACAGTGGAAATCAAGTCAGGCTATGGTCTTGATTTGGAAACTGAACTTAAAATGTTGCGGGTGGCTAAGAAACTAGGTCAACAATATCCTGTCAGAATAAAAGCCACTTTTTTAGGTGCCCACGCTCTTCCCCCAGAATATAAACACAATACTGATGGCTATATTGACTTAGTGTGCAATGAAATGATCCCTGCTGTAGCTCAAGAGCAATTAGCTGATTGCGTGGATGTATTTTGTGAAAATATCGGTTTTACTTATGCTCAAACTGAAAAAGTTTTTATCGCGGCAAAAAAACATGGCTTACAGGTTAAATTGCATGCCGAGCAACTTTCCGATCAAAACGGAGCTGGCTTAGTCGCTGATTATCAAGGTTTATCAGCGGATCATCTAGAATATTTATCACAAGCTTCTATTGATAAAATGGCCAAACAAGGCACTATCGCCACTCTTTTACCAGGCGCTTTCTACTTTTTACGCGAAACTAAACTGCCACCTATCCAAGCCTTGCGCGATGCTGGGGTACCAATAGCCATAGCAACCGATCACAATCCAGGCACCTCTCCTTGTTTGTCGGTGCTACTAATGATGAATATGGCATGTACTTTATTCAAAATGACGCCATTAGAAGCCCTGCAAGGCGTGACAATCAATGCAGCTAAAGCCTTGGGGATAGATTCAGAAATTGGCTCAATTGAAATTGGCAAACAAGCTGATTTGGTATTATGGGATATAGAACACCCTAATCAATTGAGCTACCAATTTGGCGCAAAACCAAGATCAACTTTGGTTTAAGACCTTTTTCATATAATAACAATTAAGCTTTGCTTTTGAGTTTTCTACTATTCCAAAAACTTGAAAACCTTGTTTTAAATAAAATTCTTTTGCTTGAAAGCCCATAGTATCTAAAACAATGTTTTCACAGTTCCTCTTTCGGGCAATTGATTCAGCTTCATCAAGTAATTTTGTGCCTAAGGACTGACCTCGATAATCTTCATGCACCCAAAGAATATCAACTAACAAACCACCCCACTGAGTTTTTCCTGTTAGCCCTGCTACAATGTGTTCATTTTCATCTTTAAAGTACAATGAAACAGGATTAAGATCTCTTTCGATAATGTTCGAGTTGTGAGTTTTTAATTGCTCAAAAACGAACTCATCATCTAATTTAGAATGCATATCAAACAATTTAAGATTCAATGGAATACCCCTTTAATAGTTCTAATAGATGTCTTAGCTTTACTTTAAGTTTATCAGCTAAGACTAAATTCATAAGATTTTTTGACATATCCAAGTAGTTAGCCTGCGACAACTCCAACTGTATCGTAAACACATTATCTTCTGGCTTGGCATAATGACGCGTGATAAAACCGCCTTTAAAGCGCGCATTAATAACTTTTGAATAGTCGCTCGTATCAAAATCTTCTATCAATTTTGCCAAGGACTCATTAACCGTTTGGCCATCATTGGTGCCAAAATTAAAGTCGGGTAACTTGCCATCGAAAAACCTTGGTACTTCTTGGGCAATTGAATGAGCTTCAAACACTATGGCATAACCGAATTGGGCTTTGGCCTTATCAATTAGGCGTTGCAACTGGTGATGATAAGGCTTCCAATACAACTCCGTTCGCCTTTTAATTTCTGTCGCATCAGGCTGCTCATCTTCATCGTACAATGGCTCAAGATCAAAGGTTGAAGTTGGACAAAGCTCAGTATTATCAGCGTTGGCATAGAGTACTTTGCCGCTCGAATCACGATTTAAATCAATGAGATAGCGTGAATAATTGGAGCTAAGTCGAGTAACGTTCAAGTCTGAGGTAAAAGCATACAGTTGCGACAAATACCAGTCGGTATCAGCACTATCAAGCGCTGTTGGCAACATAGTTTTAAGCACATCATGAGGAATAAACTGGCCATTGTGAGGAATTGAAACTATTAATGGCGACTCAAACTCTTCTAATTCAAATACAGGAGCCTCTTCTACCGTCAGTTTCAAACTGGCACGATCTAATACCATTCTATCTGCTTCAACAAAACCTAAACGGGCTTCATCTGACTGTAAAAGCTCATCAGAATAGTAAAATCCGACTAGTTTTTTTGCATTGTTAATAATTAATGGGCAATTCGTCTCAACCGCCTGCCACTCACCAGTTCCAAGATACCAATGTAGATGAGCCAAATAATCCAGAAAGAAGTCAGTTAATGTGCGATGGTATTTCTCTCTAACGCCAAGCTTTGTCACCAACTCCAAAACACCTTGATGAAATTTCTGCTTCGCTACCGCCAACGGCTGATGACAGACATAATGCCAAGCAATCAATAGATGCTCTAAGTGAAAAAAGTCACTTCCCTCAAATTGACTTTCTTCAAATTTTTCAACAAGTTGCTGAATTTTCTCTTTATTGATTTCGCTCATAGGTTCCAACTGGCTTGATTTTGCGTGCAATTTTTGGTTGTATATACAACTTAGTTTACTCTAAATAACAGCTGCGTCTAGAGGCTGTTATAAAGTATTAGGAAATGCCGGTCATGAGTCAAGACGAACCTCGCTATCAATTAGTCAAAGATTATATACGCAATGGTATTGCTAAAAAGCAATGGAAGGAACATAAGCGGGTACCTTCTGAGAATGAGCTAGTCGAGATGTGTAGCGTCAGCCGCATGACCGCACGTAGGGCATTAGATGAATTAACCGAAGAAGGTGTTCTCTACCGTGTGCAAGGTCGAGGTACTTTTGTAGCACCGAAAAAACTACATTCTCCGTTGTTAGAAATTAGAAATATTGCTGATGAAGTCCATAACCGTGACGGTGATTATTCCAATGAATTGTTATTATTACAACAAGAGCAGTGCCCAGCCCATTTGTTAAACCATTTTGGACTAAAAGAAGGTGAGCAAATTTTTCATTCAATTATGGTACATAAAGAAAATAATAAGCCTATCCAAATTGAACAACGTTATGTTAACCCCAAGGCGGCTCCTGAATATCTCAAACAAAACTATAAAAACATCACCCCAAACGTGTATTTATCAGAAGTAGCGCCACTAACCGAAGCAGAGCACCAGATTCAAGCAAAAGAAGCCGATCCTTTTATGAAGGTCACATTAAAGCTACAAGAAAATGAGCCTGTGTTATGTATTGATCGCATTACTTGGTCTGAGCAAACGCTGGTCAGTTTTTGCCAGCTATATCACCCTGCAAGCCGTTTTAGTATCAGCGGTCGTTTTAAAACCGAGCATCAATTAACAGAATTATAGTAAATTAAGTCAGAGGAAATTTCATGTCGTCTTATTCAAATGATCCACGTTTTGATGCCAGTCGCGTTATTCATGCGCCTACTGGCACACAATTAAATGCTAAGTCATGGCTAACCGAAGCGCCATTACGCATGTTGATGAACAACCTAGATCCCGATGTTGCAGAACACCCACAAGGCCTTGTGGTGTATGGCGGTATTGGCCGTGCAGCACGTAACTGGGAATCGTATGACAAAATCGTTGAAACGCTAAAAAACCTTAATGATGATGAAACCTTATTGGTTCAATCTGGCAAACCTGTTGGTGTATTCAAAACACATGCCGATGCACCACGTGTGTTAATTGCGAACTCAAACTTGGTACCACATTGGGGCAACTGGGAGCATTTTAACGAGTTAGATAAAAAAGGCTTGATGATGTATGGCCAAATGACGGCTGGCTCATGGATTTACATTGGCTCTCAAGGCATTGTGCAAGGTACTTATGAAACCTTTGTCGAAGCAGGCAGACAGCACTTTGGCGGCCAAACTAAAGGCAAATGGGTTTTAACTGGTGGTCTTGGTGGCATGGGCGGTGCTCAACCATTGGCTGCGACTATGGCGGGTTACTGCATGATTGCAGTTGAGTGTGACGAAACACGTATCGATTTTCGCTTACGTACTCGCTATGTGGACAAAAAAGCCAAGTCAATTGATGAAGCTATGGCTATGCTTAATGAAGCACTAGAAAATGGCGAAGCTATCTCAATTGGCTTATTAGGTAATGCCGCTGAAATTTTCCCTGAAATGCATAAACGCGGAATAAAACCTGACCTAGTAACCGATCAAACCTCAGCACACGATCCAGTCAATGGCTATTTACCCATTGGATGGAGCATGGAGCAATGGCGTGAAAAAGCCAAGTCAAACCCAGAACTGGTTACTCAAGAATCTAAAAAGTCTATGGCGGTTCAAGTTCAAGCCATGTTGGACTTTTGGAATGATGGTATCCCTACCGTTGATTATGGCAATAATATTCGTCAAATGGCTTTAGAAGAAGGTGTTAAAGACGCTTTTGACTTCCCTGGCTTTGTTCCAGCCTATATCCGCCCTCTTTTCTGTCGCGGAGTGGGGCCATTCCGCTGGGCAGCTTTATCGGGCGATCCTGAAGATATTTATAAAACGGATCAAAAGGTTAAAGAAATTATCGCTGACGACCCACACTTACATAACTGGCTAGACATGGCCAGAGAGCGCATTAGCTTCCAAGGCTTACCAGCGCGCATTTGCTGGGTCGGTTTAGGCCTGCGTCACAAATTAGGTTTGGCCTTTAACGAAATGGTACGCAATGGCGAATTAAAAGCTCCTGTTGTGATTGGTCGAGATCACTTGGATTCAGGCTCTGTAGCCAGTCCTAACCGTGAAACAGAAAGCATGCTGGATGGCTCAGATGCTGTATCTGATTGGCCTTTATTGAATGCCATGTTAAACGTTGCAGGTGGTGCAACTTGGGTATCATTACACCACGGAGGCGGTGTTGGCATGGGCTTTTCACAGCACTCAGGGGTAGTGATTTGTTGCGATGGCACTGAAGCTGCGGATAAGCGAATTGAGCGCGTGCTATTCAATGATCCTGCAACTGGTGTTATGCGCCATGCAGACGCTGGTTATGACATTGCAAAACAATGTGCCAAAGAACAAGGCTTACATTTGCCGATGGTTGATTAACCTTCTGGTTTATAGTTAACAACATATTTTGAGAACATAAAATGAATCAATTTACTTTAACACCGGGTGAGTTAACGCTAGCGGATTGTCGGGCTATTTATCAATCACCTGTAAACATAGAACTTAATGCTGATTTTTATCCTGTGATAGATCGAGCAGCACAAACGGTTGCTGATGTTATAGCGAATGACCAAACCGTTTACGGCATCAATACAGGCTTTGGCTTGCTTGCCTCAACTCGTATTCCCAAAGAAAAGCTCGAACTTTTGCAAGAATCATTAGTACTTTCTCATGCGGCAGGTATTGGCGATTTATTATCTGACAACCTAGTGCGTCTATTAATGGTATTAAAACTATCAAGCTTATCGCAAGGTCACTCAGGCGTTAAGCGCGAAACGGTTGATGCTTTAATTCGCCTAGTCAATCATGAGGTCTATCCTTGCATCCCAGAGAAAGGTTCTGTTGGAGCTTCAGGTGATTTAGCTCCCCTAGCCCATATGAGCTGTACTTTAATTGGTGTTGGCAAGGTACGTCACAATGGCAAAATTATATCCGCTGTCGAAGGCCTAAAAATTGCAGGACTAGAACCACTAGTACTAGCCGCAAAAGAAGGTTTAGCCTTATTAAATGGCACACAATGTTCCACCGCTTTAGCATTAGCCGGTTTGTTTGGTGCAGAAAATAACTTTGCTGCCGCTATTGTTGCTGGGGCTTTATCTGTTGATGCAGCACTTGGTTCTACTGCGCCGTTTGATGCACGCATTCATCAAGTACGTGGTCATAAAGGCCAACAGCAAGTTGCTTTAAACCTGCTAAATCTTGTCAAAGGTTCAGAAATTAATGAGTCGCATGAAGACTGCGAAAAAGTTCAAGACCCCTACTCGCTTCGCTGTCAACCACAGGTAATGGGCGCCGCTTTAGATCATATGCGCTTTGCTGCTTCGGTGTTATTGACAGAAGCCAATGCAGTATCTGATAACCCACTAGTATTTCCTGAAGAAGGAGATATTATTTCTGGTGGTAATTTCCACGCAGAACCGGTAGCCATGTCGGCTGATTTATTAGCTATTGTTATCTCAGAAGTAGGTGCAATCGTTGAACGTCGAATTGCTTTATTGTTAGATAAACATTTGAGTGGATTACCAGCTTTTCTAGTACAAGATTCAGGTGTTAATTCAGGCTTCATGATTGCCCAAGTTACTGCCGCTGCATTAGCTTCTGAAAACAAAACCTTAGCCCACCCTGCTTCGATTGATTCTTTACCAACCTCAGCTAACCAAGAAGATCATGTGTCAATGGCAACCTTTGCTGCTCGTCGTCTGCGCGACATGAACTTCAATACATCAGGGGTTATCGCGGTTGAGTTACTATCTGCCGCCCAAGGCATTGATTTTAGAGCTCCGTTAAAAACATCTTCTGCATTGCAAAAAGCTTATGACATAATCCGAGCAAAGGTTTCGTATTATGATAAAGATCGTCACTTTGGGCCTGACATTGAGGCAGTCCAAGAGTTGATTAACTCAGGTGTATTTAATGATCTTGCTAATGAAGTTGAACTTCCAAGCTTAGCTTAAGTATAGATATAAAAAAATGAATGCACAAGAGTGGTTTAATTTAGGTCGTTATTGCACCGTTAATGGTCACAAAATCTTTATCATTGACTCTGATCCTGATGGCCTAAAAAATTTGCCTAACTTGTGTATTCTGCATGGCTTTCCAACCTCTTCTTATGACTATTGGAAAGCCTTGCCCTATCTGAAACAAGATTTCAGAATTATCATTCACGACCATTTGGGTTTTGGTTTTTCCGATAAACCAACTGACTATTCATACTCTCTATTTGAACAAACCAACATTGCTCAAACTTTATGGCAACAACTTAATATCAAAAAAACGTATATCTTGGCTCATGATTACGGAACAAGCGTTTTAACTGAAATTCTAGCACGTGATAATGCTAATCAATTCCCGGTACAGATAAAGAAAATCGTTTTATGTAATGGCTCCATGCATATTGAATTGGCTCAACTTCTCTTAATGCAAAAGCTATTGCGCAGCTCTATCGGCCCTTTTATTGCGAGACTCTCATCTAAATTAACGGCAAAAAGAAACTTACGCAAAATTTTTGTCGACCCACAGCAACTAACCGAAAGCGAAATAGATAGTATTTGGCAAATGATGACCTTTAATCAAGGTAAAAAGGTTTTAGCCTCTATTAGCCGCTATACCTTTGAACGAAAACAATTTTGGAGCAGATGGATAGGCGCACTACAGGAAACTGATTTGCCGATTGAAATTATTTGGCCAAAACAAGATCCAATTGCAATTGCAAAGATGGCGGATGTTATTGCTCAAGAAACAAAAAACTCTGAACTACACTGGCTGGAGAATCTCGGTCACTTCCCTATGCTTGAAGCTCCTGAACAATGGGCAAAAACTGTTATAAAACAAGCTCTAAAATAACTACTGGGTTAAAGTCCCTACAACTTTATATTCAACGTCAACCTCATGTTTGACCCAATTTGGATTTTTCCAAGCACCTAAACCCAGATCAAAATCCAGACGATTCAACTGAACGGCTCCTTGCAAGGTTATAATATTTTCAGTTCGGCTAATAGTCATTATCAACTCAAGAGGCTTCTTGATAGTTCGGATAGTCAAATCACCCAATACTTTATAAGCCCCATCTTCTAAAGGAGTTATTGAGGATGATTCAAATAAAGCTTTTGGAGTGTTCTCAACATCGAACCAATTGGAATTTTTAAGATTATCATCACGCTTTTTATTATTACTATTCACACTCGCCAGTTCGACTTCGACGCGAATAAAACTAGCCACCATATCATCCGAGTTAAAAATAATCTCAGGACTAAATCGCTCAAATTGACCAGTAAAAGCTGTTTTTTTGTTTTGAACGCCAGAAAATTTAAGATAGCTTTGAGTTTTATCAATAGCTAAAGGCTGGTTTGCTTCATTTGCCCATGCCGTATAGGGCAATAAAAGTAAAGCAAATGTAAAAAAAAGTGTTTTTGTCATTATTTTGAACCAATCTGTAATTAGTTTTTTGTCAGTTTAACCCTTTTCTAGTAATCTGACGTTTACAAGGGTATATCATTACTACACAAGCATTAAAACACAAGGTCAGCCCTATGAATACAAACCTAAATGCAAAACGATTATTACCTGCAGTTATAGCATTAACACTATCAGCATCAGGAAGCTCTCTTATGGCACAACAAAAAGATTCAATTACCATCTATAGCAGCGCCCAACCAGGCTCTATCTCACCGGACACCTACCGTCCTATTCCTGGTCAACATCAAGGTTACTACCATGTGCCTGGCTATGCTGTGATTAAATCCACAAGAGAATACAACATCCAGCGAGGTATTAATCAGCTGGAAGTCAGTGATGTGGCAGCATTATTAGATCCAACAACGGTATCCTTTCGCTCTAAGGATGATCCGGATGCGCGAGTTTTAGAACAAAATTACCAATTTGATTTAGTCAGCCAACAAAAACTATTACAAAAATACCTCGGTAAAAACATTACCGTTGAGCAATCGGTTGGCGACAAAGTTAATACTATCAGTGGTGAACTAGTCAGTGCCACTGGCGGCCTGATCTTAAAAGATAAGAGCGGCAATGTGCATAGCATCAATAATTACAGCAATATCAGTTTTCCTAGCTTACCAGGTGGCTTGAGAACAAAGCCAACTCTAGTATGGCAACTTGATGCTAATAAATCAGGCAAGCAAGACATTGAGTTGAGTTATCAAACACAGGGTATGACTTGGTGGTCAGATTACAACATCATTTATGATGAAAAAGGCAAAGATAACTGCAAGATGGATTTAGCTGGTTGGGTGAGCATCATTAATCAATCCGGTGCTGACTTTGCTGATGCAAAACTCAAACTGATTGCTGGAGATGTCAATCGTGCTCAGCCAGATCAAAATATAATGATAACGGGCTCTCGAGTAAAAAGAGCTATGGCTGAAATGGCTGACGAAGGCTTTCAAGAAAAGACATTCTTCGAATATCACATGTACACACTTGGCCGCCCAGCAAATATCCCCAATAACTCGACAAAACAACTAGAACTTTTTCCAAACGTAACCGATATTGCATGCACTAAAGAGCTCGTTTTCGACGCCTCTAGCCAGTTTGGTTATTACGGAGGTATCAATACCAACCAAGGCTATGGTCATAATTCCCAAAGTGATGTAAACGTTTATTTACGCTTCAAAAACGACAAAAAAAATAATATGGGTATTCCACTTCCTGCAGGAAGAATACGGGTCAATCAACGTGATGATGACGGCTCATTGGAATTTATTGGTGAAGATATTATCGACCACACCCCTAAAGATGAAGATGTATTGATCAAAATGGGTAACTCTTTTGATATTAAAGGAGAACGTAAACAAACCAACTATCAAATTAGTACAGATAACAAAGAATTGCGTGAAAGTTTTGAAATTACCATCAAAAATCATAAAAGTGAAGATGCTGAGGTGGTCATTAGAGAAACTCTTTATCGTTGGTCTAATTGGAAAATAACCAGTAAATCTCACGACTTTACTAAACAAGACTCACGCCATATACATTTTAATGTCAAAGTACCAGCCAATAGCGAAATCAAAGTTCGTTATGATGTAAAATATACTTGGTAACTATAGACATTATTTTAACGCATAAAAAAGCCGTGCAATTGCACGGCTTTTTATTAACAGACAACTTACTCTGTCTTTTCTTTTTGGGCTTTTTCAATTTTTGCTTTATCGCCAGCTTTAATAACTGAAATGTTTTCAGGTTTAATATGACGACGGAAAGCTTCATTGACTTGCTCAATGGTCAAGTTCATAAGAGCTTGCTCATAGTCCTTGTCCCACTTCATCGAGCGGTTAAGGTCAACATTACCAGCCAAAGTGCCCACTAAGCGATTGTCTTTAGCGCGATCAATACGCTTATTTTGGATAACACCATTGCGCGCATCATCAAGCTCTTTTTGAGTAAAGCCTTCTTTTAGAACTTTTTCAAGCTCTTCATTGAAACCTTGCTCAACTCTATCCAAGTTTTCAGGAGCACAAATCGCATAAGCACCAAATGTTGCGTTCTCGTCAAATGAACTAGCGTTGAAGAAAGAGCCAGCACCATAACTTAAACCATCTTTTTGACGCAAACGGTTGGCTAAACGACTACTGATGAAACCGCCACCAAACATTTGGTTTGCCATTTCTAGTGCAGGATAATCAGGATGATCGTCACGCATTGGAATTGAAATCATAGCACCGAACGCAGCACCAGCTTTATCAGGTGTGTCGACAAAGTTATTAATAGCATCAACATCCGCGGCTTGGGTTTTGATACGCTCATATTTAACTTTGGTATTCCAATCACCCAAAACCTCATCCAACTTTGCTTGCATTTCAGCTTGATCAAAATCACCAACTACAGCAATTTCAGCTTCTTGCGCGCCCATAAAGTTTTTATGGAACGTTTTTAACTGATCAGCCGTGACCGATTTTATTGCTTCGATTTCATCATCAATATCCATTGTATAGTACGGATGAGTTTCATCATAAGGATTTAAATGACGCTGTAAGGTGCGGAACACTTTTGTTGTTGGCTGCTGTTTTTGCTGCTCCAAACCAACTACATATTCCTGCTTTAAGATTTCCAATTCTTTTTCATCAAAAGATGGATTTTTAAGCACTTCTTCTACAAGCGCTACAACTTTAGGTAAGTTTTCTTTGGTGGTTGTTACTCGAACAGAGGTGCTTGTTGAACCACCATTAACACTTACATTTGCTTTCAGTTTATCAAACTCAGCTTGTAATTCTTCACGAGTGTACTTATCCGTACCACGTTGCAGCATGCCTGATGCTAATCTTGGAATAACATTAGTATTACGTAAATCTTCTAAATTACCCAAATCAAGATTGATGCTCATAACTACTGATTCACCGCGCGTTTTTTTCGGCAGGTAAACCACATCAGCCCCATTACTTAATTTAGCTTTAGCTGTACGAGCATCAATATTATCATGCGAAGGATCAAAATCTTCACCTTGCGCTACAGCTTCACGCCCCGTATAGCCTTCTAGCATTTTCTTGATATCTTCTTGTGCGAAACGCTCAATTGAATCAGCTCTATCTGGCTTTTCTTCAGGTATGAACAAACCTAAAGTACGATTGTCATTAACTAATAACTCCTCCGCCATGCGTTGAACATCAGCAGCAGTTACTTTCTCAAGTCTATCGCGATTTAAGAATAGCAAACGCCAATCACCCATTCCTATCCACTCAGTTAAGCCGATTGTGACACTTTGAGAGTTATTAAAACTTAATTCAATTTGCTTTAATAATCTTGCTTTAGCACTATCAACTTCTTCTTGAGTAATAGGTGTTTTTGCTACACCTTCAAGAGTATTTAAGAATGCGTTTTCTGTTTTAGTTAAATCTTTATCTTTAGCAACTTGCGCCATAAATATTAAAGCACCTGGCTCAGCAAGTTGGAAAGTAAAACCAAACGTACTTGCTGCCAACTTATTTTTTACAACATCTTTGTGTAAACGCCCAGTCTCACTATCACCCATGATTTGCGCTAAAACTTGAACCGCAGCAAAATCTTCATCCGCGCCTGCAGGAGTTTTGTACATAGCACCGACCATTTGCACATCGCCAGTACGACGAACTGTCACTTTACGTTCACCATCTTGAATTGGCTCTTCAGTGTATAGTCTTTGAATTTCACGCTTAGGCTTTTTAATATCACCAAAATACTTATCAATTTTCTTGATCAGCTCTTCTTCATCAACTTTACCAGCAACGATCAAAGTTGCATTATCAGGTTGATAATACTTCTTATAAAATGCTTGCAAGTTTGAAATATCAACATTCTCTAGGTCAGAACGTGCGCCAATAGTTGATTTTCCATAGTTATGCCAGTCAAAGCCTGTAGCTAATAAACGCTGAAAAAGCACTCGGAATGGACTATTCTCACCATTTTCAAGCTCATTGCGTACCACTGTCATTTCACTATCTAAGTCTTTCTTAGCAATAAACGAGTTGATCATACGATCAGCTTCTAAATCCAACGCCCAATCAAGGTTATCTTCTGTAGCACTGAAAGTCTCAAAATAGTTAGTTCTATCCAGCCAAGTAGTACCATTTGGCTCAGCGCCTCTATCAGTCAACTCTTTAGGAATATCTTTATGCTTTGGCGTGCCCTTGAACACAAGATGCTCTAATAAATGCGCCATACCTGTTTCACCATAGTTTTCATGCTTAGAACCCACATGATAAACAATGTTAACGGTCACTGTTTCTTGTGTTTTATCTGGAAAAACAAGAACTTGCAGACCATTATCTAAACGATACTCAGAAATACCTTCTACTTCTGTTACCTTCTCTACCCCTTTCGGTAGCTTTGCATATGCCGCTGACATGCCTACAGCCAACGCTAGAGCAACTGCTGTTTTTTTAAATTTAAAAGCCATTGAATGCCTCATTTATTGTTTATTTGACACAAACTAACCCGCTAATAACGCAAATTAGTAAAAAACCAGTATCTAACAAAATACTGTATCCGTATAGATGGTAAATGTTAATAAATATGACAAGCATGAAAAAAGCCATGCTCTTAGTAAAGAAACATGGCTTTTAATCGAGTTATCGACTGCTTACGTCAGCTATTTAAGGTTATTTACCAACCAGTGATTTCTTTCAAGCCTTTACCGATATCTGCTAAAGAGCGCACAGTTTTTACACCTGCGTCTTCCAAAGCAGCAAACTTTTCAGCAGCTGTACCTTTACCACCGGCGATAATAGCACCAGCATGACCCATACGCTTACCTGGAGGAGCTGTAACACCAGCAATATACGAAACTACAGGCTTAGTGACATTAGCTTTGATAAATGCAGCAGCTTCTTCTTCTGCAGAACCACCAATCTCACCGATCATAACAATTGCTTCTGTAGCTGGATCGTCTTGGAACATTTGCAAAATGTCGATGAAGTTAGATCCAGGAATTGGGTCGCCACCAATACCAACACAGGTCGATTGACCAAAACCAGCGTCAGTCGTTTGCTTAACCGCTTCATAAGTCAAAGTACCAGAGCGTGATACGATACCTACTTTACCTGGCAAATGAATATGGCCTGGCATAATACCAATCTTACACTCTCCTGGAGTGATAACGCCAGGACAGTTAGGCCCAATTAGACGAACACCCAACTCATCACAAACGATTTTAGCTTCAAGCATATCCATGGTAGGAATGCCTTCTGTAATACAAACAACAAGTTTGATACCTGAATTTGCAGCTTCTAAAATAGAATCTTTACAGAATGGAGCTGGCACATAAATAACCGATGCTTCAGCACCAGTTGCTTCAACCGCTTCAGATACGGTATTGAACACAGGTAAACCTAAGTGAGTTTGACCACCTTTACCAGGCGTGACACCGCCAACCATGTTCGTACCGTATTCGATCGCTTGTTCAGTATGGAAAGTCCCTTGTGAACCAGTGATGCCTTGGCAGATAACTTTAGTGTCTTTATTAATTAAAATGCTCATCGATTTGCTCCTTACGCAGACTTAGCAGCCGCAACTACTTTTTCTGCTGCGTCAGTTAAGCTATTCGCAGCAATGATGTTAAGACCAGATTCAGCTAAAACTTTAGCACCCAATTCTGCATTGTTACCCTCAAGGCGAACAACCACAGGATCTTCAATGCCAACTTCTTTAACTGCACCAATAATACCTTCAGCGATCAAGTCACAACGAACGATACCACCGAAGATGTTTACTAATACTGCTTTAACATTTTCGTCAGAAAGAATAATTTTGAATGCTTCAGTTACACGCTCTTTAGTTGCGCCACCGCCTACGTCAAGGAAGTTTGCTGGCTCGCCGCCGTGCAACTTAATGATGTCCATAGTGCCCATCGCAAGACCTGCACCATTCACCATACAACCGATGTTGCCATCTAGCGCAACATAGTTAAGTTCAAATTTAGCTGCATGAGACTCACGTTCGTCTTCTTGCGAAGGATCGTGCATCTCGGCTAATTTAGGGTGGCGGTATAAAGCATTTGAGTCGATACCGATTTTTGCATCTAAGCAATGTAAATCGCCATCTTCTTTAATTACTAAAGGATTGATTTCCAAAAGTGCTAAATCTTTTTCCGTGAACATTTTTGCTAACTGCATAAAGATATGCGTAAATTGCTTAACTTGCTTACCTTGAAGACCTAATCGGAATGCTAGGTCACGACCTTGGTATGGTTGCGCACCTACTAGCGGATCTATAGTTGCTTTTAAGATTTTTTCAGGAGTCTCGTGAGCAACAGTTTCAATCTCAACACCGCCTTCTGTTGAAGCCATGAAAACCACACGACGGCTAGAACGGTCAACAACTGCGCCTAAGTACAACTCTTCGGCAATATCAGTACAAGTTTCAACAAGAATCTTGCTTACTGGCTGACCATTAGCATCTGTTTGATAAGTAACTAAATTTTTACCCAACCACTTTTGAGCAAACTCTTTAATTTCATTCTTGTCGCCAGTAACTTTTACGCCACCCGCTTTACCACGGCCACCTGCGTGAACTTGGGCTTTAACCACCCACATATCACCGCCAATGCGACCTGCTGCTTCAAATGCTGCTTGAGGATTATCAACAGCATAACCTTCTGATACTGGCAAACCGTATTCGCGGAATAACTGCTTACCTTGATACTCATGTAGGTTCATAACTAGATTCCTATTTGAATAAATCTAAAAATTAATACAAAAAACACAAAATTCTAAAACACAAAATGCCGAACATAAGTTCGGCACTTTATAATCAATCACTTATTACAGATCCAGTAAAAGTCTTGCTGGATCTTCAATAAATTCTTTAATGGTTTTCAAGAAACCAACCGACTCACGACCGTCAATAATTCTATGGTCATAAGAAAGAGCCACATTCATCATTGGACGAATGACAATTTCACCATTCACAACAACAGCGCGATCTTCCATACGGTTCATGCCCAAAATAGCTGATTGTGGAGGATTAATAATTGGCGTAGCCATTAATGAGCCAAAAACACCACCGTTTGAAATAGTGAAGGTACCACCCGTCATTTCTTCAACGGTTAATTTGTTATCACGCGCCTTTGCACCAAACTCACGGATTTTTGCTTCAATTTCAGCTAAAGTCATAGTATCTGCATCGCGTAAAATTGGCACAACTAAACCGCGAGGCGAAGAAACAGCAACACCAATATCATAGTAACCATGATAAACAATATCATCACCATCAATTGAGGCATTAACATCTGGGAAACGTTTTAAGGCTTCAACCGTAGCTTTCACGAAGAAAGACATGAAACCTAAACGAGTACCATGAACTTTCTCAAACTGATCTTTATAACGCGCACGAAGCTCAACCACTTCTTTCATGTTGATGTCATTGAACGTCGTTAAGATTGCTGCATTGTGCTGTGCTTCTAATAAACGCTCAGCAATACGCTTACGCAAACGAGTCATTGGCACGCGTTTTTCTTCACGCAAGCCAGCAGAAACTGGTGCAGAACTAGTTGCTGCTGGAGCAGCCGCTGTCTTAGCGCCGCCCTTAATAAAAGCTTCAACATCTTCTTTAGTCAAACGCTTACCACTAACTGGAATTTGTTTCGGGTCTAAGCCATGCTCAGCCACTAAACGACGCACTGCAGGTGATAGAACATCTAAATCTGCGGTAGGCGCTGGAACAACTTCAGCTGCAGGCGCTGCTGTTTCAGCTTTAGGTTCTGCTGTCGCTGGAGCTGATGCAGCCGCTGCACCCGCCTCAAAGTTAGCAATTAACTCTTCTTGCAGAACTGTATCGCCTTCTTGCTTTAGGATTTCAGTAATCACACCATCTTCTGGGGCAACAACTTCTAAAACCACTTTATCAGTTTCAATATCAACTAAGTTTTGATCACGCGATACAGCTTCACCTGGCTGTACGTGCCAAGTTGCAATAGTTGCATCTGCAACTGATTCAGGTAATACAGGAACTTTGATTTCAATAGCCATGTCCTAACCTATTCTCTTAATAGTTAAAAATCTATTCAATTATAAACCTAACGCGTCATTGACGAGCTGGGCTTGTTGTTCATTATGTAATCCAGCATAACCTACTGCAGGAGCTGCAGAAGCTGCTCTGCCAGCAAAGGTTACACGATATTTAGTATCAATGGTCATTACCGCATCGTCTAAATTATGACGCGAACAATACCAAGCACCTTGATTTTGAGGCTCTTCTTGACACCAAATAAACTCTTGTGCATTTTTGTATTGAGCCAAAATTTCTTGCACTTCTTCATGCGGGAACGGATACAGCTGTTCAATACGAATAATAGCGACATTGTCCATTTTTTCTTCGCGACGCTTTTCAAGCAAGTCATAATAAACTTTACCAGAACACATCACAATACGAGTCACTTTTTGCGCATCTAACGCATCAATTTCTGGGATCGCATTATGGAATTTGCCATCCGTCAAATCACTTATGTCAGAAACCGCTAACTTATGACGTAGTAAACTTTTTGGAGTCATCACAATTAAGGGTTTTCTCAATGGTCGAATCATTTGACGACGGATCATATGAAACGCTTGCGCAGGCGTTGATGGCACTACTACTTGAATATTATGCTCAGCCGCTAACTGCAAGAAACGCTCTAAACGTGCCGAGCTATGCTCAGGACCTTGCCCTTCATAACCGTGTGGCAAGAACATAGAAAGACCCGACAAACGCGCCCACTTTTGCTCACCAGAACTAATAAATTGGTCAATCACCACTTGTGCGCCATTCACAAAATCACCAAACTGCGCTTCCCAAATAACCATCGACCGCGGTTCATTAGTTGAATAGCCGTATTCAAAAGCAAGCACAGCCTCTTCTGAAAGCACAGAATCAATAACTTCAAATTTTGGTTGGTCTTTTTTGATATGTTGCAATGGAATATAGACTTCTGCGTCATTTTGATCGTGCAATACCGCATGGCGATGGAAGAATGTACCACGCCCAGAATCCTGACCGCATAAACGTACTTCATAACCATCGTTTAACAAGCCAGCATAAGCCATAGTTTCGGCAAAACCCCAATCCATTGGAAGTTCACCAGATGCCATCTTCTTACGATCACCCATCAACTTTTTAACACGAGATTGCAAAGGATGATCTTCAGGATGATGGCAAATGCGCTCAGCCAATGTCTCGAACTCTTGCTTTGAAATGGTGGTATCTGCAGGAGACTGCCAAGTCTGATCAAAATATGGAGACCAATCCACATTAAATTCATTTTCTCTAGCAGCTAATAAGTTCTTAACTGTACTTTGACCATTATCCAAAGAATTTCGATAATCGTCTAATACTGCCTTGGCTTTTTCAGCTTCAAAAATACCACGACTAACCAAACTGTCTTCATACAGCTTGCGTGGCGTTGGGTGTTTCTTAATCTTTTGGTACATCAACGGTTGAGTTGCATTTGGCTCATCCGCTTCATTATGACCATGACGACGGTAACAGACTAAATCAATCACCACGTCTTTCTTAAATTTATTTCTAAACTCTAAGGCCAAGCGAGTCACAAACAACACTGCTTCAGGATCATCACCATTCACATGGAAAATTGGTGCTTCGACCATTTTAGCCACATCAGTACAATAGGCCGTTGAACGAGTATCCATTGGCTTTGAAGTGGTAAAACCAACTTGGTTATTAATTACGATATGAACTGAGCCACCGACTGCAAAACCGCGCGCCTGAGACATATTGAATGTCTCCATTACAACGCCTTGGCCAGTAAAAGCAGAATCGCCGTGAATTAAAACAGGCAATACTTGATCGTGAGTTTGATCATTACGACGCTCTTGACGCGCACGAACAGAACCCACCACCACTGGGCTAACGATTTCTAAGTGTGATGGATTAAAGGCCAACGCCAAGTGAACTGGACCACCCTCTGTCTCTACGTCAGAAGAGTAACCCATGTGATATTTCACATCACCAGAAGTACCAACTAAATCACCTTTACCCGCAAATTCATCAAATAGAATACTTGGGTTTTTACCCATAACATTGACTAACACGTTTAAGCGACCACGATGTGCCATACCAATAACAATTTCTTTGGCACCAGCGATACCCGCTTGGTTAATCATGTCGCGCATCATTGGAACTAAGCTATCACCGCCTTCCAATGAAAAACGTTTTGCGCCAGGAAATTTGGCACCTAAGTATTTCTCAAGACCTTCTGCTGCAGACAAGCCTTCTAAAATCTTTTCTTGAGTTTCAGCTCTAAACGCGTGTGAAGCATTCACCGCTTCAAGTTTTTCTTGAATCCAACGACGCTCTTCCAGAGAATTCATGTGTAAGAATTCTGCGCCAATTGAGCTTGAGTAAGTCGCTTGCAAACGATCCAAAATCTCAGACAAAGTCTGCTCATCTGGACCTGCTAAATTACCAACATGGAATTTAGTACCTAAATCGGCATCAGAAAGCTCAAAACTTTCTAACGACAAATCTGTTGGATAGGGATGTTGCCACATACCCAAAGGATCAATCTTGGCATGATGATGGCCGCGAGCACGATAAGACTCGATAAGATGTAATACCTTAACTTGCTTTGGATCGGCTGCCAACGAATTGGAGCCTTGAGAAAAGGCAATTTTTTGACGATTTAAGCCAATTTGACGAAAATGTTCACGGATTTCGCCATGCGCCACTTCCTGTTTGTCGTTTACTTTGTTGTACTGATCGAATTTTATACGCCACTCAGCATCAACAGACTGAGGATCAGCCAAATATTGCTCGTACAATTCTTCTAAATAGGCCGCGCTACCACCTGTAAGGTATGCGCTTTCGAACATCGCCTCTAACCCATTTTTCATGTATTTAGAAACCTTATTAAGTACTATTAAGTACATCTCTAGCTAGCTAAGCCGCTATAATAACTAAAAAACGCCAGTCTTAACACAGTTGAAGCCCTTTTATTTGTAAAAGAGCTTCACTAAAAGTTATAACTAACTGCTTGTTTTCTTTAAATTCTTAAAAAGATGAGCGATATTTACTCATCTTCTGAATTTGCACTATTTAAAAGTGTAAAAAAAATCAAGAGTGAGGCATTCAGGCAAGAAAAAGCGCTGTTTATTGTAATAAACAAGCAGTTTTCTTCCGATGAATAACAAATCTATTGGAGTTTTTAACCTTTTAATTAAGCGCCTCTTTTCAACAACATACTTCTAATATGCCCAATCGCCTGCGTAGGATTTAAGCCTTTTGGACAAACCGCTACACAGTTCATAATGCCACGACATCGGAAAACGCTGTAGGCATCATCTAAATCCGCTAAGCGCTCATCCGTTTCAGTATCACGGCTATCAATTAAAAAGCGATAAGCCTGTAATAAACCTGAAGGACCTACGAACTTGTCTGGATTCCACCAGAATGATGGACACGAAGTCGAGCAACAAGCACATAAGATACACTCGTATAAACCATCAAGTTTTGCACGATCTTCTGGAGATTGAAGACGTTCTTTTGCTGGTGGTTCATCATTAGCGATCAAATATGGCTTAATTTTCTCATACTGTTTGTAGAACTGCGCCATATCTACCACTAGGTCACGAATAACGGGCAAACCTGGTAATGGGCGCACAACTACCGGTGATTTTAGGCTTGAAACAGGAGTAATACAGGCTAAGCCATTCTTACCATTGATACTCATGCCATCAGAGCCACACACACCTTCACGGCAAGAACGGCGGAATGCTAGAGTTGCATCTTGATCTTTCAAAGCAATCAAAGCATCCAGCAACATCATATCTGAGCCTTCTGGAATATCCAGATC
>JABXIQ010000006.1 GCA_013373015.1 Kangiellaceae bacterium
AAAATCACCAAAATACGCGCCACTGAATTTATGGCTATGTAGCTCAGCTGGTTAGAGCACAGCATTCATAATGCTGGGGTCACTGGTTCAAGTCCAGTCATAGCTACCATATATATCAAAGGGTTACGTCATTCCGGCGCAACCCTTTTTTATTCCCTGAAAAACGTAAGTCCACAGTAAGTCCTACGTAGATTAATAAAACACCTCTTTATTATTGAACAATATATCAAGACTATAATTTTATATTTGTAATTAGGTACCTGTACGTCGCCAAAACATTTTGGACTTGAAGCAGTCTGAGTTAAGAGACACTTTGAGCTCATGATGGTTGGTTAGTTTGTCCATGATAATGGTTTTGTTTTCGCATTGTCATGGTGTTCGTTTTGATTAATTGTCGCTATCGCTCAGCCTCTCCCATAGAAAACATCCGCTGGCATCAGATTGTTCAGTTATTAGTGGTATCGCTCATAATTATAGTAACTAACGAACTGCTCAATCCGCAACCTGAAGCTTCGTGGGCTAATCCTCCGCTCCATTATAACAACTTAGGAAACGCACTTAGGTTCTATCGATAATTAGTAGGTTTAATGTTTTTTAAATCTAACTTTTTAATAAGCTCATCAACATCACCGTCACAGGGCTTATCTGTCAAAGGCGTCCAACAATAGGGCCTATTTTTATATTTTGGATCTGTATGTTTAGGGTTTACTCTTTCTTTTTCAAACAAAAGACTAAGAAGTTTTCTCATTAAATATCCTCAATTAGTTATTATTCCCAACTCTTCTTTTATCTGCTCAACCCATGCTTCAACATCAGCTTTGACTAATAATTGTTTGGCTATAGTTACTTTTGAGCCATCTCTTAACAAGACATCTATATGATAATAGCGCTTGTCGCCTTGGCTCATATTGCTGTTAATTTGGATAGCTTGGATTTGTTCTTTAGGAATTTCTTTAGTTTGCCCTAATCCTAAATGGCCAGACTGATAAATCAAACTTCCCCCCGAAACAGTCACTTGACTTCGATAAGTCATCATTCGCAGGCCCCAGTAGGCAATTAATACGCCAATACCAAGAAACATAATTGGGAATAATAAGGGAGCACCTAATACATGCGCGAGCCAACCAGAACCTGCAAAAAATGAGCCAAAGATAAAGGTTTCAATCGACATACCTTTATGGCGTAAAGCGGGGAAAAAGTATTGATTCCCCTGATTGGTAACTTGATGCACCAAACCTAAATGCTGCCAGTCACCACCCGATGACATTGTTGGTTGAGAAGCTTCCATAAATGCTGCGGGCTTGTCATCAGTAAACAAATCATAATCATCTTTTTCCAGCCCCAGTCTATGCGCTACTACAAATGCTGGAACATCAAAGCTCACTTTGAAATCAACGCCTTTCAAATCTGCATTAGCGGTCAACTCCCACAACAATTTATCCCGAGAATTACTATCATCGTATTCAGGTAAATCTTTTGGGATTTTAAAATCAAAGTTAAGTCGTGTTTCTTGATGACCATACAGTTGGGCAAAAACACGTTGATCACCCTGCCATATAATAGTGGTACGTGTGCTTTTATTCTTTCCACTGCCCGTTTGTTTTTGGCGCTTACAGGTCAAGGTTAAAAGCACAGGAGTTTCACTTGGCAGCGCTTGAGAAACCTCAATATAACCTTTATTGTGTGCACCAATCGCAAAAGGTAATTGTTGTAGTTGCAAGGTTACTTCGCCAAACTTTTTCCACCGCCGGTACAT
This sequence comes from Kangiellaceae bacterium, assembly GCA_013373015.1. GTDB lineage: Bacteria > Pseudomonadota > Gammaproteobacteria > Enterobacterales > Kangiellaceae > Kangiella. The sequence goes on from JABXIQ010000006.1 coordinate 1,757, forward strand.
TACAACACAAGCCGTGATAAGTCCTATTCCAATCAATGGAAATAACAGCACCAATAAAATCGCATAGTCCTTTGTGTTAAAAAACTCAGCCATAGCGAAACCACTGCTGGGCAATGAAATAGCATTCCACAGGATGGCAAACACCAATAAACCATAGAAACCTAGCTTATTATTGGATTTTAGTGCACCGGATTGCCATTGCTCTTTCCAAAGCCAAGGTTGTTCAGGATTATTGAGTTTAAGTTGGTTTTCTGTTTCAGCGATCTTTTTACCTTTGCGCGCTAACAACATAATACCCAAGCCTACACCACCAAAAACAATCAGGAATATAGATTGAAAGCCCAGCATTCCCCAGCGCGTTTTACGATCTAACACTGCTTCAGCTGGATCGTCTGGATTGTAATATACAGTGACAGCTTGGTTGTTATTGCGCTTGCTATTAAGCTGACGATAAAAGTTTTGCTGGTAATCGCCGATATTATCAGTACCCGTATAAAAGTTAAGTTGATCAGATTGATACTGTTGACCATTCACTTGATAACTAAAACGTCCTTTTACTCCATACGACGTACTATCATCACCATGTGAAACCACTTGCTCAACATGCTGTAGTTGCGCTTGTACGGGCAACCAATCAGAAGCCATCCATGAACTGTAAACATCCTTTAATCCCCACAGAAAAATGCCCACACCGGCAAAGAAAAAGATAGCGCCAAAAATTGTAAGGCAACCAGCTCCTTTATTAATATCTTTTTGTTCACTTTGCATAGTTCTCTTCACTAAATGGTTGTTAGAACACTACTCTTCATTTTCATCAAGGTCAGACAATGGAAAGCTCAAGATAGGCGTTGAAAATTTATCAGTTTTGACACGCGATAAAATTTTTCGCTTCTTGGTGATTTGATTGCGCTGATTGTCTTTAATGTAATACATAAACTCACTAATCCCATGGTACATATCAACCGCTAAAATATCGATCTGAGAACTTTGCGAGGTATCTGACAAATTAACAAGCGGAATAGTCAAACCATAAGTGTCTGTATCAGTACCAAGCGATGTGTAGAAAAAATGGAGTTCTGTCATTGCTTCACTCGACTCGCTGACCAGATTCAGTCCAAATCTACGCATCAATTCCAACTGTAACATCTGATGAGCATATTCAAGCACTTCATCTTTTTTAATAAAATGGCTTTTTACAAAGACTTTTTGTCCCGTTAAGCCTGCAAAGTCGTCTTGTGGCAGACTCGCGATCAGTTTCTCTACGCTATAAGTCACTAACCTTTGCTCAGTAGAACCTGATAAATTACCCACAACCTGACGAGTCGAACATGCTGACAGTAGTAATAAGCAGCAAATCAGTATAAGTTGTTTCATTATTTGAAATTCTATATTTATTTTTGATGTAACAGAAATAAAAACACAGCCAACAACGATAAGCAATATCTGTATGCGTGCAATTATGAACTATTTGCTATAGGTTTAAGCTGATTTTGGCGTTGGTTGTACCTCTTTTGAGGCAAAAACCGTTACAATACGCCCATATTTTTGTCTGGAGATTTAATTTTATGGTTATTAAGCCAAAAGTTCGTGGTTTTGTTTGTACCACTGCTCATCCACAAGGGTGTATTGCTCATGTTAACGAGCAAATCGAATATGTTAAAAGTAATATGCCATCTGATGTGGTCAATGCGCCAAAAAATGTATTGGTGATTGGCTCATCTACAGGCTATGGTTTGGCTTCTCGCATCGTTTCTGCTTTTGGCTATGGCGCGAAAACACTCGGCTTGTTCTTCGAGAAAGAAGCTACCGAAAGTAAAACAGGAACTGCTGGCTGGTATAACAATCGTGGTTTTGAGCTGGCTGCTGATGAAGCTGGATTATGGAATAAGAGCATCAATGGCGATGCCTTTTCTGATCAGGCTAAAGAAGACGCTATTAAAATCATTAAAGAAGAAATGGGTAAGATCGATTTAGTGGTTTATTCATTAGCCTCGCCGCGTCGTCAAGATCCTAAAACTGGCGAAGTATATAAGTCTGCATTGAAACCGATTGGTGATGCGGTAACTGAAAAAACACTCAATACCGATAAAGGTATTGTCCATGAAGTATCGATTGAGCCGGCCACTGAAGATGATATTCAAAACACTATCAAAGTTATGGGTGGCGAAGATTGGGAGTTATGGATGCAAGCTCTTGATCAAGCAGGCGTCTTAGCTGATGGCGTTAAAACCGTTGCCTATACTTATATTGGCAAAAAGCTTACTTGGCCAATTTATGGGCACGCTACTATTGGTAAAGCAAAAGAAGATTTGGATCGTGCTTCTCATGCAATCCATAATCACCTACAAGAAAAATATAATGGCACAGCCAACGTGGCGGTTCTAAAAGCTGTTGTCACTCAGGCAAGCTCGGCAATCCCTGTTATGCCTTTGTATATTTCTTTGCTATATAAAGTGATGAAAGAAGCTAACGTACACGAAGATCCAATCCATCAGATTTACGGTTTATTAGCGGATCAAATGTATGGTCATGATGCCATCTATGATGACACTCGCCGTTTCCGCTTGGATCTAAAAGAGTTGGATGACTCTATTCAAGACAAGGTTGAAGCACTCTGGGATTTAGCAACAACTGAAAACATCGCTGAAATCTCTGACTACAAAGGTTATCAGCACGAGTTCTTTAAACTGTTTGGTTTTGAGGTGGATGGTGTTGATTATGATGCCGATGTGGATCCGCGTGTTTAATCGTTAGATACAACTTCTAAACTTCAAAATAAGCCGGCGTTTTCCTACAATATCAAGTCGGCTTTTTTTACATCCAAAGCTTTTTTTTCGCTATATTTCGATACAATTAAAAATCTTTTCTTTATAAATCAATTAGTTACTTCTGTTGGCACACTTTATGCTTATATATAAAGTGAACACAGCAATTGTGTTTTATCCCCAGCTAATGTCTAGGGCTTTATAGAAATAGTCATGTCTTTAAAGCTCTAGATTGAAGCTTATCAATGCGCAAGCCATTGGCCCATCAAACGATGGGCCTTTTTTTGGCACAACAAAACTAGCGCAACCAGTCTAACATCTGATATAGCATAGCAATGCGCGTATCAATAGACTGAGTCTCTAAAAAGGCCTGCTTCTGGTGTTCGCTGACGGGCATATATTCTGCTAAGCGTTCCATCACAAAGCCAAGCTCATGCCACTTTTTGGGCAAGTCCAAAATATCCACTTGCGGGTGCTGCGATAATTCAGCTAACAAACCAACTAATTCCGATTGAGTTTCTTCCATAGGTCGCGGTTCAATATCCGCTAACCAAGAAATATTAGCCGTAATCAAGCGATCATCCATAATTGTTTGGCTATTAATCCTAAAGCGCTGTTTACCAATGCAAGTAATCAAAAGTAAACCATTATCACGCTGATCAAAGTCCACTACGTCAACGTAGGTGCCGTATTCAAATGGTGTGGCAGGGATGCCCGCTTCGTTGCCTTTTTTGATTAATGTGATACCAAAACCTCTATTAGTCACATCATCATTGGCTAATTGACGAGCAATCATATCTAAATAGCGCTGCTCAAATATTTGCAATTTGAGCACACTATCAGGAAAGACCACTCTTTGTAGTGGGAATACTGGAATTACGCTATTTGAAGTCACTTTTTGCTAACACTGAAGTCTAGGATCTGGGGCTAGGAGCGAAGCCCTTTACCTTTACCCAACAAGTACAAACAGGTTGCAGCTAAAATAACGATAAAAACTAAGATCAAACCAAACGCAACTTCAACCGAAATATCGGATTTGCCTAAAAAGCCATAACGGAACGCATTGACCATGTAAATAATGGGATTGGCTTTTGAAACATTTTGCCAAAGCTCTGGCAATAGTTGGATCGAATAAAAAACACCACCCAAATACGTCAAAGGCGTCAATACGAATGTTGGAATAATAGAAATGTCATCAAAAGATTTAGCGAACAGTGCATTCAAAAATCCTGCCATAGCAAATAATACCGAGGTCAGGAATACCACGCTAATCACCACCCCTATATTATGGATATGAATCGTATCCACAAAAAACAACGAAACTAGGGTAACAATTGTGCCTGTAAGCAAGCCTCGCAACACACCACCTCCGACAAAGCCACTTAAAATCACCCAGTTTGGTACTGGTGCAACCATCATTTCTTCAATTGAGCGCTGATATTTAGCACTGAAAAATGATGATACGACGTTTGAATAGGAGTTGGTGATCACTGACATCATAATCAAGCCAGGCACTATATATTGCATATAATCGAAACCATCCATCTGCCCAACGCGCGAGCCAATCAAGTTACCGAAAATGACAAAATACAAGCTCATGGTAATCGCTGGCGGCAAAATAGTTTGTACCCAGATACGCATAAAACGAGTAATTTCTTTACGTATGATGGTAACAAAGGCCGTCCAAATAGAAGTTTGCGCGGTGACTAAGGTTGCTGTTGTTAATTTTTGATCACTCATAACTACGCCTGTTCCCCATTCTTAGAGCCATTCTCAACCATTCGCACAAATAACTCTTCTAAGCGATTGGCCTTATTTCGCATACTCAATACTGAGATATTATGCTGCGTTAACGTTGCAAATACACCATTAATTCCAGCACCTTTTTTTACATCAACTTCTAAGGTGCTTTCATCACGACGACGTATATCGTAACCTTCAAATTCTGGCAGCTGCTCAGGAAGTCCCGCAGTGTCTAAAATAAAAGTTTCCATATCCAGCTGAGCCAATAAAGCTTTCATACTGGTATTTTGAACAATGATTCCTTTATCAATAATCGCGATATTACGGCACAAGCTCTCTGCTTCTTCAAGATAATGAGTAGTCAACACAATGGTTGTACCCTGAGCATTCAACTCTTGCATGAAATCCCACATCGAGCGACGTAATTCGATATCCACACCGGCGGTTGGCTCATCAAGAATCAATAATTTTGGATTATGAATTAAACCACGCGCAATCATTAAACGACGTTTCATACCGCCTGAAAGTTCGCGTGAAGCGGCTTTGCGCTTGTCCCATAAACCGAGTTGTTCAAGTAGAGGTTGCGCGTTTTTGACCGCTTCTTTTTTTGATATACCGTAATAGCCAGCTTGTTGAACAACAATCTGTAAGACACCTTCAAACATATTGAAGTTAAATTCTTGCGGCACTAAACCTAGCATACGCTTCGCTGCTGCAAGATCTTTATCAATGTCATGGCCAAAGACTTTTACCGAACCAGAAGACTTATTGACTAATGAACTGATCACACCAATAGTCGTTGATTTACCCGCACCATTTGGCCCTAACAATGCAAAAAAATCGCCTTGTTCTACTTCTAGATCAATACCTTTAACCGCTTGAGTACCACTAGCATAGGTTTTAGTTAAATTTTGTATGGATAATGCTTTTGTCATTGTAAACCTTTTTATCAATTACCACTGTAACCCCAGCGATGCCCTAGCTGATGCTCTAGTTGGAGGTGGTCTAAAATTCTGGCCACCATAAAATCAACTAGATCGTCAATAGATTGTGGTTGATTATAAAAACCCGGAGAAGCAGGCATAATAGTCGCCCCCATTTCCGAAAGGCGAGTCATGTTTTGCAAATGAATCGTATTATAAGGCGTTTCACGAGGTACCAAAATTAATTGACCGCGCTCTTTCAACACCACATCTGCAGCTCGCTCGATCAAGTTATCGGAAGCCCCTGTTGCGATAGCGCTTAAAGTACCTGTGCTGCAAGGGCAAATAATCATTTGCTTAGGCGCACTTGAACCACTGGCTACTGGAGACATCCAATTATCATTTGAAAATGCTTGGATAAAACCCTCTGGTAAATTAAGCGTTTCGGTTAATTCTTTTTCAACAACTGAAGGCGCTTTATTAACTTGAATATCACACTCTGTCGCCAAAACCACTCGTGCTGCGCTGGATAACATCAGATACACGTGCTGATAATGATGGCTAAGTTGCTGCAACAACTTTAACGCATAAGGAGCTCCAGAAGCCCCCGTTATAGCAAGTGTAATAGCTTTATGTTTTTTATGACTCATCCGTTTATTACCCTAACTGCTCTAGTAATTTAGTATGAATACCACCAAAACCACCATTGCTCATGACTAAAATCTGATCGGCAGTTTTGGCCAATGCAGATACTGCGGCAAGAATACTCTCGACATCAGCTAAAATGTGTAAATTATCTAATGCTGCAACTTGCTCTTGTGGGAACTGCCAATCAAACTCATCAGGCTTATGGATAATGATGTGGTCGGCTAATTTCAAGGAATTGAGCAATGTTTCTTTATGAATTCCTGAACGCATAGTAGCCGAGCGCAAATCCACAATAGCAATAATTCGGTCACCGCCTACCTTAGCTCTAAACCCAGATAAAGTGGTTTCAATCGCAGTCGGATGATGAGCAAAATCATCATAAACCTTGATGCCGCCAGCTTGTCCCTTGAACTCCATTCGACGTTTTACATTTTTGAACTGCATCAACGCTTCACAACCATGCTTTGCTGGCACTCCTGCATGTCTGGCAGCTGCAATAGCCGCTAGAGCATTATTCACGTTATGTAAACCAATCAAATCCCAGTTGACTACGCCCTGCTTATCTCCTGCAAAAAACACTTCAAAATGACTTCCATCTTCTGCCAATAAGCGATAGCTCCAACCTTGCTCAGAAGCCGTTTTTTCAGCAGAAATAAGCTCTTGCTGTGACCATAAACCCTTATTGATGACATCTTGCAAATGCTGCTCGCGCTCAGGGAAAATCACCAAACCATTACCAGGCACAATACGAATCAAGTGATGGAATTGGGTTTTAATGGCTTCAACATCAGGGAAGATATCCGCATGATCATACTCAAGATTATTCATAATCAAGGTACGCGGTCGATAGTGAACAAATTTTGAACGCTTATCAAAAAAGGCCGTATCGTACTCATCAGCCTCAACCACAAAAAAAGGTGATTCGGTCAAACGTGCTGAAATGCCAAAATTTTCGGGGACACCACCTATCAAAAAACCAGGCTCAAGGTTGGCATATTGCAAAATCCAAGCCAGCATACTGGCGGTGGTAGTTTTACCGTGAGTACCTGACGCTGCCAATACCCATTTATCATGAATAATATTCTCGGCTAGCCATTGTGGTCCTGAACGATAATTGAGTCCATTTTCAAGCACATATTCCACCGAAGGGTTGCCTCGTGACATAGCATTACCCACCACCACACAATCAGTATGCTCAGGAATATGCTTCGGGTCAAAGCCTTGAATTAACTCAATCCCCTGCTCTTCAAGCTGTGTACTCATCGGTGGGTAAACATTTTGATCGCTACCGCTAACCGAAATCCCTTGCTGTTTGGCCAGCAAAGCAATGCCACCCATAAAGGTGCCGCAAATCCCTAAAATATGTATATGCATTGAAAGATACTAAATTTGGTAATAACTGATATGACAGTTCGATTAAAATTATACTTTATCATAAGCCAAGCAACATTTTTCGTCATCTTTTCAAGCGAGAAAAGTAGAAATAGGTTAAAATCATGCCCAAAATTGTTATGTATTAATGGAATTTTCGATTTTCGTTATGAGCATTGACAATGACACGGCAAAATTTTTGCAAAGCGACGATTTTAGTATAACTAAACGAGGAGTCTTTAATAAAATTTTAACAAAGCCATTGTTAGCGCAATAGAAAACGAATATTCCGATACTCAGAAATATCGGGAACTTTCTTATGGCTAAAAAAAAGTATAATGCCTTTTACGCCCAATCTGGCGGCGTAACCGCAGTAATCAATGCAACAGCCTGTGGTGTCATTGAAACAGCACGCAAATCTAAAAACATCGGTAAAGTTTACGCCGGACGCAATGGCATCATTGGTGCTTTACGCGAAGAACTGATCGACACCAGCAAAGAATCCAAAAAAGACATTGCCGCCTTAAAACACACTCCATCAGGTGCTTTTGGATCTTGTCGCTATAAATTAAAAAGCATTGAAGAAAATCGAGCAGAATATGAGCGTTTGATCGAGGTGTTCAAAGCCCACGATATTCGTTATTTCTTCTACAACGGTGGCGGTGATTCACAAGATACGGCACACAAAGTTTCTCAATTGAGCGAAACAATGGGCTACCCCATTACTTGCATCGGCGTGCCTAAAACGGTTGATAACGACTTACCTATCACCGACAACTGCCCTGGTTTTGGTTCTGTTGCTAAGTATGTAGCCGTTTCCATTCGTGAAGCCGCTTTTGATGTAAAATCAATGGCAGAAAGTTCTACTAAAGTATTTGTTATGGAAGTGATGGGACGTCACGCTGGCTGGATCGCTGCGGCAGGTGGTCTCGCATGTGAAAAAGAAGGAGATGCTCCGCATATCATCCTATTCCCTGAAATCGCCTTCAATAAGGAAAAGTTCTTAAAGAAAGTTCAGCGTACTGTGAAAAAACATGGCTATTGCGCCATTGTTGTTTCTGAAGGCGCGGCTTATAAAGATGGTACCTTCTTAGCTGACGCAGGCTCGGTTGACGCGTTTGGCCATAAACAATTAGGTGGCGTAGCTCCAGTTGTGGCGCAGATGATCAAAGAAGAACTTGGTTATAAATACCACTGGGCAGTATCAGACTACCTACAACGCGCTGCGCGCCATATCGCATCAGCTACCGATGTTGAACAAGCCTATGCTATGGGGCAAGCGGCAGTTGAATTTGCAGATGCGGGCAAAAACGCTGTAATGCCTACCATTGTTCGTAAAAAGACTAAAAAGTACTCATGGACCATCGGCGAAGCCAAACTTGCTGATGTTGCTAATGTCGAGAAAATGATGCCACGCAAATATATTTCTCGTGACGGTTTTGGGATCACGGAAGAGTGTCGTGAATACTTGCAACCACTGATCCAAGGCGAATCTTACCCACCATACAAAAACGGTTTACCGCAGTATGTTGAGTTGAAGAATGAGTTGGTAAAGAAAAAGCTCAAGAAGAAATTTGACGTTTAATTACTTCTATTTTAGAAAGGCGAGTTTTGCTCGCCTTTTTTATACCTGCAATAAATTGCTTTAATCCTGCTGCAAACTAAACTCAATCGTCACTTTTTGCTCGCTAGTGGCAACTGGCTGACCGTTTAGCATAGCTGGTTTAAATTTCCACTTCTTTAATGCTTTAACAGCTTCTCTATCAAAAACCCGCTTGGGTTGCGAATCAACAACAGAAATATTGGATAATTGACCACTAGAGTTAACATCATATTTCAGAGTTACCCAACCTTCTGTGCCATTCTGAGCAGCTGTTGGCGGATAATTAGGTTGGCTACGAAATAATGGTATTGCGGCTCGATCTTGACTGATGATGCTTTGGTTTGACAGCCCAACAAATCCTTCAAACTCAATAGACTCCACTGGCAGAATATCGATTACTGCAAACTCAGCGCTTTCTACTTTAGAACTAATAATGCGTGTGTCACTCGTTGAAACACCGGGCTCAATCGCGGGTGGTTGTGGCTTTGAAGGTAGAGGCTGCGGAGGCTTTTTATCAGGATATAGTGTTAAAGTAGGATCTACCTCTACAGTTTTTGGCGGCTCAACTGCATCAGGTTGTGCAATTAATTGACTCATAAATAGCAGTAGTAAACCAGTTATACCAAGAGCAATAAATACAGAAATGGTTAATCTCATAACTCTCTCCTAATGTGTTTTTTTATAACTACATGGTTATAAACGTCCATACACACAAAAAGGGTTGGAATTTTTTGAATCCTTGAATAAAAGCCAGTAAAGTAGGCGCAAAGGAAAACAATAATTCTAATTTATGCTATTAATACCTGCTGAAAATCGTCTCTCTAAGCAAAACCCTCCTTATTTAACTGGGTGGTTAATATTACTCAATATTTTTGCATACATTTTTATTCAAGGATCTGATAACGATAAATTTGAGAAAGCCTATCAAAGTTATTATGACAACGAACTTTTGGCAAAAGAACGTAAAGTATTTGAAGAGTATGCTTATCGTCAACGAACAGATGTTTATGACTTAATCATTGATAATCAAGTACTTCCTGAAGAAATGTTAGTCGGTTTGATTTTGCAAGATAAGCAGTTTGCACAACATATTCAGGGGCTCAGTAACTATTCATCTGAATGGCGCGAAAAACGTCAGCAAGTTAACGAGCATCTCAATCAGACCTCTACCTATCAGTACGCTTACTACCCCTCTGAACCCAGCTTGTTAACAGCATTCACCCATATGTTTATGCATGGCGGAATCGGACATTTGCTCGGAAATATGCTGTTCTTATTTCTGTTCGGTTACAACCTGGAATTGTTAATTGGGCGTTTGAGGACATTCGCCACCTATTTGATATCGGGGCTTGGTGCAGTACTCTTCTTTGCTGCAACGACTAGCGATAAATTTGTGCCTTTAGTTGGAGCTTCTGGTGCTATTTCAGGCTTAATGGGCGGTTTTGCGGCATTCTACGGCCTCAAAAGTATTCGTTATTTCTACTGGATTTTTGTCTTTTTTAATTACATTAGACTTCCAGCCTTTTTAGTACTTATTTATTGGTTATTAAAAGAACTGATATCAGCCTCAAGTTCGCAAGATAATGTCGCCTATATGGCTCACTTTGGTGGTTTATTAGCAGGGGCAGCAAGTGTTTATCTGATTAAACTATTGCCCAGCAAAGCCACTAACGTAAAAGAATTTAATGATGAAATAGAAGAGAATAATATTAGCGACAATGAACGTAAATTTCATCAAGCAATCCAAGCACAACAAGAACTTAGATTTGATGAAGCAAAAGATCTCTATTATCAACTGATACAAGATGATCCTTATAATCAAGAATATATCGCTAGACTTTACTCGATTGAAAAAAACACACCTCAATCAATAGCCTTTACTGAACTCTGCCAAAAAATACTTTCTCTTTCGCTTCAAAGCTCAAGCTTTGATAAGTTAGCTCAGCAAGCAGTTATCGATCTAAAAATTAAAGCAGGTGGTTTTCAAGCAATTACAGCTGACACTTTAATAGGCTATTGCAAAAAATCCCTACGCATCAAACAAGTTGAACCCATTAAGTCTATTATTAATTTCTTGGTAAAGGAATATCACTATCATGAGCAATTGCCGGACTTGTTACTACACTTTGCTTTCGCCCAAGATGAAATCAGAAGTTATGAAACCAAACATAAAGTTCTTACCTATTTGGCAAAAAAGCATCAGGACACATTTGCTGGACAAGAAGCGGCTAAAGCTTTAAAGGAGATGTACTAAATGCTTACCTTATTAAATGAAAGTATCAAACTGCAAAGTGATTTAATTACTCTAGCTCCGTTACAGATAGAGCATCAACATGATTTAGCCGCCGCTGTAGAGGATGGTAAGCTATGGGAGCTTTGGTTTACAAGCGTTCCAACAGGAGACGGTGTATTAAAATACATTGAAACAGCTTTACAAGAACAAGCTCATATGAAATCAATACCTTTTGCAGTTATTGATAATAAAACACAAAAAGCAATCGGCTCTACACGCTACTGTAATATTGATCGTAATAATAGAAGGCTTGAAATTGGCTATACTTGGTATGCAGCTTCTTACCAAAAGACTTCCGTCAACACCCAAGCAAAACTATTATTATTAACACATGCCTTTGAACAATTAGGCGTTATTGCCGTCGAGTTTCGTACTAATTGGCATAACCATGTTTCTCGTCAAGCTATAAGCCGCCTAGGTGCTAAGCAAGATGGCGTTTTACGTAATCATATAATTATGGCTGATGGCACTTTAAGAGATACCGTAATATTTTCCATCACGGATCAAGAATGGCCTGCGGTTAAAAAGAATTTAGAATACAAACTCTCACGTTATACCTAAAACTTAATAACTAAAACTTAATATTTCAGGTGCCTATGAACAAGCAAGAATTATTAGATTTTGACTTCTCTTTCGTGGCAGCGGCGATTGCAGGAATTATCTCTATTGCCGCAGTGGATACTCAATTTGATTTAACCGATACTGCTATTGGCATTATTCTATTGTTGATGATGTGGCCAACTTTTTCCCTCAAAAAAACCCTGTATTTACGTTTATTGGTGGCTGTAACCATTGGCATGTGTTTATTACTGATATTCGGTGTCGCTTTAGAACATTTTAACTCTGTCTATCAACTGCATTGGCCACATCAAGCCGCGCACTTTTTGATTTGGTTACTTTGTTCATTGCTAGCCTTTATGTTATTGCACTCTAAGGATAAAAAAATATAAACACTTATCCTTAAAGTACGCATCTCTAGCTCTTATTTGAGTTTAGCATGCTTGAACAGACATGTAATAAATGCTCCGCTTGCGCGGTATATTTATTCTTCGGTAATTGGTTGAGCAGCTTAGTCAAAATGACAATGGCTTTGTCGTCATCACCAATTATTTCTGCATAATACTTAGCCTGCGCCAATAAGGCTTTAGCCAGCATTGGATCTTGGGGAAATTTTTCCCATAAATCACTGCTAAAGTGTTCAACAAGTTCCTGCTGAGTTCTTGAGCGAAGACTAGAGATAAGTACCGCTCGAGCTTTCGCATTCATCGGCTTGAAGCGTGGTTCAAACTGATGAATAGCCTTATATAACTCTAAAGCCTGAACTGCATGTTGATCTAAATTAATGTTGTCATAATAAGCTCTCGCTGCCTTGATGGTAGCAACCCTATCCTGTCTAGCCATATTGAGACGAATCAGTCGCTCTAAAGCCTGAGCTTGATATTTTACTGACTTCGCCACTTGGTATAAGACTGCCTGAGCATCATCAAATCGACCTTCATGAATATATACATCTGAATGAGCCAACTGCCGCAACTCTTCAATATCTTGAATGTTTTGATTAGTCACTAAAGTTTCAACATCAATTCCGTAACCCAATTCCGCATGATATTGATAAACCACATAACCTAACATAGCAAACATAATGATATGGAAGAAAGCCAAAGCCACATAGGTCAGCGCAAATGACAGTGCCTCGGGCAACCAAAAGGTCAGCGTATCTTGAGCAAACTCCAAGCCTAGTCCAATCAAATACACAAAAACAGTCAATAATAAATAAGGCCAGCCAATGCCATGTATCGTTCGCGCTATTTCAACTGGATTCAAAGCGGATGATACATGCTTATCCATGGCTAATATAATGATCATAGCAGGCATGGCAAAGCCTAAAAATAAGGTATAGATAATCACACCAATTTCTGCAAACATGCTTATTGCAACAAAACCAGCAACGACCAAACCTAAATATAAGCCAATAACTTTAACGGTCATCTCATCTGAGTTGAATGAAATTGCCTCATCGTATGTTGGAGCAGCGAAATTACCCCGCGCAACTTTAGTCAAAACCTTGAACACATAACCGATACCAATAGAAATAATGGTAAGCGTTAGCACAAACTTTATAATCCAAAAGGGAATAAAGCTGATGATTAAACCCAGCACAAATGCGATAACGGCAAAAGTCATCAAAAATTTCAACGCAGCTTCTTGAAAGGGATATTTGTTAAACTCACCTAACTTATTCCAAAATGGTTCAACCTTATCGCTAATACCATAAGAATCTAAGTGGTGGCGGCATAACAAGCATCTTGGAGCGATTAGTCCTGGCTCAATATCACAACAATCAATACAAAATGGTGTGTCACATTGCTGACAATGCCACAAAGCATTTTTATTAATATGGTATTTACAGTTCATTGTTATCCTTTTCTGATTATTATTTTTTTGCCTTTTTAATTTCGCATGAAAAATGCGACCCTAAGGCCGCACTTTATCAATTTTTGATGACTTTCTAAATAAGTAAAATCGGAAGCTAGCTATAATCATGATTTATCTCAGTAGAAAAGTGAGATAAATGGTTTGCTAGCGAGGCAAATAATATATTTCTAAACAAAGTTTGCTGATTGCAATGAGTATTCGAAATATATTATTTAACAACGCTAGCGGACGATTTAGCCACTATGAAGTTTATAATAATGGTGCGATGACTAAAGAAACAATCGCCATCACATTAATCAAAATGTTCATCGAAGGCCCCGAAGTGTCCTTGAACGGATCGCCCACAGTATCTCCAACCACCACGGCTGAGTGAGTATCAGAGCCTTTGCCGCCAAAGTTACCTTTCTCTACATACTTTTTAGCATTGTCCCAAGCACCGCCTGCATTAGCCATCATCAAGGCCATTAATACACAGCCTAATAGAGCTCCCGCCAACATACCCGCCAGTGACACTGCGCCTAAAGTAAAGCCTATAACTGGTGGGGCCGCAACTGCAATCACACCAGGAAGCAGCATGCGTTTCAGGGCTGCTGTGGTCGCAATATCCACACACTTAGCTGTATCTGGCTCTGCTTTTCCTTCCAATAAACCTGGAATTTCACGGAATTGGCGACGAATTTCATTGATCATATCAAATGCTGCATCGCCAACCGCAGTCATAGTGATGGATGCGATTAAAAAAGGAATAGTACCGCCAATTAGCATTCCGACAAGGACTTGAGGATTGGCTAAATTAATTTGCGCTACATCAATGCCTGCGGACTTAATGAAGGCTGCAATAATTGCCAGCGCTGCTAAGGCGGCTGCACCAATAGCGAAACCTTTACCAATAGCCGCTGTGGTATTTCCCAATTCATCTAATGAATCGGTAATATCACGGACTTCTTTACCCATACCACCCATTTCAGCGATACCGCCAGCATTGTCGGCTACAGGACCGTAAGCATCAATCGCCATAGTAATCCCCACTGTTGATAGCATACCTACAGCGGCAATACCTACACCGTATAATCCAGCTAACTCTGTGGAAATATAGATAATGGCTGAAATCACCAATAAGGGTAAAACAACCGATTGCATACCCACCGATAGGCCTGTAATCATGACTGTTGCAGGGCCAGTTTCACCCGACTTAGCAATTTTTCTCACCGGTGCAGCACCTGTGTAATATTCTGTGATAAGGCCAATCGCCACACCACCGACAGCACCACACACAACTGCCCACCAATAATCGGTTGGAATATTCAGCTGACCTACCAACAAATAGGCTGCTAATAAAAACAATACTGGCGCCCCCATGGTTCCGATACGCAAAGCTGTGGCTGGTGCCGAACCTGAAAAGAAACGCACTACAATGATCATAATCATCGAAGCGACCATACCCACGGTTGCCAACAATAGCGGGAACATCATTAGTGATGAGCGTAACTCATCACTGGTTAAGGTTGCAGCAATAGCAATTGAAGCAATCATAGAACCACAATAAGACTCAAAAATGTCAGAGCCCATACCAGCTACATCACCTACGTTATCGCCCACATTATCAGCGATCACACCAGGGTTACGTGGATCATCCTCTGGGATACCAGCTTCAACTTTGCCCACAAGATCAGCACCCACATCAGCGGATTTGGTATAGATACCGCCACCTACGCGGGAGAATAACGCCACGCAAGATGCTCCCATACCGAAGCCTTCAAGGGCGTGTACCGCATGCAGATCTTGAGCTGGATTGAAATACCAGAACAAACCGCCAAGACCAATCAGACCAAGTGCAGCAACACACAAGCCCATGATTGAACCTCCAAAGAAGGCCACAGAAAGTGCTGCTGAAGCGCCATCTTTTTGCGCTGCCGTTGCTGTTCTAACATTAGCCTTAGTTGCGGCATACATACCTAGCCAGCCAGCAATCGAAGAAGACAGAGCTCCAGCAATAACCGCGCTAGCAGTCTGTCCGCCTAGTTTCCACCACACCAGTAGCACGAGAACCGCAACAAAGCCAGCGAGCATGGTATATTCGCGCTTCATAAAGACCATTGCACCCAAATGAATTTGATCAGCAATCTTCTTGATTTTAGGCTCACCTTCTGGATATTTTTTGACAAGAATGAAAATAATAAAAGCGAAAAGCAACCCAACTAAACCAAGCACAGGTGGCCATAGAAGTGTATTAAGCATAGATCCCCCATTGATTAATAGAATTTTTTGCATCAATGCCTACAAAGAGCTTTTTATCTCTTTGATTATTATCGGTTTTTTCAAACCTTGAAACTCAGTCTATATCAGTTACTAGATTTGTACAATTTTTATGCAACCTGATTATTAAACAATCATTTTATTTTTTCTGAAAGGTGGTTATAATACGCGCCCTTTGCAGCACCCCAATTTAATTTAATCGACCCCGAAAGGTATAGAAATGAGCTTGGACAATGTATCTGCTGGTAGTAATGTACCAGAAGAAATCAACGTAATTATCGAAATTCCTGCACACAGCGATCCAATCAAATATGAAGTGGATAAAGAAACTGGCGCAATGTTTGTTGATCGTTTTATGGCAACTTGTATGCACTACCCTACAAATTATGGTTATGTGAACAAGACTTTATCAAAAGACGGCGACCCAGTTGATGTATTAGTACCAACACCATTTCCTCTAATCGCTGGCTGTGTTATACCATGCCGCCCAATTGGTGTATTAAAAATGACTGATGAATCTGGTGAAGATGCAAAAATTATCGCTATCCCTACTGGTAAGTTAAGCACCATGTATCAAGGTATTCATGAAGTTGAAGAGTTGCCAGAATTATTACGCAACCAAATCGAGCACTTCTTTGAGCACTACAAAGATCTTGAGCCTGGCAAATGGGTTAAAATTGCTGGCTGGGAAGGCGCAGAAGCAGCAAAACAAGAAATCATCGAAAGCATGCAAGCCTACGAAAATAACTAATCATTAGTTTTTACTCTGTGCGTAAAAAAGCCTGCAAATGCAGGCTTTTTTATTATTTTTAATAACTAGCTGACCAATTTTTTAAGAAGATGACGTTCTTTCTGATAGGACTTAATCAAACGCTTCTGTAAATCAATATTGGCAGGCGCCAGATACAAGGCTTGAGTATATAAGGCTTGGCTGTGGCGAATATCTTTTAACGACTGCCATACACCCTCATCAAATCCAGCATTTGCTTGCTCAAGCTGATATCCCAATTCCGAATAATAAAAGCTATTCGCTTTTTGCAAACTAGCCAAAGTCATTTGCAATTTACTATCCATAACTGGTGTATTTGCTGACTGATATTGATTAAAACCAATCCCCATGGCAAATAATACAAAACTCGCTGCTACCGCATAGGACAACCCTTTCCAGCCGTTAAAACGTTCTACAGATCGCTTTGGTTCTTTTGCGATTTGCTGCTTGTTATGCTCAATAGCAGCCTGTATTGCAACCCAACGATCAGGAGCTTGCACCTCATTTGGCAATTGCTGTAACTGTTCTATTAATTCGTTATCTTTCATCATTTCTAATTTATTACTCATTGATCGCGTTGACAACCCTTGATTACACCAGTTGCTCTTTGAGCAAGGCTCGTGCTCTGTTTAAATGTGCCTTGCACGTTCCTGTAGCAATATCCAGTGTTTGCCCAATTTCTTTGTGCGTCATGCCCATTAGATCATGCAATACCAAAACATTCTTTGCCTGCATCGGCAAAGTTGCAATAGCCTTTTCCAGATCAAGCTGCTGCTGGGTATGACTTGAGGTTAAAGTATCTTCAAAAGCCTGTTGCCAGTCTAGGTCTGCAAACACCTCATATTGATATTTACGTTGATGACCAAGTACCACATTCACTGCAATCCGATACAACCAAGTGCTAAATTGACTATCACCTTTAAACTTGCCCAGCGCCTGCCAAGCCTTAATAAAGGCTTCCTGCATATGCTCTTCAGCCAACTCCTTGCGACTCGTCATGCGCAAACACAGTAAATATATCTTATTTGAATACAATCGATACAATTTCTCAAAGCTCACCATACAACCAGCTGTCGCTTGCTTTACAAGCAAATCAACTTCATCAAAAGTCGTCTGTGGTTCTGGCTGTACTGCTAACAAAATTATATTTACTGGATGATTTAAAGATTAGATGCTTAGTGTAGCAAAAAGGTTTAGTCGGTTATAAATATTTCAATTGGCTCTACTCGTCAAAAATAGAGCCAAATTGCACCATCTAAGACGAGTACAATAAACTAAATAGATATCCTAAACGGATTTCGTCAGTCACACTCTGACGCAGGAATGATATAGTGGTCTAGAGCCTTATTCGCGATATTAATGATAACAAACTATTAAAATGACCTATCATCAACCTCTTTTTAATAGCTCTATCAAATCAATAATCGCCGCGTTAGCACGAGAAATATACGAAGACATCACTAAAGAATGGTTGGCTAAAAATCCAAATTCACGACCATTAACCACCATAGGGCTCCAAATGGTTTCTTGTGTAGCTTCCAGCTCCATAATAATTTGCTGTAAGCTAGCAGTTGCATTTTTATCTTTAATCACCGAATCAAAGTCATGCTCAATGGCTTTTAAGAATTGAATAAGCGCCCAAGTCGAACCACGAGATTCCCAAAACACGTCATCAATCTCCAGCCATGGGGTTTTCACTGTAACCAATTGACTCGTATTGGTAGATTGCTCAGCTGAAGCGTCATTGGCCAGATCTGTATTGATACGAGTACGACCAACACTAGCGCTCAAACGTTGCGATAAGCCACCAAGACGCTTATTTACCAAATACAGCCACGAGCGCAAATTATCGGCACGTGCATAAAATTGGGTGTTAGTATCTGTTGAATCAGCTAATCGATCACGATAATCTCGCAACAACTTAATACCTTTACGATATTCACGCTCAGCGCGTGGGAATAACCATTTCTTATGATTGATATTAAAGGCTGGTTCAGCAAATTTTAGCGCTTCGTCTTCTAACGATTGAGATTGCGAGCGGCTCATATCATTGCGCAAAACTTGAGTAATATCACGAATTTGGACCAAAGCACCAAATTCAAATGCTGGCATATTATCCATAAAGACACTAGGCGGCATAACATCATTACTCAAGTAACCACCACTTTTATCAAGTAGTGTTTCGGCAACTTGAGCAACGGTCTCAACCGTAACATAGCCTATGGGCGCATTGCCCACATACTCTTTATGGATATTACCCACTTTTAGCGGTTCTGGTTCAGCGCTCCAGATAAAGATAAACACCAAATTGATAATCAACATAATTACGATTACCGACAGAATTGCGGCTCTTTTTTTACGTTTTTTATTATATTTATTATCTTGAACGCTTGGATCGCTCGAATACATAGTGTTTCCCTAGTGCTATTTATGACTTCTTATATTAGTTAGCATGGCGCACTTCAAAGTTAATCTCAAGAGGTTCAAGCCCCTCAAAATGTAAAAGAATATTATAACTTTTCCCAAGCATTAACGGCTCTCTTACACCCATAATCATGATATGTTTAGCTCCAGGTTCAAAGCTCATCTGATCTTCTATGGTCAAATCGTCTAAGTGCAACATTTTTGCCATACCATCAACAACTTTAGATTCATGCAACATCGCATGACGCGCCCAACTAACCTCTACATCCTTGAAAATTAAAGGTTTATTTGTATTATTGATAATTGTCATAAAGCCAGCGGTACTACGGCTTCCCTCAGGCATGGCTCGTAACCAAGCATCTTTTACTTCAATATCTTTTTTTATTTGCTGCTGCTGACATGCAGTCAGCAACAACATGGATAGAGCAAATAGCCCGACAAAAAGTGTTACAAAAAATACAGAGTTTACTGGCTTAGACATAACGGTATTTCAATAATCATCAATAAAGGTTATTGTACTGACAATCGAATAACATAACTAGTCATAGCCATTCCCAATGAGCAAACCTATATTTGAGATTAGACCAACTCCCAGCATTCCGATTTTACAAAGTGAACAGGTCTTCCCTGTTCGACATATCTATTGTGTAGGTCGCAACTATACTGAACACGCAAAAGAGATGGGCTACTCTGGACGTGAAGCACCTTTTTTCTTTTCGAAACCCGCCGATGCTATAGTGGTTAATCCGACCAACTTGTCTTATCCAACAGGAACGTCTGAACTCCATCACGAAGTTGAATTAGTGGTAGCTATTGGTAAAACAGGGCAGTTAATCGAGATCGATAATGCTTGGGATCATGTTTACGGCTATGCGCTTGGTATTGATTTAACCAAACGTGATGTTCAAGCTGAAGCAAAAGCGAAAAGTCGTCCGTGGGATATGGCAAAGGCATTTGATCAATCTGCCCCCATCAGCTCTATTATTTCAAAACAAGCTATTGAACATGTCACAGAAGGTGAGATTTCACTGTGCATAAATAAAACAGTCAAACAACAAGCCAATATCAATCAAATGATTTGGTCAATTCCTGAAATAATTGTCGAGTTATCTCAACACATCACTTTGCAGGCTGGCGATTTAATTTTTACGGGAACACCTAGCGGCGTTGGCGGAATAAAAAAAGGCCAACACGTGTCAGCCTCTTTATTCGGAAAACTCCATTTAGAATTCGTTTATAGTTAGTTGATTACAGAGCCTTATAAACTGTTATAAATTGCGGTTACGATTTGTTCAGGTTTAATAAAGGCTTGCCCATTTTCCTTGTCGTATTTAGCGCTGGGTTTTGCCGCAAGCACTTCTTCTAACGATTTTCCATCAACTTTTAGGTCAGCGACTTTATTACGAATGTCTTTGAGCATACCCACATATTGGGTCATCTGTTCTTTATTCGCCATAGGGCCATGGCCTGGAATAATTTGCGTATCATCATTGGCTAATGATAAACCTTTTTCTAAGGCTGCAATATAACCATCAATCGAACCACCAGAGCCAGTATCAACAAACGGATACCCAATGTTGAAATAACAATCACCCATGTGCAAAACATTATCTTGCTCGAAGAAAATAATAGAGTCCCCATCCGTATGCGCATTGGCAACGTGATAAACACGCATATTGTCATTATTTAATCGTAGGCTCATTTGTTCTTTATAAGTCACACTGGGTTGAGCAATTTTTGCAGCAGGCTCAATTTCTCTACCAAACAAATTTTGCTTAGTACTCATTCGTTGATGCACATTATCGTGCGCAACAATTACCGCACCTTGTTTACCAAAGTTTTCATTGCCGCCGGTATGATCGCCATGCCAATGAGTATTGATCACAAATCGCACTGGTTGCTCAGTAATGTTCTTGATAGCTGTTGAAATTTTATCGCTTAAAGGTGCAAACTGATCATCAATAATATAGGCTCCATCCTCACCGACTGATAAGCCAATATTGCCCCCACGACCAAACAACACATAAATGCCATCAGTCAATTGTTGCGCTTTGATTTCAACCTCTTGCTCAAGACCTGCATGAGCTTGCACAGGATTGTAGGTCAATGAGGCTAAAGTAGAACCCATAGCCACTACAAATAATCTGCTTAATGTTTTTAGCATAGTAACTCCTAATTGCTTACCAATCGGCATCAGCTATACAATCAAAAGTTATATCGCCGAGCCCCGAGTTTGCATTACAGTTTACACAAAACTTATGTAGAATGAATGTCTTATATTCACAATTTAACGATAAGGGACTTCTATGGATATCCTACTAGCACAACAATTTATCGATAAAAAATGGGATGATGAAATTATTCCTGAATTGATTGAATACATAAAAATACCTAATAAATCACCGCACTTTGATCCTAATTGGCAAGAACACGGTTATATGGAACAAGCGGTTCAGCAGATCGCAGCTTGGTGTGACTCCCAAGATATCCCAGGAAAAACACTGGAAATCGTTCGTATCGAAGACCGAACACCAGTTATTTTTATGGAAATTCCAGCCAGCGATGGTTCTAATAATCCCAATGATGACACTATTTTGATGTACGGTCATTTAGACAAACAACCTGAAATGACAGGTTGGGAAGAAGGTCTTGGCCCTTGGATACCAGTAATTCGCGACAATAAACTATACGGTCGCGGGGGAGCTGATGATGGTTATGCAGCCTATGCCTCATTAACCGCTCTGATGGCGGCTCAAAAGCAAGGACTTGCTCACGCTCGAACGGTAGTGCTGATTGAGGCTTGCGAAGAATCAGGCAGTTATGACTTACCTTTCTACATTGACCAATTACGAGAGCGTATTGGCGAACCCTCATTAGTCATCTGCTTAGACTCTGGAGCGGGTAATTATGAACAATTATGGTGCACCATGAGTTTACGAGGGATGGCCAGTGGAACCTTAACTGTAGAAGTGCTGAAAGAAGGCATCCACTCAGGTTATGGCAGTGGTGTAGTGCCTTCCTCATTCCGCATTATTCGCCAGTTATTAACACGCCTTGAAGATGAAAAAAGTGGCCGCTTATTGCCAAAAGAATTTTATGCCGACATTCCACATCAACGACTTGAACAAACGTTAAAAGTCGCAGATGTGCTTGGCAAAGATGTGGTCAACCCTTACCCATTTGTCGATGGGGTTGAAGCAATGGCAGAGAACAATTTTGAGCGCTTACTCAATCGTAATTGGCGTCCAGCACTTTCTTATACAGGGATTGGTGGTATGCCTGACATCAGCAACGCCGGTAACGTGTTACGACCAAGTACCTCGCTAAAACTTTCTCTGCGTTTGCCACCCACCGCTGACAGTGAGCAAGCAAACAAAGAACTAGCCAGAATTTTATTGGACAATCCACCCTCTAATGCAAAAGTAAGTTTTGCTGCCGATCAAGCAGCGGACGGTTGGAATGCCCCTGACGTTGACCAATGGTTAGCAGATTCCTTAGAAAAAAGCTCAAAGGCAGTTTATGGCAAACCTGCAATGTATATGGGCGAAGGCGGAACCATTCCTTTTATGGCCATGCTTGGCGAGAAATTCCCTAACGCTCAGTTTATGATTACGGGAGTTTTAGGTCCTAACTCGAATGCTCATGGGCCTAACGAATTTCTACATATTCCATTCGCAAAAAAACTGACTACTTGTGTAACGCAAGTAATCATTGACCATTACAACAGATAGCTTTTTACTCACGATAGAAAAAAGGCACTCATGTGAGTGCTTTTTTTTGAAAAATATTTATAGCCAATCGGTTAAAACAAAACCAACCCCTAAACGATTAGTGCGACGATTATAATCAATCAAACTTTCTCCATAGCCATTAAAGTATTGCACATAGCCGCGCAATTTACCTTTATCATCAAAAGGGAAAGTCCAGTCCAATTGAATAGCACCCTTGTTATCACTGCGTAAGTTGTTACGCAACATTATGCCAAAGTTCTGATCGTCCCACTGATAACGGGTCTGCAATTCAAAATAGCCCATAAAGTCATCTATATCCGGGTTGTCATCACCTTCTGGATCGGTTGGAAACTCTTTTTGTTTTTCAGGAATACGCCACCATGGTCTAAAAGCCACAACCCAGCGGTCTTTTTCTAACACCCACTCGGTATAGATTCGATTCCAGCTACGTGAACTTAAACCACTACGACCATTAGACTGATGTTCAAAACCAAGACTAAAGGTCGGCACTTGCCAACCAAGCACTTTCCAATCGGTAGCCCAAGCAGCAAAAATCTCTGGCTGGTGATTCGTTTCGCGGAACGGACTTGATACATCTGAGTTATAAGCTTGCCAATAAGACTGTCCTGTATAAGCAAAAAATAACGCGCTATTGTCACCAAAAGGTTTTTCCCAGAAAGGTGTTTTGAAACTCACTTGGAATTTAATTTCCACATTATCAATTTCACGCTCATCACCTGCCAAATCAAAACTTTCCTCATTAGGACTGTTATTAAAAGTCACAGGCAAAATATAGTTTGGTTTATGCGGCAAGATTGCAAAACGATTTTGGCGAGCTCGATACTCTTGACGCAAACGTGTTTTAACAAGGTCGGAATCTTCCTCTTGTTTCTCTGCTTCCGCCTTAACAACTTCTTCAGGACCAGCATCTAGAGTATGACTCGGATTATCTTCAATCGGCAATAATTCCTTACTTTCTTTATTAAATGCCAATTCAGAACTTTCCGAACATTTTTTCTTAATGTCCACAACGCTAGTCTCAGCCTTAGCACTTTCAAACTCTTGCAGAACACACTGCTCATAATCCTGCTGCGATTTTGATGGTTCCACTTGCGCAGACATACTTATGCTTGAAGTTGCCAACAAAAAGACCGATAAAAACCATTTGTTCATACTAAATATCAATAGCGATTAAAATTTGTGCAAATTGTAACAGAAACCTTGTTCTGTTCCAGTAATTTGCGCCAGATAAAGAAAAAGGCCGCTTTGCGACCTTCTTACTCTTCAACAATTTTCTAACTATTCGAGCGTGGATTTGAGTTTTGCCAAGCCTTTTTCATACTCAGGACCTAACATTCCATCCATCATTAACCCAAAATAACGCCCCACAATATTACTACCGAAATCTGCGTCAAAACTCCAGGTCAGCTTAGTTTGCTTAGGCCCTAACTCTTCAAGAGTAAAGGTCGCATAACCAGGGTTTGGATCATCTCCAAAATACAGTTTAGTTTTTACATGGCGCGGATAATCACTCTCAACGATCTCTTGCGAACCACTACCAACTTCTCTCAATTCACTCGCCCAAGCCATTTTATTGCCAACACCAGCGTCTGGCCCAGAATAAGTATAAGTAGCATTAGGATCCTTTTCGACCCAAGGCGACCATTGATTAAAATTTTGGAAACTGTTTACCTGTTGAAAAACCGTATCCATTGAGGCGTTAATCGTTGTAGAGCGCTCAACATGTGACTCTTTTGGTAAGAAGAACCCAGCGATAACTAATATCGCAACTAACGTAGCAAGAATAATAAAAAACCACTTAAGAAACTTCATACATCCCCCAAAAATTACTATACCCACTGACACAATAGTAATTTCACGATTAATTTGCAACTAAAGCAATGCAAAGGTTTGCAAGGAAATGTTACATGAATAAATCTAAAGCTTGCTCAATCACTTCAATACCAGCACCTTTCTTATAAGCATTTTCGCTTAAATGACGGCGCCATAGCTTGCCTTTTGGTTGGGCGAAAAACAAACCTAGAATATGTCTAGTCATATGTCCAAGATAAATACCTTGATCTAATTGTTGCTGTACATATTCCGTATAACCCTGAACTACCTCTACTCGACTAGCAATCTCTTGAGCCGAACCATAAAACATTTGGTCAACTTCAGATAGCAAGTAAGGATTATGATATGCCTCACGACCAATCATAACTCCGTCAAGATGCTGCATATGTTCTTTGGCTTGCTCAAGAGTTGTTACACCACCATTGAGGATAATTTCTAGATCGGGAAAGTCTTGTTTAACTTGGTAAGCCACATCATAACGAAGCGGTGGAATTTCACGATTTTGCTTTGGACTTAAACCACTGAGCCATGCTTTACGCGCATGAATTATAAAAGTTGTAACGCCTGCTTGTTTAACCGTTGAAATAAAATGGTGCAAATGTTCATAAGAATCCAAATCATCTATGCCAATACGTGATTTTACCGTGACTGGAATATCCACAGCATCAGCCATAGCAGCCATACATTCAGCCACTAATTCTGGTTCAGCCATTAAACAGGCACCAAATCTGCCGTTCTGTACGCGATCACTTGGACAACCTACGTTTAAATTGATCTCATCATAGCCATAGTCTTCACAAATTTTAGCGCAATGTGCTAAGTCTTTCGGATCGCTACCGCCTAACTGAATAGCAACAGGATGCTCCTCTTGGTTGTATTGTAAATGTCGCTCAACGCCGCCATGAATGATTGCACCCGTAGTAATCATTTCAGTATAAAGCACTGCATTTTTTGTGATAAATCGCATAAAGCGACGTTGATGGCGATCCGTCCAATCCAACATTGGAGCAACGCAAATAGAACGATCAAGCATAGATATAAAAATTCAGGTGTAATATCAGGATTTTACCTGAAAATGCCTGCAATAGAAAAACAAGCTATAAAAAAGCGGGCAATTGCCCGCTTTTATTACAACATTTTCTTACACGGTGTTCTTAGCCATTAAAATTACGCAAAGCTTCGATACGCTCATCTAATGGTGGATGCGACATAAACAATCCACCAAACTTTTCTTGGAATGAACCTGTGCGACCATTCTTAAGCCCAAAGGCAGTGAATGTTTCCCCCATATCAGATGGCATGTCGTACTCAACTTTAAGTTTTTCCAACGCAGAAATCATAGCCGCGGAACCAGCTAACTGAGCACCCGCTTCATCAGCGCGGTATTCACGACGACGAGAGAACCACATCACCACCATACTGGCTAAAATGGTTAACACGATTTGCGCAACCATCACCGACACAAAATAACCAATACCATGGCCTCGTTCATTCTTCAAAATCACACGATCGACAAAATGACCAATCACTCGCGAGAAAAACATGACAAAAGTATTCACCACACCTTGTATTAAGGTCAAAGTAATCATATCACCATTCGCCACGTGACCAATTTCATGAGCCAGAACCGCACGCACTTCATTACGATCCATACGCTGCATTAAGCCCTCACTCACAGCAACTAAAGCATTATTCTTATTCCAACCAGTAGCAAAAGCATTAGATTGTGGCGAAGGGAAAATACCCACTTCTGGCATACCAATTTTGGCATCATGCGCCAAACTGGTCACCGTATCTATTAGCCACTGCTCACGCTCAGTTTTTGGCTGCTCAATGACTTGCACACCCATTGAACGCTTGGCCATCCATTTCGAAATAAATAACGAAAATAATGAGCCTGCAAAACCAATTACAGCACACCAAACCAAAAGTGCTTGCAAATTCAAGTCAACACCATTTTGTGCCATGATGCCATCAAAGCCCAAAAGGCTTAGTACGACACCCGCCAACATAATGACCAAAAAGTTGGTCAGTAAGAATAAACCAATTCTTAACATTTATTTCTCCGTATTTGCCCGATTAACGGCTTACAACTATATACCACAGAATATGGGGATTTAAGCATTAGACACAAGGGTTTATGTTTAAGTTCTTGTGAAAAGATGTAAATAATCTTGTCAACAAGAATGCAGCCTACAAACTTACATCTAAATTAGGTAATTAAATATCAACCACTTAACTAACCAATACAAACCCAAAATCACAATAATGGCTATTATCGCAGCTTGGTAATTTGGTTGATATTTTCTCGACTTTTTAGCCATTGATTTTAGCTCGTTTAGGCTTAAAAATGACCAACTTTATGACCAAATACAGACCACTAAGACTCATAAATAGTGCCAACAAAGCTGCAATGATTAACAGCGGATGATTAAAATCAGAACGCTCTTTATAATCCATAATATGTAACATCCAGAAAAAATCGTAAAAACGCCAAGTGTCATTACGCCGAGCTACCAAGCTCCCCTTTTCTGCAGAAACATAAATACGAGTATTGTCTTCATCATTAAACTGCATTTGCCACAATGGAGCTTTGCGGCCGCGAACTTCACCAAACTCCTTGATACCCTCTTCATCAAGCAAAACAACTTGAGCAATTTCACCTTTACCTGCAAAATCTGCTTCGGCTACTTGTCTGGCTTGGTCTTCATTCAGTGGCGTAATCATCTCGCCAGTTTGGGCATCGACTAATTGATAATGCTGTTTTGACTTTGCCGCCCAAACAAGGTTTCCCATCCAGCCTTTAAGTTCAATACTGGTTGGTACGAAATCCAAACGCTGGAGCAACTCTTGCGCACTTATGTTAATAGGCTGCTCGAGATTAATGACTTGCTGCTTAGCAATGTTGACCTCTCCACGAACTTTTTCAATATCAAAAAAGCTCATCACCACACCACCCATCGTCCACAATAACAACTGTAAGCCAATGATTAGGCCAAGCCATTTATGAAATTTACGAAAGAAAACGATTGGCTTCATATTTACTCTTATTAATCAGTTAGCTGCTTATATGTACGACGACTTGGCGATTATGATTTCCATGACGATGCTCCCACCGGCAATACACGTTAGTGACAATTTACCCGACATTTATTAGCCCCTTATGTTAATAATTTTTAGACAAAACTGTTTTGTCAGGTGGTATTGTCTAAAAATACCTCTTTCAAAGCAATTTAAATTGTCGAGTGTCCTGATTTAATTTCTCGCTTAGCGAGATTATTTTAGCCATAAAAATGGCTAGAAATGAAGAGCTGTGCTTTTAGTAATTCAAGCGTCTGCTGTGTTCGAATAACAGACCTTAACTGAGCCTAAAGAGGCACACGTCCCTACTGCTTAGCCTTGTTAGATTTCTTACCTAGTCTCATTTGCAAGCCTTAACCCCAAAGCAACAAATACAGCACCCATTGCTTTATGTAATACTATTGATATACGACTGCTCTGCCTTAGGCGGGCCGTGAGTACTTGAGACAACAAAACTATTGCAATATTGATAGATAGTGCAATAACGTTGACCGTAATCCCTAGAATTATTAACTGATTCAGAGCATTACCTGCCTCAGGCTGAATAAATTGCGGCAACAGGGAAATAAAGAAAATCGCTACTTTTGGGTTCAATGCGTCACTAACAAAACCTTGCCAAAAAATTGTTTTAAGCTTGGCGCTTTGCGTGGCGTCATTTGCCTCAACTGGTATGGCTTGCTTAGCGAGAAGCGCCTGACAACCAAGGTAAAGCAAATAAACTGCCCCACACCATTTAAGAATAGTAAATGCTATTGAGGATGTGGCGATTATGGCGGAGATGCCGAGCATTGCAGCAAGCAAATGAAAATACCCTCCTAGATTTATACCTATAGCCGCTACTATACCAGCCTTCCTTCCCTGGGCGATACTGCGTCCTAAGAGGTATATCATGTCTGGGCCCGGGACAATACATAAGACAACACTCGCACATACAAATAGCCAATAACTCTGAAAATCCATCTGCTTACTCCGATTAAATCTAACATTTAAGTATATGAATTCGATTGGAACAGCTTAATTTATAGGAATAAATTTAGACATTGTTATTAGATTTCATCAAATCTTTTAAAACGCGTTCCTCACTTTCTATTATCTACTTACTTATTAACCTGCCTTTTCTAAAAATAATGGCAAGTATCCAATATAGCATTACGAATAAAAGCAACATTTCAGGTAGCCAGAGCCCTCCTATTTCTTTAATAAGATCTGGAAATATATCTTGTCCAAGAAATGCTGCCATTGCTAATTGAAAAGCAAACAGCATTCGCCATAAATGCCGTAATAATCGCTCTTTACCTTCTAGTCCTTTTTTGACTAACACTCGAATGTCTAGTAAAGCACATAAGGTAGCGAAGCATCCGAATAAAAAATACACCATAAACGGTAAACCATAAAGTGCTTGCTCTGGCAAGCTTTTAGCGTATATACCTGTACTTATGAGCTTATATGTTGCCGTGACAATCGTAACAAAGGCTATAACTTCTAGTAATCCAATAGTATTTGGAGGGCGGTACATGGTAAGCCATGAAGTAAATACAAGATAAAAAGAAAGAACTCCTATATAGATGAAGTCATCTGCTAAATAAGCCATAAGGATTGCACTTAATGAGGTTAATATCATAGATACAACGAATATGCGCCCTAACAACTTATGTCTTTTAGTTCCTTTTTGAGTAATTAAAACAACAAATCCTGCTAATAACACCAAACATCCAAAAACAACATGCAAAACTAAAACAAAATTCATAATTACTCCGCTTGCTTATATAGAATTAATTCTTGGTAACCATGCCAACTTCATAACTGCATATGTCCCAATCAAAATAAACAGGCTGCTTAAAATAAAAGTGGTATTCCATACTTTCCGACTAAGCATTCCATTGTTTGTATATCTGTAAATTTCAACAAACAGCACTGGGATTAAGTAGCACCCAAAGTTCCAAATCATTAAAAAAGGTCCAGTAAAAATATCCATATCAATTCCAGGGGGGATCTCAAAAATGAAAAGCCAAAAGTACAAGCCTACTCTAAAAAGCCAGACAGCACTTGCCACCCAAAATAATCTGATTACCCAGAGTTTATGGTGTACAAACTGTTTTGCTTTCGCGTGCTTATAAGCCAGAACCGCTGCAACTATGACAAATACAGCATTCAAACTAGCGCTCATTTGTCCCATCAGCCCCGCAGCATCGGCCCCTCTAATCCAGATCATGTAAAGTCCAGACAAGCTGCCTAACAACACAAGGCAAATATATAACCGGCCTGACCAACGATGGAGCCCTGAAAGCTTGCTCCTAATCTGCTCAGAAAACTGCAGTAAGCCCAGCACAGTTATAAGAGATGCCGTGACAATATGAGAGCCGACAGCCAAATTTCCTAAAGTGTCGCCAGCAATTAATCCACCAGCAACTTTAGACCATGTTAAATACTCAGACTGAGTACCCTTAATCAAAAAGTACTTAACGATGTAAAACACAAACAGGAGCTGGCTAATAGCAACACTACCTAGAAAAATAGACTTAGAACCCAACCCTGTCTTGTTTTCTATTGTCACGGCACTCAAACTCTATTCAGCCACATACCTGTACTCGCCGCATAAATACCTATTGCAGTTATTACAGAGGCTATTATTAAGACTCCGGTTGTAAATATTTGTATATATGGCTTTTGTGCCTTTTGAGAATAGAAATAGAGCTCTAATATAGCTAGCGGCAATAAGTATTGTGCAAAGCCAAGGAAGTACAAAAATGGCCCTGTAAATGTCTCCCAATCAAAACCAACTGCTTTCCCATCATGTATGAACAGCCAAAGCTGAAGGCCCAATCTTGCAAACCATACCCCTGAAGCAGCTAAAAATAACCTCAAAGCCCACCGTCTATGTATCTGTATCTTCCTTTTAATAGCAAAATACAAAGCGGATCCAGCAAATATTAAAATTAATATCCCATTAATTAGGATACTAATATGCTGAACAGTTCCACCAACTGCACCACGAAAGATCACTAAATAAATTCCGCTCAAAGCAATAAGGCAGGCTAACAGAATATAGAAACGCCCATTCCATCTATGAAAACTTGGAAACTTCTTTCTTACCTGTGGAATAAGTTGAAGTGGCCCCATAAATAAGAATGCAGCCGATAAAAACAGATGCGCCGCAATAGAGATGTTACCTTTTAAATCTCCTTCAATATAACTTTTTGGTAAGTGCGTATTTTGTAAATATTGGATCCCTTCACTTAAGGAAGGTATAAGAAAATACATCAAAATGTAGTAACCAAAAATCCATTGCCCAACTAAAACTATTAAGAACCATAATGTTGCTGCATAGGAAGTGTATTTATTGTACATATTACTATTTATTTCAGTTGTCGTTACAGAGGAATAAATAAGCATCAATACTTCTATTTTTTAACTCTGACTTTTCCGAACAAGCTAGCTCATGCTGGTTTCCTGACGGATCCGATAAATAAATCGAATACACAGAGTCGTGCTCTATCACTTTGTGCTTGGCTCTGTTTTGATCAAAATAAGCGATCCAATTTTCAAACTCAGCTGGGCTGACATTAAAAGCAATCCCTGATGACGGAGGGCTATTTTCTTCAAAAAGGGCTAAAGCGATACTCTTATCATCATTATAAAGAAATACGGGTTGCTCTACACTTTTACTAATTGGCTTGAAGCCTAGTACTTTTCCGTACCAATCAATAGAATCTTCAAGCGCCTCGACATAGAGATGTAAATGATCAATCTTTCTTAAACTTGGTCTATTCATTATTATCACCTTTTGTATTTTGAGCTTCTGACATCAAGCAAAGCACCAAGCCAATAAAAACTATCCCAAAACCCAAAACCCCGATATTTACACCAAAAACCATCTTCTCTGGAGCGTTAACGAAGGCCATATCACCTCCGTATAGCTCTTTTAAAGCATAAGCCATCAAAAAGGAGCCAGTAACAATCATGCTTAAAATGGTCGGAATAATCAGGCGCTTTCTTATCCAAACTAGATATAAGCAATAAAAACCAATTACCGAATTAGTTATGAGTTGCCATACCTCATGAATTTTTGCATGCGGTGTCCATGCAGGATTGAATACATGGGTATCATTAACTTCTAAAATTGGTACGACTACGGCATACAAAACTACGGCAAGAGTAAGGAATACGCGAATCATAAATACCTGAGTTACTTACCTGCTATAAGTTTGAAAGAAGCGTGCGAAATAATATCAAAAATCAATTGTTGTACCGCAGGAACAAATGCTTGCGCAACCTGCTGACAAGCTTTATCTGCCACCCAATTAGTAGAAAAGTCATAAGTCGACTCGACGTCAAAAGTGATATCCTCGCCGTTTGAAATCGTCACATTAAACTGCCATTGACCATCCCCAATACTCGATCTAAAATCTAGTTTTTTGATCAAACCATTTAAGTTTACAGTTGCATTTTCTGAATATTTACCCGCAATTCGTAATTCTGTATTAAGCGCATTTCTTAAATAATCATCAAAACTTTCCTTGTTGGGAGTCTCAACAGGCCCTGCTCCACGGCAGTAGATCGAATTATTCGCTTCAAGCGATTTCATACCGTGAACTTTATATGTGGCACCACTCAAGTTTTTTAAATTGTTTATATTTTTCTCTGAAACGCTATAAGTATTAACGGTATATGTAGAACAACCCGTGAACACAACCAAGCAAATCACTATTATAAAAATCTGTTTTAACATTGTTAACTCCATAAATTTATAGTACCATTTGAACCAATGGTACATTTAGTTTGAATAATGTCAATATTTAAAAGCAATTTACTATTGACATATTCCCATATAGGAATATATTGAGGCAATGGCTAGAGAAAAAACGACACTTAACCCTTTCAATGCTGTTGCAGATTCCAATCGGCGGCAGTTAATTGAGCTATTAGCTCGCGGTGAATACACAGTTACAGAAGTGGTTCAAGAGTTAGATTGGTCACAGCCTCAAGTATCAAAGCATTTATCGGTCTTAAAGCAGGTTAATCTTGTTCTAGAACGAAAAGAAGGGCGCAAAAGAATTTACTGTTTAAATTCAGTGGCGCTAAAACCTATCCACAATTGGATCATGCAATTTGAGCAATATTGGATTGGCAATCTCAATAGTCTCGGCCATTACCTAAATGAAATTCAAAAAAATGAGGATTAATGATGGAAACAATGCAAAAAGTAGAACCTACTATCATCGAAAAAGAATATAACGCCCCTATTAAGCTTGTTTTTGATGCCTGGACAAAAGTTGAGCATTTAGCAAATTGGCAATTCCCAATGAAAGGGTTTAAGTGCGCATTTAAAGAAACCGATATATCACCTGGCGGTCGCACTCTTCATAAAATGACAGCACCGAATGGTTTTGAAATGTGGCTTCTCACAAAATATGAAGAAATCATACCAAACCATACCATAGTATTCCGTCAATATAATTCTGACGAGAATGGCGAGATATTGCCTAATCCTCAAATGCCGAATTGGCCTAAAGAGCTACAAACTACAATTAAATTAGAAGAAAGTGACAACAAAACCAAGTTGCAATTGATATGGCAACCAATTACCCCAAGTGAAGAAGAAGCTACTGCTTTCGATATGAGCCGCTCAGAACATGGCAATGGCTGGGCTGGCGGATTAGCAAACCTAGAACAATATCTAGAGCAACAATAGTAGCCCCTTAGGAGCCCTCAACGCTGTTCAGAGGGCTTCGCTTTTTTAAAAAGGTACTCAATATGCTCAGACTAACCATAATATTTGTATTATCTCTGCTACCAGTAGCAATATTAAATGCTAAAGAGCCAGAACCTTATAAACTGCCTAGAACAGAAGTCATACCAATCCAAGAGTCTAAAACAAAAAAACAATATGAACTTTATATTAAACTCCCAGAGGAATACTCAAAAAACAAGAATAAAAAGTATCCAGTAATATATTTTACTGATGCAGTATGGCATATCGAAATACTATCTGCTGCAACTGCATTTCTAATGGAAGACGTAATTCTAGTAGGTATTTCTTGGCAAAAAGATATTGAAGAGCAGCTTTTATTAGAGGAAGGCCCCCAGGCAAGTCGCTATAGAGATTACTCGATTAGCAAGTCCAGCAAACCGGAAGTGCAGTCAAAGTACCAATTAGGACAGGCCAATAAACACTTAAATTTTGTTCGCAAGGACGTGTTTGAGTACGTCGAAAGACACTATCGCACCGCTCCTAACAATCGAACTTATTTTGGTTACTCTCTTGGAGGGCTTTTCGGGGCCTACACTCTAGTGGTCCAACCGGACACATTTAATAACTACATTTTAGGGAGCCCTTCCCTTTGGAAAGGTAATCCTAAACTTTCTTTAATTGCTTCAAACCATCTGCCTCACTATAAGGATAAAGATGTAAACATTTTCATTTCTTATGGTGAGTTAGAACAAAAGTTAAGTGTTCATATTGAAACATTTATCACTCTACTAAAAGAGCATGATCTACATGTTCATCGTTTAGTAGTTGAATCTTCTGACCACGGAACAGCATTCCCGACCACTGGCATCGAAAGCATTAGGTGGCTTTCAGATTTAGAGCCTAATAGTAAATAACTCAGATATTATTCTATAAAAAGATATGACCATTATTGAACACATCAACATAACAGTACCTAACATAGATGAAGCAATAAACTTCATAAAGATAGTAGCTCCTGACTTTAAAGTAAGGAAAGATATTAGACCATCAGACAACTACCGCTGGGCTCATATCGGAAATGACCAGTGTTATTTTGCTCTTCAAGAGCCACACCTTGACGCTGAACCTCATTATCCACTCAAATCCTATAAAAACTATGGTGCGAATCATATATCGCTAGCTGTTGAAGATCTCGACAAAATAGAAGAACAATTAATTAAAGCTGGATACAAAAGAAGCATAGATGCTCCTAACGAGAAATTTAGAAAAAGATTATATTTTTTTGATTCCACTGGTTTTGAATGGGAGTTAGTAGAGTATTTTTCCAACGACCCAGATGAAATGTTCTTGTATGAGGGCTGAATAACCATATAAGCACCAGTAAAACAAGGAGAGTACAATGAAATTAACCTATCCATTGGTCTGTACATTCATTATTGTATTACTTAGCAATGGATGTAGTGAAAACCGCACTAAATATACCCACGATTCTCAGCCCACTCTTGTAGGCTCTTACCTTGATCAAAAGCCGCCAGGGTTAATACCTGAAGTATTCGCTCCCGGAATAATTTCTACACGCTCTTGGGAGTATGGAGTTACCTTTTCACCTGATCTCAAAGAAATGTATTACCTCAAAGAAGATAACAAAAAAATGTGGTTTGCTACCTATCAATATAAAAATAATCACTGGCACGGCACTACCCTATCTCCAAGAGAAGGTCAGCCGTTTCTTTCTCCTAATGGCAACATAATGCATTTAGGCAGAAGGTATAAGGAGCGTATTGGCAACGGTTGGTCTGAAGTAAAAATGCTACAAGCGCCTTTTGATAGCATTCCTATTATGCGTCTGACATCTTCATCGAAAGACACTATCTTTTTTGATGAGTTTAAAGAAGATATGACTGGCGATATACGCTACTCCACACACGAATCTGAAGGCTACTCCCCTCCTAATATTCTTGATAGAAAAATCACCCTTGGTAAAAGCTTCCACCCCTTCATTGCTCCAGATGAATCCTATCTTATTTTTGATAGCGAAAGAGAAGGAGGCTTTGGTGACTCAGATCTTTACATCAGCTTTAAGCAGCAAGATGGCTCATGGGGCAATCCCGTCAATTTAGGGAAAGATATCAACACTGACGCATGGGAAGCTGCAGCTAGTGTAACCCCTGATGGCAAGTACCTATTTTTTCACCGAATGATAAGTCCTGGAGATGCTAATACTTTACCCAATGTAGATATTTTTTGGGTTGATGCGAAAGTTATAGAGAATCTCAAAAAAGGCCTTACCGCTTCTAGTGATCATCATCGATACAAGGATATTTAAATGAATATAATTATAAGAACGCTAATTTTTTGTTTCTTATTAATAACCAACCAATCACTTCTTTCAAAAACAGTTTCTTTTACAGAACAAGATATAGCAATAGCAAACTTTATAACTCAAATAAGAAGTGATCTCCTCGATGATGATATAAACGGCAGCGTTTCTTTTTCTATAGTCAAAGAAAATAAAGTTATTCTATCGAAATCTTTTGGGCCTATTAGTAGAAAGCACAAAATAAAAACTACTAAAAATACAATCTATCGGATTGGTTCTATTACTAAATCAATCACCGGATTCTTATTAATGCAAATGGAGCAAAAAGGGTTGCTTCACCTTGATGATCCCATTGAGAAGCACCTTCCAGAAATTCGCCAGCTCATAAATTATGATAAATATATGCCCATCACTTTCAGACACTTAGCTTCACATACTTCTGGCCTGGAAAGAGAGCCAAGAAGTAGAGCTGTCAACACAGGAAGTGTGAATGGTTGGGAGCTCAAAGTTTTGGAAGGTATTAAGCTTTCATCTATTACAGCTGAGCCTGGTGCCATCTATCGTTACTCTAATATCGGTTACGCTATACTGGGCCTAGCTATCTCACGCGCTGCTGAAGAGTCATATATAAACCTAGTGGAAGCACATATATTCAAGCCCCTTGAGATGAATAGCACTTTTTTTATAATTCCGGAATCCCTCAAATCACATTTAGCGGAAGGCATTGCAGGAGGCCCTACCAGCGAATTGAACTATACCCTCCCCAACAGTGAACATAATGGGAGAGGATATAGAGTGCCCAATGGAGGCCTTTATTCCACAAGTAATGATTTGGCAAAATTTATGATAGCCTGTATGGGATACTCTAATATCATAGAACAAAAGGGTATAAAAATACTTTTAGAAACTCAAACACCATCAACAGAATTGAGAAGAAACTATAGCTTTGGTTTCCAATTAGGGAAGTACCCTGACATGCTAATGGTTGGCCACGGAGGAGCTACCCCTGGATATTCTGCACATTTCGAATTTGAAGCCAAAAACAAGTACGGTATTGTCATTCTAAGAAATTATAACTTTGGCAATACTAACCTTGATTTACGATCACATTCATTATTAAAGAAACTTTCAAAATTCTAAAATACACCATATAAATACTTAAGAGTCATCCATTGATGAATACATTAAAAGTTATATTTACCATTACGATAGTTTTTATAAGTTTCACAGCAAGTGGATATTTTAAAAAGGTAACCATAAAATCTTTAGAACTAAATCAAATACGAGAAGTGAAGATATATAAGCTTAATATTGGAAGTAGGGACAAGAAAACTCTAACTGCTATTTATATGTTAGATGAAGGAAATGATGACGAATTACTTTTTGAAACAGCTAAAAGCTTGAATATTAAGAACCTTTTAGTCGTCGCTATTTCAAATATTGATAGAGGATACGACTTTAGGCCTCCGTATACAATGACGAGAGGTGATAATGTGCGTCCTGGAAATGGCAAAAAATTTGTATCTTTCATTAAGAGTGAGTTAATCCCCTTTATTGATAAAAAGTATGGAAAACCCTCGTAACAATTACTATTTGGACATTCGTTAGGTGGCTCCTTTGCGACCTATTTTCTAAGTCAAAGCCCTGAACTATTCACAGGATATGCTATTTTCAGCCCAGCTTTTATTTATGAAGAGACCGCAGAAAAGTCAACTGAGCGTTTGTTTAAAGAGTTGTCTTTAGTTTTTGATAATCGTGAACTCCCAAAGAAAATTTACATGAGTGTTGGTGCAAAGGAAAGAAATGCTTTTATTGATTCATATAAAACAATATCGGAATTTTTGAACTCAAAAATTCCAAACACCGTCAATTTTAGATTTGAAATCAATGCAAGAGCTGACCACATGAGTAACCCTGAAGTATCTCTTAGAAGTGCTTTGCAATACCTTCTTTTGTCTCCTCTCTAAGAATCACCGATTGTTTCAGTCTAGTTATTGACAAAAAGTGTATCACACCATATAGTACACCACATGGGGTACTATAATGATTCGCAAATCAATAAAATCTTTTCGGCTTTGTCTGATCCGACTCGCCGCGAAATGATAAACCGCCTAAGACATGGTGATATGTCCGTTTCAGAGCTATCACAGCCCTTTTCTATCGGCAAATCGGCGATCACCAAGCACCTTAAAGCATTAGAAGCAGCGGGTTTAATGAGCAGACGCATAGCAGGCAGAGTACACCACTGCCATTTAGAACTAGAAGCATTAAAAACCGCCTACGAGTGGCTATCTTTTTACCAAAATTTTTGGGACAACAAACTGGAAGCACTCGATAATTTCGTTACCAAAAACAAGGATCCTTAGTAGATATGCAAGAAGCACTGTTAACACTTAAGGTTGAGCGCAGAATAAAAGCCTCTCCTGAACAATTATTTCTTGCATGGACCACTCCTGAGTTTCTTGCTCAATGGTTTGCCCCCACTGGTTTTGAAGTTATAGAAGCATCCGTTGATTTGACAGTAGGCGGGGCCTACTCAATATCGATTATTAATTCTGACCAAGAAGTTACTAAGCACTTTGGAACTTACATTAAGATAACCTCTCCATCAGAATTAGTCTTTACTTGGGAACTTGAAAACCAACAGTGTCAAGGCAGTATTGGTCAATGTGCTACCACTTTGGTAACCGTCACATTCAAAGCTGATAATGATACGACTCTAGTTTCGATAACCCACGAACAGCTGCCTACACAAGAGTCATTCGATGGCCATCAATTTGGCTGGAACGGTTGCTTGGATACCTTGGAAAAGGTTATAGCACAGATTTAAATTTTTTTGACACAATAGTACACCGATAGGCGTACAAAGGAGATGATATGTATAGCATAGATCACAGAATTACCGTAGAAACTTCACCCAAAAAGCTGCATAAAGCCCTAACTAAACCCGAAGAGCTTAGTCAGTGGTGGACAAAAGCCACTTTCACAGAAAAGCCCTCACCTACTTTGAACTTCCACTTCGGTGAGAATCATCGTGTCGATATGCAGGTAATTGATAGCTCGCCTAATAAAATCACTTGGCAATGTAGCGAAGGACCGTGGGTTGGCATAGGTCAATTTGAATGGAATATCGCGCCAGATGAAAGAGGCTCAGTGCTGACATTTACTCACTCAGGCTGGGAAAGCATTGATGATTTTCATCGTCACTGCAATTCAAAATGGGGCTTCTTTCTAGGAGTTAGCTTAAAAAATTTCCTAGAAACTGGAACTGGTACTCCATCGCCGAATGAGCCTAATATCTAACACTTTTGCTCTCCAAAATCCTTTGGAGAGCTTAACATTGTAAATCTTAAACCATTGGTTATGACTAATTGTCTAAACTGCCTGATAACCAACTCATCACATTTAAGACGAACTGCTCATTATCTTTGGCCTCAGGGTGATTTAAGCCGTAACGACTAACACTATCTTCTCGCTTTACCACTTGAGCTGTAAACATAGCCGCTTCACCAAAAACAGCAACGCGTCCTTTTCCATACTTCAGCACAGCCCCTTGATAAAGATTATTTGTCGATAGGTAAGGCGTCGCTTCATCAAACTCCCAAGCATCCTTAGGTAAATATACATTCCAATCTTTGGGCATCTTCAATAATCCTATTGCGCTATCAGGCTTCGTAAATGCTTGCCCTGTGAATGTCACTACTTTGGCTATTTGTTTGTTACTATCTACAGCATTGATGATTGGATGATTACCCAAAAGAGCTGTCTCTTTTTCAAAGCCCAAAATACCGCGCTTGTCATAATCCGGAAGAGCAAAACCATTAATAAAGCCGAATCCAAACTCTCCAGCCAATTCAGAAACAGCTCCTGGAAAAGGCATATGATCGGCTATCAATAATAAGGAGCCGCCCTCTTGGACCCATTGAGTAAGCAGTGCTTTTTCTTGTGCCGTGAATGCTTGTTCAATTGGGAGCTTCCACGAACTTTCCTCTCCTCCTTTAATTGCATTAGCAATAACAAAAATCTCTACTTGCTCTAACAGTTTCTTATTTACAATGGAGTTTGTTGATTCAACAGCGTAACCATCTGAACTAAGTAGCTTCGCAAAAGGTTTAAAGCGCTGTTCAATAGTATGAAAATTTCCATGAGCGTTATCAACTAACACCAAAGGCTGAGAACCTTTTGAATGCTTAGGTACCTTTTTGCTGGGCTCCCAACTTTCATCGTAAGACTGACTGCCACCATTACCATGATAATATACACTGCCAAATGCAGCAGTTTGATATGAAACCAAAATAGAGCAAACAGCACCGATAAAGCATTGTATAACTAATTGTTTATTCATAAGTTACTCCGTAAAAAGGGATATTCGCATTAATCTAATTTAATGATGGCCATAGCTTTATTTAGATATTTACTC
This sequence comes from Kangiellaceae bacterium, assembly GCA_013373015.1. Taxonomy (GTDB): domain Bacteria; phylum Pseudomonadota; class Gammaproteobacteria; order Enterobacterales; family Kangiellaceae; genus Kangiella. The sequence continues at coordinate 42,086 of JABXIQ010000006.1, forward strand.
CAGCAGATATACGACGGGCTTATATTAAGCCGTCCAAAATAACAGTTCATGTAGTCCTTAGGCGTACTCTTCGAGAGGTGCATGGTTTTTAATAGTTCTACAGGAATGTCAATTTCCCGCCAACTTTGCTGGTTAAGGGCATCTTCAATCGCTCCGTTATCAAAACCCTTTATTTCTATAAATAGTCGTACATCACGGTTTGAATAATCTCTCCACAGAGTAAATTCATCTACAAAAGAAGAGCCTTCTGATGCTTTCAGCAAACTTTCAATAAACTTATGGGAATCCCAAAAATACTTAGATTTTGCTAAATCGGATAACTGACGATAAGGCTCTGAATGGTTAAGGTAAATATTAAACTCTACTGACTTGTTCCCTTCTTGCTTAACGACCAAGGAAGAACAGGAAGCACTCATTAGGCTAATACTAATAAAAAATAGACCTTTCAATTCCAGAAAGGAACTAGTCATTTATTTCTCTTCTTTGATACTTTCGCTTTTGGATTAAAGTCTATCGCTAATTGGATCCAATAATTTAAATCCTTTTCGTTTTGAAATCCCCCTTCATCCACAAATACATACCCTTTCATTGGTCGGCCTGTGAAGTCCATTGGTTTCGCTCCTTTTCTTTTCAGTGCTTCTTGCTCAACTTGCGGATCTAAACGCACCATTAGCCTATCTTTTTGCTTATCCTTATCAATGTCCAAACCTATACACATTTTGTCATTGACCATAAAACACAAGCCGCCCATCATTCTTTTTTCAACGAATTCGACATGATGTTCCATAAACCATTGCCTTAGTCGTTCTGCGGTAACTTCTGTATAGGCCACTCTACTCACCTCTTGAATAGATAAAGCCCAAGGCTATACCTGTTAGAAAGAACTGTAAGAATTGATGTGCTGAAGTTAAGAGTAAAAATTGATTAACTGGTTCAATATTTATTTTTGCGGCTGTGGCTAACACCATAACCGTTGCAACTAATAAGCCAGCTATTAAACTGAACTTAACACCCAACACTATTGGATTACCTTGAACTTGCTTTCGGTAAAATGAAAATAGATAAGCAATAACAATGCCTTGAATTATCATTGCAGCCGTACCAAACGGCATAATCGGCTCGGGTCTTGTTACGGCCCCCATAAGCTCGTAATCTGCTTTAAACCAAATCAAAAACCATGGATAGCTAATAGCCATGGTGATGACAAAGTAAGACATGGTTGCTAGTATTATTTTTTTCACCATTAAGCTTCCTTATTTAACTTTACTCATATCCATCTCTGTAGATTTCCAGTTATCTATAGAGGAGATTTCATCGTAATAGCGACTGACATTAGGATATTTTGACCAATCAAAAGGAATCATTGGTCTAAAAATTTCAATATGTACTATTGCATAATCAGCTAGTGTTAAATGGTCCGAGACCATATATTTTCTATTTTCTAGGTGTTTATCTAAGACACTCGCAAACTCTTCTAACTTGATTGTTGCCCAGTCAAGAACAGGTTTATCGCCTTCCATATTTAAAAATTGTGGTTTTGCGACAGCTTCCCAAGCCACAGTTCCAAGCGCCTGATTATAGTGAGCCAGCTCCCAAGATAACCATTGATCCACTTGAGCTCTTAGTCTTACATCTTCAGGATAGAGTTCGCTACCACCAACCTTCGCGCAAAGATAACGATTTATCGCATTGGTCTCCCATAAGACAAAATCCTCATCGACTAATGTTGGTACTTTGCCGTTAGGGTTCAGCTTTAAATACTCTTCTGTTTTGTGTTCCATTTGATAAAGACTCAGCCACTCAATATCGAGCTCAATACCTAGATGCTTTGCCACCGACAAGACTTTACGAACATTGTTTGAACCATAAATACCGTATAACTTCATAATAATTTCTCCCTTACTAAGCAGATATTATTCACTTGCATTTTGCAAGTATTGATCCAGTGCTTGCAAATTGCAAGTAATATTGTCTCAACAGTTAATGCAGGTTATGATCTAGCTATGAATAGCGATATATCTTTTCGATCTGGCTGCCCTTTAAGTAGCGCTTTGGATCTAGTTGGTGATAAATGGAGCCTATTGATCATTAGGGACATGATTTTTTTGCAAAAAAAATACTTTAAAGATTTCTTAAATTCATCAGAATCAATTGCCACAAACATCCTCAGTGCGCGTCTAAATAAACTGGAATGCCTAGGCTTAGTCGATAAAAGTAAAGACCCGGATAATAAGCGTCAATGGATATATGAACCCACACAAAAAGCATTAGATCTGCTACCAGCAATCGTTGAGCTCATCATTTGGTCAATTAAACTCGACTTACCAGTTGGCATTCCTCTTGATATGAAACAATCTTTAATGAGCAATAAAAATTCTTTCATCGAACAGACCATTAGCAAATTTTACGAATCGAATAGCAGTTAAGCCTTCATAAAGGTCATTGCTTACTATTATCTGTAGTTTCCTTAAAACATAGATACCAATAAGGAATAAACCAAACTGCTGTAATCGTCCCTAATATCAAGACAAAGTTTTCAGAACTTACAAAAAAGCTTGCCGCAAGCATTAAAACTGCAGCCGCGATTGATACACCAATTATTGATAGAGTTTGTTGCTTTTTAGTCATATTAAGTACCTCAATATAATATCTACAACCATTGTACCACTTGACCCACTGGTACGCAATAGGTATTATAAATCTCAAGGAAGTTTTTAGGAGAAAGATATGAGAAAAGTATCCGCACTAATATTTTCTTCTTTAGATGGAGTGATGCAATCTCCTGCTACAAATGACGAAGATCCTTCGAATGACTTTAACGCTGGTGGCTGGGCTGCACCCTATTGGAATGATGCAATGGAGTTGGCATTAGAACATGCCATGTCGGAAGATTTTGATCTATTACTTGGTCGAAATACCTATGAACAATTTTATAATCACTTTGCCACACAAGAAGAACTAACTGCCCAAAAACTCAATAAATCGAGGAAGTATCTCATTACCCATCAATCCGGATTCATCCCTATGTGGGCCAACACGACTGTAATCAATCATGATATATTGAAAACAATAAGCACTTTAAAGTACAAAGAAGGGCCTCTGATACAGCTACACGGCAGTTGGAAACTGTTACAATATCTATGGTCAAATCAGCTAGTAGATGAGCTAAGGCTTATAACATTTCCAGTTTTAATAGGTTCCGGAAAACGATTGTTTGAGGAGTCAGACATTACTACTAATTTCGAAATAGACGCTGTTCATAGAAATCGGAATATCTTATTTAGCAAATATATAAAGAAATAAACCTTAAGTTATATGCTTAATTATCTTAGAAGCGATAATTTCCCACAATGCCTTATTAAAAAACATATGCCCAGCTCCCTTAAGCATCTCAGAAGTAGCATTTCTTGAATGTTCAGCACATAGGACTTGATTATCGGGGTGGGTCGGTAAAAAATCTCTCTCTCCTTGTAAGAATAACTTCTTCATTTCTAGTTTTGAAAACTCACGATAGATATCGGGGATACTTTCCTGAACATTCATATGATTCCAAGCGGGTTCAATAACCTCTGTTTCATATATAGCCCTAGTGTATTCAGTAGCCATGCCTATGTCTAACTCCCAATCACCATTGAGGAATTTCCAAGTCTGCAAATAATTACTGAGCCCTCTGTCGAAGTTTGGTTCAAGTGGATTTTGTCCAAAGAAATCCCAAATTTCCTTAGCAATATTAGGATCTACCTGCTTATATTTAATAGAGCCTTTTGATAATAGCGGACTAGATATTAAGCTTAGTGTCTGAACCTTATGTGGATACTTTGTTGAAAATATTTGAGCGATAGAACCACCTAATGAATGACCAATAATGTGAGCAGGTTTATCACTTGCGCTAAGTAATACAGCTAAGGCGTCTTCCGCCATATCGAAAATACTATATGGTACAATTCTTCCAGATTCAGGGCTCGATGATTCGAAATGAGTGGATTTTCCCATATCACGATTATCAAACCGTATAACATAAAATCCGGCTTCTGCTAACTGTAAACAAAACCAATCATTCCAAAAAGTTCTAGGTGCCATGGCACCTGGAATTAATACGACAGGAACATTTCGGCTATCGCCAAAACACTCTAAATAAAGTTCCACAGAACCGTTTTTACAATAATTAGTTGTTAAAGAGCTCAAACTTGTCTGCTCCTATTTCGACTTACTTCTTATTATTGAAGCTGTTGTTTTAGAGTCATAGCTCTTTCATAGTAAGGACTACTCTCGTCTAATTCCTCAAGGATTATTGCTAAGTTACTTGCTGCCGTTTTCTTTCTGTCCATACTAGACAATGCATCTATCATTCTTAACTTTGCTGGAGTTGGATCTGCAGCTAAAGTGGACCAATACTCTGCCACATTAAAAGCATCTTGGTATTTTTTATCACGATAAAGTATTCTAGAAATTGCTGATAAGGAATTGGGGCTATTCCACCTCTCTATTTTAGGAAAAATTGTATAGCCATAACTATCAGAGAGATCATCGTAATGTTTTTGAATGCTTTTTAGAGCGTCATCTGAGTCAGCAACTAGGTCTCTATAATTCGGAGCCCAATCTTGCTTGGGGTATAACAATTCAAATGCTGACAATAGAGCTTTTATTAAAGCATTGTAGTGATCTTCATTGGATAGAGTTTCAATTTTAAAATCATCTTTATCTAAATGTTTCTTAAATACCACACTTAAGTCACTAGCATTCTTGCTGAAGACATCTCCTCTTCTTTCCATATCTCGACTAGCAATACCAAAATAAAACTTAGAAGACAAATGGGAATTGCTATTAAATACCTTATCGAAATCATCTATAAAGCGCTTATTTGCTTCTAGCCCCATTCCTATCATGTCATGAGATGCTAAATAAATATGATTACTAAACAAATTTGGCTTTTCTATATAACTTGCTAATGGAAACAAGCTACTTCCAGAAACACCTATAATTGTTCTATGGCTATTCGCTCGATATTCGCTTTCGAGATAAGGGAATAACTCTCTTTCCAAGAACTGTATATACCGCTTAATATCTCCATACTCATCAATTTTTTCTCGGTTTAACCACATCCCATTAGTAAATATATCGGGAGTATCACCATTTAAAGTTACCACTATACTTTCGGGCATTCTATCCAGCTTCCCTAAATGATTAGTCACACCTGTGAGACTATGAAAGAATTGCTCTCCGTGAGAGCCATTTATAAAGATCACTGGATAAGTATATAGCTTTGAAGTTTTATGAAAGCTTTTAGGAAGATAGATCATGAATGATACATTTACATCTAACATTTCTGAGTTAAAGACAACTTTGCTAGCATAAGGTATCTGCTGTATATCAACTTCTTTAGCGCTAAGTTCTAAGTGGAGAGATAGGACAACAACTAATATAAAAGCTTTCATAAATGAGCTCCCAATAAAATTATAATTTTAATTCATAAACTCAGATGCAATGCCATTTGAAGATTTAAAGTCTTCAAGCTCAAGAATTGTAGTACCCATAACTTGATTGCTTTCTTGTATTTTAAATGGAATTCTTAGGCCATTAACTTCTCGATAATCACCAAACTCAATACGCGTTTTAACTTTGCCAAGAACAGGAGATAACATATGAGTTACTACACTAGCTATATCCCCTGATGCAGGGTTAATCATGAGTTTAAGAGCTGGGAGTCCAGGGTTCTTAACTTGAACAAGCCAATGCTCTACTCCATTTTTCTCTTTTTTACTAATAAATTCAAAATGTTGGAAGTTCTTTTCAAGATCCAGTAAGAACAGCGGATGCTTTTCAAGAAGCTGCTGATGGTATTTCCCTAAATGCTCTTTCCTAGGGACCATTCCGTAAGTCGTAGCATATTCTTTAGTAACGATGTTGTTAAGCTGGCCAAAATCTCCATAATCAGCCTGTTGTCGATAGCTGTCGGCATCAAATTTAACTTGATACTTGCCACTTAAACCACTGTGCAACATTTTTATAGTACCAATGAGCTCAATCGGCTTAAACTCCTTTAAAAACTTTCTAGTAGAATCGACATACATAACTCGACCTACATCTTTGATAGTGATAGCCGCAGGTTTGGCCTCACTTTCTAACCTAGTCGCCCTTGTAATAACTTTTTCTTTATTTTTATAGACAGTCAGTTGCCCTTTTTCAAATAAGGCACTAAATGCTGGATGTGGCATCATTTTGCGATGCCCAGCTGAGTCTGGAGCAGCTAATTCAACGTCACCTTGGCCTGGTATATTTATTCGCAATTTATTATCTTTTAAATATACCTCAATTAATCCATCTCTAGCTTCCTGCTTGTACTTTCCTATTAATTTTTGTAAATCTTTTTTAGACTCTTTTTTTGTCATGCCTTCTTTTGGCAACTCAAACTCCATACCTGCCTGATGCATTTTAAGGGATATAACTTTCCCGTCCTTTTCATTGAAAGATACAGCAACTTGATCCGTCATAGTAAAATAACGCTTTCCCTCTTGGTCTGGAGACTTCAAGGTGTAAACCATTTGCCTTGGTATATCTATAGCTAGCAAGCCATCTTTAACTAAAACAGTAAAATGCTCATCACTAAAGCTAGCAAAATTAGCTTCATATTTGCCCAAATATTTTTCAAAGTCTTCTTGAGGCTTGGACTCTTGTTTTTTAGCTAAATCATCTTTAGGCCCATACTGGCCCCACACTAAATTTATGGACTCCTGCATTAATGGAGTGTTTTGAATATTAGTTAAAATCACATAGCCCAAATTATGCTCTGGCCATAAACTTAACTGTGCGTGAAATCCATTGATTTGTCCTCCATGCTCAATCAATTTAGTGCCTTGCCAATCCCTTACAAACCAGCCTAGGCCGTAGTCTATACCTTTAGCAATATTAGTATGGGACTCTCTAGTGGCAGAAATTGCATCTTTGGAAACTATTGCCTTCCCTTTAAACTCACCTTCTGCAAGCAGCATATTGGTATAATTCAGCATATCCTTGATATTCGAATAAATACCTCCAGCAGGACCAATATTCTCTATTGATTTTCGCTCTTCTAGATTCAGTTTTTTTGCTTCTTCATCCCATGAATAGCCCGATGCAATGGTCACACCATCCAGATTTTCCAAAGACAAATAACTATTATTCATATTTAAAGGCTTTAGAAATACCGTGTTGATTAAGCCTTCCCAGGAGCTATTTTTCACCTTGCCTGCTATCTCACCAGCAGCCAAGTACATGACATTGTTATAGTTGAATTGACCATAAGGCGTGAAAGGAATGGCTTTCACAGATGTTTTTAATATTTGCTCCTTACTAGCGTTGCCACTAACAAATAGAATATCATTCCGAGCAAAACCTGACTTATGAGATAATAAGTCTTCAAGAGTCAGCTTATCCCTCCCTTCAGGGCTATAGTCTAAATAGTCTATATAGTCTGTTATATCGGTTTCCCAACTTAAACTTCCCTCTTCGACTAGCTGTGCTACAAGCGATGAGGTAAAGGATTTAGTAATCGAACCGATAGCAAATACCGTATCAAGCTCAACTTTTTCCTGTTTCTCTACATTAGAAAAACCAAATGCTTGTTTATAGATGACCTTACCATCCTGGATAACTCCTACCACCATTCCAGGAATATGGTTTTCTTTCATTCGTGATTCGAGCAACTTGCTAAATTCATTAACACTAATGTCTTTGGCAGTAACATTACTCGATAATATAAGAGCTAATGCGAGAATAAGGTGTTTCATAAATAATTCCTATTTCTTATAAACAGAAAAGTCTGTCTGACTTAAATCAAGTGCATCCAACGATGGCTTCATAAATAACAATAAGGATATCTGAAAGAAGGCGCTATTAATTGTTGCCAATATCTGACTTACCCCAAAAACGTGTGTGGATAATGTCAAAATCAAAAAGCCACTGCTTAAACAACTCACTAATACCAAGCCTCGTGCCAGCACTGATATTTGTCTATTTTTATCGTTTTTTGATTGATGAGGATCTAATTTCTTACCCTTTGAAAAATGATCTAGAACCAAGAAAAAGAACACATTCATTAGTGTTATTGCTAGGATATTTATAATTACTTTGTCAGTGAAGTTAATACCGTATCTGAAGAAAACAGCCGCCAAAAAACCCAAATATAGTACAGCGCAAAGAACCAACAAGCTCTGAGGTATATAATCTATAACTCGTCGAGGCGAAAGGTCCGCGGTTTTCACAGAAGACTTATTTGACATCCTCATCACTTTAAGTTGGCGAAATACAACTAATTCTAAATATACAATTGCTAAGACTTGTAAAAAGAAGTAAGCAGCAGGAATTGCTTCGGATATTTTACCCTCGTGGTGGTAATCCCAATAAGCTACTAGTCCAAAAACTATTCCGCCTATTATCAAATTCATATTAGATATGCTGATAAATGTTCTGAGTTTAGAATCTATATATTCTCGACCCAAAGGGTATAATTTAGGGTATTCAGTTTCAGGGTACTTATTCAATACTATGGAATACCGCTTTGCTATTTTTGCGGGCACATACCAACTTATTAAAATTATTTGCAGCAAGAAGACTGGATAAAAAATTAAATTTGTCAGCATATATCTTCACTCTTTCTCGTTATTTACAATTTGTTGAAAGGAAATTCTTAATTCCGCATCGGTAGCGCCCGAGGCACGCAGCTCTTTAACTACGCTGATTAATTTGGAATCAATCAATTCTTTAATATCAATTACTGAGTTTTTCAAAGCTTCAGGATGAATAAAAGTCCCACGATAGCCTTTGGTCTGAATGACACCATCTCTTTCTAGGTACTTAAATGCCTTAGCAACAGTCTTGTTATTGACCTCTAAATCATTCGCCAACTGCCGTATAGAGGGCAATTGCTGTCCAGGCTTGAGCTTTTTGTCAATTACGGCTGTCTTTATCTGCTCCACCAATTGAGCAAAGACAGGGGTTTCATTCTCAAGATCAATCATTATTTCCAAGTATTTTTACCTCTTTCAAGGTGTACCACTTGAACCAAGGGTACACTGACGCTAAAATAGTGTCAAATATTTGTGACATTTAAACCATGAATGTAGAACTTAAACTCTTAATTGTATTACGCCATTTGCTATTAATTGGCTTATGGCTATTCGCTTATTATTTACTTTTTTATTATATACATCCATCTTTGACCAAAGGATTGAGTTCTTGGCAAGATCTGCGCTTACCTAACGGATATATCCCTGGCGATCCAATTGGTAACAGTATAGTTGCAATTCATATATATACAGGCTTCATTGTTAGTGTTATTGGTCCACTTCAATTTTCTTCATACATAAGACTGAGTGATCCTGCTTTACATAAAAACCTAGGAAGACTGTTTTTAGTTAGCGCTATATTAGCAAGTTTGGCAGGACTCTACATGGTATGGGTACGAGAGCATAATGGAACAATTACTCAAGCTATCAGTATAAGTTTCGGAGGACTGCTAACCTTAATTTTCTCTTATTTTGCTTGGAGATATGCTAAAGCAAGGTACATCAAAAGGCATCAAGTATTTGCGTTACTCGTCTTCTGCACGGCTAATTCAGCTTGGTTTTTACGCATTGGTTATCAATTCTGGAATTATCTTCGCTTAGGCAAAATAGGACATGACTCGTCTGTTTTTGCTGGTAAATACTTTACCTTATGGACATTTGGCAGTTATTTGCTACCAGTGATGGCGGTTCTAGCCTATATGTACTTTAAGACTATAAATTCAAAGAGTACACAAATGTTTAACAATGCTTTTTTATTTTTGACTATATGCTTTCTTGGACTTGGAATAATAAATGCATTCTGGGGCATGTGGTTACCAAGGATCAGATAGAACTATGCAAAAAAGTATAAATATTAAACCACTAAAGTCTTTTCTGGCTAAATCTGCATTTATAACTATTGTTATAGGTCAGCTTATATTCGTACTGTATATGCTCATGCATTATGGGTATAGGGGCTATACCCAAGGGTTAAACTCATTGACCAATACTAAATTACCGACGGAAAATGGAATAGTCCCTGGAGACTCTTTAGGTAACATAGCTTTCATAATACATATCATTATTGCTGTAATTGTTTTTGTAGGTGGTCCATTACAATTTATAGATAGAATCCGGGAAAAGCACCCTAAACTTCACCATTGGAATGGAAGGATATATATAATCACAGGTGTGTTAACTAGTATCGCGGGACTCTATTTAATTTGGATCAGAGGTACGATAGGCGATCTTAGTCAGCACATTAGTACTAGCTTCAATGGCATATTGATAATAGCTTTTGCATATTTTGCAATTACGAATGCCGTTCAAAGAAAGGTTCTTAAACATAAACAATGGGTTTTTCGGCTATTTATTGCCTACGCAGGGGTTTGGTTTATAAGAATCATGTTAATGGCTTGGATAGCTATGACTAATGGCGCAGGAATAGATTGGAGTACTTTTTCCGGCCCAGCTCTTACCGCTATTCACTTTTCTAGCTACATTGTTCCACTGTGCATTCTTCAGCTGTACTTTTTCAGTGGAACTAAAAGTAATAACTTACTGGATATGACTTTAGTTGCTTTATTTACAGCATGTATAGCATTTATGCTATTAGGAATTTATGCCGCAACAATGAGCTTATGGTTACCTAAAATATTGGGTGTGTAAATGAATATATTATTAGCTTTATTGGCTACTGTTACATTTTTATCATCGGATAATTTAGAAGCGAAGACAGACTCGACAGTCTATGGAGAGGATTATAAGCAAGCTATTTTAGATGGAGTTTTAACCATTAAAGAAGCGGATAATTTAATAAAGAAATACTCTCATATAATTGAAACGCATCCAGATTGGTACGGAGGTTATTCAGCTCTTGCAACAATATACTTGATGATTGAGAAATATAACGAATCTGTACACTATTCAAAGTTGTCTTTGCAAAAGGAGGCAAACGCAGATGCTTATCACAATTTAGCTATAGCCTTTACTAGAGTCAGTAAGTATCAACTTGCAATAGAAGCCGCTGATAAAGCTTTCTCTTTGAATAAAGAGTACCAATCAAACCTTGACTTTATGACTAGCACATCAAGAGCATATGCAGAAATAGGAAAATTAGATACTGCAAAAAATCTTCTAGCCATGCTTATTGCTAATAATCCCAGTGTTAAGCAAAAATTAAAAGCAAATAAGGATTTTATAGCTATTGGCCACTTATTACAGGCTAGGAAAAGCAATTCTCAAGTAACTAAAAATATTCATTCCATGCACCCCTCAAAATATCTTTTGAAAGCTAATAGGCTTTTTGCGGAGGGTAAAAAAGATGATGCCATTAGATGGTTCTATATAGGACAAATTCGCTATCGAGCTTATTTATTAGCAAATCTTAATCTCGATCCATCAGGAGATAAGGCGCTATTTAACTCACTTTTCCAACAAATAGGCCCTCAAATTAATAAATATGCCGCTCAAAACAAGTCTAAATGGCTTAATTTGATTGATGAAGCCATTCAGTGGCATAGCAACAATGAATATGAAACACTTCCTCAAAAAAATAATGAGGATATTTACATAGAAGCTCTAAAAGGTATTGAAGAGTTAAAGATTTTTATTCAAAAGTAAGTTTAAAGAAAAGTATATGATTATATGTGAAACAGAAAGGTTGATAATCCGACATTTTAAATTAAGTGATTCCGAATTTATTCTTGACCTATTAAATCAGAAGAGCTTTATTAAATACATAAAAGACAAAAATGTCAGAACCATAACTGATGCTGAGGAATACTTAAAGCAAGGTCCTATGAACAGCTATATTACTCATGGATTTGGACTGAACTTAATTCAAGATAAAGGAGCAAACAAGCCAATTGGAGTGTGTGGAATACTCAAGCGAGATCATTTAGATTATCCTGACCTAGGCTATGCGCTATCTGAAAAACACTCTAACAAAGGCTACGCCCTCGAAGCATCAAAAGCAGTTATTCAAAATGCCGTTACAGATTTACATTTTAACAAAATCCTAGCTATCACAAATTATAACAACACCAGCTCTATACGCCTCCTTAAAAAGCTAAATTTTAAAGTAATTGGGAGTATCAAGTTCTATGAGGATCAACCTGAAGAGATGCTATTAGAATACTCTGCTAGTAAAGCTATCAATAAATAGACACTATCGCGTACAGATATTCAAATATGTTATTTATAAAATAGATTGCAAATGTCTGCTTTGTGACGGAAGCAGACGCTCGGAGATTAAGTATTTACGGCCGTATTAGGCGTCTCGTGGAGACCAGAAGGGCCGGAACATACTGCTTGCGTTTGTTAGGCATTTTCTTTTGGTCTAGCAAGAGGCATTTGAAAAAACGGAAGCCAGGCTCGCAACGGACGCCAGCGTTTTATTTTAGCTTTCTTTGGATAAAAACCAATTTCTTCGGACGTCAAATTGAATGAAACACCTTTTGTCCAACCTCTTTCGGAAAATTTTTCGCTCTCATCTGTGAATTTATGAGAAACCTCCTTTAGCTTATAGAGCTCTATGTTAGACATAAACTGATTTATTTCATCTCTGACTTTCGGCGCCCATAAGCACTTCCAGCCACCTGTTAATTGGTATCTAATTTCGCTCCCCTTAGGTACGTTTTCGAGAAGCTTCTCTTTGAATACTTGCAGGGTCTCAATCCTTTGTTTGCTAGGGATATCAAAGTGAAACATAAACGAAAAACCGTTACTCGCTTTTCCACAAAAAACCGTACATTGAGCTACGTTGGAAGTGGCTAAAATTTGGATATTGTCTTTATCCGTAATATACGTCCATTCACCCTGATAAATTTCGAAGGAATTACTCATATCTATCCATTTTCACAAAACATAAGAAAACTAGGATTCGGTTGTAAGACTCTGGTTTACAATATAAAAAAACGAAGTTTCGAAAGTGTCACAAATACCATAGAAAAAGCGGTCTAAAAGTGCATGCTCCCTCGGAATTCCGACTTTGTTGATATTAAATGACAAATTTCTGACAAGTGTATCCGATATTTCTTGTTTTTGTTTTATTCGTTAGCTGTAAGGTTAATATAGGATATATGTTTGAGTCAAAGTTATAGCCAAGTTAAAGTTTATTGAACAAACTCCAAGCGTCGGCTTTGTAAAGCTTACAGACTATTAGATTCTTTCATCTGCTACCCACAATAATTTTTCTTTAATTCTAGTATTCGTCACTGGCTATTTTTAGAACCAAACAGCTCTGCTGTACTAATATTGCATTAACTGCTGAAGCTTCATCGAATGTTAATAGCGATAAATGGAGCGGTAGGGGTAGTGAACCAGTGTCAATCTTGCATCTAAGTGTATCCGCCTGAGAATCACTCTGGCAAAGAATCATTAAATCAATATCAGAAGCATTTGGCTCGTCTCGGTTAACGGAACCAAACAAGTGCCAATCAGTTCCATTTGCAATCGCCCCAAGTGATTGAGCAAGTTCTTTGATATGAAAGATAGCATCTGAACGAGTTAACTTGCTAGACAACCTAGCAACCCTCGAAAGGTTAACGCTTTAGCCCCCATAGATCTAGCCGCCTCTTCTGCTTGTTTAGTTATAGAACCATAGCTTGTGGACTTAACCACAATATCAAAATTACCAAATCGAGCTCTGGCATTTCGTACATCTTCAGCACTCATATTGTACGCTTCTACTACTGCCACAATGAGGCTATTTCCCATGAGGCGGTTAACCTGAAATACGGTATCGTATACATAAGATACGCTTCGCACATTACTGTGCTGCTGCATGGCATTTATGAAAAAGCCCATATTTTTATCACGAAAATCACCGACATTACTCACTCTTGCTGAACGATATATATCCCCCATCTTACCAAATGCTGCATTATTTGAGTGAATATAGTCTATTGCAGAGCCACTCCACAATATATTTGAGGGGACATTAATTACAAGTTGAGGCTTGTTTTCGCCAGAAAAAAGGGGACGAACTGCATCGGCTCGAATAATTCCTTTAAGCCCTAATACTGCAACAATAAATCTATTGCCATCTTTCCTATCAATAACTAAAAAGTCCTCAGCGGTTGTCTCTACAACTTTTATATTATTCTCATCTTCTGATAGCTTTTTAGCCACCCAGGCGCTTTTATTGCTCATACTTTAGTTCTTATATACTCTTGATAGTTCTGCTGGAAAGCGAGAAGCATCTTCCATACTCCCTTCTATATGGAAAGCTTCAAGATCGTCTATGTGCTGCCGAAATAACTCAACTGCATGCTTTTCGTCGTCAAGAAGAATGTGGCGATTAGTATCCAAAATAGTAAGTAGTCTTCTATTGTTAGGTAATATACGAGAAAGAACTTTGCGCTTCCACTGCTCTGCTGCCCCACTTTCAGGATTCTGGGCTGCTTCTATATGAGGACCATACAACTGAAAAATTGTGTAATTTTGTTCAAGAATAGGCTCTACTACTTCACGAGCAGAAGCACGATCATCAAATTTCACAGCCCCAAAGAGCTGCTGAAGCTTATTAGCATGCTCTACCTTCCACTTTCGCATCATTGAATCTGGAAAATCAGAAGGGGCTTTGTCTACCTTCGTATGACAGTTTGAACACAGAACAATTAAATTATCAAAAGTTCCTCGCTCTTCTTTACTTAACTCTGGCTTAGCTCGAGGACCTTTATCACTTGCCGCAAAAACATGTGCCAATTCAGCTATATGAAAAGACCCTGAAGGAGTATCTATAAACAGTTCTTCTACACAACTAGGGTTCTGACAATACCCAGCAGAAGAAGAGAAAAGTCGACGTTGTGTATGCGCACTTGGCGACGCGGTCCCTTTAGAGCAAGACATCATCACACCATTTATCCATTATTTTCCTTTTTACTGCAAGACTCCAATTATTAAGGATAATATTAGCACAGTAGAAACCGATGTACATTCAGCAAATAGTATTAACTTATCTATATAATCAAAATATCCAAATTCGATTACTTAGAAGTAATCGAATATCAAGCCCTTTGCACTACATTAAAATAGTCTTGCTAGATAGAAAATAGTTGATATCCTTTATTGAATCCTTCGTAAGAATTTTTAACTGGCTGTTATAACTAACTATGGACTTAATAATAGACTCTCAAGATAAAGATATTATAGACATTTGTACTCGCTATTGGTCCCACAATAACGGGCAATTTAACGAAAGCGTTAAAGACATTCTTAAAAGCTATAACAATCTTAAAGGGTTAAACTCTATTGTAGAAGAGAATTGCACGGCATACTCTTTAATAACTTCCTGCCTTACTTGTGGTGACAAGTATATCTATAAAAATAGAAATGACTTTAAAAAAATATTTAATAACGAAGATGACTTCATTTGGGAGTGCGATGACTGCATATATTTTCAGACCAAACAGTTAGAGGAAACTCAAAGAAATGAACTTGTTTCGAGCTACAAAACAGCTATACAACACCCTGTGATGATAGAGGAATTAACTGTAAAAGAAGCTGTTGTTTTACGCTCTTTAATATTGCACCTAGCTACAGAAGATATGGAGTACTTAGAATATCTAGACCAAGTCGATGGCGAGATCTCTCTGAGCCCATTTAGGGAATACAGTTTAGAACTACTTCGAGAAATGTATCGTTCCTCCGTAATTAGCATTCACCCATATACTTCTTTAAATCGAATTAACTTTACTGCCGATTTAAATTTCTCCTTTTCACTTTCAGAAGTTCCATGGCTAATAAACATTCCTGAGGGCATGAAGATGGAAGAGTTTTCCATTGCACTGTCAAATAAAATTTCTTCATTAGAGTATATTGAGGAAAGGCCTGACGAAGTAATTGAGTTATGTCATGAAATAAGCCTGAAAGAGTGCATATCATATTTAGAGTATTTAGGCGACGAGTATGGATTTGACTTTAAAGTTGGTCCAAAAACTTTAGAAGCATTAAACAAAGTACTTACGCATTTTTCAGTTGCTCAGGCATATAATTTCATATGGAGAGCCTGCAAAGATGCGGCTGCGTATTATCAACGCTCGCAAGTATCTAAACGCCAAGCTGCCAACTCCATTGTTGGCAATATTGACAGGGCAATTGATCAAGCATTAGCTAATAACTGGGATGTTAAAGCATATAAGAGAAGATATGACGCACCACAATCCGTTATTAGCCAAGTATTATTCAATCATTTATTACATACAGATGATGGAGGATTTAATTCCAAACTAAAAAGCTTGCTATAAAAATAACCGCTTTTTATTACTCTAACTTTTTGAAGCGCGCAATCTCCTGCTCCTTTAAAAACCTATTTTCATACTCTAGTTGTTCATTAACTGTCGTTAAAGCCACAACTATGTTAGTTAGCTTTTCTATTTTTTTATTCAAGCGCTTGATTCTTTTTACATCAGACTCTCTTCTCTTTTTCGTTGTTTTTCTAGAAGAAGGAGGAGCCCGGTGTATTTCTGAATATGCTTTAACCTCACTATGCAGCTGCGGATATCGATCGCCTCTGAAGCTAGCAGGGTTGATTCCAGCTTCTTTTGCAACATTTGTCAATGTGATAGGAGCCCCCTGATCTAGCAAAGACGGCTCACCATTCTTTAAACGCTCAAAAGCCTCTCGAAGGGGGGATTCAACACTTTTCTGACGTGGCATGAAAAAACACCTCTATTGCTTGGTTTTCAAGTTTAAGTTTTGAATGACGCGGGGTATTCTCTTGTAGTGATTTCAACTCTTCTTCATTGCTTTCTTTCAATTGTCTTAACCTCTTACTATTTTTCTTTACAAATACAGCATCTTTGCAAGGACCAAGCCCATCGACGCCAGCGCAGTGTACCGCTGACTCGACACCTCCATATTGGCAACTTTCGACCATACAAAATCCAAGAAGTGTTTGGCGCGCCCCAACCAGCCCTCTTTTAACAAGCTCTTTCAATTTCTTATGCTCTCCATCACTAATCAACCTAACGACTTTAGAGTCCATAAGATTTTCCCCCGCAGCATGAATGTATTCACTCAAGTTACTTTTAGTTATATTTACTAAATTACGTACTGTTGTTTGATAAGCTTCTATCATTACAGTTCGAGAAACTTCCCCATTCACTCTAATTCGTGTGTAATTTCTCCCATAATAATAACTTTGTTGCAATGTTTTATGCTTCATCATCCATTGAATAACGCTGTCAGGAACATCTGATACAAACAAGTTAACTGACAAACTTCTTCTTAACTGATGTGCGGAGAACGACCAAATACCGCCTACTTTAAACCAGGATTTTTCCGTGAGGCGGGGTGTAAGCTGATAAGCAATTTTGTAGTCTTCTTCAGAAATCGTAAAATCTTTTTTATTAAATGCAAGCGGGTATCTAATAATTACACTGCCTAGGCTCCATTGATTTATTTTTTTAGCTTTATGCGCACTAAAAGGTTCAAGCCCTCCAATCATTAAATATGGATTACCCGTATATTTAAGGTCAATACTTTCTAACGTTGACCTCAATCTAAGCTGAGTGATGTAATTCAATATATTAACTGCACGTTCTACCGACAAAGGTACCACCCAATTAGCATCACTATCTGGATCTGTTTTAGTTGTCTCTCCAACTATCAGTCCAACTTTTCCTAGGTTAGGGTCATCGTCTGTTTGAAAGCAATCAGAACGTAGAGATAGGCCTTCACCTACTCTTTGAATACTATGTGCTAAGATGTATGTAAAGGCAGCATCTCGAACCAAGTTAAGATACTCAGACATCACATTCAGCTTATGGGTAAAATGCTTTGGTTCATTCACCCATCTATTGAGAAGCGCCTCCAAGCCACGGTCTTTATAAAATGCGTCAATTCCACCTTCGTAGGAGCAGCGAGCTCCTCTCTTTTTATCTCCATACGAAACACTTTTCGTATTAATAAATGGACTCACAGAGGAATATCCTTCTTCTGTATTATGTTTGTATGCTTCAAAGACCCACATCCATGCATCTACAAAGCAGTTTTTGTTAAGTTCAAAGTCAGCCATTACTCTCTCCGTTGACTTTATTAATGACATCCAGATTCGAGGAGGGATATATGCATGTTGAATAGGAATATGTGGAACTCTTAGTTTTTTTAATTGCTCAATGAAATGTAAATCTGCAATTTTCCATCCAAGAACTTTGCATTCCCTCAGCAGTGAAGACAAAGTCCAAATCAACTTCAAATGCTGTGCAGGACTTGTAATCTTAATTAGCTCCGCAGCTAACAATGGAAACCTGTAAAGTTCATCAATCGAAATCCCGTGTTTATCAGAAACCTTACATATCTTACAAAGCACCTTAAAAATGTGCCCTAGTGATACAATTTTACCTGGGAAAAGAGGCATATGATAAAGGTGAAGAAACATCAACTGTTTGAGCAAATGATTATTTTTATAAGAGAGCTGCTGTCTTTTAAAGTTAAAACCACAATGACCATATGCTTTAAAGTTCCAATAACTATCGCCATATTTTGAAAGTGGATTTCCTTGTTCGTCCACTGAAACAACGAAATGACTTGGAGGAGGAAAAGATAAAGGTTTGTAGTTATCTAGCTTTGATGCTTCTTGCCCCTTATCTAGATTAGCGCAGAATCGCAATTCACTAACGTTCATTTCCCCTCCCAGAATTTAATAATATCAGCCCATATAGGATGATAATTTCCTTCATCTACTTTCAATAAAGCCTCCTTTACCCACAACATCGATTGCTTAGTTAGACCCTTAAAAGTTTCAATTTTTTTATTCAAACGTTCTACAGTTATATCGGCAGGCAACTCTCGACTCACTGGCTGAGCTGCTTCAATAAGTTTTAGTTGGCGAAAAGATACAAGTGACCAAACATAGTCCTCCGAATTAACATCTCTGTGATTTTTACAAAATAAACATCCTGACTGACTAATACAGTCTGGTTTATTTATTCCGCTAGGTAAATTATCCACAGGTTCCGGGGCTCCTCTACATCCTCCTCCAATAAGGTTAATTGGGTTGTCTCTCCAAAAAGTTGTCAACGCAGTCATAGCGCGCTGTTGAGATGGTTTGTGATAGTGTTGCTCAAATGTTTCTTTAGCATGCTGAGCTATTTCGCTGCTTACGTTTGCATCATCGATCAAACGATTTAAAAAGTTAACTCTTGTATTCCTAGTTTTACTGGGAGGTATCCAAGGAACCTTATCCCGCTTAAGGTGCTTCTTAAGTAAATTATAGTTTACAAGTCCTTTTGCTTTAATTAATGAGCGGGTTAAAGGGAAAAGATAAGGCTGCTCTGGTCGAAACCGATCTATAAATACAATAAACTCTTTAAACCGCTCTTTATAATCTTTATATATTACAAATGATTTAGGACCGCCGGCTCTTGCTTTATTTTGCGTGACTAACCAATCACTATGCCCTTGTAATTTATATGAAAAACCCCTTCTAGAAATATGCAAAACTTGAGTAACATTCATTCCAGTTTGATAGACAAAAATTACAAGCTCAACAAGAATTCTCAATGTTATTAAGCCTCTTCGATAGGGGTCTAGATCTTTATATTCCATTACCTCTACTGGTTCACAAGCATTCTTAGCTTTCGTTTGGCATGTTTTTCTCTCTGACTTCAAGCCATTCTCAATACTAACAGGTAATTTAACGCTTACATTAGTGCCATCTGGTTTAGTCAACTTGGCTTTTATAGGTAATCGACCAATTACTGCTTTTGTCGTAAGGCTGTTTGCAATATCTACACAATAAAAGCCAAGTTTTTGCGAGTCGCCAATATGCTGCTTTTCTGAGGCGCGACTAATTGCTACTTTCGCAGGATGTTTAAATGCTTTAACAACTCTTGATGAATACCTAAAATCTTTATATTCAGGGAGTTTTACTGCATTCCCTATGACTTTAGCTACTTGAAGAACTAGTCCATATGCACTTTCTTGTTTAATTTCTTTCTTTATCCATGCCCTATAATATTGATATTCATCAAAATGGATGAAATTATTTTTCAAGTTATCTTCATCTATATCCAACAACAAGTCCCTTTCATCAATAAATTTTATAAACAGCTGAAAACTAGATAAATAGGTATAAAGTGAAGAATCTGGCATACCTCTTGTTTTTTCAAGATTGAAAGAATCAGTCACAGCCTCAATGAATGGAATGCGCTCTTTTATAAGACTTTTCCATTTAGTATCGCAGTCATTTTCCCGAAACCACCATCTTGCATCGCTTGAGGCGCCGCCTTTAATAAGAAATCTTCTTAAGTCTCCAGCTTTTCGATTATAACCTCTTATCTTTAAATGCTGTATCTCATCCATAATTTCAACTAAAGTTTGGTCCTAGAAAGTACCTTATAAATGACTTATTAGCTTTCCTTGCTGTTTTGGAGTTCTGTAAAAATTTAATATACCTCCATGTTGTAGCTTCATTCTTGTGCATCAGCCAATCACGAACATTATTTATCGCATCATTATCACTGTGCTTCATGAATTCACGAGCCAGCTCTGTACCACAAGTAGCTCTGGACTGATGAAACTTAAGGTCGTGAAACTGAGTATATCCGTCTCTAATTAATGTTCTTCTTAATTCACTCATAGCTGTATTAA
Organism: Kangiellaceae bacterium; assembly: GCA_013373015.1. GTDB lineage: Bacteria > Pseudomonadota > Gammaproteobacteria > Enterobacterales > Kangiellaceae > Kangiella. The sequence goes on from JABXIQ010000006.1 coordinate 62,707, forward strand.
TGCTCCCTTCACTATACGGCTGCCCATCTTTTGTAAGAAATAATAACGATTTATTATCTTTATTTGCTTTAGCCTGTCTTTTAAGACGGACTATATTCGTTTCAGCATAATCAAGAATAAAATAATAGACTGGCTTCAAAAACCTGATGAAACCTCTCACATCATATTTAGTGTTAATTCCTGTCCCAGGGCCGGCAGCAACAAGCATAATATTTGGATCAATTTTATCTGATATTGCTCTTTTTAGATTTTCAATCCTCAGCGTTCTGATAGAACCAATACGTGAGCCTGTAAAAAACCCAATTACGAACATTGCGTGTAAAACCGTATTACTCTCGCTTTTGTGTTCATTCAAATATGTTAAAAGAGTATCGCGGTCTTCGCCTGAAAGAGGTAAAAGCCCATCTTCAAGTTTCGAAATATTTGCTTTTCTATGTGAAATTCTCAGATCGGTTGTTGAAACTGTTAGTGTTCGCTGGAAGCCAGTTTTATTGAAGTATGTTACTGATACTTCCTGCTCTTCCCACATTTTTATTTGTTTATCTATATAACCACGCTTTTGAGCCCATTTATAAAAGTTAACGACTGCATTCATCCTTCTAGAAGGAACTGCACTTGTTCCATTAGACGATCTAATGAGATGTCCTCTAAAGCGCTCTAAACAACGCTCGGCTTGCCTGATAGGAAAATGTAGCCATGTGATATTATTATCTTCCAACCAATCAGCATATGCTTTTAAGTCATATGCATTACTTCGTAATGTCGAGCTTTTACTTCTTTTTTCAGATAGATAGATTAGAACTTCTATCCAAGGCTTACAATCAGACCAGAAAATCAAATAATTTGTTTTGGATTTTCTTGTATCATCCTTAACCCATTTACCACTAACGAATTGATACGGTTGCGCTTTATAACTTTGTATATATGCCATCGGTAAATCAGCATCCTTATATTAATTTTTGAAATCATCAACTTTAAGAAATACTAAAAATAGAAAAGAAAACTGCGTTCGTAAAGAAAAAAATGTAGGGATATCTAAGAATGTCAGATTTGAAATTACTAATGTGTAGTTATGTCAGGTCATACACTAATGTGTAAAGTAAACCCCTTGCCAAGTCCCTAAAGCCAAACGCCCATCAACAATAGGGATACTCAAACTGGTTGCGGTCAAAGCGGCCTTAATATGCGCAGGCATATCATCTGCACCCTCATAAATATGCGTATAAAGTGGATCATTTTCTGGGACTAAACGATTAAGCCAACGCTCTAGATCATGCTTGGCGCTAGGATCGGCGTTTTCCTGAATAATTAAACTACAAGAAGTATGACGTACAAACAAATGACAGATGCCGATATCAAGATTCACATTTTTAACGATTGACTCAACTTGACGGGTAAACTCATACAAGCCTTGGCCATTACTTGATATCAGAAGCGTTTCGGAATGACTCATGTTTGATCCTGTGTAGAGTCAATATATTCAAATTCCACTCTACGCGTTACTCCACAGCATAGTGTATAGGGAATGGTATCCATAAAAGGTGCCACTTTTTCGGCAGGAAGTTCTTTCCCCCACAACACCACTCTATCGCCTACTTGCTCTTGAGCATCGGCTCCTAAATCCACCGCCAACATATCCATTGATACTCGCCCAACTAGCGGTACTAGTCGACCATTAACCCATACTGGCGTACCATTTTTCGCGTGACGCGGATAACCATCACCATAGCCAATCGCTACTAACCCTAAAATCGTATCCTGCTCGGCAAACCAATGGCGGCCATAACCCGTTGATTCGCCAGCTTTTATTGCCTTTATGGTTAAAATTTGTGATTCCAGAGACATGACCGGGTGCAACCCATAATCTGCACCACAGCTATCAGACAGCGGCGAGCAACCGTACAGCAATAAGCCTGGACGCACCCAATCAAAATGGGCATTCTTATGCATTAAAATACCAGCCGAATTAGCCATCGATTTTTCTGCAATAAGATGCTCTGTTGATTGCTCAAATCGCACAATTTGAATATCCGAAAAATCACACTCAGGCTCATCAGAGCTAGCAAAATGAGACATCACTTTTATCGGCTTATCAACACATTGAATTTGCTCTAACTGTTGTTCAACTTTTGCTAAATCTTCTGGAGCAAAACCAAGGCGATGCATTCCCGAATCAAGTTTTACCCAACAAGCAATTTTTTTATCGGTTGAGAAATTTTTTGAGAATTTTTTAAGATCTTCTATTTGCGGCCAATGATGCAACACCATCTGCAAATCATGCTCAACAATAGCATCAAGTTCTGAAGCATCAAAAAAACCTTCTAATAAAAGTATCGGTGTTTCAATGCCTGCTTTTCGGATGGTCAAGGCTTCTTTTAATGTTGCTACTGCAAACATTTCAGCATCCTCAAGGGCGCTAGCGATTTCAACCAAACCATGCCCATAAGCATTAGCTTTTACTACAGCCATAACTTTACTGTCGCTGGCTATAGATTTAATAGTTTTCAGGTTATGGCGCAGTGCCGAAAGGTCAATGATTGCCTTGGTTGAGCGCATGGAAATTCCTTAAACAATAAGCAGGTTAATAACCCTGCGCTTCAAAATCTTGATGAGCCAAATTATCAAAGCGGCTGAACTGCCCCATAAAGGCCAATTCAACGGAACCGATAGGACCATTACGTTGTTTACCAATCTTAATCTCAGCAATCCCTTTACGCTCGGTTTCTGGATTATAAACTTCATCACGATAGATAAACAAAATCAAATCCGCATCCTGCTCGATCGCACCCGATTCACGCAAGTCAGACATCACTGGTCGACGATCGGAACGTTGCTCCAATGAGCGGTTAAGCTGAGATAACGCAATGACTGGTACATTAAGTTCTTTTGCCAAAGCTTTAAGCGAGCGCGAAATCTCACTCACCTCAAGGGTGCGGTTATCACTCATGCCTGGTACCTGCATCAACTGCAAATAATCAACCATAATCAAAGCGACACCACCATGCTCACGTACCACGCGACGTGCACGAGAACGCATTTCCGCTGGCGATAAGCCGGCACTATCATCAATCAACAATTTGGTATGATTTTTAAGCTGTAATACACCACTATTAAATTTATCCCAATCTTCTTTGGTATTGATCTGGCCAGAACGAATTTTAGTTTGCTCTAAACGACCCAGCGAGGAAATTGAACGCATGATCATTGATTCATTCGGCATTTCCAAACTGAATACCAAAACTGGCAAATCACTACTTAATGCAACATTTTCAACAATATTCATGGCAAAGGTTGTTTTACCCATCGACGGACGAGCAGCAACAATCACCAGATCGGCAGGCTGTAAACCAGAGGTCATTTTATCTAAGTCACTAAATCCAGTAGCCACACCAGTGATACCACCTTTATTCTTTTGAATGACTTCAATTCTAGCGATAGTCGATTTCAAAATATCTTCAACCGCAGTTGGCCCTTCACCCGAAGCCTCGCGTGATTCGGCAATCGCAAAAACCTTGCGCTCGGCCATATCAAGCAACTCAGAAATGGTGCGCCCTTCAGGATTAAAGCTCGCATCGGCAATTTCATTAGATGCGGAAATTAACTGACGCATTACCGCTTTTTCACGTACGATCTCAGCATAAGCACGTATGTTAGCGACACTTGGCGTATTTTGAGCTAAATCGCCAAGATAAGCCAAACCCACATCAAGCTCACCCTTATGCTCCAAATGTTCAGACAAGGTAATCACGTCCATTGGCTTTGCCATATTGGCCAATTCATCCATTGCCTTGAATATTTCGCGATGATTTTTGACGTAAAAATCCGTAGCCAACAACATCTCGGAAACCATTTCCCACATTTCATTATCCAGCATTACGCCGCCAAGCACCGACTGTTCGGCCTCGATTGAATGCGGTGGAACTTTTAAGTCTTTGATTTTCTGTTCTGTTTTTTGAGTTGCTAACATGGTTATTTATACATCATTGTTGTTATTCACTATTATCCCATAGCCACCTTTAGCTATTTGCTGCTGCTATTTTCACATTCCATACCATCTTTATCAAGCCAACAAGTCTGTGCAAATAGCTGTGGATAAGTATTGGATAACCAGATGGGTAGTGACATAATTAAAGATACAGATCATCATTTGAGCATGGTAAAGCTATGTTATCTTTAGCATCTCAATCAATAATGAGAGTCATATGAATCGCTTACGTGCAAATAGAAATCTCGTTTTTATGCTCTTTCTATCCATCTTTTGGTACGTCCACTACTTTGTAGCGAATAGTGAAAACACTCTAAACCCAAATGGCAATAGCTTTGTTGAATGGCCGTTGTTATTTGACCTAATCATTACGCTGCCACTGATCTATTACTTTCTGTTCAAACCAACACTCAAGCAATTAGCAATAAAGTCGTTAATTTTGCTCAGTCTTGGTATTTTCATTGGCGCATTCGTTATTCCTGAAAGCTCGCAGCAGATTTGGCCTTATTTAACCCAGTTACGATACCTTGTCATTGTTGTTTTTGTTTTGTTTGAGTTAAGCCTTATTTTCAGCTTATTGCATATTATAAAGAGTAGTGCAAATATAGAGAGTAACATCGAGCAAAATATCGCTAGTTTTGTCAAAAATAAACTTAAACCCCATAATCTTGTTTAGCTCTACTTGCTTGAAGCTCGAATTTGGTTATACGCTTTTTTTTCAAGAAAAAAACAGTTTATTTACGATGGTGATCAGCACTTCAGCTATGCGCTCCACAATGGAAACGCCTCAAATCAACAGGGTTTTTTATTCATTTTCTTGTTTGAACTTCCCATTGTTCACTTTATTCTGCACTTTGCTTGGTCACCAACAGCCGCCTGGTGGATAACTGGAATTACCGCCTATGGCATGATATTTCTATACGCAGACTACAACGCCACTTTGCTACGTCCAATATCAATGACACAAGATCAATTGATCATTCGGTATGGAGTGTGGGGAAATGCAGTTATTCCTCTAAGCGCTATAGAAAGCGTTACTAGTCATGCTCAAGCGGTAAAACGCTCCAACGATTCTTTACGCTTTTGCCAGTTTGGGTATCCCAATGTGTGTATTATTCTTAAGCCTGACACTTTTGTACAAACAGCTTTCGGTTATTCAATGAAAACTAAGATTTATTTGGGTTTAGATAAGCCTTATGAGTTTATTAAAGAATTTAATTAAATTTTAGATATTAGCCTTTATTAGATAGCAAATAAAAAGGCGCCAATAGGCGCCTTTTATAAACCCTTAACGAATTAAGAATTATGCTTCTTCAGCAACAACAGTTACTTTGATGCTTGCTTCCACTTCTGGGTGTAAGTGAACTTCAAAGCTAAATTCGCCAGTTTGACGAATTGCGCCTTCAGGCATACGAACTTCTTTCTTGTGAAGTTCAACGCCTTGAGCTGTTACAGCATCAGCGATGTCCGCTGTGCCAACAGAACCAAATAGCTTGCCTTCATCGCCTGCGTTTGCAGGGATAACAACTTCTAAACCAGCTAGTTTGTCAGCACGAGCTTGTGCAGTCGCTAAAACTTCAGCAGCTTTAGCTTCTAATTCAGCACGACGCTCTTCGAACAATTTGATGTTTTCTGCAGTTGCAGGTACCGCTTTACCTTTTGGGATCAAGAAGTTACGACCATAGCCAGCAGCTACAGTTACTTGCTCACCTAAATCGCCAAGGTTGCGGATTTTTTCAAGTAGAATGATATTCATAATCAGTTTCCTCTTAAAAAAGCCGCTTATTCGTGGCTATCTGTGTAAGGTAATAATGCGATGAAACGAGCGCGCTTTACAGCAGTTGCCAATTGGCGTTGGTATTTTGCGCTAGTACCAGTAATACGACTTGGTACAATTTTTCCTGTTTCAGTGATGTAGTTTTTTAGTGTAGCTGTATCTTTATAATCGATCTCAGTTACGCCTTCAGCCGAGAAACGGCAGAACTTACGACGACGGTTAAAACGTGCCATGATATGTCTCCTTATTACTCAGCCGCAGCTTCTTCTTGAGCGTCATCAGCAACAGCTTCTTTACGACGAGGTTTTTCTTCGTCTTTCTTAGCCATTGGAGATGCTTCAGTGATAGCTTCTTTAGTACGGATAACCATGTTACGTAGAACGGCGTCGTTGTAACGGAAGTTATCTTCTAATTCTTCAATAACTTCACCAGTAGTTTCTACGTTCATTAAAACATAGTGAGCTTTGTGTAGTTTATTGATTGGATATGCTAATTGACGACGACCCCAGTCTTCTAAACGGTGAACAGTGCCATCCGCGTCTGTGATCATCTTTGTGTAACGCTCGATCATGCCTGGTACTTGATCAGATTGATCAGGGTGCACCAAGAATACGATTTCGTAGTGTCTCATTTCAAAGTCTCCTTTCGGTATCCAGCCAGCCATAACCTGTTGATTTGTAACAACTTATAGTCAGCAAGGAGTAAACCTAATTGTAAAAAGCTTGGTCGATTAAATTGGTAAGCTCAACCAAGGCCGCGAATTATAGGGATTTTTCGGTTAAAGATCAACCGAATAGCTGCTATTTACCGCCATCGGTTAGCTCTTTCTTCCAAATAAACATTTCTACTTCAGAGTGCTCCTCATTCATTGAGAAAGAGCTTCCTAAATCTCTTAGGGCTTCGTTGCTATGGAAGCTGAATGAAGCGTTCATTCCTGCTGAAATAGCTGAGCTTTGATTTTGAGTGTAAGGTTTGATCGTCATTTTGCAGACATTAGTTTTACACTGTAAGTTCTCTGTGGAGTATTTAGTAAGATCTCCATGTTTCTGTATTGCAGCATTTATTAAATCTTGAGTCTGATAACCCCATATTGGATCGAGCTCTTCATTTGCAAAAGCATCTTCTATAATTTTTTTGTCTTCCTGATACTTCGCCATAATTTTTTTATCTAACTCTTCATCCGAAAGTTCCTTATAGCTCATCTCAGCAACTTTATTTTGGGCTAGCTCAGTAGATTCCCCGTCTGAATCAGAGTATGCAATCAATTCATTTTCTTTTGAATCTAGTTCTTTTTTATAACGCTCTATCTCTTCCAATGCTTTGGCATACTTTTGCTCTAACTCTTGATCCACTTCTGTAACGGTAACGATTTCGGGCTCAGATGCTACCTCTACTCGCTTCTCAACATAAACCGTTTTTTCAACTTCAGGTTTAAACAACAAATAACCATTCAAACACAATGACAATACAGCAACGATGTAAACGATATTTTTCATATTATTCTGCTCCTTAATATCCCTTTGTTTATGATTATTCTAATGTTCAATTCTTCCTCTGACGCACAACTTCGAATAAAGTCACTCCAGTTGCTACTGAAACGTTTAAGCTAGAAACTTCTCCTGCCATAGGTATTTTTATCAAATGATCGCAGTTTTCTTTGGTCAAACGACGCATACCGTCACCTTCAGCACCCATGACTATAGCGATTGGTCCAGTCATATTGGCCTGATAAATATCTTGCTCAGCTTCACCTGCTGTGCCGTAAACCCAAATACCTTTTTCTTGCAGTTGTTTAATGGTTCGGCTTAAATTGGTCACAGGAATAAAAGGAACGGCTTCGGCCGCACCACAAGCTACTTTACGCACAACATCAGTAATGCTAGCCGCATTATCTTTAGGTGCAATAACCATATTAACGCCTGCTGCATCAGCACTGCGCAAACAAGCCCCTAGATTATGCGGATCGGTCACACCATCTAAAATTAAAATAAAGGAATCGCCAACAAGGTTATTCAACAATTCTGGGATATGTTTCTCATGATAGTTTTTTTGTTTTAACGCTTGGCAAACGGCTATAACGCCTTGATGGCGCTGATCGGTCATTTCGTCAAGTTCATGGCGTTCTTTTTGTATCACGCTTATATTTTTACTTTGTGCGAGTTTCACTAACTTGTGCGAACGTTGGTCATGACGATTTTTCTGCATAAAAACCTTCTCGACTTTGTCACTATTTCTTTTCAGTAACACTTCTACCGCATGAATACCATATACGATTTCAGACATATTTGTTTAGAACCTTTAATGATGAATTGTGCTATTTGCGTTTTTTCTTACCGTTTTTACCACGTTTAGGCTTGCTGTTTTTATTACCTTTACCTGAGCCGTCAGATCCGCCCTTATTAGAAGAATATTTCTTACCTTTGCTGGCTTTACCTTTAGAGCCTTTGCCTTTCTTTGAATAAGCACCGTCTTTTTCGCTCAAAGACCCACTCTTCTTAGCTTTAGCATACAATTTACGTCGCTCAGAGCCTTTAACCTCTTCTCGCTTCACGTTTTCACGCTCTAGAATATCAAAATCAATTTTTCGCTCTTCAAGATCGACTTGCGATACTTTAATCTTTACTCGATCGCCCACTCGGAAACTCTGACGCGTACGCTCGCCTATCAGACGCATTTTAGCGGCATCAAAATGATAATAATCCCCACCTAACGCGCTAATATGAATTAAACCTTCTACAAACAACTCATCCAAGGCTACAAAAATACCGAAGCTAGTAATTGTTGAGACAGTTCCCCAGTATTCTTCACCAACTCGGGTCAACATATACTCACATTTTAGCCAATCGATCACCTCACGTGTGGCCTTATCTGCACGGCGCTCAGTCATTGAGCTATGTTCAGTTAACACTAATAACTGCTGCTCAGTATAAGTTTCAGCACCATCAGTGCCCATGATATTTTTGCTGGCCAAAAGATGCTTGATAATACGATGCACCAATAAATCAGGATAGCGACGAATAGGCGAAGTGAAGTGGGTATAAGAATCAAAAGCTAAGCCAAAGTGACCTTCATTTTCAGGGCTATAAACAGCTTGCATCATAGAGCGCAGCATCATAGTTTGAATCAAGTCATAGTCAGGACGCTCTTTAATCGAATCATGCAGCTCGCGATAATGTTTTGGCTCAGGGGTCGCACCACCGAATAAAAACAAACCCAGCTCGCCTAAGAAAGAACGAAACTTTTCCAAGCGCTCCTCGGAAGGGCCTTCATGGATTCTATAAACGCCTGGCACTTTGGATTTTTCTATAAATTCAGCAGCGGCCACGTTGGCACAAATCATACACTCTTCAATAATTTTATGAGCATCATTTCTGACTACACCAACAATTTTTTCTATCTTGCGGTTCTCGTCAAAAACAATTTGCGTTTCAGTCGTTTCAAACTCTATGGCTCCACGACCATTTTTTAGAGCTAGTCGAGCTTTAAATAACTCATAAAGATTTTCTAAATCAGGCACAAGCGCTTGATAATGCTCTCTTAAAGCCTGTGAGTCGTCTTGATCACCCTGCAGAATTGACCAAACTTTGTTATAAGTAAAACGTGCATGAGAGTGCATAACGGCAGGATAAAATTTCGATTGAGTAACATTACCTTTAGCCGACAACGTCATCTCCGAAACCATGCACAAACGATCTACTTTTGGGTTTAAGGAACACAAACCATTGGATAGAAGCTCCGGTAACATAGGTACTACAAATTCTGGAAAATATACAGAGTTACCGCGGCTGATGGCCTCTTCATCCAAAGCGCTACCTGAGCGCACATAATGACTAACATCAGCAATCGCCACCCACAAAGTCCATCCACCCTCAGTGCGCTTTTTGCAGTAAACAGCATCATCAAAGTCACGCGCATCTTCGCCATCGATGGTGACTAATGGTAAATCCCGAAGATCAACACGACCTTGCCAATCCGTTTGACTCACTTCTACTGGCAGCTCGGTCACCTCTTCAGTAACGGCTTGCGGCCACTCATGTGGAATTTGATGGCTACGAATAGCGACTTCTATTTCCATCCCAGCAGAAAGGTGATCCCCTAACACTTCACTAATAATAGCTCGTGCATGATGATTGCGTTTGGGACGTTGAATGATTTTCGCAACAACAACCTGTCCCACTTCAGCTCCCATGCAATCTTCTTTAGCGACAATCAAATCATGGTGAATTTTACTATCATCCGATGACACATAAAAAAGACCATTTTCTTCAAATAAACGCCCCACTATATGACTGGTAGAACCGTCTAGAATTTCAACAATGGCACCCTCGGTACGGCCTTTACGATCCACATTTTTAACTCGTGCCAATACCTTGTCGCCATGAAAGACTTCGTGCATTTCTCGCGGAGATAGATACCAATCGCGACCACCTTTTTCTAACTCCAAATAGCCGTAACCATCTCGATGGGCTACAACAGTACCTCGCACTAAGTCAGTAGCATCAACTAGGCAATAATTCCCTCTTCGATTACAGATTAGTTGACCATCTCGCTCCATGGCATTAAGTCGCTTGTGTAAGGCTTTTTGCTGGTCAGGCTCAGCGATTTCAAATGTTTCGGCTAATTGTTCAAAGCTCACAGGTTGCCCTGCTTGCTCTAAAGTTTGCAGAATAAATTGTCGGCTAGCGATTGGGTTTTCGTAGCGCTGAGACTCTAGATTTGCTTGTGGGTCATTCGAGTTGTTATTTGACATATTAGCATCCTAATTTTTGTCTATTGTATCCTTAATCTGTATCTATCTCCATCACCGTACTATCTCGCCATGAAAAAAGCGGCATATGCCGCTTTTAATAACTCTATTTTGATAAATCGGTATTCATAATTGCAATAACTGGTAACTAACCTTTCTTCGACTCTCTAATATAGTAACGTGCCTTTTCAGCATTTTCGACGCAAGCATTATAGCTTTCAAAAGTTTGATTAGTTTTTGCAGCAGTCAATAACGATGCAGCCTTGGTGTAATTCACAGTCCCTGCAAATCCTTCACTTTCTGCAAAACTCAGCTCTTTATAGGCACTATCAATAGAAGAGCGGCAATTTTCCGCACTCATACCCTTTCTAGCGCCCGCACATGCGGTTATCGAAAGAATAACTGTAGATAAAATTAACAATTTAGTTTTCATAAGCGACCTCTTATCTGGCTTCTTATAATGAGCTAATAAAAATGTATGTGAATTAGCTTTCAGTCTTATAGTTTACTCACTATAAGCCTTCCTAAACCTGCTGCAAATAACCAGCTCACAAATTTTACGATTGTTCACTCAGCCCTTACATGAGAGCAATGAAATAGGTATCATAGCCCTATCTAACAATTATGGTGGATCTAGTTTTGAAAGTAAGCTTGCCCAATTTCGCAACCGCAAAAATTCTTGTCATCGGCGACATCATGCTGGATCGCTATTGGCATGGCGGGACTTCTCGCATCTCCCCAGAAGCACCAGTGCCAGTCGTCAACGTCCATGATACTGAAGATCGTGCTGGCGGCGCAGCTAATGTGGCTTTAAATATTGCCGCTCTTGGTAGTCAAGTAACTTTATGTGGGATTAGCGGTGATGATGAAGCAGCCAACAGCCTAGAGAAATTATTATCTTTACGCGGTGTTCATTGTGCTTTTGAAAGGCGCAACCATCAGAACACTATTACCAAACTCAGAGTGATCAGCCGTAATCAACAGCTGATCCGTCTAGACTTTGAGAAAGATTTTTCTTTGCAAAACGGTTTGTCTATCAACTCTGTAGAGCAATTAATCGGTGAACATGACATCCTCGTATTATCTGACTACGGTAAGGGTACTTTGCAAGATCCTCAGTCACTTATACAAGTAGCACTAAAAGCAGGTAAAAAAGTTATAGTCGATCCCAAAGGTAGTGATTTTTCCAAATACGCTCATGCCACAGTGATTACTCCAAATCAAAGCGAGTTTGATCTAATTGCTGGGTCGAGTAAAGATGAACAAGAGTTTTTTGATAAAGCTCAGCAGCTTCGCCAACAACTTGGGTTAACCGCTCTTTTAGTCACGCGCAGCGAAAAAGGCATGGCTTTGTTTGAGCAACAACACAAGCCTTTTATTCAACCCACTCAAGCGCGTGAAGTTTACGATGTAACAGGTGCGGGTGATACGGTTGTAGCTAGCTTGGCCGCCGCGTTATCCTCTGGAGTTAGTCTTAGCGAAGCAACTCAAATTGCTAATCTGGCAGCGGGTGTAGTAGTTGGCAAACTAGGCACAGCCAGCGTTAATCAACAAGAGTTACAACAAGCAATGTTCAAGCAACAACCGCTAACTCAAGGGGTTGTGGATGAACACGAATTGGTCAATTTAATTATCAAAGCAAAAGGCTCAGGAGAAACCATCGTTATGACCAATGGTTGCTTTGATATTTTGCACGCTGGCCATGTAAGCTATCTCACGCAAGCCGCCGATCTTGGCGATAAACTCATTGTAGCAGTCAACGATGACCAATCAGTCAAAAGATTGAAAGGGAACTCTCGCCCTGTCAACCCTCTTTCTCAACGCATGCAAGTCTTAGCTGGCTTAGCAAGTGTTGATTGGGTTGTCAGCTTTAGTGAAGATACTCCTGCCCGTTTAATTGGTAACTGTTTGCCCGATATATTAGTCAAGGGCGGTGATTATGCACCTGAGCAAATTGCTGGCGGTCAAGCAGTTACTGATAATGGCGGACAAGTAATTATACTTGATTTTGTAGATGGGATATCAACCACCAAGATTATTGAAAAAGCAAAAAGTTAGCAAAAGATTAAATTTGTGGCTTGCGACAGACAATTAAGTTTAGCGGCCACTTAATTTTCTTCATATGATGAGTATCACACCATGCAAAGGCTAATTTCTGTTTTATTGCTGCCACAGGGTTAGCCTCCTCCTGCTCCATATAACGCTTTACAGCAGACCAAGTATTGAGATAACCAATGACCTGATCAAAACTCCAAGTCTTCTCAATATAAAAGTTGGGCACACTGAGCATGTTGTATGGAAAATCTATAGTTTGGTAATTAGTCTCAATTAATTTACGCCTTGGCGACCAATAGCCCTTCAAAGTATGAGAATAGAGTCTGTGAGTAATGGCATCAATTTCTGAGTTAATGGAAAACAATTGATATGACCATACTGCCAACAAACCACCAGGTTTCAACACTCTGTCTACTTGCTGAAAAAAAGGTTCTGTGTCAAACCAATGTAATGCCTGCGCAACACTGATAATATCAATGCTAGCATCAGGAATTTTTGTCTGCTCCGCACTCCCAACAAAATATTGGATATTATTTTTTTGCTCAGCTTGTTTAAGTTGCCCTTCACTGATATCTGAAGCGAAAACTTTTTCAAAATGAACTGCAAGCCCTTTTGCTGCCTGCCCTGTCCCTGTCGCAACATCCCAAGCCTTATCATGACCATCAGATAGCATCGCTAAATACTGAAAAAGCTCATTAGGATAGTCAGGCCGAAATTGACGATAGCCACTCGAATTGGCGGAAAAGAAATTGTGATGAGTTGATAGTTCCATGGTATGCCCTCTCCTCTAGTTAGAGCATACCGCGGAGTTTTGCTAATTACAAAGGTTTTACTAGCCTTTTAGGTTAACGTGTGAAAGCAGGACCCACGCCATTTGCCCAGAAAATAACACTAATTGCAATAGTGCCTACAAACATGACCATACCTACTGTCAAAATCGAATTGGTGAACAAAAAGCCACGGTCTTGATCTATCTTCATCATCACTGGTGTGCCGATAAATAAAATACGAATAGCCAATGCGGCCGCAACCAAAGTCAGCATAGTATTAAGCCATAACAAAGGATAAGCACTGAAAATACTAACCAAAAACAAAGGTACACATGAATATGAAACTAAGGCGAAAGCATCAGCAACTGTCGCTTCTGACTTATAGGTTTGCGCCATCCAATGCACCAAGCGCGCAAAAACATACATCCCCACCAATATTGCGATATAAGCACTAACGGAGATTAATAAAGCACTTTGCCATGTTAATTTAACAGGCTCTTCAAAACCCACTCTCCAGCCAATATAAACAGCGCCAATATAAGCTGCAATCGGCGGAATAGCAGCCATAATCAAAAGAAAACGTAAGTAGATTTGCGTTATGGTAAAGTTCTTCTTTTCAATTTTCGGCCATGTTTCAATTGGGTTATACAACACATTAAATCTATTTTTCATTATTACCCCCTAATAACTCCTTTGATTATGTAATTAATGATGACAATTACTTCCTGCAAGCTGACTTAATTCAGGCAAATTAGTAATCGTAATTTCTTTATCTTTTACTGAGATATAGCCTTTTTGTTGCAATTTTGAAAATAACCGACTCACCGTTTCAACGGCTAAGCCTAAGTAATTAGCTACATCACTGCGTGTCATCACTAAATTAAAACAGGTTCGAGACAAACCACGATTGGCATAACGCCCCGATAAATTCATGATGAAAGCAGCCAAGCGTTCATCAGCGCTTTTTTTGTTTAACAATAACAATAACTCTTGATCATCATGAATTTCACGACTCATCACACGCAACAATTGCTGTCTTAATCCAGGAATTTCACCCGAGAGCATTTCCAATTTGTTGTAAGGTAATGTGCATACCAGTGATGTTTCTAGCGCTTTTGCCATGCTCGGATGGCGATTACTGTCAATCGCATCAAGACCAATAATTTCTCCAGGTAAATGAAAACCTGTGATCTGTTCTTCACCATTTTCAGATACGGTGTAGGACTTTATGCAACCCGAACGAACCGCATAAATAGCTTGAAACGCTTCACCTGCATGAAACAACATTTCATTTTTCTTGAGCGGCTTTTTACGTTGAACGATGCTGTCCAAGTGCTCAATTTCAGACTCTGCCAACATAACAGGCAAGCATAACTGATTGATACTACAGCTTTGACACTTAATTGATGGTATAGCCATTGAAGTCATCATATTCATGGTATATCAGTCCAGTTTAATATAGTCGTCAAACGAAAGTAAATACACAAAGTCTAAATTGCCTTAGAATAACTTTGAACTTGGCTTATTTCTTGCAGATATGTATCGAACGCCATACAAATATTTCGTATTAATAAACGGCCAACTTGCGATACTTGTATTTCTTTGTCAGTTACTGTTAGCAGTCCATCTTGCTGCAGTGTTTTCAAGTATTCCAGCTCTTGCGCAAAATAATCATTGAAATTTATATCAAAAGTTTTATTGAATTCACATATATCAAGTTCAAAATGACAAATCAGTTGCATGATTACTTCACGTCGCAAAGCATCATCTTGATCTAGAAAGCAACCTCGCCAAACCGCCAATTGCTGTGTTTCAATCTTGTCATAGTATTCATCCAGATCACGCATGTTTTGGCTATAAACCTCGCCAACTTGGCTAATAGAAGAAACACCCAACCCCACTAAATCACAGCCAGCTTGTGTGGTGTACCCTTGGAAATTTCTGTGCAATTCGCCTTTTTGTTGTGATTTAGTCAGCTCATCGTGCGGCAATGCAAAATGATCCATCCCTATATACACATAACCCGCATCGGTTAATTTACGAATGGCAGATTCAAAAATATGCAGTTTTTCCTCTGCTGAGGGTAGATCATAGCTGTTAATTCTTCTTTGCGGCTTAAATCTATGTGGCAAATGAGCATAATTGAAAATTGATAATCGATCCGGCGCCATAGTTATGATCTTATCAATAGTGACATTAAAACTTTCAACCGTTTGGTGAGGCAAACCATAGATCAAATCCATACTTATCGATTCAAAGCCATTACGACGAGCTTGCAACAAAATATTGCGGGTCTCATCTTCTGGTTGAACTCGGTTCACAGCATTTTGTACTTGCGGATTAAAATCTTGCACCCCTATACTGAGTCGATTAAACCCTGCTCGCGCCAAAGAAGGTATGGTTTTTTGATCGATACTACGTGGGTCAATTTCAATGGCAAACTCACCATCATCAGCAAAGTTAAAGAGTTTTTTCAACTCGCTCACTAAATTGCAAATTTGTTCATTGGATAAAAAAGTTGGTGTTCCACCACCCCAATGCACCTGTGTTACAGGACGATTTCCAACATGTTGCGCTATCATTTTTGCTTCATCAATCAAAGCAGCAAGGTAGCGTTCGGCCTTATCTTTTTTCTTTGTTATCACCTTATTACAAGCGCAGTAATAACAAATATTCTCACAAAAAGGGATATGCAAATAGAGCGACAAATCCTTATCTGATTCGGATTCTTGCAAGGCTTGGATCAAATCTTGCGCCGAAAAGTGCTCCGCAAACTGTAAAGCAGTTGGATACGAAGTGTATCTTGGCCCAGAAATATTATATTTTTCAACAAGTTGTTGATCCCAGATTGATAATTCAGACACAATTGCTCTTAGTTATAAACGCAGCCGATTTACATAGCTACAGAATAGGCAATTCGCCGCTCAAACAGCTTGATCTAGATCAAGTCAACAGGATATTCGCTCCTCTAACTAGTGATGATGCGAATGATCTTGAGCTTTCGTTTGCTGCTCCATTGAATGCTGCTGATGATGAGCATGAGGATTTTGTTTCGACAATAAAACTCCATATAACTGCCAACAACCCCAAACGATAAAAATCATTCCTAGCGTTGTTCTCACCCAGTTCTTCTTGAAAAACCCAAGGAGCTTATGACTAAAAACACCAGCAGCTAATAATGCTGGCAAAGTGCCTAAACCAAAAGCAAGCATGGTTAGAAAGCCATTAACGGGACTCGAACTAGTGCTTGCCATAGCTAAAGCGCTATAAACCAAACCACAAGGTAATAATCCCCACAGCAGCCCCACCACCATCGCTTGATGATATTGACTTAAAGGCAAGAATTTTTTTTGGATTGGAGACACTTTCTTCCATATATACTGCCCCCCTTTTTCGAACAGACTTAAGAGACTCCACCAACCCAACAAATAAAAACCCATCATTATCAACAAAATTCCACCAATGACTACCAACCATGGAAAGTTTGACCATTTCTCAATTGCTGAGCCGATAAAACCTACCACAATGCCTAACAATCCATAACTTAAAACTCGAAATATTTGATAGGTTAATGATAAAGATAGATGTTTGTTTGTGTCTGTTGAAGCTCCTAGTGCAACGGTAATACCACCGCACATTCCCATGCAATGACTTGAACCAAGAAAACCCATAATAAAGGCGGATATTAAAGGAGTGCTAAGAATTTCAATACTCATGACTTATGCTCGCTATTATTTGTTTTATCTTCACCCTGCTGTTGCTCAGGGAGTTCTTCTTCATCAAACAAAATTTGACTCGCTTCTCTATCTAGATCCGAATATTGATCTGAATTGACCGCCCAAAAGAATAACCCAATGGCTAGCGCAAGAATGAGTAGTGTTATGGGGATTAAAAAATAGATAGCATCCATTGTGTTTTCTCAGATTATCTTTTTAATTTTAGCGAGTTCAAAACCACGACAATTGAGCTAAATGACATACCAATTGCAGCAACGTAAGGAGCGATGTAGCCGCTGGCTGCAAAAGGGATCATCAATGCATTATAGAACAAAGCCCATGCCAAGTTTTGTTTAATCACCGTTTGAGTATGACGTGATTTGTTAACAATAAAGCCAACGTCTAACAACTTACCTGACATCAAATAAGCATCTGAACTTATGCGCGTCAAATCAGCGGCATTGGCCATTGCAACAGACGCATCTGCAGCCGCCATAACAGGCGCATCATTAACTCCGTCTCCTATTACCATCACACGTTTATTAGCCTGTTGTAATTGCTGTAAATAGGTTAGTTTTTGTTCTGGCTGCATACTGTTTTTCCAATGTTGGATAGACAAGTCTTGTGCCAATTTTTGAACTTGCTTGCTGGGATCACCACTAAGTAAATGCAGCTCAATCCCTTGTTGTGTTAATTGAGTCATTAATTGAGCAGCATGCTCGCGAACCTTATCTTTCAATAACACCTTGCCCACCAAACTCTCATCAGTTGCTAGCCACAAATAAGATTGATCGTTTTCTAAATCGGTATCAAATTGGCTAAAAGTTTGCGTGGTAACAGACTGAATAAATTGCTGATTTCCAAAGAAATACTTTGTACCGCGAACAATTCCCGACACTCCAGCAAAGGGATGTTGTTGCAACATCTCGACTTCAACTTTTTTGGGTAAAAAAGGAGCAAAAGCTTTTGCTATAGGGTGTTCGGATTGACTTTCTAGTTGGGCAATAATGCATAGTAGCTCTTCTTTAGACGTAACAGTCCGAACAGCGACTTCATCTATTTCCAATAGCCCTTGAGTTAAAGTACCTGTTTTATCAAAAATCACATCAGTAACATGGCTGGCATTTGATAAAAAATGCTGTCCCTTAATCAACACATTATGTTGATTAAGGGCTAATGAACCGCAAGTCATTGCAATTGGGGTGGCTAGAGATAACGCGCAAGGACAACTTACAACCAATACTGATAAGGTTATCCATAATGCATTACTCGGCTCAACTCTACTCCAATACCAAGCAACGGCAATTGCCAATAACAAAATAAACAACACAAAGTAACGAGCCACCTTATCGGCTAACAATCCTATTGCTGGTTTTTCGAGTAATGCTTGCTCTTGCATTGAAAGTAACTTTGACCAGTAACTATCATCAGGCCTACTAGTTACTTCGATCAATAAAGCCTGATGAGTATTAACACTTCCTGCTAGAACAGCATCGCCAATACCTTTATGTACTGGCATAAACTCTCCATTTAACAAAGCCTCATTAACCTGCGAGTCACCACTTACCACATTGCCATCCAAAGCAATTGTTTCGCCTGCTTTGACTAACAACCGATCTCCTATCTGTATCTTCTTACGAGCAGTTGCTCGATAGTTGGACTCTTGAACTTGCAATTGAACCACATTAGGCAGATGGGAGTGTCCGCGATAAACTTTTTCAGACACCAATTGTCGAGCTCGAAACTCCAAATAACGACCAATCAAAAGAAAAAAAACAAACATGGTTACAGAATCAAAATACACTTCACCACTATTTTGAATAGTCGCCCAAATACTAGCAAAATATGCTAAAAATAACGCCAAGGTTATCGGTACATCCATATTCAGCTGCAACTGTTTTAGAGCTCTAAAAGCACTGAGATAAAAAGGTTTACCTGCGTACAGCAACACCGGAGTTGCGACCAAAAAACTTACCCAGCGTAAAAAACTTCGATGCTCCGCAGACATGTCGTCAAACACGCCAATATAAAGCGCAACCGCGTACATCATCACCTGCATCATGCCCAACCCAGCCAAACCTAATCGACGCAACCATGACTTTTGCTGCAACTGCTGTTGTTCAATGGCTATCTCAGTTTTATAGGGTAAAGCACTATAGCCGAGCTGATGTAGACGTTTCAAAATTTCACTCAAAGCCACATCAGATTGCTGCCAATTTAGACTGATGGTTTGAGCCGAAACGTTAACTTTGATACTGGTAACACCTGCTGTTTGGCCGATCTTTCTTTCAACCAACCAAGCGCAAGCGCTGCAACGGATCGCTTCACACAACAATAAAATATGTGCACTATTTTGGGATGAGTCTTCAAGCAAATAATCCTGTTGAATATCCTGCTCATCATAAACCATAAGCTCTGATGGCAATTCCTGATCTGGGGTAATAGCTTGATCAGTACGGAATTTATAGTAGTCAGTAAGACCGCTGTTGACGATTGTCTCTGCAACACTAAAACAACCAAGGCAACAAAACTCTCTTGTTTGTCCTAAAACGTCAAGTTGTTGCTTGAAATAGGAAGGAACAGGAAGCCCGCAATGATAGCAGTCGTTAGCTCTTTTAGCTTCCATCTTTGACCAATTATAAACCTAAGGTTAGAGCTTTATGCGAAGGCAAGATCCAAAAATTTTCCAGCTCCCAAGTGCCAGCATTGGGTTGCATGGACATCGTTTGTAATGCTGGCGATAAAGTCACTTGCCATTTCCCCTCAATCGAACTTGGTAACTGAGCAAAATAATCACCATTTGCGCGTTGCTGTAACGGCCTTACAAAATCTTTATGTTCTAAAGTCGCGTGGCGAAACTCAATAGTTAGATTATTACTGATTGGCTTCTCAGAAATGATGCTCAAAACCAAGGTGAGAACATCATCTTGCTGCTCAATACGAGCTTCAGCCTGAATGCCTAAGTGTTGCGCTCGCTCACGCTTTCCTAATGTTTGATTTATTGCCAAACCATCTTTGTAATAATCATCTTTAACCATTGAGTCGGCATTATTAAAAGCGATAAACACGGTAGTAATACCCGCTATTACCGATGATGCTGGCAGAGCAATTAAGAACCATGGCCAAAATTGTTTATACCATGGTTTTGTGTCTTTCTGTTGCGAAGATTGAGTGTGAGTTGTATTTGTCATATTGTAAAAGTGTCGGTCAGCGTCTTCTCGCAGGGCTTATAAAGCGCGCGGGTTCACTAACCGTTAAAGATTCATCGTCAATGCTTTTAACTGTTATTGTCAGTTCTTGGCTACTTTTTTTCAAGTGATACGGATCAATTGCCACTCGAATTGGAACTGTATCGGCCGCACCCGATTGAACGGTTACTTGCGCGGGACCTTGATACTGAGCTTCATCAATTCCAGAAATAGAAATGGTATATTGATGCGCTTTTTGATCTTTATTCAAAATACGCAACTTATATATGTTTTCAATATAGCCTTCGGCATTAGTCATATACAAACGATTTCGATCTTTAATTATATCTAATTCCAGTGGTGTTCTAAACCAAACTGAGGCCACAAAAATCAAACTAGCCAATATCAGTATTGAGCCGTAGCCAATGGTACGACCGCGAAATAACTTAACATCCTTTCCTTCGTCACGGTGCTCGGTAGTATAACGAACTAATCCCTTCTCATAGCCCATTTTTTCCATCACCTGATCGCACACATCAATACAAGCCGCGCAAGCAATACACTCATATTGCAACCCATCGCGTATATCAATACCCGTCGGGCAAACATGCACACACTGCATACAATCAATACAATCGCCTAAACCTTGCTCATTGTATTCTGCTTGAGAAAGATCTTTTTTGCGTGCTCCACGCGACTCACCACGCTTTTCATCGTAAGCAATGATCAATGTATCCTTATCAAACATTGAACTTTGAAAGCGAGCGTATGGACACATATAAATACACACTTGCTCACGTAATTTACCAGCGTTACCCCAAGTAGCAAAACTATAGAACAATACCCAAAAAGTTTCCCACGGGCCTGTGCTGAAAGTAAGAATCTCTTGAGTAAGCTCTTTAATCGGAGTGAAATACCCTACAAAGGTATAACCAGTAAAGAGTGCAAACACTATCCACAGAGAGTGTTTAGCAAATTTTTTCCAGATTTTTTCAGCATTCCATTTTTGCTTTTCAAGCTTAACCTGTTTATTACGATCGCCTTCAACTAACCGCTCCATCCAGATAAATGCTTGCGTCCAAACCGTTTGCGGACAGGCATATCCACACCACAAACGTCCCGCTACGGAAGTAAAAAAGAATAGCGCCATCGCTGCAATAATCAGCAACAGAGTTAAGAAAATAAAATCTTGCGGCCAAAGAGTCAGACCGAAGATATGAAATTGACGAGCAGGAAGATCAAACAAGATTGCTTGGCGGCCATTCCATGTTAACCAAGGACCTAGATAATAAATACCAAGCAACAACCAAACAGATAAAGTTCTTAGAGTATTAAAGCGCCCAGACACCTTTTTGGGTCGAATTTTTTTGCGTTTCTCGTATAAATCCCTTTCATCACCAACTATATAAGTATCACTTGCTTTGCTCATTGCTAGACCTTACTGATGTGACAGTCAATCTCTAATAACACTAGAGTTATGATGACTCGCTACGATAGAAAACAGCGAGCGAATCAAAAACGTTATATTTGTTTTAGACG
Organism: Kangiellaceae bacterium; assembly: GCA_013373015.1. GTDB lineage: Bacteria > Pseudomonadota > Gammaproteobacteria > Enterobacterales > Kangiellaceae > Kangiella. The sequence goes on from JABXIQ010000006.1 coordinate 84,484, forward strand.
AACAGAATTACTTCTGCCCGCCATCTTCTAGTGCCTGCACTTGCTCATCTCTTGATAAGCTATAGACATAAGCAGTAACCAGATGAATTTTTTCTTCTCCCAAAATATCCTTATGCGCAGGCATGTTAGCTTGAATACCATTAGCGACCGTATTCTTGATCATGCTGATCGAACCGCCATGTAACCATACTGTATCAGCTAAGTTAGCAGCACCTAAAGCAACATTACCAGTTAGATCTTTGCCATGACAAGCTGCACAAAATTGATTGTATTTAGTCTCACCCGCCTCAACCAGCTCTTCACGGAAACTACGCTCAGCATTATTTTTGCTTAATACATAGTGTATAACTTCAGACACACCTTGTTCGCCTAAAGTTGCCTCCCAAGCTGGCATCAAACCACGGCGACCGTCAACAATCGATTTTTTGATCTGCTCAGGAGTACCACCGTATAACCAATCATTATCGGTTAAGTCAGGGAAGCCTAAAGCTCCACGCCCATCAGCACCATGACAACCGAAACAGGTATTAGCAAAAATTGACTGTCCCATATCCAATGCTTCAGGTTTGTTTTGCAGCTCTTCAACGCTCATTGCCGCATACTTTTCATACATTGGCATGAATTGCTCATCAGCTTTAGCGACTTCTTCATTGTACTGATTAACTTGAGACCAACCTAAAACACCTTGAAACTTTCCTAAACCAGGATAAAGCACCAAATAAATTACCGAGAAGATGATGGTGATGTAAAACATCCACAACCACCAACGCGGTAGCGGGTTATCATATTCTTCGATGCCATCATATACATGACCCGTGGTTTTACCCTGCGTAGAGCTTTCTTTTTTCTTACGCGTGAAAAATAACAGGGCGGCACAGCCAGCAATATTGATCACAACGATGGCAATAATATAAATACTCCAGAAATTACTCATGGTAGCTTACCCCTTACTTTCAACGTGTTTAGCTGACTCAATGGATTGCTCTTCATCCAGCACCATTCGCGCAGCTTCATCATAAGTTTTTTTACGTTTTTTTGAATAAACGCCAATGCAAATTCCAATAAACAACAGCATGGTGATTAAGGTCATAATGCCGCGGAAGTCATTAATATCCATTATTGACCTCCTGCACTACTATTACTGGTTGACGCGTGTTCATGACCTAATGATTGTAAATAAGCAATCACAGCTTCAATTTCTTTTTTACCTTTTACTTTTTCACCAGCCGTAGCGATATCTTCGTCGCTATAAGGCACACCTAAAATACGCATGGCGGCTAATTTTTTGCCGGTTAATTCACCATCAAGGATATTTTCATCCAACCATGGGAATGATGGCATGTTTGACTCAGGAACCACATCACGAGGGTTCATCAAGTGTACGTAGTGCCATTCATCTGAATAACGACCACCAACACGCGCTAAATCTGGGCCTGTGCGCTTAGAACCCCACAAAAATGGATGCTCATAAACATCTTCCCCAGCAACTGAGTAATGACCATAGCGCTCTGTTTCAGCACGGAATGGACGCACCATTTGAGTATGGCAGGTATTACAACCTTCACGGATAAAAATATCACGACCTTCCATCTCAAGCGGAGTATAAGGGCGCAAAGTTGCCACTGGCTCAGTAGTGTCTTTCAAGAAAAACAATGGCACGATTTCAGCCAAGCCACCGAAGCTGATTGCAACGATGATCAAAATACCCATCAAGCCTATATTTTTTTCGACTTTTTCATGATTCATCTGCAGATCCTCCTAATGCGCCACAGGCTCTGGGATACGAGTATCCGCTTTTTCCGAGCCGCCAATTGTTTTGAAAACGTTGTATGCCATTAAGAACATACCTGCCAAGAAGATGATCCCGCCTAACAAACGAATGCCATAATACGGATAAGTGGCTTCAAGACTTTGTACGAAGCTGTAAGTTAAAGTACCGTCAGCATTAGTCGCTCGCCACATCAAACCTTGAGTAATACCCGCGATCCACATCGCGGCGATATAAAGCACCACACCAATGGTCGATAACCAGAAGTGCACATTGATCAAGCGCACGCTGAACATCTCTTTTTTACCGAACAGCCCTGGTAGTAATGAGTAAATCGCACCAATTGAAACCATGGCAACCCAGCCTAGCGCACCAGAATGTACGTGGCCAATAGTCCAGTCAGTATTGTGAGATAAAGCGTTCACCGTTTTAATCGACATCATAGGACCTTCAAAAGTAGACATACCATAGAAAGATAACGATACGATTAAGAATTTGATGATGGGATCAGTACGCAATTTATGCCACGCGCCTGATAAGGTCATGATACCGTTGATCATGCCTCCCCACGATGGAGCTAACAAAATTAGCGAGAACACCATACCCAACGATTGCGCCCAATCAGGCAAAGAGCTGTAGTGTAAATGGTGCGGACCTGCCCACATATACACCGCAATCAAAGCCCAGAAGTGGACAATCGATAAACGATACGAATAGACAGGACGACCCGCTTGCTTAGGCACGAAATAGTACATGATACCCAAGAAGCCTGCGGTTAAGTAGAAACCTACCGCGTTATGCCCATACCACCATTGCACCATTGCATCGACCGCACCTGCATAGACGGAATATGACTTCCAAGTATCTACGGGATAAGCAGCACTATTGACCAAGTGCAATACGGCTACGGTTAGAATGAAAGCACCAAAGAACCAGTTAGCAACGTAAATATGCGAGGTCTTACGCTTTATCACGGTTCCAAAGAACAAGATAGCATAGGCCACCCAAACGATTGTGATAAGAATATCAATTGGCCATTCAAGCTCGGCATATTCTTTACCTGAAGTATAGCCTAAAGGTAGAGTCACTGCGGCAAGGACGATAATCAGTTGCCAACCCCAGAATACGAAAGCAGCCAACTTATCACTGATCAAGCGTGTATGGCTGGTTCTTTGTACACAATACAACGATGTTGCCATTAGCACACAGCCGCCAAACGCAAAAATTACTGCATTGGTATGTAATGGACGTAAACGACCAAAACTTAACCATGACGTATCAAAGTTTAATGCAGGAAACATCAATTGGGCTGCAATAAGCACCCCAACAGCCATCCCTACAATACCCCAAATCACGGACATAACGGCAAATTGCCTTATGACCTTATAATTGTAGTTCTCTTTCTTTAACTCACTCATTTTGACCTACCTAATTGACCGTTCCCCTTTCCTCTGCGTAACATACAGACGAAAAGCCTCAAGTATGGTGATTTCGCACATCGGATCTTAAAGAACCGCAGTCCATTATAACTTGATCTGGATCAAGTGGATCCAACAATATAGAAATAAATCCCAACAAATTCATATAGCTGTCATAAAGATGTTGGATAATATGATGGTTTTCTAACCTAACCTTTTGAAATAACGAAGAAATCGCTATGAAAATAAAACTTGGCATACTAGCAACACTCCCTCTGTTATTCGCTTGCGCCAATAGCAAAGTTACCCCTGTGCAGAATCAATTGCAAGGCCAAAACCCTATCCAACTTGAACTGGTGGCACGTCACATCAGTGGGCAATATGGGGAAGGGGCTGCAGAAGTCGTCGCTTATCAAGCCACTCAGCAAAAACTATACGTAGTTAATGGTGCCGCTAAAGCTATTGATATTGTTTCAATCAAACAAATACCGCAACAAGCTCTAGCGCTTCCTTATTCGGGGCAAAACTTAGCAAGCACACGTCTTTCGTTACCGAATACTGCTGAAACTGCTGCTGGACAACTCACATTGAAAAGTCCTAATTCACTAGCAATTCACGGCGATCTAATGGCAGTAGCCATGCAAAATAAAGACAAACAAGCGAATGGCGCAATCTTGTTTTATGACCTATCAGCACAACAGCCTAGCCTTATTAAAGCTGTAGAGGTTGGCGCTTTACCTGATATGGTGGCCTTTACTCCTGATGGTTCAAAGGTTGTTGTCGCCAACGAAGGCGAGCCAAGCAAAGATTACCGTAATGATCCAGAGGGTTCTATCAGCATCATTGAAACAGGGCTGGTAACGGGTAACGGTATCAGTCAGCAAGATATTCGCCTTAATTTTCAATCATTTAACTCAAAAATGCTTGAGTTAAAACAGTCAGGGGTCAAATTTGCCAGTCCCAAAGGCACTAGCGTTGCTCAAGATTTAGAACCTGAGTATGTGGCTATTTCTGCGGATAGCACAACAGCTTATGTCACCTTGCAAGAAAACAATGCGATAGCTATCGTAGATTTGACTAAACCAGCCATCAGCTCGGTGAAAGGGCTTGGTTACAAAGACTGGAATCAATACACCATTGATGTCAGTGATAAAGACGGAGCCCAGCTCAATCGTTACGAAAATCTTTACGGGCTTTATCAACCCGACACGATTTACAGCTACCAAGTTAATGGTAAGACTTATTTATTAACTGCCAACGAAGGCGATGCACGCGAGTATATTTATGATGCCAATGAAGCTGACTGTAAAGCCGCTGGCCATAAATTTGACGATGAAGATGGCTGTATCAGCTATAGTGAAGAAGTTAGAGCCAAAAAACTGAGCTTCAAATCACCTTCTATCATCGACTCATACTATGACAAAAATGGTATTGGACGTTTGAAAGTTACTAAAGTCTTAGGTGATGATGATGGTGATGGCTATCACGAGAAACTATACGCCTATGGTGCGCGCTCATTCAGCATTTGGGACAGTGAGGCCAACCAAGTATTCGATAGTGGTGATCACATCGCCAAAACATTACTACAAACCTATGGCGAACAGTTCAATGCCAACGAAAGCAAGAATAATGGCGACAATCGCTCTGACGATAAAGGTGCTGAGCCTGAAGCCTTAACCGTGGCTAAAATTGGCAACCGCTACTACGGTTTTATCGGACTAGAGCGTATGGGCGGAATTATGGTGTATGACATTACCAATCCGCAACAACCGCAATACCTTAACTTTATCAACAACCGTGATATGTCGCTAGAATTCAAAATTGACGATGACACAGATCCAGTCACCCTAAAAGGCAATTATGACAAAGTGGGCGATTTGGCTCCAGAAGGCATGGTGTTTATCAGTGCCGAGCAAAGCCCAACCGGCAAACCACTACTAGCGGTTGCCAATGAAGTTAGCGGTAGCTTGTCGATTTATCAAATTCGTTAACCCCAAAAACATTTGTCATTCCCGCGAAAGCGGGAATCCGCTTTACATTCTTGTCAAGCCTTAGAGTAGATTCCCGCTTTCGCGGGAATGACAGAAAATCTCATGTTGATACCAGCCTTAACTTCGGTAGCCTTTTTCTTTTCACTTACGTTAGTTTCATAGACTGTTACTTTTTTATCATTGGTCTAGCATCAAATAACTGCTACTCTTTTCAACAATTTAGGGGAAATCAAGAAGAGAGCCGTATGAAACTGATAAAACCACTTCTATTATTATTGCTACTAAGTAACGTTAGCGTTTATGCCGATGAAACCAAAAAAGATCTTACGCCTAACCCATATCCTGAAGAAAAAACCGTATCTAGCCAGCACAGCGTGACCATTGATGGTAAAACCGTCAACTATACGGCAACGGCTGGAAATTCCTTTATTTTCAATGACAAAGGCGAAAAACTCGGTTCCATTTTCTATACCGCCTATACCAAAAAAGGCTCAACCCCAGAAAAGCGCCCAATCACTTTTGCCTATAACGGCGGACCTGGTTCGGCATCGGTTTGGTTGCATTTAGGAACGCTAGGCCCTCGTCGCGTATTAATGGACAAAGAAGGTTTTCCCACCAAACCGCCTTACAAACTCGTTGATAATGCTTATTCGATTTTAGATTTGACTGATATTGTATTTATCGATCCTGTCGGTACTGGCTATAGCCGCGTGCATGACAAAGGTAAAGATGAAGATTTCCACGGCGTTTGGGAAGACATCAAATCGGTTTCTGAATTTATTCGTTTATATATGACCCGAAACAAACGCTGGGCATCGCCAAAATACTTGATCGGCGAAAGCTATGGCACCACTCGCTCAGCAGGTATTGCCTATCACATGGGACAAAATCATGGCGTTTATTTCAATGGCATCATGCTGGTTTCTAATGTCTTAAATTTCAGTCTTGATGACTTTGGGCATCAAATGAGCGTACTACCTCCAACAACCATGTTGCCAAGCTACACCGCCGCCGCTTGGTATCACAAGCAATTAAACGCTGAATTGCAAGCCGACTTAGACAAAGCCATTGAACAAGCCAAAGACTATGCGCTGACCGACTATGCTTTAGCTTTATTGCAAGGCGATTGGCTGGATGAAAGCAAAAAGAATCAAGTGGCCGACCGATTATCGGAACTCACAGGCCTGGATAAACAATTGATATTGCAGAACAATTTGCGCATTGAGTTAAATGATTTCTTGCATCATCTACTACGAGAACAAGGCAAAACCGTTGGTCGTTTAGACAGCCGCTTTGTCACTGAAGAAATTGATGCGATGAACCAATCAGGCTATCGCGACCCAAGTTATATGGCCATTCATGGTCCATATACCGCGACCATCATGGATTACTTTGCCCGTGAACTAAACTACCAAAGCGATCTGAAATATCATATTTTAGGCGGTGGCGTGAAAAGCTGGAACTATGATGAATTTGTTCAAGAAAACTTCGACATCAGTAAGAAATTACGTCATGCCATGCTACGCAACCCTGATATGCAAATTTTTGTTGCCAATGGTTACTATGATTTTGCCACACCCTTTTTCGCCACTGAATATACCTTTTCGCACATGAACTTACCCAAGTCATTACAAGACAATATCAATATGACTTATTACGAGTCAGGGCACATGATGTATATTCGCGAACATGATTTGATAAAACTTAAAAATGATATAAGAAATTTCTTCCAACGTTCGCTGTGAAATACCACAAGTTAGCATTGGGAATTTCCTTAACAATACAATTAGGCTATTCCCAAAAAGCGTAATTCCCCATAAAATAATCCTAGTTAACTATTTTCTTTTATTTGAGTAATAAACAATGGCAAAAGCAAATGAAATCAAGCGCAATATGGCGGTTGAATACAATGGTAAATTGTTGTGGGTACGTCATATTGAAGTCAGCAGCCCCAGCGCGCGCGGTGCAGCGACTTTATACAAAATGCGCTTTACCGATTTCCAAACAGGTCTAAAAGTTGAAGAGCGCTTCAAAGGGGACGACCAGCTCACAGTCGTAGAATTAAGTAAACGTCCAGCTATGTTCTCCTATACCGAAGGTGATACGGTTATCTTTATGGACGCCGAAGACTACAGCCAATACACCTTTAATGTTGAAGATATTGCTGATGAAATGTTATTCATTACTGAAGATATACAAGATCTCAAAGTAATGATGATTGATAATAAATTGATTGGTTTAGAGCTGCCCTCTTCAGTTACTATGACTATCGAACAAACCGACCCATCGATAAAAGGTGCCTCGGCTTCTGCTAGAACAAAGCCTGCTCACTTTAGCACTGGCTTAGTGATTCAAGTTCCCGAATATATTGCCACAGGTGAAAAGGTACAAATCAATGTGGAAGAAAAAAGGTTTATGAGCAGAGCATAGTTATCTCTCTGCTCTAGTAAATCTTTGCAAGATTTCTCCATCTCTCTCAATCGTTTCATCAAACATTTCAAGCGGTCTAACCCAAATACCGTAATCACCATAAAGAGCTTTATAAACCACATAAAGCTCTCCTGTTTCTGAGTGAGTGGCGACTTCAAGCACTTCATAAAGATTACCTTTGAAATGCTTATAAATACCTTTTTCAATCATAATAAAAACTCGGTTGCAAAAAAAAGCGACCATCGGGTCGCTTTAATTTATAGTATTTGAAACTTTCAATCAAAGCTCAAGCATCAAGCTTCAAAAGGATGACGCTTGATGATAGTTTCAACACGATCTGGGCCTGTTGAAATAATATCTACAGGAACACCTACTAGCTCTTCTACTTTAGCAATAAAATCAATCGCGTTTTGCGGCAAGTCCGCTAATGACTTAGCGCCAAAAGTGGTTTCAGACCAACCTGGCATTTCAATATACACAGGTTCAACACGTTGATAATCTTCGGCACCGCAAGGCGTATCGCTGAGTTCACCTTTGATAGGGCAATTATATTTCACTGCAATCTTTACCGTTTCTAAACCGTCTAAAACGTCGAGTTTAGTCATGCAAAGACCCGATACAGAGTTAATATCTACCGCACGCTTTAGAGCTACCGCATCAAGCCAACCACAACGGCGTGGACGACCGGTTGTAGCGCCAAATTCATTACCAATTTTCGCTAAATGAGCGCCTGTTTCGTCAAACAATTCTGTTGGGAATGGGCCACCACCAACACGTGTGGTGTATGCTTTAGTAATACCAAGCACATAGTCGATATGACGCGGACCAACGCCAGCACCCGTTGCAACACCACCTGCCGTAGTATTAGATGAGGTTACGTACGGGTAAGTACCATGATCAATATCCAATAAGGTACCTTGTGCCCCTTCAAACATTAGCTTAGAGCCATTACGGCGCAAGTCAGCCAAGATAGCTGGAACGTCAGCAATCATATCTTTCAACCAGACTGCATACTCTTTACATAAAGCTAAAGTTTGTTCGAAATCAATAGCCTCAGCCTTGTAGAACTCAGTTAATGAGAAGTTATGCAACTTCATCACTTCACGAAGTTTTTCTTCTAAACGAGCTTCATCGAAAAGATCTTCAACACGCAAACCACGACGTGAAACCTTATCTTCATAAGCTGGACCAATGCCGCGGCCAGTGGTACCAATCTTTTTCTCAGGATGACGAGCAGCTTCACGAGCATTATCTAGCGCCACGTGATAAGGCAAAATCAAAGGACAGGCAGGACTGATACGCAAACGCTCAGCCACAGGCACGCCACGCGCACTCAGCATATCCATTTCTTTTCTTAAGGCATCAGGAGCAAGAACCACTCCGTTACCGATATAGCACATAACGCCATCATTCAAAATACCTGATGGAATTAAGTGAAGAACCGTTTTCTCGCCATTGATTACGAGGGTATGTCCCGCGTTATGACCGCCTTGGTAGCGCACTACCGCGCTCGCCTGCTCAGTCAATAAATCAACAATTTTACCTTTACCTTCGTCACCCCACTGGGTGCCTAAAACCACAACACTTTGTGCCATTATTCCACTCTTCGTTCTACTCTGTAGATTGGCCGCGCCTTAACTCAATTTTGCGTTAAGAAGCGAAACAGGAAACCGCGCATTTTACCGCCAAAGTCACTGAAAATCCTCTTTTTTTTGACAAAATTCACGTTTTTTCAATAACCCCGATATTCATAACGGACAATCAATAACTTAAGTTCAAGACAACAGGGTATAGCTAACTAAAAAACACTAAACCACAAAGTAGATCCAAACCAATCCCAATAGCATACTACTAAAACCTATTGCTCTTAGCGTGGCATCAGACTTTTGAGAGATTTCCTGCATGGTTTGTTTCCATGCTTTAGGCATTAGCGCTGGCATCAAGCCCTCTAAAATTAAAAACAAACCGCCTGCAATTAACCATTCTTTGGACATCAACACCTCTCCAAAACACAAATTATTATTCACCACAAAAAAGGCCAGCAATGCTGGCCTTTTGATAACTTTACCATAATATTAGGGATTATTTACCCTGAGCATCTTTAAAATACTTGAAAAATTCACTATCAGGTTTAATAACCATCACATCGCCAGAGTCTTTGAACGATGCCTTATACGCGTCCAAACTACGCAAGAAAGCATAAAACTCTGGATTTTTGTTATAGGTTTCAGCGTAAATTTTAGCAGCTTCTGCATCTGCTTGACCACGAATTTCACGTGCGGTTCTATCCGCTTCTGCAATTATAATTTTTTGCTTAGAGTCTGTATCGGCGCGGATTTTTTCAGCTTCTTTACTACCCTCTGCACGGTTAGCCGAAGCAAACTCAGCACGCTCCGAGATCATTTCTTGAAAAACTTTACCACGAATTTCATCAGGGTAATTAACCTTCTTCACTTGAATATCTATAACTTCAATACCAAACTCTGGCGTTTTCTCAGCAACTTCTAGCTCAATGGCATTAATGGTTTCATCACGATCTTTATAAATGAGCTGCTCAATATCACGAGTACCAAACTGAGCTCGAGTCGAAGCATCGACAAAACGATCCACAAAGCCATTAGCTCGCTCAACACTGCCTTGCGTTCTCAAGTAGAATTGGCCAAAGTCACTAATACGCCATTTCACATAGGTATCAACAATCAAGTCAGTCTTATCAGCCGTTGTGATACGATCGGCGCGACCATCAAAAGTTTGAATACGCGAATCCAATCTTTGCACACGATCAATAAAAGGCATTTTGAAGTGCAAGCCTGGTTCATGCACCACAGGTTTGCCTTCAGAATCTTTTAATACTTGACTGAAACGTAAAATAAAACCTTTTTGTTGCTCTTTAACGATAAACAAGGTTGATGACAATACTACCACCACCAACAAGAGTAAAAATGCGTAGATAGGAGTTTTATTCATTATTGTTATCTCCTTGAGGTTGTTTCTTCTTATTCACAATTTGATCCAATGGTAAATAAGTTAAATTGCTACTTCCATCGGTATCAATCACCACTTTACTGACGTTAGACATTACTTCTTCAATAGTTTCCAAATACAAGCGCTGACGAGTAACCTCTGGCGCTAACTCATACTCAGGTAATAACTTTTCAAAACGCGCAACTTCACCTTTAGCCTTTTCGACCACCTGACTACGATAAGCCTCAGCATTCTTAATCAAGCGCACAGCCTGACCTTCCGCTTTGGGCAACTTGTCATTGGCGTAGGCAGTGGCTTCTTGTACATAACGTTTCTGGTCACTAATTGAGCTAGTCACATCATCAAACGCAGGACGTACTTCAATCGGCGGTTTTGAATCAGTCATATTAACTTCAAAAATCTCCACACCCATTTGATATGGCTCAAGAATACGCTCCATTTCTGTCAAAGTATCTTGCATAATACGAGTTTTGTTATCTTTCAAAACATCATCAATCACAGATTGACCTACCACTTGACGAATAGCTGCTTCAGCAACCTGCTCAATAGTTTTCTCTTGAGCATAAACATTAAATAAATAGTCTTCAGGAATATCAATTCGATAAACAACAGTAAAATCTACATCGACGATATTTTTATCTTTAGTCAAAATATTACCCGAGACTTCTTTTTTCTGCTGTGTATTGACGTCAACTTTATAAACACGGTCAATCAGTGGCGGCGCCCAACCCAAACCAGGGCCAACTGTACGATCATAACCACCGAAACGTGTGATTACTGCTTTTTCAGCCTCCTTGACGGTGTAAAAGCCTTTTGCAATAAAAATACCTGCCAGTACCAAAAGACCGACAAAAAAGAAGCTCTTGCTGCCGCCATCTTTTGAGCCGCCTTTGCCACTTTTATCACCCCTGCCACCAAAAATGCTGCTTACTCTATCGCCAGCATCTTTGATCAATTTATCCAGATCATTCTGGTTATCTGGGCGCTTTTTGCCCCACGGGTCTTGGTTATTACCTTTTCCCGGCTCATTCCAAGCCATATTTATCTCCAGCCTTTTATCGTTATGCTACGTTAATCAATCAATATACCAGAATTGTAGGGACGGGTAGCAGCCCTTTCAAGGCAATTTGACATTTATTTAAGGGTTATAAAAGTAACAAATTATAACAGTTTCGTTGTCAGTTAGTGATCACTACTGCATTTCTTCCTAGCTACGCCTCGTGACGCGCAACCACATAAGGACTTAAATCTTCTTCTAATTGCCTTGCCAGTCTAACCCAGTCGGATTTAGCCATTTTTATATTTAATAAAATCTCACCCTGTTCTGATACCGACTCTGATTCAATTGCTTGTAACTCGTATAGTTTTCCACGCACGCGTCCTTTTTGCGGCGGCAAACACAACTGACCGATAAATTGTTCATCTTCAGCCAACTCTTCGATCGCTTGCAGCAACAAGTCAATTCCTAACTGTTTTGTTGCAGAACACCAAACCCGAATCGGCTTACCTTGACCATCACGATCGATACGTGGTTCAGCCCCTTCGATCAGGTCAATTTTGTTATAAACTTCCAAGCCTTGAATGCTATCCGCACCAATCTGCGCAAGCACTTGATGTACTTGCTCAATATTTTCTTCGCGGCGCTCACTAGCTGCATCAATCACGTGTAGCAATACATCAGCTTCCACAGACTCTTCCAAGGTAGCTCTAAATGCGGCCACCAGATCATGTGGCAAGTGACGTATAAATCCTACCGTATCGGCTAGGATAATATCGGTTCCTTGTGGCAACGAAATACGGCGGTGAGTGGGATCAAGTGTAGCAAACAGCATATCCTCTGCTATCACATCTGACTCGGTGACTAAATTAAACAAAGTAGATTTGCCTGCATTGGTGTAACCCACGATTGAAGCTGTTTTGATATTAGCTCTTTTTCGCGAACGTCTGCCTTGCTCGCGCTGCTTACCCACTTTATCTAAGCGCTTTTCAATATATTTGATCCGTTCGCGTAATAACCGTCGGTCAGTTTCAAGCTGAGTTTCACCCGGGCCGCGCAGACCAATACCGCCTTTTTGACGCTCAAGGTGCGTCCAGCCTCGGATTAATCGGGTCGATAAATGACGCAACTGAGCTAGCTCAACCTGCAACTTACCTTCAAAAGTAAATGCCCGCTGAGCAAAAATATCAAGGATCAAACCAATCCGATCGATCACCAAGCAATCCATGGCTTTTTCAATATTGCGCTGCTGCGCTGGGGAAAGATTATGATTAAAAATAACCACATTGGCTTCAGTTGCCTGTTTAGCACTTTTTATTTCATCTATCTTACCGCTACCAATAAAATATTTTGGATCAGGTGATGAGCGCTTTGCCGTGATAATATCCATCACCTGCAACCCAGCTGAACGTACTAATTCGACAAATTCTTGCAAATCTTCTTGGTGCGAGTCTTGATTCGCGTGCTGCTGAAAATCTATATGTACTAAGATGGCAGCTTCACCACCTTCATGACGATCAAACACTTAATGCCTCGCTTTACACACAAATCCTTGTTAAGGATAAATTGGAACCTGACAATGATTAAGAGTGCAATGGATGTTGTTTTATAATTGAGAGGATCTTAGAGAAAAAAGCACAACAAAGCCACCTGCTTCTGACCCTATACACAAGATAGGTTTGGCCGAAGCAGGATGGGTATATCTTTTTGGGATTACAGTCCGCCCATTGGGCCGCCTGTATAGCCTCCACCGCTGGACATTGGTCCTGAGCCAGGATTTGAACCACCAGAACTACCTGCTTGGCCTTGCTCGTCACCATTGCTATCACCATTTTGGTAATGACCACGAACATTACGGATCGGCACAACTGTTGAAACAGCGTGCTTATAAACCATCTGACTCACTGTATTTTTCAATAAAATCACAAACTGATCGAAAGACTCAATTTGTCCTTGCAATTTAATACCATTGACAAGATAGATTGAGACTGGAACTTTCTCACGACGTAGTGCGTTTAAGAAAGGGTCTTGTAACGATTGCCCTTTTGACATAGCTCTCTCCTATTTTATAAAACGTTATAAAAGCTTTATGTATCTTACTAGATATCTGCCTATTTGGATTCATTCCTAGGCTTGTTATCAATAATTTTCTATTAACAAATCATATTGGGAACTCACACCCCACTAAAAGTGTACATGATTTAGTCAATTAGATCGAGTGATATCAATAACATAGGATGTGAAATGTGTACGAACTGTGAAGAGTTAGTTATAACTCTAATTTAGTATCAACTAATCTAAAAAGTTGTTGCAGAATATCAGATTGCGATTGCTGAGATTCGATCCAATGCAAATTAGACCAGCTACGTAACCAAGTAAATTGACGTTTGGCAAGTTGGCGAGTAGCAATCACCCCACGTTCAATGGCTTCTGGCAAGGTCAACTCACCATCAAGGTATTGCCAAATTTGACGATAACCTACCGACTTTATTGCGGGCAAATCGGGATGTAAGTCACCGCGTTGATATAAACCTTCAACTTCCTCAATAAAACCTTGTTCCAGCATAAGTTCAAATCGTTTAGCGATCCTTTGATGCAAATAACTTCTATCTTGCGGAGCAATCGCAACTTGTAGCGTGTTATAAGGGAAATCATTATCTTCTTGCTCTGCATGCAACTGACTTAAAGGCTTACCCCCAATGCGATACACTTCAAGCGCGCGCAAAGTTCTTTGCGGGTCATTTGGATTAATCCGCTGGCCAGAAATCGGGTCAACATGACACAGCTCTTGGTGTAAAGCGAGTAAACCTTTTTGCTCAAGTTCTAATTGTAATTGCTGACGAACGGCAGGATTTGAGTCGGGTAAATTATTCATCCCTTCTAACAAAGTTTTGTAATACAGCATAGTGCCGCCAACCAATAATGGCACTTTGCCCATAGCTGTGATTGCCGCCATCTCAACCAACGCATCATCACGAAAACGAGCCGCAGAATAAGGATCACTTGGATCGCAGATATCAATCAATCGATGTGGCGCTTGAGCCAGTTCTTGTAATGAAGGTTTTGCAGAGCCAATATTCATTTCTTTATAGACCATGGCTGAATCAACGCTGATGATCTCGCAATTAAACTGTTTCACCAACGCCATAGCGGTATCCGTTTTTCCAGCCGCAGTTGGCCCCATTAAAAAAATAGCCGGAGGATTTTTCATGTGATAAGTCTGATCGCTCACTAGTGACTCGCAACTATATTCATAACTTACTCAATATTTCTGCGGACAAAACTTTGCAAAACCTTGAGTCTTTCCAATTCAAAGGCTGTAACCAATTGTGCCACTGAGTTTTTGATTCAGGCTGCCAATAATTTTCTAGCGAGGCCAGCAATGTATCTTGCCATTGTTCAAAGCCAAACTGCTTGTCAA
Source organism: Kangiellaceae bacterium (assembly GCA_013373015.1). Lineage (GTDB taxonomy): Bacteria > Pseudomonadota > Gammaproteobacteria > Enterobacterales > Kangiellaceae > Kangiella. The sequence goes on from JABXIQ010000006.1 coordinate 99,494, forward strand.
TGAAAGTATAAATACTCTGCTGTAGCCAATGACCAACATCAATATGCTCAATACAACTTGGAATACGTCGCAAAGCCAATGTTTTAGGACTGGTTTGCGTTATCTCAAAACCTAATTGTTGGAAAACATCTATTTGCGATTGCTCAATATCATCAATCGGCATACCCAGCCGAGCGGGGATCAAAAGAGGCTTTTGTTTCACGCTTGCTTGCTGCCATTGCTTCGTTAGATAGTCTGTAATCCACTGACAAACAAAACCTTTGAGATCAAGGCAATATGCCTGCTTTTCGTGCGTAAATAACAACATCCGATCATCAATCAATAAAGTACCAGTTTGCGAGCCACTAGAAGGCTTATAGCCTGCGCTTGATGCTACAGAGGAATATTGAGCCGATCTTTCATTAATCTGATGAATCACACCAGCTTTTAATCGAGGATGATAATACTCATCTTGAATATTGGCATTGCTAGTTAACGAGGTTTCTGGAGCAGGAAAAATATAACGCTCTATGTCCTCGTAGCTCTGTTCATTCAGCGCCTCAGATGTCAGCAATTTATGTTTTTCAGATACACATTGACGAACCATTTTTTCAATAAAATCATGCACCATTCGAGCATCAGAAAAACGCACTTCATGCTTTGTTGGATGGACGTTTACATCAACTTTCTCAGCATCTAACGTTAGATACAAAACGTAGGTCGGAGCTCGGCCCGCAGGTAACAACTGATGGTAAGCTTGACGAATCGCATGATTTAAAGTGCGATCTTTTACTGCTCGCCCATTCACAAAAACATACTGGCTCATAGAGGAATTTTGATGTTGATGTAATGGCGAAATCCAACCTTGTAGTTGCAAATGTTCAAACCCACAATCAAGTCGCAACGCATGCCGTATAAATTGATTACCGACAATCGAACCAATACGCTGTTTCTGCTGCTCAAGATTCACCGCAGCAGGAATACGCTTAGTCACCTTGCCATTATGCTTCAAGGTAATAGCCACTTGCGGCGATGCTAGCGCAACGCGTTTAATGGTTTCTTCAATATGCACATATTCTGTGCGTTCAGCACGCAAAAACTTTTGCCGGGCTGGAGTGTTAAAAAATAAATCTTTAACTTCAACAATGGTTCCATTCGGAATTGATGTTGGCTGTAATTGAACCTGCATGTCGAGCCCCTCAGCCATCGCAGACCAACCCATCTCTTGGGTATCAGGTTTAGAGCTCAAGGTTAAGCGCGATACAGAGCTAATACTCGCCAAGGCTTCTCCACGGAAGCCTAGTGTATGAATTGCTTTGAGATCATCAGAATGCTCAATTTTACTGGTCGCATGGCGCGACAAAGCCAACTCCAATTGTTCACGGCTAATCCCACAGCCATCATCGGTAATACGAATTAATCGTGTGCCGCCACGCTCAACATCAACTTGAATACGACTTGCTCCTGCATCAATGGAATTTTCTAATAACTCTTTAACCACTGACGCAGGTCGCTCAACCACTTCACCGGCGGCAATTTGGTTAGCGACCAAAGAGGATAATTTTCTTATGGTATGAGTTACGGTGGATGAAGAGTTCAACATACAATCTGCCGCGTGCTTGGCAATCAACATCTAATCGGCACTTGGGATTATAAGTTTTTGCCCAATTTTTACCGTGTTAGTTGACATCTGATTGGCATTTTTAATATCACGAATTGAAACGTTAAAACGTCGGGCAACTTTAGTCAAACTGTCACCTCGCTGAACATGATAGATGTTTTGTCGGTATTTTGCCGCGATTAGAGTGCCGTCAGGGGCATTGTTTTTAAAATAAGTATAGATGCCATCCTTCACCGCTTTTGCTAATTTTTGTCGATATGATGCAGTTTTTAATAAAGCTTCTTCTTTCGGGTTAGAGATAAAACCAGATTCTACTAAAATAGAAGGTATATCTGGATTTTTTAAGACTAACAAAGAATTTTCTTCAACATGCTTTTTGTGCATTTTTGGAACGGCTTGAGACATCTTTTTATGTACGACTTTAGCAACCCTTGTACTTTCTTCAATCGAGTTATCCATTTGCAAATCTAATAAAACAGATCTTACCGATTTATCATAATCTGATAACACTACCGTGCTATCAACTCCACCTAAAAGAGCCGACTTTTCTTCTTGTAGTTTCATCCAACGTGCGACTTCTGATTGCGCACCTCGTAGATTCAAAACCCATACAGAAGCACCGCTTGCTTTTGGACTTTTAAACCCATCGGCATGAACAGAAACAAACAAATCCGCTCTATGTCTTCTTGCAATATCAGTTCGTTTACGATGTAAAAGATAATAATCACCAGAACGGGTCAAAATGGCCTTAATCCCTTCCATTTTATTCAGTTCTTCCACTAACTGCTTTGATAAGGCTAATACAATGTCCTTTTCTTTAGTGCCACTAGGGCCCAACGCTCCAGGGTCTTCGCCGCCGTGACCAGCATCAACGGCAACAATAATGTCTCTATTGCCATTAAGTTCAACAGCGGGTATTTTTTCGGGTACGGCATTAATATCGGTAAGGTCAATCACCAAGCGATTGCCATAATCTTGATAAGGTTTTAGTAAGAAACTCTTAGGCTCTGCGGCTTTATTAAGATCAAGCACTAGACGCAAAATACCTTCTCGAGGGGATTGACTTTCACGCACCCGCTTAATCAAATCACTTTTAATATCCAATTGATTAAGATCAACGCTGACTCGCGCATCAAGAATATCCACTACAACTCTATCAGGATTTTTTAATACAGATACTTCGTGCTTAACTTCATCACTTAAATCGAGCACCACACGTGTTGACTCTGGCGATTGCCAAAAACGCATACTCTCAACGACTGAAGCAACACTAGAAACAGGGAAACTTACGAGGAGCACAAAGCCAATCGCGAATATAAAACTGCGATGGATAAAATGATTAAGATGACGAAAAAAGCTCGTCATTAATATTTGATCGTTTTGTTGTTGTGTCATATCACATCTATTTTCTTTGGCTTTCTGGTACAAGCTCTAATCTGATTTTGGCATAAAATCGGGGCAATTTGCCAGTTTTTGCCGTAAATTATCCACATCTTGCGGTTCGATTAAGCCAATCTGCGCAAACCTTGCAGTCCCCTTGTACTCTAACTCGATGACCATATCGGGTCGCGGGATCACTCCCTGCCCTTGATCTGGCCATTCAAAAATCAATATTGAGTGTTGCTCGATATACTCTCGAATCCCGATGAATTCCAGTTCTTCGGGATCGGCTAAGCGATACAAATCAAAATGATACACTTCAATAGCTGCCAGTTTATAAGGCTCAACCAGCGTATAAGTTGGACTCTTCGTTGACCCAGTATGGCCAAGCCCCTGCAACAAACCGCGAACTAAGGTGGTTTTTCCAGCACCAAGTTGGCCTTGCAAATAAATGGTATATGCCGTTTGAGCTTGTTGTAGTTTGTTACACAAATAGGTTGCCAACTCTTGTCCTAGCGCTCTGGTTTTTTGTTCATCCGCTAAAAACAATTCAATCTTTGACATTTTTGCTTCTCATTCCCGTCATGTTACTCTTGCTTTTTCATCTTACTGATTGAGCAGTTGGTTAATTGGTTCAATCAACTCAGAAGCTACCATGCCACGAGTTCGTCCCTGTGCAGCGATAATTCCAGCTTGAAAATGAATATTTGCCGCTAAGCATGCAGCATCCCAAGCATTCAGACCTTGAGCCAGTAAAGCCCCAATAAGCCCACTTAAAACATCACCCAGCCCTGCACTTGCCATTGCCGGATGTGCACCAGCTGTAACGACAGTCGATTGTCCATCGCTGATAATAGTTCCAGCGCCCTTTAACAAACACACTGCGCCATATTTTAGAGCAATTTTTTTAGCCGCTGCTAACCTATCTTTACTGATATCATGTTTACAGAGATCATCTATAGTGGAGTTATCTTTGTCGATCATAGCTGACTCACAGCTTAACAAGCGAGCCGCTTCACCGATATGCGGCGTCAAAACGACCTGTGAAGGCTTAAAATATAATGGCTGTTTTGCAAGCCAATATAGTCCGTCGGCATCAATAACCGCTTTAAGTGAGCCTGTTTGCAGGGCTTTGCTATAATATTCATATTGTTGTTGCCCCCAAGATAGCTCACCTTCAGAGTTATCTCTACCAAGCCCAGGCCCTAAGATCAGTGCTTGGAATTGCTGCTCAATAAGCTCTGCAGTCCCACCTCCGATACTGTTACCACGCCACATAATTTCTGGGCATCGAGCGAAACCCGCACTACGATTATCAGAATGGGTGTGGCAGGTTACCATGCCTGCACCTGATTTTAATGCGGTTTCTGCACTTAATAGAATGGCACCACCCATATCATGGTTACCACCAACACATAAAACGTGCCCACACTGATTTTTATAGGTTGTTGCTTTGCGCCTGGGGATCAACGGCATGACATCTTCAAGCGAGTGTTGCCATAGACTCGGTTTTTCACCGTAGAACTGAGATTGCTCCACTCCTAACCTAGCCAAATGGAGTTGCCCCTGATAAGCCAAACTATCATTCATAACTTGGGCTAACTTTAGAAAAATAAAGCTGATGGTATGCTCAGCATTGATCACGGTATCGGCGCAAAGTCCTGTATCAGCATAAACACCACTAGCAATATCCAGCGCTAATACCGAAACTTGGCCAAACTCCACCGCTTGATTAATTCGCTCAATGGCTTGTTGATATGGTTCGCTAAGAGAACCTTGAAAGCCAGTACCTAATATGGCATCAACAATCACCTCGGCCGCTGAAAAGTCAGCATCTTCAAGTGAAATTATGGGCAAATTTAGCGGCTGCACTCTTTGCCAAGCCAGCTGGGCATCATGAGTTAATTGACCATAATCTCGTAATGCCACTAGAGTCACATGGTAGCCAGCAGCCTGTGCCAACTCAGCAAGGATCAGACCATCACCCGCATTATTACCCGAGCCAGTGACTACAAACACCTGTTTGGCTTGTGGCCATTGCTTTTGTAACAGATCAAAAGCCGCTTGCCCTGCTCGTAACATCAGCTCAAACATTGGGATTCCCATCGCTTTTGCCGCAGCGACTTCAATCTTTTTAATATTGCTTGTGCTAAATATAGGTTGCATTATCGGGCTTATACCTACTCACTAAAAATTAACTTAAATCAATAAAGTGCTCGCGATAATAAGCACATTCAGCAATCGACTCACGAATATCATCTAAAGCCAAATGCGTCGCACTCTTAGCAAAGCCAGGCAAAATATTCGGTTTCCAACGTCGAGCCAGCTCTTTTAGAGTGCTGACATCCACATGGCGGTAATGAAAAAATTGCTCCAAACTTGGCATATGCTTGACCATAAAGCGACGATCTTGGCAAATACTGTTGCCGCACATCGGAGACTTACCCTCTGGCACCCATTCTCGCAAGAAATCCAGAGTTAGCTGACTGGCGGTTTCTTCATCAATATCGCTTTGACGTACTCGTTCAGTCAATCCTGACTTACCGTGTTGCTCAACGCACCACTGATTCATATTTTCCAGCACTTCATCACTCTGATGAATGGCCAGCACAGGCCCTTCAGCCAGAATATTTAGGTCTTTATCGGTCACGATAGTAGCTATCTCAATGACCTTGTCCGTATCAGGATCAAGCCCAGTCATTTCAAGATCGACCCAAATTAAATTATCTGCACTTCTTTTATCTGTCAAAAGCCTCTCCTCAATTCATCGACTCTGTATTTATCGACTCAATACTGTGACAGCTTGATAAATATTGACTTATCTTACTGATTTACCGCAAAGAGCTAAAACATCGCTTTAATATCAGGTATTATAGTCACAATTTCCAAACATGAGTAATGAAAGCTGGTAAATACTGGCGCTCTGATAAATACTGCTGCACTGATAAAGAGTTGAGGAGATAGAAATGTTATTGCGTGAACAACAATGTGTTCATAATGATGAAGCGCGTAGTCCGATTGATGCCGAACAACGCGATAAACTGCTACGCGAACAATTACCTGAATGGCAATTTGATTCGAGTACAGGCGCAGTCATGCGTAAATTCCATTTCAAAAATTATTATCACACTATGGCCTTTGTGAATGCTGTTGCTTGGATCGCCAATAAGCAAGCTCACCACCCAGATCTAGAAGTCAGTTACGGTCATTGCTTAGTACGCTACACCACTCATGACGCAGGCAACAGTTTGTGCTTGAATGATTTGATCTGTGCTGCACATATTGATGCGCTCAACAATAATGGCTCTTTTGGCCCGAACTTTGTTTCGCCATAACTTTTAATTCCTAGCGAATACTGGATACTCACTTGGCCAAATCACGTCATCAACAAAAATCACGCTCACACAAGCCACGCCCAACGTCAAAAGCACACAAATCCGTTCAGATTGATGAGTCAAGTTTGCTTGAGCCAGAACAGGGCATTGTGATCAGTCGCTTTGGTCAACAAGTTGATGTCGCTGATCAAGATTTTGCTACCATTCGCTGCTTTATCCGTAAATCGATGCAAGTGCCGGTAGTTGGAGACCGTGCAATCTTTCGTCGCCAAGAAGGACTAGAGACGGGCGTACTGGTTGAACTTGAAGAGCGCCGCAGTTTATTAAAAAGACCCACCCCCCATCACGGTATCAAGCCTGTTGTAGCAAATGTTGACTTTATCGGCTTATTATTAGCGCCTGAGCTTGGTTTTTCTGAAATGATGCTTGATCGCTATTTAGTGGCAGCTCAAGCAAGTGACTTGCCTGTTTGGATCATTTTTAACAAATGGGATTTATTAGACAGCGAACAACAAGCGCAAATTGATCAACGACTATCCGTTTACCAAGAACTCGACTATCCAGTTTATCGCATCAGCGCTAAAACAGGCTTAGGTGTGGAGCAACTTAAAGAGGATTTTCTAGGGAAAAAACTACTGTTAGCAGGGCAATCAGGTGTCGGCAAATCAACCCTGATCCAGTTTCTGTTTCCTGATTCGCAGATTGCTACTGGGGAGATTTCAGAAAATTCAGGTTTGGGCAAACACACCACAACAGCTTCGCGCTTATATAAGTTAGATCACAATACCTACTTGGTAGATTCTCCTGGCGTACGTGAATTTGGCTTGTGGCATCTAGAGGCTAATGATGTGCAACAAGGTTTTGTGGAAATAGCGCAATTGGGTGAGCGGTGTAAATTTCGCGATTGCAAACACCTCAATGAGCCTGGTTGCGCCGTGTTGGCGGCCCATGAAAATCACCAAATCGCCAATACGCGTTTACAAAACTACCAACATCTTATTCAAAACTTCGATCAAGTATTCCTATAACACGCTTATTGTCTTTGAGAGCTTGTTAAGCCTGACAAGCACTCGAAATTCCACTACAATTAGTCTATTAACACTAATACTCTTTTCACGATGTCGAATCATTCAAATAGCAAGTCCACACACGGAAAATCAAAGCACAGCTTTTCTGACACTTTTGGCGATAAACTTAAAGTGTTATTGCAATACCTTATTCCGCAACACGGTATTTCATTGTTAATGGGTAAAATTGCCGAAAGCAAAAATCCGAGCATTAAAAATACCTTTATTAATTGGTTTATCAAAAAATATGGCATCGACATGAGCATTGCCGAACGTCAAACTGCCCAAGAATTTGAAACCTTTAATGACTTTTTTACTCGTTCGCTTAAGCCAGAAATGCGTCCTATCGCTGAAGGCGACGACGTTATCGTTAACCCAGCAGATGGCAAAACTAGTCAATTAGGCCCGATAGAAGATGGGTTTATTTTTCAAGCTAAAGGACACCGTTATTCAGCTAAAACCTTATTAGGCGGCGATGAAGCCTTAGCCAAACCTTTTGCTAACGGTGAATTTGCAACTGTTTACCTTGCCCCTAAAGATTATCACCGCTTACACATGCCAATTGATGGCAAGCTAACCAAAATGCTACACGTTCCAGGCAAGCTTTTTAGCGTTAATCCATTAACTGCTCGTAACGTTCCCAATCTATTTGCACGCAACGAACGAGTTGTAGCCATGTTTGATACGGAAATAGGCCCAATGGCAATGGTACTGGTTGGCGCTACCATTGTGGGAAGTATCGAAACGGTATGGCACGGCACTGTCACACCACCTACACGCGAAGGGGTAAAAGTCTGGGATTATCAAGGTGACGACGCCATCAGCCTTAAAAAAGGTCAAGAAATGGGACGTTTTAAGCTAGGCTCAACCGTCATCTTATTATTCCCAAAAAATACTGTTGAATGGGCTAATAATATGAAAGCCTACGCTCCGACAGTGATGGGACAACAATTGGCAACTATCTCGAAACAGTCATAACTGACCAACGCAGAACAAATCGAAGGTATTTCCATCTCCACAAAAAGCAAATCATTTCTATTATGGACAGTGTTAGTATTCATTAACACTGTCACCAGTTTTTTCTTTGCCCAAGATGAATTTAAAAATGCTTTTGATGTGTTGGGCACTCTTAGTGCCATCTTTTTATTCATTGTTGCTTATTATCAACTGGAGCAATGGTTAAGGCGTATCAACAAGCCACATTTGATTAAACGTTTGATTGCGACAGCCATTATCAAAGCCTGTACCCAATTTTATCTGTTTTTAGAAATACTCACTGGAACCTTGGCGCTTGATTTCATCAATTACTTTCTACCAAGAATAACGTTTGTGACAACTTTCTTGACCACTTTAGTGGATGGTATTTTGCTGAATATCATTGTTGGTTTAATATTTTTACTGGTTAATTTGATTGTCATTACCTTTCAAAAATTACGTGCAGAATTATCTAAGTAATACTCGATATCCAAACTGGGCATAAAACATATCTTGCCTGTCCTAAGTGTAAACGTATAAAGTTATAGGGCTTTATTAAAAATAGAACAGCAACTTGTGGAGAGAAGCTATGAAATATTCACTTACCATGCGCATTCTGCATTGGCTAATGGCAATTATGATTTTGGGGTTAATCGCTGTTGGTTGGTATATGCAAGGCATTCCTGATGAAGATCCCAACAAATACAACTTATACCCTTGGCACAAATCTTTTGGGGTAACACTACTTGTATTGGTAATCATTCGTTTTTTCGTTCGTCTATTTAGTGATGTGCCTGCACCACCAAAAGCACTTGCTGGCTGGGAAAAAACGCTAAGTAAAATTACTCATGTTGTATTGTATCTTTTAATGCTGTTAGTTCCTCTTTCGGGACTTATGATGTCTGACTATGCCGGATTTGGGGTTGCTTGGTTTGGGATCGAACTGCCTGAATTTTTAGCTGATAACGAACAAAGAGCGGTAACCTTGCACAGCATCCATTCGATTATTCCTTATGTGTTATTGGGTTTAGTCATATTACATTTGGCTGGAGCAATCAAACACCGATTCTTTGACAAAAACTCTGAAACAGATGTATTGAAGCGAATGTTGTGAATCTGAAAAAAAACCAGTTGATACAAACAGATACAATCATTCTTTGATAATTTATTCTAATAACAAAAAGCCCGAAGCGTTCGGGCTTTTTGTTTATGTGTCAATAACTTATACACTTTATTGTTCATCAATAATGCGCAATTGCATAGGATTTTGATAAAGTTTATGGCACAATAAAACTATCGGTTTTGCTGATAAGCAAGCTCAAGATCTAGTTTCAAACTAAGATCTGCATAGATAGTGGAGGCAAAGGATGCTAGAACACAAAACTCGCTCGATACTACTATTCGGCCCTAACGAGTCCACCAGCTCTTTAGCTGAACGACTTGCCGAACAGCAATGGAAAGTATTTTTAACGGAAGAAAAAAATCAATTCCGCAAGCTATTCCAACATCACTTATTTGAAGTTGTGGTAGTGTTCCTTTCGCAAGACGAAGAACCTTCGATTAGCGAATTTGAAGAATTGGCATCTATTAACATTGCAACTAAATGGATTGCGGTTATACCCAGCGAGGATTGGTTTGAAAATCACCCCAACTTCCTCTTCAGCCACCTTTTTTACGATTATCATCGTCAGCCGTTACGCTTCGATTATTTTTTAGCAACCATTGGTCACGCCTACGGCATGGCGGAATTACAAAACCGTCAATTAAGCCAAATGCAATTATCCAGCAGTAATGAAGAAATTATTGGTAAATCACCTGCTTCAATGCAGCTAAAAAAAACCATCAATAAAGTCGCTCTCGAAGATGCAACCGTTTTGATTACAGGTGAAAGTGGCACTGGCAAAGAACTAGCTGCTCGGAATATCCACCAGCGCTCGCGTCGTAAAAACGGGCCCTTTGTAGCCATTAATTGCGCTGCTATTCCTGAAACCTTGTTTTATTCAGAGCTTTTTGGCCACGAAAAAGGGGCTTTCACCAATGCCGATAGCCGTCATATTGGGCGCATCGAATCAGCTGATGGCGGTACAGTTTTCTTGGATGAAATTGGCGACCTTCCCTTAAACTTACAAACCAATTTATTGCGTTTTCTAGAACTCAATCAGATTGAGCGTTTAGGCAGCGTTGTTAGTGTTAATGTTGATTGCCGTATCATTGTTGCCACCAATGTTGATCTAAAACAGGCCGTTAATGATGGTCACTTCCGCGAAGATCTTTACCATCGAATCAATGTATTGCCCTTACATATACCTCCATTGAGAACACGCAGAGAAGATGTGCCGATTTTGGCCAATTTCTTTCTTGATCAATTTTCCAAAGGTCATGTGCGTAAAAACTTTACCCAAAACTGCTTCAACGCTATGAGCCAATACCATTGGCCGGGTAATGTTCGAGAGTTGATGAATCGTGTGCGTCGCGGCGTTATCTTATCTGAAGGTCATTTGATCTCAGAACAGAACCTTGATCTCAATATTGGCAAACCGCAAAAAATTGAATCCTTACAGGAAGCTCGTAACAAAGCAGAACGTGAAACCATTATTCATTCCATCGAAAGCGCTGGCTATAACCATACCCAAGCAGCAAAAGATCTGGGCATTTCGCGCACCAGCTTATACCGACTGTTAAATAAACATAACATCCCAATGTAACAGATCTGGGAATTGTGTTGACTTGCTCACAACTGCTTAATTAGCAGTGTCTCAAACTGTATGTTTTTTAATCTCATCGTAACTTGTGTCACATTTTTTTACACTTCAAATCATTATGATGCCCGCCGTAAGTTAATCATCCACATCAATCTGTTGTAGCATTTTTGTAACACTTGGCTAACGTCAACTTTATATTGCAACACAGATTTACACGACAGTTATGAGGTATCTATGCAATTTCTTTTGAAAGGCTCTTTAGCCTTAGCGAGCATCTTTTTATTCACAGCAGGAAGCTACGCCAATCAAAAGGAACACCTACAAGGCACTATCACAATTAATTACGAAGATCATATAGGACAAAAAGGTTTCTCTGCCGAGCATCACGGCAACTTGACCTATCAACTGACCGATCAGAAAGGTCAATCCTACGAAGTTCTGTTAGATAAACAGCCGCAATGGTTACAAACTGGACAAACAGTTCGTTTACAAGCCCAACGTCATAATCAAAAACTGACTACTAGCAGCAATGACCTTAGCCTATTACAAGGTGGAACTGAATCAACTAGTAACGTGCAAGCTTTGCAAAGCCAAGAAGTAATATCTGGAAATCATAAAGTATTGGTCACAGAAGTTAACTTCGCCATTAATCCAATCGTTCGCTTCAGCTCTAGTCAGCTAAGCGACATGCTTTTTAACCAAGCCCATCAATTCTTTTTAGAAAACTCTTATGGCGCTTTCGGTTTGGTCGGTGATGCGCTGGAACCCGTAACTGTTGATGTGGATACTTCAGTGTGCAATACCAGTATCATCGCCGATCAAGCTGACTCCATTCTGCGCCAACGAGGTTATGAGCCGAACAATTACGATCATGTGATGTATGTAATGCCTACCCATCCAAAATGTACTTGGTCAGGAAAAGGAAATGTTAACGGACCGCGCAGTTGGATTAAGCGCTTTGAATTAAGCACAGTAAATCATGAGTTGGGGCATAACTTAGGTTTGTATCATTCGAATAAAAAAGAATGCGGTAGCGTAACAACAAATAGTGAGCATTGCTCAATCGTTGAATACGGTGACTACAACAGTGCCATGAGTTCAACCACTAGCAGTAAACACTTTAATGGCTTTCATAAAGAACAATTAGGCTGGTTGCCGCAACAAATGATTAAGATAACAGATAATCAAACTATAACTCTAAGCCCACTGGAAACTCAGGATAACAATCTAAAGATTGCTAAAATCCTGAAAGGCACCAATAGCCAAGGTCAGCTCGAATATTATTACATTGAGTATCGCCAAGCGATTGGCTTTGATGCCAGTCTGGCCAGTGAATTTCCACAATTCTTAACTGGCGTTCGATTGCGTGAAGCTATTGCTGATTCGGCTAATAGCAGTAACCTGCTCGATCCAACGCCTAATAGTAATAGCTATGATTGGGACGATATTAGTCTTGATCCTGGCGCCATATATCAAGACGCAGAATATGGCGTAACGATCACCATCCTAAGTTCGGATGCTAATTCATTAAGCTTGAATGTGGCTTATGACCAATCAGGAGGTTCACAACCTGATCCGCAGCCAGAACCAGAGCCAACCACCAATACAGCACCTGTTGCTAATAATGATCTTGTTATCATAAGTAATAAAAACGCTACCAACATTGATGTCTTAATCAATGACTATGATGCCGAGTTTGACTCCATCACGATAAGCGAAGTAAGCCAAGGCTCGAAAGGTTCTGTTCAAATCAATCATGATGGTAGCTTGACCTATACTCCTAGTAAGCGCTTCAAAACTACTGACAGTTTTACCTATATCATCAGCGATGGCACATTAACCAATAGCGCAACCGTGACTATTAACTTGCACAGTTCTAGCGATGGTGAAACTGATGAAGGTGGTAGCACTGGTGGAAAAGGTGGCGCTAAAGGCCGCAAATAAAAAACTACGATAAATGTTCATAAAATAAAAAAGCCCTTCAGACGAAGGGCTTTTTTTCGTGTCGCGAATAACCTATTCAATAGGGCTTATTAACGCCTTATTGGTCTTGGCTAAGAGGACACAAGTCACAGGTTGCTGTATCAGACTGACCTACAGTTGCTAAAGGACCTGTATCGACCACAGGAGAGGTTGCTTTAGCAGTCGCAGTATTAGCAGAAGTACCAGCCGTTCCACTTGGAATAGCATCTGGGAAATAATCTCCACTACGCACTGCACAGACACTACCACCAAACATGCCATCTAAAGTGCCATCAGCAGCTTCACAGAAGCCATTAACATTACAGCTGCTTCCTGCGGCGCACTCATTATCCGATAAACAACTTCTTGGGAAATCCAACGAGAAGTTTTCATTCAATGAGATATCTTGATTATCAGTTAAGTTAACATCCAACGGTGCATCGCCCGTATTACAGACGGTCACATCGTACATTTTCTTAACTGCTACCACGCCAGTGCTATCATCAAGATATAAGCTACAGTTTTTAGCAATAGTTAGCATTGGGGTTAGTTGCAAGGAATCGCAATCTGTTGTGTATTGATCCGCGGTTATGCTGCTTGAGCCAAAACTGACTTTGGCATCAACCGTATTAGCACCTCCGTTGACACTGGATGTATATTGACCACTGAAGCTAATCACTTCATTTGGCGCCCATCCATCTGCACCACCAGCAATATCACTAACAGCTTTGATCACTTGGAAAGCTGCACCATCACTAGGTTGATCATCGACAGTAACGGTTTCACTTGCGGCAATACTACCGACCCCCGTATTTTGCAAGTTAATGGTGTAGTCAATGGTAAATTGATTACCCGCGGTTAACTCACTTGCGCTACAGGTTTTTGTCACTGCAATTGAACATAGTGGGAACTCTCCACCCAAGAAGTCTTTCAATTGAGCCGTTTCAGAGCGCGAAGAACGAGTTTCAATTAAGAAACTACTGAAACAAGGAACTTCACTGACACCAACCAATGCCAGCGCATCAGAGACATTCAAACGACCTTCAAAGAATGATTCTGGGGGATATGTTCCAGCAGCACCTGATTTGCTTTGGTAATCCCAAATAGTAGAGAAATCACCATCGTTGGTAATTGCACAAGCAATACCAGGATCGTTAGGACCATTACATTTGGCTCCAGCATCACCAGAGTTGTAGATAACTTGTAAATTATCATCAACATCGCCACCACTATTGACCCATCGCATGACTTGTACGAAAGGCTCAGCGTTAGAACCTTGAGGATATTCCATTACAATAAACAGATCATTTTCTTGATGTTGACCAGTAAAACGATTACTACCATCAGGACCTACTTTATCTTGGAAAAACCAAAAGCCCATGATTGCGTCACCGTTATTGGCATAACGCTCTGCACCAAAATAAAAAATCAAATCATCCGCGCTGTTGTAAGCCGCGGCATAACCATTGCGTAAATCGTCTTTATCAGGCACAGCGCCATCTTTGTACCACCATTGAGTCACATCTTCAGTGTCTTTCGAACCACCTTTCCAGAAAATTGTTGCAGGCGGCAAATCTGCGACGACACCCGTTGCAACCAACTCACCACTAGCCATATTGGAATTAACATTCTCCCAATCATCAGCAGCGGTATCTTTTTGTATGTTGCCATCGAGCTCAAGTGGGTCAACCGCCATAGCGGTCGCGGCACAAAATAGCGCGGCACAACATCCTGTTGCCCATTTTTTCATATTCATAGTTTATTCCTCCCTTAATATAAGCAAACGTTCCTATGAAACCGACCATCCCTGTAAAACATTAGTTGAGGCCAGATGCTTTTTGGGTAAGCACTCTTATAATAAGCAATAGTTATGCCAAGACAAATAACTCATTGATAAATAAGAGTTAACAGAATTGCAGCGATCTTTACTGAGACCCTAATGATGTTTTATGTTTCAGAAATAGGACTGTTTTAGAGGAGTAAATGACCTTTCGAGCAAAAACAATCAGTTAGCTTAAACAAGGTGTTTAATAAATGAGACAATCAGAATTTCAGGATAGTGCTTTTTGTACAGTAAAAAAGATAAGCCCTTGCAAATCAAGGGCTTAAGTTTGTAGCATTTTTAGGATATCTAACGACTAGCGGAAGAATTCACCAGCCATTCCTAACAAATCATCCATCATAGAGCCATCACCATCACTATCTAAAATCGACTCTAATAAATTAGGATTACGACCCATTGGTTCTTCAGCTTGTTTCTTGCTCAAACTGCCCATAAAAATTGTCGCCGCCATGGGTAACAGCTTTTTCAATAATGATGAATCCAAACCAGTCTGCTGCGAAGCTTCACGGGCAACTTCACGACTGCGATCTTTTGTCCCTAAGATATGACCTAATATAGAGTTACCGTTATCAATCGAGCTTTGCTGATCCAATAATTCAGGACTATCAATATAACGCGAGTTTCGGTCTTGATTAAGCGCTTCTAACAAAGACTCCAAACCGCCTTGTTGAGAAATGTTTTTTTTCATTCCGCCTTGTAGCGCAGGTAACAAACTACCCAATCCTTTCAACGCATCAGCAGGATCAATATTCAAACTTTTTGCAACTTGCTCTACCGCGCCTGAATTTTGTTGCCCTAAAACCATATCAAGTAAACTTGCCATGTTATTCTCCATTCATTGTTAACATTTTCTGCTCATGTTTAACAGATAGATATTTGTTAAACTGCTGTGATTACTATATGGTGTTGGCCATCAATATTCCAATCCCTTTTAGAGGCATTTAACACTTTTTAACGCTCTGACCGGCTATATCTTATGTCTGAAACCATGCAACATTTTCGTCAACAAGTTTACTTTTGGGTACAACAGATTCCCAAAGGCACTGTTGCATCTTATGGCCAAATAGCCAAACTGGCTGGTTTTCCACGACATGCCCGTCATGTCAGCAAGGCGCTTGGCTGTGCTGATAAATCACTGAAATTGCCTTGGTTTCGGGTGATAGGAGCTAATGGGAAAATAGCTTTTAATCCAGATAGCGATTCATTTGCCAAGCAAAAGTGCTTGCTTGAAAAAGAAGGTGTTCAATTCAAACAAGATACTATTGATATGAAACAATTTGCTTGGCAACCCGTCAATACTGATAACCAACAGCTCTCAGGATTAATGGCTGAAGAGTTTTTTAGATAAACTCTTTCACCCACAAACCACATGACAACAGAGAAGAAACCCTATAGAACCTTAAAGCATTGGCTTATAATTGCTGCAGAAATTACCGTGTTTGCTATTATATTTTTTGCTATTAACTGGTGGCAGCAACGCCACCAGTTAAGCCAGCAAGATAAGGCTCAAGCTCCTTCTATCAACTTGATCGGCCTCGATAATAAACTCTACTCTCTACCCTCTCAGAGTACAGATCATCTAGTTTATTTCTTTGCACCCTGGTGTACTATTTGTGATATATCGATTGGCAATATTGAAGATCGTAAAAATAGCCTTGCGAAAAAAGGCTATGACGTTTTTTATGTCGCCCTAAGTTGGCAAAGTCGAGAAGAAGTTGAGCAATTTGTAAAGGATAATCAATTAACCTTCCCTGTCTTATTGGGAACCGAGCAGGTTGCAAAACAATATAATATTAAAGGTTTTCCAACTTACTACATGATCAATTCACAAGGACAAGTCACCGCAGGTTCGCAAGGTTACAGCACTGAATTAGGGGTTTGGTTGAGAAGTTTATAGAAAACATTCCGTGTAATTTAATGCAGATGACTTACATGTGAAATTTCATCAAATTTTTTCATCAACTTAATCAACTCATGTTTATCATCATCTTTCTTAAACACTTCCTCCGCGATAGGAGCTATTTGCGCAGGCCCGGGAGGTAACTGTTCATTATCAAGCATCTCACGCATTCTGGGTAAAAATATAAATTGCAACCACTGCTCTAAACTTAAGGTATCAACAGCAAAAGGCATGGTGCTCGCCAAAGCCTGCTCACTCGGCTTATGCACAGACCATAAGTCTAGGTTTATCATACAATCTTCGATCAAATCGAAAATTTCTGCATATTTTTCAAACCAATTTATACTACTCATCATTCCCCTCCATCTTTATCTGGATTTCTCCTTGATATTTATCTGGCCAGTGACGAGCAATTACAATCTCTTGATCAGAGAAGCTATGGCAAGAATTCAAAATGCTATCGCTTAATGGGAAGTGTCCATCTTCGCCAAAAGTTAAATACGGCATAATGGTTTGGATGGCTGTCGTTGCCATTGGACGCAATAACTCCAACAAATGTGAACATCCCTTAATCCCACCAATTCGTTGATAGGCTTCTTTTGTCCAACCTTTGCCAATTTTCAATCCCACTAATTGCTTAAAGTTGGGCTCTACATCGGGACAAATTTCAAAGGGCGTTACTGGCATTGAAGCTTCAACATCTTGAATCACCAAATGATTATCCATGGTCAAGCGTAACCATAACTCATGAACAAGCTCACCGGGTTGTAGCTTACCTCGCTGCAAAGTGGGAAAGGTATAACCTTTATCATCGGTTAAATGCGCTTCAATATCCCACAAGCCATCTTCGCGCAAATAACCATTACACTGGATATGGCGCTGATGAATAATTTTTCGAGAAGCAGGCTTTGCTAATGCCATGTTTTGGCTCTATATGACAACTGGTAGAACCATTTTACCTATTTCAGACAGCATTTACTATTGTGTATAACGTTAAGAAAAAATCCCACTTATCTTCTTAACTATTAAATAGCTTCGACAATAAGTGGGATTAAGCATTTCTAACTGTGCTAGCTAGAAATAAGGGAGAGACTTTTACTCTTCTTTCTGCACTTGCTTGACTTAGAAGTTAAAACGAACCCCTACGCGAGCAGTACGCGGTTTGTCAGGGCGTGCACCGTATGGCTCACGAGCAACAATGCCATCATCTTCAAATAAGTTGTCGATAGTTGCATAAATAGCTACCGCATCGCTAAACTTATACTCGCCCGCCAAATCAACAATCAAACGACTGTCAGTTTGTTGGAAAGCACCGCATGCAGGCTTTGTACAAACACCATCCACGTAGTTAATGTTGGTAAATAGATTCCACACTGAATTGTCATAGCCTAAAGACAATTGTGCTTGTTGTTCTGGGATATAAGGAATTGAATCACCTATGGTCACATCACCCCAAGCTTCATTTTCGAAAGTACTACCAAACTCAGTATCCGTATAAGTGTAAGTAAAACGCACTGGCCAGTTTTTAGCAAATTCACCAATCACTTGCAACTCAACACCTTTAACTTCGGCTTCACCACCATTAAACTTATCGCCTTGATTATTAACATCACAGCCTGAATTAGATTGAGTACATTCGCCCAAAATATTGTCGTAATCACTGTAGAATGCAATGATTTCACTGGTGTAAGTACCATTGCCAAAGCGCATGCCTAACTCATAATTCCAACTTTCTTCAGGCTCAGAGTCTGGGCTGTTACCCGGAGGTGTGAAACCTTTGTTGATGCCAAACAATAAGCTGGCATTGTCATTAAAAGACCATAAGGCACCAAAACCAGGCAAGACTTGTGAAACACTATTGCTTCGAGTGCTCAAATCAGCGTCTAAGCGAGTTGATGTTTTACCCCAGTCTTGACGCTCAAGATCAATATCTTCGTAACGTACACCAGGTGTTAAAATCCAGTCACCTACCGTGATTTTGTCAGTGATGAAATAAGACGTTGCTTCAGCGCTTTGCACTCGGTTGCCTGCATTACCCCATGCGCCCAAGTCGTCTAACACCAAACCGCCATTTTGTTGAACATAAAAGCTGTTACGTTGAAAACGATCTTCCTCGTCTTTATGCACTCGTATACCAAACTCCATTTCATGCTCAGCACTACCCGTTGTAAAATCCCAATCTAAACGAGCCTGAACACCACGACTGACATAGGCTCGATTATTAGCACGCACTTCAATTTGATCACCGGCAGCAGTATCGGCTCCGTCTAATACAGACTGGAAATACACATCATTAGTATTATTTGTTGGATCATTCAAAGCACCAACCACATTTGCCCAGCTGTTTCGGCTACCAGCTACATGAAGCGCTTCTGTTTTAAACCAATTACGCTTAGTTTCATTGCGATAAGCAGTTACACGGAAATCTACTGAATCGGTTAAATCCGCATAGTAATTAATTGCGTATTGATCGTGCTCACCGTCAAAGTTGTCCAGCTCAGATACTCCATACATGCGGTAAGGATTCGCCGCATAATCAGCATCGGTCAAACCTAAGTAAGATTGCTCAGAATCTTCTGTTGAATGCTGGATCTTGAAATCTAACTGCTGGTACACACCAGAGCCGTAATCGTTATTAAGGCGGAACTTAACCAAATAATCATCTTTGTCGAAGCCAGTTTCTTGACCTTTACGGTCGATAGTCTTGAAACCATCTGACTGATGCTTATTGGCTTCAACTAAGTAGCCAAAGTTATCGCTACCATCACCATAATAGAAGTGTGCGCGACGTTCTGAGTTTTCACCTATCTCTAATTTCAACTGGCCCTCGGCATCCACTGGAACTTGACGAGACAACAAGTTTACTGCTCCACCCACTGTGAATGGACCATACTTAATCGCTGCAGGACCTTTCAACACTTCCATACCGGTAATACGATCAAAGGTAGGGAAATAATAGGCAGAAGATGCTGCGTAAGGTGCTGGCGCAATTAGCACCCCATCTTCCATAAGAGTAATACGGCCAGTACGCTCAGTACCTGTGCCACGCAAACCGATATTCGGACGCAAGCCTAACCCATCTTCCAACTGCAAATACACGCCTGGTATTTGCTGTAGAGCACGATTAATATCAGTATATTTGAATTCTTCTAGCTCTTGTTCAGAAACTACATGCGCAGAGCCTGGAACTTTTTGCGCAGCGTTACGATCACCGATAATAGTAATGGTTTCTGACTCGCCCTCGCCTTTTTTGTCGTCAGCCACAGCAGGGGAAGCCATTGATAATGCTGCGCAAACTGAGGCAGCTAATAGTGTTATTTTTAATGAAGGTTGCATGGTTTTGCCTTAATCGTTCTCTCTTACCTAATGTCAGAGCTATAAGTGATTCATCAGTGGAGCGAATTATAGATCTAAATGAGAACGATTATCAATAGCAAAGAGTAAATATTCTTATTATTATTTGATTTAGATCAAATAACCTCATTCCTAACCTCAAAATTAAGGATATTAATGAGCTTTTGGCTTTTTGGATAACTTACGCTGCAAGGTTCTTCTGTGCATTCCTAAAGCTCGAGCAGTTGCAGATATATTTCCACCATGCTCAAGCAAAGTAGCCTGAATATGCTCCCACTCCATTCTCTCAACGGATAGAGGCTGTTTGGAAACAGCTAACTCTTTACTTTGAGAAGTATGTTGTTGCAGAGCCTTAAGAACTTGACTTGCATTAGCTGGCTTTGGCAAATAATTATCCGCTCCAAGCTTAATGGCTTGAACTGTTGTGACAATACTTGCGTAGCCGGTCAGAATTAAAATACTTGCAGACGGATAGCGTTTTCTGAGTTGGGGTAAGGAGCTTAAACCCGACTCTTGATCCAAAAATAAATCAATCACAATATAATCGAAATGTAATGTTCGATTAACAGAGTCAAGTTGCGAAATACTACTACAGTGAGTAACTGCAACAGATTTTCGGGCTAAAGACTTGGTTAACACTCGAGCAAAAGTATCATCATCTTCTAGTAATAAAAGTGATTTTTTATTGCTCATACCGCTTCCTGAACGAAATGAATCGGGAGCTTAATAATCACTTTTGCACCACCCTCTGCATTATTCTCTATACTAAGCTCACCGCCAGCTCTTTCAATACTTGCGCTTGATACTAAAGATCCAACACCCATCCCCTGTTGAGAATGTTCATAAGGACTAATCCCGTATTGAGCCAAGAAGTCACTGTCTAGTCCGTTTCCAAAATCCGTAATGGTTAGAAAACAAATTTGCTTCTTGAGGTCAATGCTTACCTCGACTCGAAAAGTCATATCTTTCTTTGACTCTCCAGCAGCGTTACTAGCTTTAGCGGCATTATCAAAAATATTTAATAGCGCACTGTATAAGCCTATGTGACTATTTATGTAAGCACTTTCCCACAGCTCTACTTGATACTTTTCAACTTTAATATTCACCGCAGGATCAATTAACCGATATTTATTCAAAGCAGTTGCCACAAATTCAGTTAAAGAAATAGCGACAAAATCTTGCGTCTTAAATTGTTGATACTGTTTAGACATTTGCTGCGTAATCAAGTTACAACGCGCCACTTGTTGCTGCATTAAGACAAGAGTTTCCTCATCCGCATTATGCCCATTTGCTTCGCTCAAATCTTCAAGTAATACCGACAAGGAAGATAGCGGTGTATTTAATTGATGAGCTGCATCTGCCGCCGCCAAGCCTAGAGCCATAATATGATCATCTCTAACTTGCTTATGCTTATTACGTTCCAAAGCGCTGTATTGCTGCTGAGTTATACGCGACAAACTGCCAACAACAAAGAACATCAATACGCTCGTACCAATAAAAACCAACCACATGCCTAAAATATGTTCATTAAAAGAGTGACCTTGGTGCTCAGCGTTACCACTCCACCAAATTAACGAATACAGAATATTTGCCAACAGCAAAATAATGAACGATTGTATTTGGTTTAAAATAGCTGCAGAAGTAACCACAGGTAAAAACAGTAGTGATATTAACGGGTTAACAGCTCCGCCAGTGGCATAAACATAGAGTGTTAAAAGAGATGCATCAATAATAAGGTTAATAAACAATAGTTGAGGGCTAGCATTTTTTTTCACCATAAACTGGTTAACAACCACGATTAGCTGAAACGTTAGCACTACCCATACCGCGGCCAGTGGACTTTGCTCTAACCAAAATAAATACAATAACTGGATCAATAACGCCGCAGCTCTGAGCCAATTAAGGTTGTACAATATAGATTTGGTAATACGCTGGTTGAGCATAATAGTTATGTCTGTTTTTTGTTCGTTCATTATAAAACAATTAGTCTTTTAATAATATTAAAGGCACCTATAACCCATGCGACAATTTGTCGCATGTTCAGTTTTAACCTCAGACCTTATAATTCATTCACTTTTTATCCAGTCATATCAATGTTATGAAAAATCAATTGTTTTCCTTTATAGTTTCTTGCGTATTGCTGACCAGCGCAACTATGTGCTTTGCCGATTCCACCCGCCCAGATGATCATGCCCCTATCAATGTTATGGGTGATCATATGCACAATAAAGGCGAATGGATGATTGGTTATCGTTATAAAACCATGTACATGCAAGACCTCTATCTCAATAACGACAAAATCCGCGAACAACAAGTATTAGCCGACTTTATGATGGTTCCTCAAGAGATGGATATGACAATGCATATGCTTGGTGTCATGTACGCGCCAAGTGATTCGGTTACGCTTACCGCAATGCTCCCATTTATGGAAAAAGAAATGCAAGGTATCAATCGCATGGGACAATCTACTGAATCCAATAGCTCAGGGATTGGTGATATAAAAGTTAATAGCCTGATTTTATTAGAAGAATCTGGCAGCACCCATACTCATGCTCATCTAGGAATATCCATTCCTACAGGATCAATTGATAAGTCGAAAAATGGGATGCGCTTGCCTTATGGTATGCAAGCAGGCTCTGGCACATGGGATTTCAATACTGGCATTACCCATAAAAGATTTTTTGAGCACAGCTCATTCGGGATTCAAGCTCTTGCAACATTACGAACTGGGGAGAATGACAACAACTACAGATTGGGCAATAAATATCAATTAAACACATGGTATGCCTATAACCTCAATCATCATTGGGCACTATCAATTGGTGTAGATTATATTAAAAATGATGACATTAAAGGCGCCGATCCTATGTTAAACCCCATGATGAGTCCTAATTCACGCGCTGAATTAGCCGCATCAAAACGCTCAAATACTCACTTAGGAGTCAATTACTTAGATGCCAGCGGTCATCGCTTTGCCATTACGCTTGCTAAAGAAATTTATCGTGATTTTGATGCACCTCGACTTGCTCAAGACTGGTCATTCAATTTTGGTTGGCAATACGCATTCAAATAATACAAGTAAATCATTTTAATAATAAACATTATCCACTAACGTTAGCTGGCCTTTGCCAGCTTTTTTTTATCCATAATTAGCCTATAATGACACCAACTACATTAAAGGTCTTTTACTGATGAAAACACTTGTTTGTTTGCTGTGTGTATTAAGTTTGCTAGGCTGCTCTTCTGAAGAGAAAGAGTCCGATAAACTACTCACAAACTACAAAGATCACCATTTGGAAAAGGCCAAGCAAGCTGAGCAGCAAATCAATCAGCGTGCGGAAAACCTCGAACAACAGTTAAAAGAAGCAACCACTAATCAAGAAGACGATCCGCAACTTTAATTACCTATGAAACGCTCAAACCTAATCACCCTTGCGGGCGCTACTCGCTTGCGCAATGAACTAGCCCATTTATGGAAAAACCTGAGACCCGAAGTCACTAAAGCATTAGCTGCCGCTGCTGCCGAGGGTGACCGAAGCGAAAATGCCGAATATATTTATAGAAAAAAACAGCTGCGAGAAATTGATCGACGCTTAAGATACTTGCAAAAAAGAACTCAAGAAATGCAGGTCATTGAGCGTAAGCCCTCCAATCAAGAGGCTGTTTTTTTTGGCGCTGAAGTGACTCTAGAAGACGAAATGGGCAAGGAAGTTATGTACCGCATTGTGGGATCTGACGAGTTTGATGTAGAAGAGCATTACATCAGTGTTGATTCACCAATGGCTCGAGCTTTATTAAAAAAACAACTTGATGATCAAGTCGAAGTGTTATTGCCAAGCGGCAAGAAAGAGTTCTGGATAACCTATATTCATTACCCAGAACTATGACCTCATAAAAGTAGAGTATTAATATTTACAAATGAGCCTTACGTTCTCTAGACAAACCTAAATACAAACTTAGACACATAATTATCAATACTATGGTAAAGGGCAAGCCAACTGTAATCGCCGCCGCTTGAAGCGCTCCCAAGGCATCAGCACCACCTCCGAACAATAATGCAGCAGCTATCACACCCTCCATAGTAGCCCAGAAAATTCGTTGAGCCACTGGCACATCGAGTTTACCACCCGCGGTAATGCTATCGATGACTAGTGAACCTGAGTCAGATGAAGTGATAAAAAACACTAAAACCAACACTATGGCTAAGAATGAAGTAATATGCCCGAATGGTAAATTATCAAGCATTTGGAACAAAGCTAAAGAGCTATCAGTAATTCCATTGGCAAGCTCGCCAACGCCTTGCTTAACTTGCTCCAAGCCATTACCGCCAAAGGTTGCCATCCACACCGTTGTGACCAAGGTTGGTACAATCAACACCGCCATAATAAACTGTCTAACCGTTCTACCTCGCGAAATACGAGCAATAAACATGCCGACAAAAGGTGACCATGAAATCCACCACGCCCAATAAAAGACTGTCCAGCCGTGATAAAAAGTTTCATCTTCACGCCCAATCCAGTTACTGAGCGGTATTATGTGTTCCACATAAGATAGCAAGGTAGTCGCAACACCGTTTAGAACCATCGTGGTTGAACCTGCAATAATCACAAATAGCATTAACGCAAATGCCAAAGACATATTGATATTACTGAGAATTTTCACTCCGCCATCAAGTCCACGCACGACAGAAAAGATTGCGACAATAGTGACGGCAAAAATAATAGCAATCTGAGTACCTATGGTATTCGGAATATCAAATAAGAAATTAAGACCTCCCGCCGCCTGCTGAGCTCCAAAGCCCAGAGATGTTGCAAGCCCAAATATAGTGGCAAGTACAGCAACCGTATCAATCACGTTACCAGGCCAACCCCAAACTCGTTCACCCAATAATGGGAAAAATGTTGAACGAATGGTTAAAGGCATATTGCAGTTATAAGCAAAAAAGGCCAGTGATAAACCAACTACTGCATAAATCGCCCAAGGGTGTAAGCCCCAATGGAACATTGTGGCACCCATTGCCATCTTTGCTGATGCTTCAGTACCTTCTGGTGTGTTAAGAGGCGTTCCAAACCAGTTAGTAAAATAGCCCACAGGTTCTGCAACACTCCAGAACATAAGGCCGATCCCCATCCCTGCTGCAAATAACATGGCAAACCACGACATAAGGCTAAAATCAGCTTTCGCTTCTGAACCACCAAGTCTTATTTTACCTAAAGGCAACACAATCAATAACAAGCAGAATAAGACAAAAATGTTACCACCGACCATAAACAACCAGTCAAAGTTATCAATCGACCATGCCTTAGAAGCATCGAAAGCTTGCTTAGCCGACTCTGGAAAAATCAAAGTTCCAATGACAAACAGGACTATTAGTAAAGAAGAAAAGAAAAATACTGGGTTATGTAGATCCATACCCAATACTTCAACATTATGCTCTCCTACCTCGTGTTCAGTTTCATAAACTGGATCATCTACTTCTGGAATATCATTACTCTCTAAATTATCACTCATACTATATCTTCCCCCTAGAAGTAGTAACCGATATTGATGTTTAAGCGTGAACGCCATTTTTCTGGCCCTGCATAAACCCCAACACCGGGACCTCCTGCGAACCACATATTTTTACCCGCAATCCAGTCCACATAGGTATACATGCCACCTTTTGCGAACATACAACCTGTAACATTTTGAATAGAATCGGTTAAACCTGAACGGTTAGATGCCTTAATATATGTACTGTCGTTATAGCAGGTAATGCTGTCTAAAAAGTCATTGCCAATATTGAACGTCTTGGCCACATTAAAACTAGAAACTTGCGCTTCTGCTGCAATATCAAAAGGGAACTCAAAGGCTGATAAGGCAATTCGATCATCAGCCGTGCCTAATTCGGCAGCAGAATCATATTGATATTGAACCAACTGAGCTTGGACATTCCAACCACCTTCAAACTTACCATCAAAGTGCATACCTGCAGCCCAATGATCGCCAGTTTGTAGACTGGTTGTATTTCTAAACTTGCCCGTTTGTAACGAAGCACCCAAGGTATGCTTACCCAACTTATATTGAGCTCTAAAGTTTAATTGGCCATCTTCTTTATTAGCACTTTCATTATTGTATGAGCTAGAAATATCGAATGAATATCGCCCCCATCTGGATGGGCTATCGTACTCGCTATTGAAGAAATAGGCTGTGTCAAAAATCCAATCACCACCCTCATGGCGCCACTTGATACCTGCATCATAGTCATCTTCCAGACCAAGATAGTAAGTACCTCCAAACCAAAAACTATGAGACGCATAAGGTTCAATACCGAAAGGAACTTGAGTAACACCAGTAACAACAGTGTTATTTTTATCTAATTTATAGCCAAATTCTGCGTGGTGAATTGCTTCAAAACCTTGATACCATCGATATTGAGCATCAAGAAACCATTTTCCATGCTCCACATCAACATCAATCCTAAATAGTTCGAATTCAAAGGTTCCATTGGGCTCTTTATCATAATCTTTCCACGCATAATTAAGTCGAACAGCTCCCCCAATGTCCACTTTTGTTTCTTCTTCCGCTAACAAACCGTTTGAAAACATGGTCAAACCGAGAGTCAGCAAAGCGCTAGTGACAACACTCCGCATAAAACACCTCAAAATATATACAATATTGTAGCTCACCAATTATACTTTGAACTCAAAGCATTTCAAGGGTGTTATATTTTCGTTCTCACAAGGTTAAATAGCAGGTAAAATAAGAACCTAAAACTAAGTAGATAGGAAAATCATTTTTGGAAATTGTTAGTGATGTTCTTTCAGCTGTTAGAAGAATTATTAGAGCTGTAGACTTAAATTCGAAAAGACTTTACAAAGAATGTGGACTAACAGCGCCGCAGTTGTTACTGCTGTCTATGATCGATAAGCACCCCAATCAAACCATCAAAAATCTTTCAGATGATATGTCATTGAGCCAAGGTACGGTGACTATAATTCTAGATAAACTTCAAAGTAAAAGTTTAATAGTTAGACAGAGAAGCTCTCTGGATAAGAGAAAAACCCACATTCAACTTACTGAGCAAGGAGCAACATTATTAGCTTTAGCTCCATCCCCTCTTCAGGATTCTTTTTTGGATAATTTTTCTGAACTAGAGGACTGGGAGCAATCTCAAATACTTTCGTCATTGCAAAAATTGGCCGCTCTAATGGACGCAAAAGCTATTGATGCAGCACCAGTATTAGAGGTTGGTACACTGAAAAAAAAATAAGTGTATGCAATTTTAGTTACTATTGTTTCTTTGCTTTTTAGACAAAGCTTCCTTAACCGCATTAATCGCTTTATCCGAAAATTCACCTGTAGTGACTTCTTTTTTTAGAGTTTCTTCAACCACACCTAAAGCATCATCAACCGTCATAAAACCCTTTTTATATGAACGAGCATGTTTGAAAAGATTAATATGATGATCACTGCGTCTTCCCCACCTTAATAGGCGCTCCCAATAAGTTGGCTTGCCCTCTTCTCTATCACCGAAGTCTAAAATATAACAGATGACAGCAACGGGCATTAATACAAAATCACGAATGGCATCCAAACCTAACTTCAATTGCAAAATGATGAGTTCACGGGTTCTTGGCCACACATCATCATTTCGATTGTCTTCAACATGATTCTGGTTACTAGTATTTTTATTTGTGCTTTCAATAGTATCGTCTTGAGATTGTTGATGTTCAGACATAATACTGCTTCCTATTAGTAATTTTTATTGAATAGTTCGCGGTTAAGCTGCTTGGCCATATCGCTTTTCTTAAGCAATACATACACTGATCCTACACCACCATGCTGTTTCTGTGCACTATGAAAAGCGATAACATCTGTTAATTGTTGTAACCAATGGTTAACGTAACTCTTCAAAACAGCTTTCGGTTCGCTACGCTCTCCCTTGCCATGAGTAATTAACACCAGTCTTTTGTCTCGTTTCATACAGCCTTGTATAAAGTAATAGACATCGTCGCGAGCTTCTTTTACTGTACGTCGATGTAAATCAATTCGCGCTTCAATGTCATATTTTCCTAAGCGTAATTTTTTATAAACACCTTCTTGAACACCATCATTCTTATATTCAAGCCAATCATCAGGCTGCACCATATCCACAAAATCAGTAGTCAATGGGTTAGGATCAACTTTTGGCTTGCGCCCCAAAGCCGCTTCCTTTCGCGCTTGTTGAGCAATACTGGGGGCTTCATTAGATTGGTGTAAGGTGACCTTATCATTAGCAAGAGGCTTAACTCCTCCAAGCTCTTTTTTGAACAAATCAAAATCATCTGCTGACATAACACAATCTCAGTTTATTTGTGAGTTAACGGCCTAATGAATTACGCATGTCTTCAAGTTCTTCCCAGCGCTCAAACTTTGTTTCTAAATCATTTTCTAATGCTTGGAGATTATCATTAGCTTGCTGTACGACATCATGCTCTTGTTGATAAAACTCTGGCTGACTCATATCTTGTTGCAACGCTTCAATTGCCGCTTCCAACTCTGCTATCTGTTCGGGTAATGCATCCAACTCACGTTGATCTTTATAACTCAGTTTTTTTAACTTTTGTTGTGGCTTAGCTTTAGTTTGTTGTTTTGCTGTATTCGCTAATGTTTTCTCATTGATATTGCTTTCGCTGCCTTTTTTATTACCTGCTTGAGGTCTTTGTCTCAACCAATCGTCATAACCACCCACATATTCCCTAACCGTACCATTTCCTTCAAAAGCAATAGTACTGGTCACCATATTGTTCAAAAAGTCACGATCATGTGAGACCAACAATACTGTACCAGGATAATTATCGAGCATCTCCTCAAGCAATTCCAAAGTTTCGATGTCCAAGTCATTGGTTGGCTCATCGAGAATAAGAAAGTTTGACGGTTTGGCTAAAATTTTTGCCAATAACAAACGGTTACGCTCACCTCCCGACAAGGCGGTGATGGGCGCGCGGGCTCGCTCAGGGGTAAATAAAAAGTCCTGCATATAACTGATAACGTGACGAGTTTTACCATGAATTGTCATCATATCCTTGCCATCAGACACATTATCCATCGCTGACAACTTCTCATTCAGTTGATCACGATGCTGATCAAAATAGGCAATATCAAGCTTAGTACCTAGTTGCACCTCGCCATGATCTGGCTTTAACTCTCCGAGCAAAATATTAATCAACGTCGTTTTACCCGCACCATTTGGGCCAACGATACCAATTCTATCGCCGCGCATGATCAACGTTGAAAAGTCTTTAATCAGCGTACGGTCTTGGTAGCTATGACTGACATTGCTAGCTTCGATGACCTTTTTACCCGACATCTTTGCATCCTGCGCTTGCATATTGACGTTACCTATCAATTTGCGTCTTTGTTTTCGCTCTTCTCTAGCGGCCTCAAGTCGTCGCACGCGTCCCTCGTTACGAGTTCGACGCGCTTTAATACCTTGGCGGATCCACACTTCTTCTTGCGCTAGCTTCTTATCAAACTCCTGATTTTGCTTTTCTTCAGCAGCCAACTGCTCAGCTTTTCGACGCAAATAATTGTCATAATCACCAGGCCATGACGTCAGTTGTCCACGATCAATTTCTATAATTCTGGTTGCTAAATTTTTTAAGAATCGACGATCATGGGTAATGAATAATAAACTGCCTTCATAAGACTTAAGAAACCCCTCAAGCCACTCAATAGATTCTATGTCCAAATGGTTGGTCGGTTCGTCTAACAAAAGAATATCAGGCTGTTCAACCAAAGCTTTAGCCAACAACACACGGCGTTTCATACCACCCGAAAGCTCATCAAAGTCAATGTTTCCATCAAGACTTAATCGATTGATAACCGACTGCACCCGCTGTTCCATCGCCCAGCCATTTATCACATCGATCTTCTGTTGCACCACTCCCATACGCTCTAAAGATGCAGAGTCCACTTGCTGACTTAAATGATAAAAATCTTGTAGCAACTGCCCAGCTTCACCTAAACCTTGAGCCACCACATCAAACACGGTTCCAGAGGTTCCAGAAGGCACTTCTTGAGTGAGTTTGGCGACTTTAACCCCTTGTAAGAAACGGATCTCACCATCGTCAGGGATAATTTCTTGGTTGATAACTTTTAATAGCGTGGATTTACCGACCCCATTGCGGCCGATTAAACACACACGCTCACCAGGTTCGATTGAGAAATCAACATGACCCAGTAATGCAGGACCACCATAACTGACTTCGACTTGTTGTAGAGTTACTAAAGGCATTAGAATGAAGATTAATTATTGTTAGCTTATTTTAACTTAAATATTGCGCCATGACTTGTCCTCTTTGCTTTTCCCAGCATCTTATTCCTTATCACAGCGATAAACAGCGTGATTATTTTCACTGCCAAGATTGTGATCTGGTATTTGTGCCTAACCATCAGAGGCTTCCTTTAGATCTCGAAAAGGCTCAATACGACTTGCATCAGAACTCGCCTAGCGACCAAGGTTATCGTAAGTTTTTAGATAAGCTGTTAATTCCATTAGTAGAAAACTTAAAGGATGGTGATAAAGGGCTGGATTTTGGCTGTGGCCCAGGGCCAACTATTTCTGTAATGCTTGCCGAGCGTGGCTTTCAGGTCAGTAACTATGACTTCTTTTATTATAACCAACCTGAATTATTAAACAGACAGTATGACTTCATTACCTGTACAGAAGTTTTTGAACATTTTCATCGTCCCAAACAAGAAATCGAGCTGCTAACACAATTATTAAAGCCTAAGGGTGTGCTGGGCGTGATGACTAAGCGGGTGATTGATAAACAGGCTTTCGCTAACTGGCATTATAAGAACGATCCAACCCATGTGTGTTTTTATAGCGAAAAAACCTTTTTGTGGATTGCACATACTTATGGATTTACCGCTAAATTCATTGCTAATGACACTGTGTTACTTTTTAAAGATTAACCCTTTATTATGATTAAATATAAAAAAGCTGCTGCTCAATCAAGAGACAGCAGCTATTAATAAGTGATTGAATTAATCTTTCTTTAAATCAATATCGCCATTAACCGTATCGAATACCAACTTAGCACCACCGCCATTGTATTCACCATCCATATCAGCGCCAACGTATTTACCCTCGTCGATTTCAATACCAAAATCATTTGATAAATCACCATTAACCGTTTCGGTTCGCAAGCTAAAAGAAGAGTCTTCAGGTGCATAAACCTCAATATCACCATTGACGCTATCACCTTTAATGCGTTGACCGTCACTCATACGCTGCATACGAATCTCAATATCACCATTAACAGTATCTGCCGTTACATCGCCTTTAGAGCCACTGATTTTAATGCGCCCATTAACCGTATCGGCTTTCACATCACCAGAAATACCTTCAAGAGCCAAATCACCATTTACTGACTCAATCGTTTTCAATGACACGCTGTTGGGTACTTTTAGCTCAAACTCAACTTCACCTGAGCTTCCACCCCAACCAAACCAGCCTTTCTTGCTGTTAATATCGACTTCAACATCAAAACTTGACTTAGAATGATTGACCTCAACTTTTACACGCTCTAAATCCTTCTTAGAATCTGCTGTAACGGTGTATTCCAGAGAAATCTCATCGCGATCCCAACCCGTAATAGTAATATCACCATTAATGTTTTCAATCGCCACATTACCATCACGATTAAATTCATAAGTTTCTGAAAAACGCTTCTTTTCCGTAGCATCAGCTGCGAATGTTGCTGCTGCTAATAAGGTTGCCAAAGCACCTAACTTCATTGTTTGTATCATCTGTGTCATAACCATTGCCTCACTGTTACAATTTCTTTGCGCAATACTCTTACGCTATAAATGTTTAAAATGTATTTTCTTAATGACTTATAAGTTACTTATTGGATGATACAAACACAAAAAAGGTTTAGAGGAAGGTGATTTTTCTATCAAAAAGAGCTTTTTTGACTAAAAAACAGTCAGAAAGGCCATTTCTTTGTTTTTTTTCATTTATTTTTGAATTTTTTGGAACTAAATAACAAAACAAGCGACTAAAGCTACAGATAAGTTGTCATGTCTTGTACTTCTCCAATTGAGACTGCCCTCTCAAACTGTTCTCAAGAGGAGCTTTGTAAAGAGTTAGGTTAATAACATTTTAGGCCAATCGAAAGATTGGCCTTTTTTATTGTGTGATTAAAAAACGTCAGAAAAAGCTATTCCGACCAAGAATCCCGCAAAGTCACGGTTCTGTTAAAAACCAGTTTATCCGAACTATGTTGATACCTATCTGAAGTAAAATAACCTTCGCGCTCGAACTGGAAACGTGTTTCTGGTTCCGCATCCGCCAAACTAGGCTCGACCATCGCTGTAATAGTCGTCAAAGAGTTAGGATTGAGAGCTTCAAGAAAATTATCCATTGCTCCAGGATTTGCAACATTAAACAACCTATCATACAAACGTATTTCTGCAGGTTTAGCATGTTTGGCTGAAACCCAGTGGATCACTCCTCGTACTTTGCGTCCTTCAGGATTTTTACCTAAAGTCTCAGGATCATAAGTACAATATAAAGTCTCCACTTCACCATTATCATTCAATGTCGCATCATTAGCCCGGATCACATAAGCATTACGCAAACGAACTTCGCCATCTTTAACTAGACGCTTATATTTTTTATTAGCCGATTCTCGATAGTCGGCGCGATCAATATAAATTTCACGACTGAATGGCAAAGTACGAGTACCCATCTCATCAAATTTAGGATGGTTTTTGCCCGTCAACATCTCTTCTTTATCTTCAGGGTAATTGGTGATCACCACTTTAATCGGATCAAGAACTGCCATGCGACGCTCAGCTTTAGAGTCTAAGTCATTGCGTACATTGTCTTCCAACAAGGTCATGTCAGTAACGCTGTTGACCTTGCTGATCCCTACCGCATCGCAAAAAGTGCGAATTGAAGCTGGTGTATAACCACGACGACGCATACCCGAAATCGTAGGCATACGCGGATCATCCCAACCATCGACTTTATTCTCATCAACCAATTGGGTCAGTTTACGCTTTGAGGTAATGGTGTAAGCCAAGTTTAGGCGCGAAAACTCATACTGACGTGGTCTTGCTGGAATCGATAAGTGATCAAGCACCCAATCGTACAATGGACGATTGACTTCAAACTCCAAAGTACACAAGGAATGAGTAATCCCTTCTAAAGCGTCCGAAATGCAGTGAGTGAAATCGTACATCGGATAAATGCACCATTTATCACCTGTCTTAATATGGTGCATACGTTTAATACGATATAGCACCGGATCACGCATCAACATATTAGGATGACTCATGTCAATTTTAGCGCGTAGCACCATTTGGCCATCACTAAACTCACCCGCTTTCATGCGTCTAAACTGATCCAAGCTTTCTTCAGTAGGACGATTACGATAAGGGCTTTCAGTGCCAGGCGTATTAAAATTACCACGGTATTCAGCAATTTTCTCTGCAGCCAGCTCGTCCACATAAGCCAATCCTTTTTCGATTAACTCTTCTGCAAAACCATATAAGTCGTCAAAATAATCCGATGCGTTTCTAACCTCACCGTCCCATTCAAAACCTAACCATTGGACGTCTTCTTGAATGGCTTTTGCAAATTCTTCAGATTCTTTTTCTGGATTGGTATCATCAAAGCGCAAATTACATGGCGCTTGATAGTCACGAGCAATACCAAAATTCAAACAAATT
Source organism: Kangiellaceae bacterium (assembly GCA_013373015.1). Taxonomy (GTDB): domain Bacteria; phylum Pseudomonadota; class Gammaproteobacteria; order Enterobacterales; family Kangiellaceae; genus Kangiella. Next base: position 133,319 of record JABXIQ010000006.1, read on the forward strand.
GACTTAGCATGACCTACATGCAAATAGCCATTCGGTTCAGGCGGAAAGCGAGTACGGACTTGTCCGTCATTTTTACCCTGCGCTAAATCCTCATTAATAATATTACGGATAAAGTTGGTAGCGACGTTTTTTTCTTTATTTTTATCTGAATGATTATCCAAATGTTCAGTATTTGTACTCATGCTTAGAATCTCAAAAGGGCTTAACGCCTACTTATCATCAATGGGCTATAAGATGGGGATTTTAGCGGTATTTACAAGCTATTGCGATAGCCAATTCCGCTAAACAACAGCTTGAAGCCTAGTTTCACAGGTAAAACTTCAAAAAAACTGTATCAGTCTTTAGTAGAGCCCTTGCTTTTCTTTTATGTCACAATATAGGACAATATCCACCATTAAAAACTGTATCTGTTGCTTTTATGTCAGCGAAAAAGAAAATTACTAACTTTGAAAGCCAATTAGAAGAGCTTGAAACCATTGTCGAACAGCTTGAAGATGGCGATTTACCGCTGGATGAGGCATTAAAAGTGTTTGAACAAGGGGTCAAACTTTCTCGCCAATGCCAACAGCTCCTCGCTGAAGCAGAGCAAAAAGTTACCATATTGATGGATGGGCAAGAACAACCGTTTGAAGCACAAGAAGAACAAGAATAAGCCCGACCTCTAACAGAGAAACCTTTACCCATGCCTCAAGTCACCATCCAATCACAATTAGAGCATTGGCAACACCGTATTCAAGCTCTGCTTGAGAAAAAGCTCCCTCTCACCGATCTTGAACCACAAGAATTACACAATGCTATGCGTTATGGCGCACTCAATGGTGGCAAGCGTGTGCGCCCAGTATTAGTCTACTTAACTGGGCAAGCATTAGGCGCTGAACTGGCCGATCTTGATTGTCCAGCATTAGCAGTAGAACTAATTCATTGTTACTCTTTGGTGCATGATGATCTACCCGCCATGGACGATGATGACTTACGTCGCGGCCAGCCAACGTGCCATATTAAATTCAATGAGGCAACCGCGATCTTAGCGGGCGATGCCTTACATACTCAGGCTTTTGAAGAGTTAGCATCACATCAATTCACGCAGCAAGCCAAACCGCAACAGGTACAGATGATCCGTCAATTAGCAAAAGCCAGTGGTTCATTAGGCATGGGCGGCGGGCAGGCGATTGATTTAGCTTCAACCAATAAAACAATTAGTTTAGATACGCTGGAAAATATGCACCGTATGAAAACGGGGGCCTTGATTAAAGTATCTGTGTTACTGGGGGCTTTATGTGCAGGGCCACTAGAATCAAGCCAACGACAAGCACTCGAGCAATATGCCGATGCCATTGGTTTAGCGTTTCAAGTCAAAGATGATATTCTGGATATTGAATCTGATACAGAAACACTCGGCAAACCGCAAGGTTCAGACCTCGAAAAACAAAAAAACACCTACCCAGCACTACTGGGTTTAGAAGGCTCCAAGCAAAAATTACAGGATTTACTGGATTTATCGCTACAAGCCTTAGACAAGTTGCCGTACAATACCCAGTCCTTGGCCGAACTGGCTCAATTTATTGTAAACCGTAACGCTTAGCAGCTTTATATTGATATGAGTGCCGATCTTTATCCATTATTAATGAACATTAACTCACCTCTAGATTTGCGTGAGTTAGACAGATCGCAGCTTGAAAATGTGGCTGATGAACTTCGTCAATACCTGATCAACACCATCAGTCAATGTGGTGGCCATTTTGCTGCTGGCTTAGGTACCGTTGAGCTAACCGTTGCCTTACATTACATATTCAATACTCCAGAAGACCGTATTGTTTGGGACGTAGGACACCAAGCCTACCCTCACAAAGTATTAACTGGTCGTCGTGATCGTCTGCATACCATTCGTCAAACCGATGGCTTACATCCGTTTCCAGTGCGCAGTGAATCAGAATACGATACTTTTGCAGTAGGCCATTCTAGCACCTCAATTAGTGCTGCTTTAGGTATGGCGTTAGCGGCAAAACAACAAGGTAACGATCGTCATTGCGTTGCCGTGATAGGCGATGGCGCACTAACGGGTGGTATGGCATTTGAAGCCATGAACCACGCTGCAGACACCGACGCTAATTTATTGGTTATCTTAAACGATAATGAAATGTCTATTTCTGAAAATGTCGGTGGCTTAAATAAATACTTAGCTAAATTGTTAGCAGGCCGTTTTTATCAACGTGTGCGCGAAACGGGCAAAAAAGCATTGCACGGCATAAAACCTCTTTCCGACTTTGTTGGACGAGCTGAAGAGCATATGCGCGGTATGTTGTTACCTGGCACCTTATTTGAAGAGCTAGGCTTTCATTACATTGGCCCAATTGACGGCCATGACTTGCCAACCTTATTGAATACCTTAGAAACCATCAAAACTCTTGATGGTCCTCAATTCTTGCACATTGTTACACGTAAGGGTAAAGGTTACGAGCCAGCAGAAAACGATCCCATTGCCTATCACGGTGTTCCAATCTTTGATCCAAAAGATACTAGCTTACCAAAAGGCAAAAAGCCAAAAACTTATTCTAATATTTTTGGTGAGTTTTTATGTGATATCGCCGCTCAAGACGAGCGCGTTGTCGGCATCACTCCTGCTATGCGCGAAGGCTCAGATCTGATTCGCTTTTCAAAAGAATTCCCAGAACGCTATTATGATGTTGGAATCGCCGAACAACATGCTGTGACTGTCGCAGCAGGTTTAGCTTGTGAAGGTTTAAAGCCAGTTTGCGCTATTTATTCAACATTCTTACAACGTGGTTATGATCAGCTTATTCACGATGTAGCCTTACAAAATCTTGATGTATTGTTTGCTATTGATCGCTCTGGGCTGGTTGGCGGCGATGGTGCAACACATAACGGTGCATTTGATATAAGTTACTTACGATGCATCCCCAACATGATCATTATGGCGCCATCTGATGAAAATGAATGTCGCCAGTGTTTATACACAGGCTACCTATACCAAGGTCCTGCAGCAGTACGCTATCCTCGCGGAATGGGCACAGGCATTGAAGCGGAAAAAGAATTTACACCATTTGAAATCGGCAAAGGGAAGCTGGTAAGAAACGGCAAAAACATTGCTATTTTATCATTCGGATCAATGCTAAAGACCGCGCTCGGAGCAGCAGAAGAGATCGACGCAACCGTGGCAGATATGCGCTTTGTAAAGCCCTTGGACGAAGAATTAATACGCGAAATTGCCCAAAATCATAAGCAAATCATTACTATCGAAGAAAATGCTGTGATGGGTGGCGCTGGCAGTGCGATTAACGAGTTTATTCTCAACAATAACATTCAAGTCAAAGTTAAAAATCTAGGCTTACCTGACAGATTTATCGAACATGGAAGTCATGTAGACTTGATGAAAAAAGTTAATCTAACTTCAAAAACAATTACCAACCAATAAGTACCAGCTCATGATTTCTCCAAAAAAAAAGCCCCAAAAAGGAGCTTTTTTAGAGATATCAAAGTTTAATCAACAGTCGCGGACTCTGCCAATTTACTCTTTAGTAACTCTATTTCTTTCTCTTGAGCCTCAAGACGATCCGTTAAAGCCTGAATAGCCGCTATGGAAACACCAGCCATATCAAGTGTTGCTATTCTAGTATCTTCTTCGCCATTCAGTCCAAAGATAGCATGAAAGTCTTGAGCCATAGGCCCCACATGATTGACTCCAAGATCATCCGTCTTATATTGCCATTTTTTAATAGGCAACTTTGTTAGCTTATTAAGTACTTCTTGCTTGTCAATTTCAGTAATATTGGTCTTACTATTAACATCAGATCCTTGAGTAAGTGTCCCTGCAATCGTCAAGTTTCCAGTCGAAGACAAAACAAAGTTCTGGGCGCCTGAAGGTCCTATTCTAGTAGAACCATTAGTACCTATAGAAAGCTCAGATCCGGCACCACCTATCTTTGAAAGTATAAAATTATCACTTCCACCCATACCAAGTTTCCAGCCTACTGCAGAACTACTATTAGTCATTGAAAATGATGGAGACCCATTATTTATCATCTCTACTAATGTTCTAGCGGCAGTCGAGGCAGAAACATCTTCTACCAATAAGGACGTATCACCGTCTGATCCTCTTATATGTAAGGCTTCAGTTGGATTATTAGTACCTATACCCACACCATCAGTATCAATATATATACTATCCGTAGGAGCATTAGGTTTAATTCTAAATGGTAGTTTAGAACCATTACTTACATCACGAACAAAGAAGTTTGTTTCATTACCTGCCACATCCCAGCTCTGAGCAGAAAACCCATCACTGCCATCTTGCTCTAAACGCATCGTAGGCGTGTTACCTTCAACCATATGAAGATCAACTACAGGATTAGAGGTTTTGATACCTACATCGCCATCTGCTTCAACATAAAGTGTATTAGCCTGCGCTCCAGCTTCAATAGTGAAAGGAGTTCTACCAGCATCTACATCATCAATAGAAAACTTATTTGCTCCACCATTACTAGAATCATTAGCCGTAATTCTCCAATCATTGCTCGGAAAACTTCCACTTGCGCTAGTATCATTAAAATGAATTCGAAGATTATTCTCTTTTAGGCGTAGAGTATCAAAGCCAAAGTTTTCACCATTAACACAATCCATACCCACGCACAATGAGCCCCCATTGATAATAACATCATCAGTATGAATAATATCCGCATTAGCGGTACCAGCTGTCGCCCCACCTGCGGTTAGCACTGCAGCTAAAAGTACTTTTCTCTTAATGCTCATGACTTTCTCCTAATTCTTTGCTGATTTGATCAAATGGAGCTTCCTCTCCTAGCTGAACAAATTCACCTCCCTTCAAATTAAAATGTCCCGATAATTTTTCTGACTGAACAATTTGGCGAACTGCATTATGACGCCCATTAGCAGGGTCAGTAATGGTTTCCTCTCCATTTACTACACTTAAGACAACTTCATACTTGTAAAAGCCATCATTTTTTAAGTTTAACTCATATAAAGGTAGGTTCGATTGCCCTTCTTCGAGATGATACTCTTTGAAAAATCCATTTGGACCATTCACTTTAAGGATTCCCTTTTGGTTATATTGCATGGTTTTGAAACTTATTTGACCAGAACCAAGCTCTACTTGTGCTGACTGTTTAGCTATTCCGCTAACAGATAAACACAAACCCAGCACTAACGCTGATGTAGTGATTAATACTCTCATACGACCCCCATTTGTTGTTAATATCCATATACTACACATAATAAAGTATCATCTTTAACAAAACTTTACATTTGAATTTTTACTTTTTCAAAGCTATTTATAACAAAAAAGGGCTTTATTTTCTTATAATTGCAAATTTTTTTGACACTATACACTCTTAACTATTTTCTCAATGGCATTAGCGGTATAAAAAGTTGTTCAGGTAATAGACAAACTTTATCACTGCAGGCTTGAAGATTAATTTTGACTAAAGCTTGTGTAGTCAAATTATCAGATAAATCCAAACCAACCTCAAATTGCTTTTCAAACAGAGTTAAAGGTAATTTTGAGAATGCTAAACTCTTGGTGATAAAGTCAGGATAATCAATGCTCAGCCGACTTGCATCAGGAAGTCCAAACACTTCTACTGATGTGGGGATTAATTCTTTTCTTGTTGGCTGCTCAGAGTTTACATGCCAGCCACCATCCATAGAAATTTTTATGGTAAAAGAGCCATTCTCTTTAACTAACCTTGCCTTTCCATGGCCTTGAGCAAAGTAGTGCACATCAGAAATCTCACCTTCAATCTGCTCTTTTAATACTAGGTAAGAATAGATTCTTGCTAACAAATTATCCGATACTCGCTTGCTTACTACTTGTTTTAGTTGCTTAAGCTTATACTTAAAGGACTGATCTTTTGTCATAAGCATGTATTTAGACAAAAGTTTATACAGTCTTGCCAGTGCTGAATAGCCTTCACTATCATTGGCAATCACATTTTGTAAACTGGTCAAAGAGTAAAGTTTTGGACTTTGCTGATCTGTGCTTAACTGCTGGCTATCAATAAAGTTTTGTACCTTGTTGGCTTTTTCTAACCAGTTTTTCTCTGGAGATACATCATGTAAAGCAACTAAGGCTAAAGCAAGCTCAACAGAATCTTCAATATTGGCTTTATGGCTAGAACCAACCTGAGTTACAAAGCGAGCCAATGAAGAATCTTTACCAACCAAAGTGTTTTTCCATAAAGTTTCTGCAAGTTGCTCTGCTTTAATCAAATACTGTTGGTCAACTGAAGCCTTATACATATCCAAAAAGCTCTGAACCATCAAAGCATTCCAAGCTACAATTGATTTCTTATCAATAAAAGGACGACTTTGGTTCCTATTCTTAAGAGTGTATTCTTTTAGTAAATTTTTAGCCTCAACAGAAATAGGGTAAATAGGAAGGTGTTTACCATCTATTGCTAGCCAGTTCACTTTGTTGCGATGAGTTTGCTCAAAGGCTTGACGGTCACGGCCATCCCACAGGTAATAGCCTCCCTCTACACCTTTATAATCAGCATCTATTGCTGAATAGAACAAACCTTGTTCTGATTTCATCCATTGCTCGCAAAATTCAAGGGTTTGTTTTGCAACATCCAAATACTCACTGTTACCCAAAATGCTAGCGGCTTTTGAATAAGCAGAAATCATATATGCTTGGGTGTAGAGCATTTTTTCAAAATGCGGGACCTGATATTCGTTATCGGTGGTGTAGCGATAAAAGCCGCCATACACATGATCGAACATATTCTTGTGATAAAGATTATCCAAGCTATGCTCTATAAATCTTTTTAGTTCCGGGTCGGCATTTCTTTGGTATTGATCGAGCAAAGTTAAAATTAACGCAGGCTCAGGAAATTTCACTTCACCAAACAGACCACCATACTTTTGATCAAACTTGCTGCTAATTTGTTGGTAATACTCTGGCAGTTCTGATTTTTTAATTGCTTTAAGCTCGCCAGAAAGCCCCATAACTTTATTCACTTCCGACATTAAATATTTAGAGCTTTGTTCAAAAAAGGCCTTATTTTTTTGCCAGTTTTGGCTAAGTCTCTGCAAAATTTTAATCAGTTTCTGTTTACCAATATAGGCATCAATATAAATCACATCACCTTGCGGTGTTAAGATTGCAGAAATCGGCCAACCAGAACTTCCTTTTGATAACTCCAATGCTAATGTGTATTTATAATCAAGGTTGGGACTCACTTCTTTATCAACTTTTATGGCTACATAGGACTGATTTAAAACAGCGGCAACTTCTTCATCAATAAAACTCTCATGCTCCATCACATGACACCAGTGGCATGAAGAGTAGCCCACCGACAGAAACACTAACTTATTTTCTTGCTCGGCTTTTGCTAGAGCTTGCTCTGTCCATTCGACCCAAAGAATAGGGTTAAAAGCATGCCTCAACAGATAAGGGCTTGAACTATCAATCAGACTGTTAACATAAACATCCTTATCAGCTTCAGTAAACTGAGCACCTAAAACATCCTTGATGTGAGCTTTATTCTTTTGGTATTTTTGATACCACTTTGTTAATTGCTTTTGCTCTAAATCAGCTCCTGGAAATGTCTTAAAATCAGCAGTGACTGTTGGTGAAAAAATAGCTACAACAATCGCAGCCATAAATAATTGCTTCTTTAGCATAGTTAGTCCTGAACAATTTCCAATGATTGATTAGCTTTAACATTTTCTAATCGAGAAACATCTCCATTTGGCCACTCAACTATAAGCTCAACAATTTTGTCGTTACCTAGTCCGATATGCTGTTGCTTTGGATGAACGGACATATAACCAATGGTTGATGAAACTTCGCGCCAGATTGTATTTCCTGAATCTGTCTTAACAATAATACGAGCCCCAATAGCATCCCTTGTAACTTTCTTTTCAAGATTACCAATGAGTTTTACTTTCATCCAAGAATTTTTTAATGTCTCGGCATTATTACTAAATACCTTAGTTTGCTCGTGATAGTTATGAAGGATAAGATCTAAATCCCCATCATTTTCAAAATCAAAATAAGCGGCACTTCGAGAATTACCAAGGAAATCTAAGCCACTGTCTTTAGATGTGTTACGCAGCTTTCCACCGTCATTAGTAAAGAACACATTGGTTTCTTTAGTAGATACAGGTATATAAACATTTTTGTTTTCGCTTGATAGGGGATCTTGATAATAAGGGTTTTCATTACTATAAACATTAAACTCATTCATACCATTTAAGACATAAAGATCATCATCACCATCATTATCCGCATCAAAGAAGTCTGCATCCCAAGACCAACCCGTTGAGAAGTCACCTCGCTCTAAGGCATAACTATGATCATAAGTCAGCTGTTTACCATCAACTACAGATAGAAATAAGTCATTGGCCTCTATAACGCGCATAGTAGCTAACTTAGCTGGATTAAACTTCATGGTAGTTTCTTCGCTTGGCAAGACGTACTTTTCATCTTTGTTCATAGTAACAATATTTGAAATATACACATCCGGATGCAAATCATCATTAAGATCACTAAGTCCAATGCCCATGGTATAGGATGCTTTGTCAGTTCCCATTTCATATGCCAGATCAGTAAAAGTACCATCACCATTATTTTTATAATAGGAGTTCACACCAAAGTCATTACCAACTATCAGATCCTGCCAGCCGTCGCGATTAAAATCAGTATGAGTAACCGCTTGTCCCCAACCTGTATTCTCGACACCACTGCCTTTACTGACATCTTTAAACTTAAAATTGCCTTGGTTTTCAAATAACTTATTAGGTAGGCCATTAAAGTTTTTACGCTTTAAAGTCGGCAGCACACCTTTTAGGTAGTTACCAAAATAAGTCACATAAAAGTCCAAGTCTCCATCGTTATCGTAATCAAAAACTGTGGCAGGGCCGCCAACCAACTCAGCACCACCAAGCTTAGCAATATCAGTAACATCTTCAAACTTTGCATCGCCCAGATTTCGATATACGCGATGAGCATCATTAACGTATGTGATAATGATGTCTTGCAGGCCATCATTATCAATATCAGCAATGATAGGTTGGCGAGGTTCTCCTGGATTGTTGTCTTCAGACCTTACCCAGTCTAGTCCAGCTTCTTTAGTAATATCTTTGAAACTCTTCCCTTGTTGATTAAGGTATAACTTGTTGCCGCTACCTGATAATACTAATAAATCAACATATCCATCTTCGTTAATATCCTCTGCTGCAACACCTGAACCACCAAAAGCTGGTGGAATAGTTATCACGCCTGTATTTTCATCTTTTTTAAGATAACTTCTCAGAAGACGATTTAACCAGTCTGACGAACGGTGTGTCATATCAACATTGGCTTGTGCGGTAATATCAACAAATTTAGTCTTTTGTTTTTGCTTGCTTCCAGAAGATACAACTTGATCTTGCACTTTACGAGGCTTGACGGTTTTATGTTCCTCAACGCGATTTTGAATACTTTTCCAAGCTGAGAAAAAGTGCGACTTGGCAATTCTGTTTTCTCCAAGAGCTTTACCTTCCATACCCGTCAAACGCAGGATCAAGACACCGAATTGAGCGATATTTTCTGTGATTAATTCAGCGGCAAATGGATCAGGTGCAAGTGTCGCTGAAAAATCTTTATCTGAAATGGCATAGCCTAAATATTGCCAGTGCAAACCACTGTCTCTAAACGCATCCATATCGTAAGACTCAACGTATACTCTTTTTTCTTTCGATAAATTAGGGAAAAAAATAGCATCTTCATACTCATTAATTTCATGCGGTATAAATTGCTTGGCAAAAGTATAAACATCTTTTTCTGAAATGCTGTTTCTATTTTCTGCAAGCGCTAACTTCTCCGCACCTGAGTATAAATCTTTAGAAAATTGGATCAGACTTTCGGTAAATAATGCTCTAAATTCTTTTGCTTCGTTGGCATCGCTTGGCCAGCGATTTCTTGCAAAATACACCTGCAAGTTTCGTACAAATAATTGATTATTAACATTATTATAATTTTTATAGGACGCAAGCTTTTGCTCAATAGAGCTTTTTAAAATCTTAAAGTCTGCTTTAGTTCTGGCAACTTGGCGTTGCTCCACTTTCTTTTGATAGTCTTTTGGCGTTAAATCATTCCACACGCTAACAAAATCACTCTGTGAAATTTCGTAATCACTTTCTTTGCGTGCTTTTTCATCGGATACTTTCAAGATAACTAACGTATAGAAATCAACAATATCTTTTAATCTTGAAATACCTGGCTCGTCCATTGGTAAGAAATCATCTTCCAATACGCCCAATAACAAATCCTGCTGAACCGCCAAAATGGCTCTTAATGAATAAGCAATGGTGCTATATTGACGCTTATCATCTTTATGGATCTGCACCGAAGGCATCGCGGGTAATTTCACATCCCAATGTCCACGAGCATTTTGAGTTGTCTTGATAAGATTCTTAACGGTACTATCTATATCTTCTACCGATACAGACTCACTTTCTCTTGCACTGGCAGTAGCAGAAGCAGCAAGCCAAATTTTAGCCGCTAAATCTTTCTGTCGAATGTTCTTTTCAAAGCGAGCTTCAGCTGAAAGTGGTGTGCCGAAGATAAAGTCTTCAAGACGGGAAGCTGTTGCATAACATTTTGGATCTCTATCACTTTCCAGTTCTTTAATTTTATTGATAATATCGCTGGTCGACTCTGCTGCATAAGCCTGAAATGCAGCGCATACTAATAACGCTAAAAGACTCTTACGAAACATATGGCACCATCCTTTGTTTATTTATTTGTCTTTTTGTTAAATTAACTATTCTATATCAATTTATATCATTTTGTCTTATTGTCAAAAAACAAGACTAGCAGCTTGTAGAATCATACATGTAAATACACCTGCTAAAATATCGTCAATCATAATCCCAAAACCTCCGTCAACTTTTTTATCCAACCATTTGATTGGCCAAGGCTTTAAAATATCAAAAATTCGAAACAAGAGAAAACCAAGAAGCGCCCAAAAGATACCATAAGGGGCAGCGGCCATTGTGATCAAGTAACCACAGATTTCATCCCAAACAATACCTGGGTGATCGTGAACACCGAGTTTTTTGGCACTGTAATGGCAAATTGCTATACCAATAATTGACAACAAAATCGTCAGGCTAAGATACAAAGGAACACTTAGCATTGCCATATAAAACCAGATAGGGATTGCTACTAAGGTTCCCCATGTACCTGGTGCTTTAGGCAATAAGCCAGAGCCAAAACCAAAAGCTAATAGGTGTATTGGATTACTGAAAACAATTTTTGCTAACTTTTTTTTCTGCATGTTTTGCGCCAAGTTTTGTTAACCATTATGTCAATAGCATGATTGTTTTTTGAAATGTTGCCAACTGTTTTTAGTGATTGCAAGAGGTTTGTCTTCTAAAATTATGTGCATTCCTTGCTCTACAATTTTTCCAATGCGGCTCACTGAAACATCATATCGCTCGGCAAGATTGTGAATAGAGTTACGCCATTTCCTATCTGCCACAAAACACAATTGATAATCATCTCCGCCTGTTAGGGCATATTGTCGCGCTTCTTCGATACCCACTTCGTCAATAAGAGCATCCGAAAGCGGTAATGCCTCAACGTTAACTTTTGCCCCAACCTTACTTTGTACAATAATGTGCCCCAAATCGGCTAACAAGCCATCTGAAACATCAATTGCACATTGACAATATTTAGTTAACTTACGAGAAAATTTATGATTTATGCTTGGTTTAACTAACTGTTGCCATAAATATTTTTGTTGCTCATTTAAGCGCTCTTTTCCATGTAGAGCCAAAGCGGCGGCGGCATTACCAAGATAACCTGTGATCCAGATATCTTGATCCTGTTTTGCGGTATCTCTAAGCAGCACTTTTTCTTTTTTTACTGTACCAAAAACACTTATAGTGATCGATATTCCACTTTGCGCATTATATCCTTGGGTTGTATCACCACCGACTAACGGAATATCAAACTGTTTACTGGCTTGTTTGAGAGAACGACTAAATTCAGATAACCAACTTGAATCAGTTTCTGGCAACGTAATGGCTAAGGTAAACGCTAAAGGTTTAGCTCCCATTGCCGCCAAATCACTCACATTAACCGCTAGAGCTTTATAGGCAAGATCGGCTGCAGCAACATCTGAGAAAAAGTGCACCCCTTCAATTAGGGTATCTGTAGAGGTGACTAGTTTAGATTTTTTAGGGACATCCAAAATGGCGCAATCGTCGCCAATCGACTTAATAACACGTTTCGACGTATTAAAACCAGAATGGCCAAAATTGAAATATTTATCAATCACTTCAAATTCAGCCATCGCAGGATTCCTTGCTTAAGATGAGATGTTATTCGTGAGGGCGTAATACTTTACTGATTTTATCTAACACACCATTAACAAATTTATGGCCGTCTGTTGCACCAAAAGTTTTAGCTAATTCGATGCCTTCGTTAATCACAACCTTTTTTGGAATATCTATTCGCTTAATTAGCTCATACCCCGATAAACGTATGATGGCGCGCTCAATCGGATCAATTTCGTCCATATCGCGATCTAACGCTGGCGCCAATTTATCATCAATATTATCAAGATCCGTCAAAACGCCACCGAACAACTCTTGGAAATACTCTGAATCCACTTTTTTTGCATTCATACTGGTTAAGTATTGCGCTTCGATCTCATTCAGTGGATTACCCGTCATTTGCCATTGATAAATAGCTTGTACCGCATATTCACGCGCTTTTCTTCTTGCTGCTGGTTTGAAACTCATACTCAAGACCTCTGTATTAACCGCGCGATTGTAACGAACGAGTTAAGTTTATCATTTCGATGGCAGTAGCGGCTGCTTCACCACCTTTATTCATTTTCGTAGGATTTGCACGCTCTTCTGCTTGTGCTTCTGTATTAACCGTTAAAATTCCAAAAATCACTGGAATGTTATGGTCTAAAGAAACACGCATTAAACCATTACTCGACTCACCAGACACATAATCAAAGTGCGGCGTGTCACCACGAATCACCACTCCAATGGCAATCACAGCATCAAACTCTCGAGTTTTGGCGACTTGTTGAACAGCATAAGGAAGTTCGTAAGCACCTGCCACATCAAATAACTCAATATTGTCAGAAGGCACATTTAACTCAGATAATTTGGCTTGCGCCCCATCTATCATCATATTGATAAGAGGCTCATTAAAGCGCGCATGCACAATCGCAACTTTGCCGTCTTTATATTCTGTTTTGGAGAAATCTAATTTAAAGTTACTCATCTGCAAACCTGTTTACTAAAGCCAAAACTTTAATTATTGATTAAACTCGTCAGGCAAAAACCTAACCATGGTTATTGTAATATGAATAGGTATGATTGAATACCAATCAATCATTACTTATCTGGTGTAATATTCTCAACAATCTCTAATCCGTAACCCGCCAAACCTGTATATTGGCTTCCCGAACTTAATAAGCGCATTTTATGTACACCAAGTTCAGCCAGAATTTGCGAACCTATGCCAACCGTACGTTTCTTTTGTCGCTTTTGCTCTTGAGTTAAGATCTCACCCTTGTCTTCTTGTTCAAAATGACGAATTTTATCTAAAAGCTCTTCGTTAGATTCTTTGTTGGCTAACACAACCACCACACCCTCACCTTCATCAGCGATCTTTTCAATCGCCTTTGCTAGGGTCCAACTGCTTTTCTTGCCACGCTGCGACTCCAACAAATCACCTAAACTATCTGCCATATGCACACGCACCAAAGTTGAAGTATCATTTTTCGGGTTACCTTTAACTAAGGCAAAGTGAATTTGCTGATCAATCGTGTCGCGATAAGTGTGTAAGCGAAATTCGCCATGCTCAGTAGGCCAATGACACTCACTGACTTTCTCAACGGTTTTTTCTTTAGTCGAGCGGTATTCAATTAAGTCGGCAATAGTACCAATTTTTAGATCATGCTCTTGGGCAAACACTTCTAAATCAGGACGACGAGCCATAGAGCCATCTTCGTTAAGGATTTCCACAATAACTGCAGCTGGCTCAAAGCCCGCCAAGCGCGCCAAATCACAGCTGGCTTCAGTATGGCCTGCACGATTAAGTACACCACCAGGCTGCGCCATAATCGGGAAAATATGCCCTGGTTGAACGATATCCTGCGGTTTAGCAGTTGGCGATACCGCTGCTTGAATAGTTCTAGCTCTATCTGCTGCCGAAATTCCAGTCGAAACGCCTTCTGCCGCTTCAATAGATACGGTGAAATTAGTGCTAAATTTAGCTCCATTTTGTTGTGACATTAATGGCAAATTCAACTGCTCACAGCGCTCTTGGGTCATCGGCAAACAAATCAAGCCGCGTCCATAACGCGCCATAAAGTTAACATCTTCTGGGCGCACTTGACTGGCGGCCATCACTAAATCGCCTTCGTTTTCACGATCTTCGTCATCCATCAAGATGACCATTTTTCCTTGGCGGATGTCTTCAATAATTTCTTCAATTGTATTTAATGTCATAGCATTCACTTTATTATGGAGTGCGTGTATTGGCTGCGGCAATTATACCTTATCAGCTTGCATAAGGCGCTCAAGATATCGTGCAATCAAGTCAATTTCTAAATTGACTCGTGTGCCTACTTGATAAGAGTCGGCAATCGTTTCTTGCAACGTATGAGGTACTAAGTTGAGGTAAAACACATCATCTTTCAGATCATTAACAGTAAGGCTGGTTCCATCAACCGTTATTGAGCCCTTAATAGCAATATAATGCAGCACATCTTTGGGCGCACGTACAGTGTATTGAATCGAGCGAGCAGCATCTTCTATCGCCACCACTTCGCCAATAGCATCCACATGACCTGAAACCATATGCCCACCAAAGCGTGTAGTCGCAAGCATAGCTTTCTCAAAGTTTATCGGCTGATTCACCTGATAATCAGCAAAACAAGTCACTTTTATAGTTTCAACCGACACGTCTGCGGCAAAGCCTTGTTTATACTTTTCAATCACCGTTAAACAAGTACCATTACAGGCAATGCTATCCCCTAGTTCAACATCATCAAGGTTTAATTTACCCGTGTTAAACACAAATCGTGCGTCACCATTTTTCGGTTCAATGGCTTGAATAAAGCCTGTTGCTTCAATAATTCCAGTAAACATAAATGCCTTAAGATACTCTCTTTATATGCTCTTGCTATTTAGTGACTAGTCACTTGAAAAGTTAATCTAATATCGTGGTCAAGCTGCCGAACATCAGTTAAATCCAATGCAAGTGCTTGGTTTATATCTGTAAAAGGTAAATGTGCCAAACCTCGAGCAGCATTACCCATCAATTTTGGAGCCATATAAACGATGATTTGGTCAACTAAGCCTTGTTGTAGCATAGCACCATTGAGCCCAGCCCCAGCCTCAAGCAACACATCATTAACACCTGCGTTAGCCAATTCTATTAATAAGGCCTTTAGGTCGATTTTTCCAGTGCTGGCGGCAATTACTTTATTGATAACTGTTGCAGGATATTCTTTATTGCTTTGATTGGCAGATACCAGCCAGCTCATACCTTCTTGTTCAAAGATTTTAGCATCGCTATCAACTAGCCCCTGTGAATCCACGACGACCCGCAAAGGTTGTTTAAAATGCTTATCTTCTAAAAACGTTAATTCACGAACGTTCATCGAAGGGTTATCCATAATCACAGTTCCAGAGCCTGTCAAAACCGCACCTGATTCCGCTCTAAGTCGCTGCACATCAGCTCTAGCGGCAGAACCTGTAATCCATTGGCTTTGCCCGTTGGCCATTGCCGTTCGACCATCAACACTGATCGCTACTTTAGCGGTAACTCGTGGCAAACCTGTTACCATTCGCTTAATAAAACCTGGATTTAACTGTTCAGCTTGCTCCTGTTGCAAGCCATAGGCGGTTGCGATTCCAGATTGTTGCAGAATATCCAATCCTTTACCTGAAACCAATGGATTAGGATCAAGCATAGCGCAGATCACTTTAGCTACCTTAGCTTGTTTTAAGGCTAAGGCACAAGGAGGCGTTTTACCCTGATGAGCACAAGGCTCTAATGTCACATAGGCAGTAGCCCCTGCAACATCATGACCATTATCTATGGCATCTTGGATAGCATTAATTTCAGCATGAGCAAGTCCTGCTTTTTGATGCCAGCCTTGGCCGATAATCTGTTGATTTTTAACTAAGACACAACCCACTCGCGGATTGCTGCGTGTAGTAAACCAGCCCTTTTTTGCTAACTGAATGGCAAGAGCCATGTATTGAGAATCAAGGGCTGTAAATGACATAGAATAATAATTATAAGATTAGAAAAGCTACTTATCACTTTCTAATTTATCAATTTCTTCGCGGAAAGCCTGCACATCTTGGAAACGACGATAAACCGAAGCGAAGCGAACATAAGCCACTTCATCAAGACCGCGCAGTGCTTTCATCACTTGCTCACCAATAACATCGGTAGAGACTTCGCGCTCACCAGTGGCTCGTAAATAAGATAGAATTTTATTTATAGCGGCTTCCAAAGCCTCAACGCTCACTGGACGCTTTTCTACTGCCTTGGTTAAACCCGCACGCAATTTATCTTCATTAAAAGGTTCGCGCGTACCATCAGACTTAACCACTTTAGGCATCACCAACTCTGCACTTTCAAAAGTAGTATAACGTTCACCACAAGAAAGACATTCGCGACGGCGCCGCACTTGACTACCATCAGCAACCAAGCGCGAGTCAATCACTTTCGTATCTGGGTTTGAACAGAATGGGCAATGCATAACTTTTCCTTATCTATCCTTGAGAGCCTTCAGCTAGTATTTCCTGAGCCATTTATTTATAAACTGGGAAACGAGCGGTTAGCTCAAGCACTTTGGCTTTAACATCTGTAATAGTTTGAGCGTTCTCAATATCATCAAGAATATCACAAATCCAGCCAGCAAGCTCAGTCACTTCAGCTTCTTTGAAGCCACGAGTAGTCACTGCTGGGGTGCCCATACGTAAACCTGAAGTTACAAAGGGTGAACGAGGTTCATTCGGGACAGTGTTTTTGTTAACAGTAATATTAGCCGCCCCTAACGCAGCTTCAGCATCTTTACCCGTGATATCTTTATCAATTAAGTCGATCAAGAATAAATGGTTATCAGTGCCGCCAGAAACGATCTTATATCCGCGCTCCATTAAAACACTGGTCATCGCCTTTGCATTGGCTTTAACCTGCTTTTGCATCACCTTAAACTCATCACTCAAGGCTTCTTTGAATGCAACCGCTTTTGCCGCGATGATGTGCATCAAAGGACCACCTTGACCGCCAGGAAATACTGCAGAGTTCAATTTCTTTTCTAACTCAGGGTTAGACTTTGCTAAAATGATACCACCACGCGGGCCAGCTAACGTTTTGTGAGTAGTAGAAGTTACCACGTCAGCATATGGCACTGGATTCGGATACTCACCTGCAGCAATTAAACCTGCAACGTGTGCCATATCGACGAATAAATAAGCGCCTACTTTATCAGCGATTTCACGGAACTTTGCCCAATCAACCACTCGAGAATAAGCTGAAAAACCAGCAATGATCATTTTTGGCTTGTGCTCAAGAGCTAAAGCCTCAACATTGTCCATATCAATATAGCCGTTTTCATCCACGCCATACTCTACAGAATTATAAATCTTGCCTGAGAAATTAACTTTTGAGCCATGCGTTAAATGGCCACCATCGGACAAGCTCATGCCTAGAACGGTATCACCTGGATTCAATAGAGCCATATATACAGCGCTATTGGCTTGCGAACCTGAATGAGGTTGTACGTTAGCGTAATCTGCGCCAAACAACTCTTTCAAACGCTCAATAGCCAATTTTTCTGCTACGTCCACATACTCACAACCACCGTAATAACGCTTGTCTGGGTAGCCTTCAGCATATTTGTTGGTCAACACAGAACCTTGCGCTTCCATTACACGGGTACTGGTGTAGTTTTCAGAAGCAATTAATTCGATATGCTCTTCTTGACGCTTTTGCTCAGCTTCCATCGAAGCAGCTAACTCTGGATCAAAATCTTTTAGCGGTGTGGTATTACCCAACATGGCAGAACCTCAATAATTAAACTGGTAAAAATAATTGGCGCTATTTTAACCGATTGCATCAGCAAATGCGCGTAGAAATGATAATAAAAAGTTATAAGTTAGGCTATTTCTAAAGTCATCACTCAGTTAAAACCAGCCCTTGTCTGCTTCCAGTTGAGTACGACATCCTTTGTATTGAGTTGAGTAACTCAATGCTCGCTTATGAACCTTATCCGCGACCTTGAGCAACCAACCTTTTTGGTTATAGGTCTTGCGCTGATACCCACCCCAACCTTCATGGTATGCTAAATACTGAGCTTTTGCGTCCCATTTAGAAATGCCTAGTTTTCGATGGCTAGTCGCCGTGTACCAACCAATAAAATCGATCGCATCATCGAAATCATCTCGATCAGCCCCCCAATTACCGCTGGATTTTATATAAGCATCCCAAGTTGATTCTAATGCTTGTGCATAGCCATAAGCGTTAGACGGTCTTGGCCCTGGAATAAAACCCAGATACCATTTGCGTGGAGGTCTTACGTCACCTTTGAACTTAGACTCTTGGTGCATGATCGCCAATTGCACATGAATTGGTGTTCCCCATTTTTCTTGCGAGTCAATTGCCGCTTCATACCAGTCTTCATCCGCCAACACACTACATAAATTATTCACGTTGGCAGGCTTAAAGCTTCCACAGGCACTTAACATGGCAACAAATAGCATAGATGTCAGAATTATTAACAGTTTTCTTCGCAAAATGGGTTCCTTTCACAAATTTTATATTTTTTTGCTATTAATTAAATTTACCAGCAACAAAACAATGTTAAAATAAATCAATTAGTTAGTAATAACATTTTTGTCAAACGAGACACTTTAACACAATATGAGTGGCATTTTAGTCGTTGACGATAGCAAGCGCATATTAGCAAACACAGCCGAGCAATTAAAATCTGCAGGCTATGATTTCGAATATTTTTCCGATTATAAGTCGGCCAGTAATTACTTGCGCCTAAACCGTCCCAAGATAAAACTTGTTCTTTTTAGTCTAAGCAACTCCTTAGGCTATCCTGTGCTGCGCAAACTAAAATCCACTATGTCCGACCGCGCTACGGTTATAGTGTGCTCAGATATGAACGACAAGTCTATTAATGATTGGGTACAAAAAATGGGAATCGAATATTATTTCGAGCCCGAAAAACAGCAACGAGAATTACTTAACCGCATTAAGCGCTCCATGTTCAAAACTGGCAAATTCTTCACGGATCATCAGTTAAACCATTTGATTAAGGCCTTGAGCAAATATACCAATGGGGCTGAAGCGCTCGTCAAAGAGATCGCTCCTAAGTCAAAAAGCTTGCAAGAATTACAGCATAAGCTCGCTCGGCGACTTGATGGGATTGATGCGCAGCGAAAATTCCTGACTGAAGTTCAAAGCTAACCCTTTTAATATCAATCAGTTAGTACAACCTTCCACTAAACATTGTGACTGCTCCACTTGTATAGTCGCGTGTTCTATATTGTGCCTATTCTTCAAGCAAATAAGCATCAGATCGATCAACTCATCGCTCGAATAACGATGATCAATCAAAGCATGAAAAGTCATCACTGCTTCTTGCTCATTCAAGCTCCATAAATGCATATGATGGATATCAAGCACTCCCTCGATTCTCAGTAAATCCTTCTCAATTACTGCCAATGTTCTGTCATTTGGTGTGCCTTCAAGCAAAATATGAGATGAGTCGTTAACGATCCGAACAGCGCTTCGCAAAATTAGGATCGATACAAAAACGGATAATAAAGGATCGACCCACAGAATATTCCATTTCCAGATAATCAAAGCGGCTATAATTGCTCCCACCGAACCCAACAAATCTCCTAACACATGCAACAAGGCACTACGGATATTAATATTTGTCTCACTTGCGTTATGCAATATCTTAAATACAGCTAGGTTCACCAACAAACCCAATATAGCCACAACCAACATACTACCGCTTTGAATCGGGTTTGGTTGATAAAAACGTTGCACCGCTTCCCACACAATCCAACCCGTTAATGCTATAAGGAAAATACCATTGGTATATGCCGCCAATACTTGCATACGTCCATAGCCAAATGTTCTCTTATCATCAGCAGGTTTAGCGCTCATTCGCATGGCATAAAATGCTAATAACAAGGCCGCAGTATCGGTTAGCATATGGCCAGCATCGGCTAATAAAGCTAATGAGCCAGAAATTACACCACCAATCATCTCCACCAGCATAAAAATGCCAGTGAGCAGTAAAGCCCATAGCATACGGTTACGGCTGCCAACAGGATACGCATGATTTTCATTATCGTTGGCATGTTGATGTGAATGTTTATGATCTAAAGCCATGAAGAGCCCTAATTCCTAATACAAATAAAAATTACCAATATCGATGTATCAATTACTCTCTTATTCATTTTGAGTGCTCAATCATAGTTTTACAATCTCTAACAGAACAATTGCTTTATTTTTGCACAACTAGCCCCATAATAACTGCATGAAACATGAAAACGATTATATCGAGCATTACAGCGACGACTCTTTTTGGCTCAAATCAAAAAAGTTTGCTATAAAAATTGGTAAAGAAGCGATGGAAAAATCGCTAGTTATGTACTATTGCCTTAAAGATCCTGATACCCCTCGTAAGCATAAAAATGTCATTATGGGCGCCTTGGGCTATTTTATTATGCCGCTTGACCTGATTCCTGATTTACTGCCTGGCGGTTGGGGCGATGACCTAGGCGCACTAGCCTTAGCTTTTGCGATGGTAACCAAATCAATCAAACCTGAACATGTAGAAAATGCCCAAAGCAAACTTAACAAGCTATTCTCAAGATCGTAAACTATAAAGTAAGTTTATATACATAAAGGTTTTTTATGCCTCAAGTTGCAGAACAGTCTGATCATATGTTTCAGGCCTACGGAATATTTCTATTGGAACAAAAACATCCGCTTATCAAGCAACTGCGTAAAGAACACACCCCATCAATTCATGGTCATAAAACATGGAATAGTAGTTTTTTGCTGATGGATTATTTTTTGCATAATCGCTTACTAAAAAACGACTTGCGCGTTATGGAACTAGGCTGTGGTTGGGGCCCTACAAGCATTTTTTGTGCCGAAAATGCAGGCTGCAAAGTTACCGGAGTAGATCTTGATGAAGATGTATTTCCATTTCTAGAAACTCAAGCAGCACTTAATGACGTTGAAGTAACAACCAAAAAACAAAGTTTCGATAAGCTCAGCAAAAAAGAACTGCAAAACTACGATTTACTCTTTGGTGCTGATATTTGTTTTTGGGATCAACTGGCAAAAATTCACTATAACCTTATCAGACGAGCTTTTGCAGCTGGCGTCAAAGATATTGTATTCGCCGATCCAGGCCGCAGCCCTTTCTTTGACCTAGCAGAATGGTGTGATAAAAAATTTCACACCGAATGCTTGGCATGGTACTCAACCGAACCAGAAAAATTTGAAGGTTATATATTACACGTTCGAAATAATTAATTGACACTTGATCTAGGTCAAAAACAATTCATTAGCTCTTGCTAAAGTATAGTTATCCCTATTAGGAGGTAACTATGGAAATTATCAAAGAACTTTTTTCAAACCCTTTTGGCATCATGAGCGCTATTGTTATCTTTGTCATGTTGGGCATGGCAGGCTACTTTGTATGGCTCTTTATAAAAAAATCAGGTGAACCACCAAAAGAATAATGTCACACAAAAAAGGCCAGCGATGCTGACCTTTTTGTGAAGTATTTTATCAAAAAAACTGATGATTACTCTTCAGTTGCTTCTTCTTCAAAATCTACTTCTTCTTCTACCACTGGACGGTCAACCAATTCTACGTATGCCATTGGAGCATTGTCACCTGGACGGTTACCACACTTCAAAATACGTAAGTAACCACCTGGACGCTCTTGGTAGCGAGGACCAAGCTCAGAGAACAATTTAGCTACGGCTTCGTTGTTACGTAGACGAGCAAACGCTAGACGACGGTTAGCAACAGAGTCGGTTTTAGCTAAAGTGATTAGTGGCTCAGCTACACGACGTAATTCTTTAGCTTTTGGCAATGTAGTTTTAATTAACTCATGCTCGATTAAAGACGCAGTCATGTTTTTGAACATGGCTTTACGGTGTGAGCTGTTACGGTTGAATTTACGACCTGATTTTTGATGGCGCATATTGAGTTCCTCATGATAACTCTATTTAATCGCAGCCTGCTTTAGTACTGCGAACACTCTAAGCTAGCAAATTTCTTTATTAACTTAGTCTTAGAAGATAAGAAATATTTCTTATCCATTTGAAATAATCATCAAAAACAATAATTACTTCGGTTAAAAAACTGGCTACTAAAGTTTAGTAGCCAATTTAATTTTTTAGGCTAATAGCCTTATCTGGTAATCCAAAGCTATTTTAGATTAGTCACCTAAAATGCTTGATGGAGGCCAGTTTTCTAAACGCATACCTAGTGACAAACCACGAGAAGCAAGAACGTCTTTAATTTCTGTCAATGACTTCTTACCAAGGTTTGGAGTCTTTAACAACTCTACTTCGGTGCGTTGTACCAAGTCACCAATATAATGGATATTCTCAGTTTTCAAACAGTTTGCAGAACGTACTGTTAATTCAAGATCATCAACTGGACGCAATAAAATTGGATCCACTTCTGGTTCTTCTTTTTCTGGCTCTGCTTGTTTCTCGTCTTGTAAATCAACGAACGCTGCTAATTGCTGCTGAAGGATAGTCGCACTACGACGAATAGCTTCTTCAGGATCAATAGTACCGTTTGTTTCTAAGTCAAGAACCAGCTTGTCCAAGTTAGTACGTTGCTCTACACGCGCAGCTTCTACGGTGTATGAAACTTTTTTCATTGGGCTGAATGAAGAGTCTACGTGTAAAACACCAATCGGCTTATCTTCGCCTTCAGGTAATTTACGAGTGTTTGATGCTTCATAACCACGACCAAGACGAACTTTGATACGCATGTTCAAAGCACCGCCTTTGTTCAAAGTTGCGATGTAGTGATCTTTGTTCACTACTTCTGCACCAGCGACTTCTTCAATGTCAGCAGCGGTTACAACACCTTCACCTTTAGATTGCAAAGTAAGCGTAGCTTCTTCTTTATCTTCTAGGCGAATGGCTAAACCTTTCAAATTCAAAAGGATATCGATTACGTCTTCTTGAACACCCTCAATCGCTGAGTATTCGTGAAGAACACCGTCGATCTCGACTTCTGTTACTGCCGCTCCTGGCATAGAAGATAATAAAATACGACGAAGTGAATTACCCAAAGTGTGCCCAAAACCGCGCTCAAATGGTTCAAGAATCACACGCGCTTTAGTGCCTTCGCTTGATTCGACCTTGATTTGACGTGGAGTCAGAAGTTCAGTTGCTGACATAGTATCCCTCATCTAAGGATTAATATTAAATACTGTGTTTCGCGAACTTGTTTATAAGTACGCTTAACGCAACAAAGCCTGATAGATAAACTGTCAGGCTTTATCCGCTTCGACCTATCGGGATTACTTAGAGTAAAGTTCCACGATTAGGTTTTCGTTGATACTTGCGTCTAATTCAGAACGCTCTGGAATGCGCTTAAAAGTGCCTTCCATTTTCTTTGCATCAACTTCTAGCCACTCAAGTGAGTCACGTTGCGCAGCCAATTCTAGCGATGCAACGATACGTGCTTGCTTCTGAGATTTCTCACGAACAGAAATTACATCATCAGCGTTCACTGAGTAAGAAGGAATGTTAACAGATTTACCATTAACAAGGATAGCTTTGTGGCTTACCAATTGACGAGCTTCGTTACGCGTAGAAGCGAAACCCATGCGGTAAACTACGTTATCCAAACGAGCTTCTAAAAGTTGTAACAAGTTTGCACCTGTAGCACCTTTTAAACGATCCGCTTCTTTATAGTAGTTGCGGAACTGACGCTCTAGTACGCCATAGATACGACGAACTTTTTGTTTTTCACGTAACTGAAGACCATAGTCAGATAGACGGCTACGACGAGCACCGTGTACACCTGGAATAGTTTCAATCTTACATTTTGTCTCAATTGCACGTACGCCTGATTTGTGACCTAAGTCAACACCTTCGCGACGCGACAACTTGAGTTTTGGACCTAAATATCTAGCCATTTTCTAAACTCCCGTTTAATTACACGCGACGCTTTTTAGGCGGACGACAACCATTGTGTGGAATAGGTGTTACGTCAGTGATGTTAGTGATCTTAAAACCAGCTGCGTTTAACGCACGAACTGCTGATTCACGACCTGGTCCAGGACCTTTAACAAAAACTTCAACGTTTTTCATACCCATTTCTTTTGCTGGTTGAGCAGCGCGATCAGCAGCTACCTGTGCAGCAAATGGTGTTGATTTACGTGAGCCACGGAAGCCTGATCCACCAGCAGTTGCCCATGAAAGAGCGTTGCCTTGGCGGTCAGTGATCGTAATGATGGTATTGTTAAATGACGCGTGAATATGCGCCATACCATCAACTACGTGCTTTTTGACTTTCTTTTTCGTAGAACGAGGTGATTTAGCCATTAGTTAATTCCACCAAACTATTTCTTAATCGGTTTACGAGGACCTTTACGGGTACGAGCATTTGTCTTTGTGCGCTGACCACGAAGTGGTAAGTTGCGACGGTGACGAATGCCTCGGAAACAACCCAAGTCCATCAAACGTTTAATATTCATGTTGATTTCGCGACGCAAATCACCTTCAACGGTAAATTTGCTCACCTCGTTACGTAGATTCTCAATTTGGTCTTCGTTCAAATCTTTGATCTTTGCAGTAGGTTCAACCCCTGCATCAGCACAGATTTTCTGTGCACGAGGACGACCGATACCATAGATAGCGGTCAGTGCGATCTCAGCATGCTTATGTACCGGAATGTTAATACCAGCTATACGAGCCATTAACAGTTTCTCCTAAAAATTTAATAAGCAGGCGTGAAAGGTCGCGCATTTTAGCGACATCACGCCTAAAAATCAACCAATTAAATGACTAACCTTGACGTTGTTTATGACGTGGGTCAGTACAGATAACGCGAACACTGCCGTGACGACGAATCACTTTGCAGTTACGGCACATTTTTTTTACAGAAGCACGAACTTTCATTTGTTACTCCAACATGCTTTTAGCGACGAACGCGGCCTGATGGGCCATGTTTCTTCAAATTCGCTTTCTTTAACACTGAATCGTATTGTTGTGACATTAAGTGAGCTTGCACTTGAGCCATGAAATCCATAGCGACAACAATGATGATCAGCAATGAAGTTCCACCGAAGTAGAACGGATAATTAAAGAATAAGATCAGGAATTCTGGCAATAAACATACCGCTGTCATGTAAAGCGCGCCCCAGAATGTAAGACGTGTAGTTACTTTATCAAGATAGCTAGCCGTTTGTTGGCCAGGACGGATACCTGGAATAAAGGCACCTGATTTCTTTAAGTTGTCAGCTGTATCACGAGGATTTTGCGTCAATGCAGTATAGAAGAATGCAAAGAAGATAATACCCAGTGCGTACAACATGATGTAAACAGGCTTACCTGGCTGTAAGTTTTGCGCGAGCGTAGTCAACCAGCTTACTTCACCGGTACCCGAACCGAACCAAGATAACAATGTACCTGGGAACAATACGATACTTGAAGCAAAAATTGCTGGAATAACACCTGCCATATTGAGTTTCATTGGTAAGAAACTACTTTGCGCAGCAAAAACCTTGTTACCCTGCTGGCGTTTAGCATAATTAATGGTGATGCGACGTTGCGCTCGCTCGAACCAGACAATGAAATAAACTACTGCCAGCGCGAACACACCAAATACTAAAATACCTAAAACATTTCTATCGCCATCATAAGCTTGGCCAAACACCTGGCTAATTGCCTGTGGGAAGCCTGCTACGATACCAACTAAAATGATGATCGAAATACCGTTACCAATACCGCGCTCAGTAATCTGCTCACCTAACCACATCAAGAACATTGTGCCTGTTACCAAGGTAACGATAGCCACAAAGTAGAATGAGAAGTCAGCGTTTGCTACTAAACCTGGGATCAAGTTTGGCAGCTGAGTTGCCATACCGAATGCTTGAACTGTAGCTAACGCAACAGTTAAGTAACGAGTATATTGATTAATTTTACGACGGCCGCTTTCGCCTTCTTTCTTAATTTCTTTTAACCGCGGGTCAACGTAACTCAAGATTTGCATGATAATCGATGCAGAAATATACGGCATGATTCCCAATGCAAAAACAGATGCACGCTCCATTGCGCCACCTGAGAATACGTTGAACATGGTGAAGATAGTACCACCTTGATTATCAAGGAACGCAGCTAATGCTGAGCCATCAACCCCAGGAACAGGAATAAAAGAACCTAAACGGAAAACTACAATAGCCATGAGCACAAACAGCAAACGCTGCTTGAGCTCAGATAAACCACCGCTTTTGGCTAGTTGCTGTGGTGACAAAGCCATTACGCTTCTACCTTACCACCAGCCGCTTCGATAGCCGCTTGTGCACCTTTAGTTACGCGGACACCGCCAGAAACTGTTACTGCACGATCGATGCTACCAGAAAGCATGATTTTTACGTTTTCGATGTTATTGGTGATAAGACCAGCTTTTTTCAAGCTCAACATATCAACAACTTCACCGTCCACTTTAGCTAATTCGCTTAAACGAATTTCAGCCGTTACCAAAGATTTACGCGACTTAAAGCCGAATTTTGGTAAACGTTGTTTCAAAGGCATTTGACCACCTTCAAAACCTACAGCTACTCTACCACCTGAACGTGATTTCAAACCTTTATGACCACGACCAGCAGTTTTGCCGTCTGTAGAACCGATACCACGACCTACACGCTTAGCTTTTTTCTTACTGCCAGGAGCTGGCATCAAAGTATTAAGACGCATGATATTACTCCTCTACAGAAACCATGTAGTAGATCTTATTTACCATACCGCGAGTTGAAGGAGTGTCTTCTACTTCTACAGTATGACCGATACGACGCAAACCTAGACCCGCTAAACAAGCTTTATGTGCTTTTAAGCGGCCAATGCTAGAACGCGTCTGCGTTACTTTCATCATTTTCTTTGCCATGGTCTTAGTCCAAAATCTCTTCTACTGATTTACCACGCTTGGCAGCCATAGCTTCTGGAGAAGACATTTGCTTCAAACCGTTAACAGTCGCGCGAACGATGTTAATTGGGTTTGTAGAGCCAACGCTTTTCGCTAAAACGTTTTGGATACCTAGCACTTCAAATACTGCACGCATTGCACCACCAGCGATGATACCAGTACCTTCAGATGCTGGTTGCATATACACTTTTGATGCACCGTGACGTGCGTTGATTGGGTGTTGCAACGTGTGACCGTCTTTCAACTCGACTTGGATCATATTACGACGAGCTTGCTCCATAGCTTTTTGGATTGCTACAGGCACTTCTTTCGCTTTACCACGACCAAAACCGATTTTACCTTTACCGTCACCGATAACAGTCAAAGCTGTGAAGCTGAAAATACGACCACCTTTAACTACTTTAGCAACACGGTTTACGTTGACTAATTTCTCAACTAAACCTTCTTGATTATTCATATCTTTTGCCATTGCTTCACACCTTAGAATTGTAAGCCTTTCTCACGAGCCGCATCAGCTAATGCTTGAACACGACCATGATATTTGAAACCACTACGGTCGAAAGCAACTTGCTTTACACCCGCTTCCAAAGCGCGCTCAGCTACTAGCGTACCAACATGCTTTGCAGCATCTACATTGCCAGTAGATTTCACGTCACCACGAACTGCTTTTTCTACAGTCGAAGCACTAGCTACTACAGAACCGTTCTCACCGCTGATTACTTGCGCGTAAATGTGGCGTGGAGTTCTGTTCACTACTAAGCGATTAACGCCCAGTTCATGCATCTTTGCACGGCTACTAGCCGCACGACGCAAACGTTTAATTTTCTTTTCCATAACTTACGCCCTACTATTTCTTCTTAGCTTCTTTACGAACAATATGCTCGTCAGCATAACGAACACCTTTACCTTTGTATGGCTCTGGTGGACGGTAAGCACGAATCTTCGCAGCTACTTCGCCAACAGCCTGCTTATCAGCGCCTTTAACAATCAATTCAGTTTGTGAAGGAGCTTCAACAGTAACGCCTTGTGGTAATTCGTGCTCAATCGGATGAGAGAAACCAAGGGTTAAGTTTACTTTGTTGCCTTGAACGTTTGCACGGTAACCAACACCAATTAACTGAAGTTTCTTCTCGAAACCATCAGTAACGCCAACAACCATGTTGTTAACAAGTGAACGGTAAGTACCAGCCATTGCCCAACCGTTAGCTGTTTCAGATGGTTCAAAACTAATTTGACCGTCTTCCACTTTAATAGCTACATCGTCATGCAATTTTTGTTCAAGGGTTGCTTTAGAACCTTTTACACTGATCACGCCATCTTTGATGTTGACTTCAACACCTGAAGGGATAGATACAGCGGCTTTTGCTACACGTGACATCTTTATTCTCCCTTACGCTACAGTGCAGATAACTTCACCACCGTGGCCAGCTTTACGCGCAGCACGGTCGCTCATTACACCTTTAGACGTTGAGATGATAGCCACACCCAAACCACCGATAACTTTCGGTAATTCGTCTACTCTTTTATAGATACGTAGACCTGGACGGCTAACACGATTCAACTGGTCGATTACTGGACGACCTTGGTAATATTTTAATTCAACTGTCATAGTTGCTTTAGCGCCTTCTTCAACGCTAAAACCTGCAACGAAACCTTCGTCGACTAATACTTGTGCAATTGACGCTTTTAATTTTGAAGCAGGCATGCTTACACTTTTCTTCGCAGCAGCTTGGCCGTTACGAATACGAGTTAACATATCTGCAATAGGATCTTGCATACTCATAGTGATTCTCCCAACCGCTTACCAGCTTGCTTTAACTAAACCTGGAACGTCACCATTCATCGCGTGCTCACGTAATTTATTACGGCAAAGGCCGAATTTACGTAAGTAAGCGTGAGGACGACCAGTAACACGACAACGATTACGTTGACGAACAGGATTCGCATTGCGAGGTAGCTTTTGCAATTTCACTTGAGCTTCCCAAACCTGCTCTTCAGTAGATTCTGGGTTGTTGATAATTGCTTTTAGCTCAGCGCGTTTTGCAGCGTACTTAGCAACTGTCTTGCTACGCTTTAATTCACGCTCAATCATAGATTTCTTAGCCATTGCGTGCCCCTTATGATTTTAATGGGAAGTTGAACGCATTTAATAATGCGCGACCTTCTTCGTCATTAGTTGCTGTAGTAGTGATAGTAATATCCATACCACGAACTTTATCGACTTTATCGTAATCAATTTCTGGGAAAATGATTTGCTCTTTGATACCTACAGAGTAGTTACCACGACCGTCGAATGACTTAGGGTTTAAACCACGGAAGTCGCGAATACGTGGAACTGCGATAGAGATAAAGCGCTCTAAGAATTCCCACATACGTTCGCCACGCAATGTGACTTTACAGCCGATCGGGTAGCCATCACGGATCTTAAAGCCCGCAACAGACTTGCGCGCTACAGTTACGATCGGTTTTTGGCCTGAGATAGCTGTCATATCGCTGACTGCGTGCTCGATGATTTTCTTGTCCGCAATCGCTTCACCCAGACCCATGTTTAGTGTGATCTTTGTAATGCGTGGGACTTGCATAACTGATTTATACTCAAACTTCTCTTGAAGTTGTTGTACAACAGTATCTTTGTAATAGTTGTGCAGTTTCGCCATCATTTATTACCTAGTTACAATTAAATTGTTTCGCCAGTTTTCTTAAAGAAGCGCGATTTTTTACCATCTTCAACTTTGAAACCTACGCGATCTGCTTTACCCGTAGCTGGGTTATAAATAGCTACGTTTGACAAATCTAGTGAAGCTTCTTTCTCGATGATACCGCCTTCATTAATCGAACCATCTGGATTTTGACTTGGTTTAGTGTGTTTCTTAACCAAGTTAACGCCACCAACGATCACGCGGCCAGCATCAGGAAGAACGCGAGTAACAGTACCGCGCTTACCTTTGTCTTTGCCTGCGATTACGATGACTTCGTCGCCGCTTTTAATCTTTTGCATGATTCTCGTCTCTCTTACAGTACTTCTGGTGCCAAAGACACGATCTTCATGAACTTGTCGCCGCGTAATTCACGGGTTACAGGTCCAAAGATACGAGTACCAATCGGCTGTAAGTTGTTGTTCAAAATTACCGCTGCATTGCCGTCGAACTTGATCAAAGAGCCGTCTGGACGACGAACACCTTTACGCGTACGAACTACAACTGCGTTCAGAACATCACCTTTTTTCACTTTACCACGTGGGATCGCTTCTTTTACGCTCACCTTGATAACGTCACCAACGTTAGCGTAACGGCGATGCGAACCACCCAGTACTTTAATACACATTACTCGACGAGCGCCTGAATTATCA
>JABXIQ010000036.1 GCA_013373015.1 Kangiellaceae bacterium
AATCGAACCTGTCTTAGTAGAAGTAATACGCTCTTGAAGTACACCCATCTCTTCCGCAAGAGTTGGCTGATAACCTACCGCAGATGGCATACGACCTAGTAGTGCAGAAACTTCCGTACCCGCTAGTGTATAACGATAAATGTTATCAACGAATAATAGTACGTCACGGCCTTCATCACGGAATTTTTCCGCCATTGTCAAACCTGTTAAAGCAACACGCAAACGGTTACCTGGAGGTTCATTCATCTGACCATAAACTAGTGATACTTTATCGATTACGTTCGAGTCCGTCATCTCGTGGTAGAAATCGTTACCCTCACGAGTACGCTCACCAACACCAGCGAATACCGAGAAACCTGAGTGCTCAATCGCGATGTTACGGATAAGCTCCATCATGTTTACGGTTTTACCAACGCCCGCACCACCGAATAGACCAACTTTACCACCTTTAGCAAATGGGCAAACCAAGTCGATTACTTTAATACCAGTTTCTAACAATTCGTTAGCCGGTGCTAGCTCGTCGAGGGCCGGTGCTTTGCGGTGAATAGACATACGCTCTTGTTCACCGATAGGACCTTTCTTATCGATTGGGTTACCCAATACGTCCATGATACGACCAAGGGTTTCTTTGCCCACTGGTACCTGGATTGGCTTGCCAGTATTCTTAGCTTCCAAACCACGACGTAAACCTTCAGATGAACCCATCGCAATACAACGTACAACACCGTCGCCTAACTGCTGTTGAACTTCTAGCGTTAGTTCAGTGCCATCCACTGTTAATGCGTCATATACCTTAGGTACACCATCACGCGGGAACTCAACGTCGATAACCGCGCCAATAATTTCTACAATGTTACCTGTGCTCATATTGATTTCCTCAATCTTAAGCTTTAAAAACTATTACTTCTTCACTCAAGCAGACAGCTTATACAGCCGCCGCACCCGCACTGATCTCAGCCAATTCTTGTGTAATGGCCGCTTGACGTGCTTTGTTGTAAACAAGTTCAAGATCATCAATCAGATCTCCTGCGTTATCAGAAGCGGCTTTCATAGCCACCATACGCGCAGCTTGCTCACAAGCGATGTTTTCTACTACTGCTTGGTACACTTGAGACTCAATGAAACGAACCATTAATTTGTCCAACAATGGTTTTGCTTCCGGCTCATAAATGTAGTCCCAGTGATGCTTCAACTCTTCTTCTTCACCCACAGGAAGCGGTAATAACTGCTCAACTGTTGGATCTTGAGTCATAGAGTTTACAAACTCATTGCCTACGACGAATAAACGATCAATACGACCTTCATCATAAGCATTCAACATCACTTTAACTGAACCAATCAGATCTTCAATTTCAGGTGTATCACCCAAATTCGAAGTCTTAGCAACCACTGAGCCACCAAACTTACGGAAGAACGCAGTCGCTTTACTGCCGATTAAGCACAAGTCGATTTCGATGTCTTGCTTTGACCATGTTTGCATATCGTTTAGCGCTGCTTTAAACAAGTTAATGTTCAAACCACCACATAAACCACGATCAGTCGACACGATAATATAACCAACGCGTTTAATATCTCTTTCAGAAATATAAGCGTGGCGATATTCTGGAGTACCTTGTGCAATATGCTTGATCACATTTCGGATCTTCTCAGAATAAGGGCGAGAAGCAGCCATGCGATCTTGCGCTTTACGCATTTTACTTGCTGCAACCATTTCCATTGCAGAAGTAATTTTTTGCGTATTTTTAATCGACCCAATTTTGGTACGAATTTCTTTAGCGCCTGACATAGTATTATCCAGTCTTAATTAATTACAATAAACTTGAAATGCGAAGAGGGCGTCTAAACACCCTCATGCGAATTACCAAGTTTGCGTAGCTTTAAACTTAGTTACTGCTTCTTCTAATTTAGCAGCAACTTCGTCGTTAAAATCACACTTATCGTTGATTTCTTTTAATAAATCAGCGTGTTGATTATTGAAGTAATCCAATAATGCTGATTCGAAATCGCCAACTTTGTTGATCGCTACGTCTTTCAAGTGACCTTTTTCAGCTGCGAATAATGAAACCGCCATTTCTGCTACCGATAAAGGAGCATATTGGTTTTGCTTCATCAATTCAGTTACGCGCTGACCGTGCTCTAACTGTGCACGAGTAGCATCATCAAGATCAGAAGCGAACTGTGCGAACGCCGCTAACTCACGATACTGTGCTAATGCAAGACGAACACCGCCACCTAGTTTCTTAATGATCTTAGTCTGTGCTGCACCACCTACACGCGAAACCGATAGGCCCGCGTTAACCGCTGGACGGATACCCGCGTTGAACAAGTCAGTTTCTAAGAAAATCTGACCGTCAGTAATCGAGATTACGTTAGTAGGTACGAAAGCCGATACGTCACCCGCTTGGGTTTCGATGATTGGCAATGCAGTCAATGAACCGGTTTGACCTTTAACTTCACCTTTAGTGAACTCTTCTACATAGTCAGCATTCACACGCGCTGCACGCTCAAGAAGACGTGAGTGCAAGTAGAATACGTCACCAGGATAAGCTTCACGACCTGGAGGACGGCGTAGTAGCAATGAGATCTGACGGTAAGCCCAAGCTTGTTTCGTCAAATCATCATAAACGATCAAACCATCTTCACCGCGGTCACGGAAGTATTCACCCATCGTACAACCTGAGAAAGGCGCGATGAACTGAAGTGCTGCCGAGTCAGAAGCAGAAGCGGCAACGATAATGGTGTGATCCATTGCACCGTGCTCTTCTAGCTTACGGACGATACCCGCGATAGTTGATGCTTTTTGACCAACCGCAACGTATACACAGATAACGCCTGTGCCTTTTTGGTTGATAATCGCATCAACAGCAATAGCTGTTTTACCAGTTTGACGGTCACCAATAATCAACTCACGCTGACCACGACCTACAGGAATCATCGCATCGATAGATTTGATACCTGTTTGAACTGGTTGATCTACAGATTGACGATCGATTACACCAGGAGCAATCTTTTCGATTGGCGAGAAGCCATCGTTATCAATTGGACCTTTGCCATCGATTGGGCTACCCAATGCGTCAACCACACGACCTAATAAACCGCGACCTACTGGTACTTCCAAGATACGACCGGTACATTTTGCCGTCATACCTTCTACGATATCGGTGTAATCACCTAAAACTACCGCACCAACAGAGTCACGCTCAAGGTTTAATGCCATACCGTATTTGCCGCCTGGTAATTCAATCATCTCACCAGCCATAACGTCGGCTAAACCGTGAATACGTAAAATACCGTCAGAGACACTGACGATTGTACCTTCATTGCGAGCTTCGCTAACAACTTCAAAAGAGTCGATGCGTTTTTTGATTAGCTCACTAATTTCAGATGGATTCAGTTGCACACTCATGCTTCTTCCTCACTAAGCTCTTAGCGTTTCGGAAAGCTTGTCGAGCTTACCGCGTACTGACCCGTCAATTACCATATCGCCAGCTTTAATTCTCAAGCCACCGATCATTGACGAATCTACTTGTGTTTCAATTTTAACTTTACGACCAAGTTTTGCCGTTAACTTTTCAGTTAAACGCTGCAATTGTTCATCGCTTAAAGCCATCGCAGAAGTAACTTCCACATCAACAGCTTTATCGTAATTTGCTTTCAAAAACTCATAACGGTCTTTAATCGCAGGAATTGCTTCTAAACGATGATTCTTTGCAAGCAACTTAATAAAGTTTTCAACTTTATCAGTTAACTGGCCTTCGCTTACTTTCAACAACACTTCACCTTTCTGCTCTGCAGATAGGGCAGGGTTGCCGATAACCGCGGCCACGTCGTTGTTGCTAACGGCTTGAGCGACAAAATCTAACATGCTTGCCCACTCAGACACAGTCTGAGAGCCAAGAGCATATTCGAATGCTGCTTTTGCGTATGGTCTTGCAATAGTAGTCAGCTCAGCCATATCTTAACCTCTGGCCCTTACAGCTCTTCAACTAGCTTGTCGAACAAATCATTGTTCGCAGCTTGGTCGATGTTGCGCTCAATTACTTTCTCAGCACCAGCTACTGCTAGAGTAGCTACTTTAGAGCGTAATTGCTCACGAGCACGGTTAACTTCTTGATCGATCTCAGCCATGGCACCTGCTTTGATTTTGTCAGCTTCAGAGCGCGCATCATCTTTAGCAGAATCAACGATCTCAGCATGACGCTTCTTAGCAGAATCAACGATCTCTGCAGATTGTGTTTTCGCATCGCGTAACATATCGGCAGCTTTCGCTTGAGCTAACTCAAGATCTTTAGCACTTCTTTCAGAAGCAGCAAGACCTTCAGCGATCTTATCTTGACGTTCTTTAATCGCCGCCATGATTGGAGGCCATACGAACTTCATACAAAACCATACGAAGCCGCAGAAGAAAATCATGTTGATAAATAGGGTCACGTTAATATTCACGTTTTTTCCCCTCCCAGTTAGTTAGTCAAATCAATGGGGTAGCAATATTAGCACCCCGTTCAAAATCAGTTATTAACCGATTAGAGCTTGTAATTGACCAACGTATGGGCTTGCGAATGTGAACCACATACCGATACCGATACCGATCATGGTTACCGCATCAAGAAGACCCGCAACTAGGAACATTTTAGTTTGCAACATAGGAGCTAATTCTGGCTGACGAGCTGAAGCTTCTAGGAATTTACCACCTAAAAGACCAAAACCAATCGCAGTACCTAATGCACCAAGACCTAAAATTAACAAC
>JABXIQ010000012.1 GCA_013373015.1 Kangiellaceae bacterium
GAAATAAACCAAGAATTACTTATTAATAAAAGTTAGTTCTAGCTTATACGTTTGACCTTATAGCGCTTTCCTTTGACCTTACCATTACTCAATTCATGATAGGCAGTTTCAACAATTTTGCGTGAGACGGCAACATAAGACCAATTGGCAGCGACTTGAATTTTACCAATATCATCACCGTTTATGTCATTATTTGAAGTTAATGCACCGAGAATATCTCCAGGTCGAACTTTGTTTTTCTTGCCGCCGCTCAATTGTAACGTGGCCATTGGAGGTTTAAAAGCAGGCTGTTTTAACCAACTTAAGTCAGGCAGTTTTGTTGGCTCTATATGTATCTGCAAATATTCAGCTAGGCGGCTAATTTTGTAGCTTTCCTTTTCAGAGTATAATGAAAATGCCTTGCCACTATTGCCTGCGCGACCGGTACGGCCAATCCTATGTACATGAGTTTCAGGATCGCTGGCTGTGTGGTAGTTGATAACCAGATCTAATTCCTTGATATCCAAACCACGCCCAGCTACATCTGTGGCTACTAAAATCGAGGTGCTTTTGTTGGCAAACTGGATCAGCGCTTGATCTCTATCTATTTGATCTAAATCACCATGCAAGGCAAGTACGCTGAAACCATATTTTTTTAATTCATCGGCTACAGCTTTGACATCATTTTTTGTATTGCAAAAAACCACGGTAGAATCTGGGCGTTGCTCAAGCAATATAGAGCGTAAAGCTATCATTCGCTGCTGATCGTCTTTAACTTTAAAGTATCGCTGTTCGATTTCAGGTTTTTGCTCATCAAGTCCAATTTGAATCAGCATTGGGTTTTTCATAACCCGTTGCGAAATTGTTTGAATTTCATCAGGGTAGGTAGCGCTAAACAAGAGTGTTTGACGTTGTATTGGGCTAAAGCGAATTATATTATCAATTGAGGCTTGAAACCCCATATCAAGCATACGATCAGCTTCGTCAAGCACAAGAGTGTTTAGTTGATCAATATCTAGATTCCCGAGCTCCAGATGTTCTTCAATGCGCCCTGGGGTACCGACAATGATATGTACACCATTTTCAAGTGATGCAATCTGTACTTTCTTAGGAGTGCCTCCGCATAATACAACAACTTTGATGTTTTGAATGCCTCTTGCTAAGTTTCTTAATTCTATTGCAACTTGCTCGGCTAATTCGCGAGTAGGGCACAGCACCAAAGCTTGTACATTAAAATTCTTATTGTCTAACTTATTTAACAAGCCTAAACCAAAGGCTGCGGTTTTTCCTGAGCCTGTTTTTGCCTGTCCTATCACATCTTTTCCATACAATATTGGCGGTAAACTTTGCTCTTGGATTGCTGTCATGTTGTTAAAACCAAGGCTCTCAAGATTATCAAGTAACTCAACTTTTAATGGAAGCGCAGAAAAATAGTGCTGATTCATAGAACCTCATAGCAAATTTGCTTAATTGATGTGGGTGTTAACGATGACATGATACAACGCTGATTATACGTGAATTGTTTGGATAAAGATTGCTTTTTATGGATCAAAAAAGCCCTTCGTAAAGGGCTTTTTCTCTGAATGTCTATAAAGTAATGATTACTGGTCTAAATATTTCTCAGCATCCAATGCAGCCATACAGCCAGTACCAGCCGAGGTAATCGCTTGACGATAAACATGGTCGGATACATCTCCTGCTGCAAAGACACCTTCAACGCTGGTTGCGGTTGCATTGCCAGAAGTGCCAGATTTAACCACGATATAGCCATCTTTCATTTCAAGTTGACCTTGGAAAATGTCGGTGTTTGGTTTATGGCCAATTGCGATAAAGCAACCTTGCAATTCAAGTTCTTCAATCGAATCGTCCTGAGTGCTTTTGATGCGGATACCAGTCACGCCCATTTCGTCACCAACCACTTCTTCTAAAGTGCGGTGCCAATGAAGTGTCACATTACCATTTTTAGCTTTTTCAAATAATTTATCTTGCAAGATTTTCTCAGAACGTAATTCATCACGACGGTGAATCAAATGAACTTCACTGGCAATATTTGAAAGGTATAAAGCTTCTTCAACGGCTGTATTACCGCCACCAACAACCGCAACTTTTTGATTACGATAGAAGAAACCGTCGCAAGTTGCACAAGCAGAAACACCTTTACCCATAAAGGCTTCTTCTGAGGGTAAACCAAGATATTTGGCAGACGCACCAGTACAAATAATCAGGGCATCGCAAGTATAAGTGCCAGAATCACCTGTCAAAGT
Source organism: Kangiellaceae bacterium (assembly GCA_013373015.1). Classification (GTDB taxonomy): domain Bacteria; phylum Pseudomonadota; class Gammaproteobacteria; order Enterobacterales; family Kangiellaceae; genus Kangiella. The sequence goes on from JABXIQ010000012.1 coordinate 2,244, forward strand.
ATAAGGCTTTTGCTTTAAGTCGACTGTGTGGATATGGTCGAAAATCATTTCCGTACCAAAGCGCTCGGCATGTTTTTGCATGCGGATCATTAGGTCAGGACCTTGTACACCTTCATGATCACCAGGCCAGTTATCTACGTCTGTGGTTGTGGTCAATTGACCGCCTTGCTGTAAACCTGTGATAATCGCTGGCTCTAAATTGGCACGAGCAGCATAAACCGCTGCACTATAACCAGCAGGTCCAGAACCTAAAATCAAACACTTAATATGACGAGCGTCGCTCATTGGGCAGATCTCCAAATTCGTTGATAGGCAATAGCCTTAGTCTTTTTTAGGCCAACAATTGTATGAGCTTAGCGGACAAAAATAAACCGCCAAACTCAATTTCTGCTAATTATCAATTTTTACTATCGCTAGTATTAACACTGCCTATCAAAACTAGTTGTTAGACTAACTTATTGGATCCTAAGTAGTGATGATCACGCGGATTGCTTCACAGCGTACAGTTGCTTTGTCTAAGCAGTGAATAGCTGATTCAATGTGCTGCTCGTAGAATGTTATTTCTTCTTCGCGGATACCGCTATTGTGTTTGCGCAATACTTTAAGTCGATCTATCTCAGCATTGATCGCTTGTTGATAATGAGTTTTAGCCTGTTCAATGATAGGTTGCATGGTTTGTTCAGCGAGTTGGTGGGCATGTTTGGCCATGATTTCTACTTGTTCACGAATTTGAGGCACAACGCCTTGAGCAATGGTTTTTTTCATACGCTCGACCCGCTCGTTTAGTTGTTGGAACGACAAAGCTTTGCTTAAGTTTTTACCCTGTAGATTAACTAGAGTTCTTGAGGGTGATAAAGGTAAATAGCGGCTTAGCTGTAATTCGCTAGGTGCAAAATAATGAACGCTGTGGAATGACTCCAACAAAAAAGTCCCTGCTGGAATACTTTTTAAAGGTAAGGTTACAATACAAGCATTACCTATTTCGCTATTCACAATCATTTCCATGGATTCTGCTAAAATAGGGTGCTCCCAAGTGGCAAAAGCCATATCTTCGCGTGCAATTGCTTTTTGTCGGTCATAAGTTAAAGTCAGACTGTCATCACCTAATCCTGGAAAACTATCAAGGCGCATGTGGTCTGTAGGATGTACGATAACGCTATGCTCAGAGTGTTCTTCTTGCTCTAAACCAAATTGATCAAACAAGCGTGTTGCATACTCTTCAACTTGCTTGAGATCATTGTCTTTTTCAATAAGCTCTATCAATTTATTGGCTGCCACTGGGCGGCAGGAGTTATATTCAAGCAAAGGATCGCGTCCTTGCTCCATGTCTTTCAACAACTGTTCGGTACGCGTATTGGTGTCATTGACCAGCGATGTTAACTTTTCCGCATCAAATTCAGTTAACAGCTCATGTAAAGATTGATGAAACTGCTTATAAATACTGCTACCAACCGATGAGCTTCGTGTAAATTGTGATAAACCTTGGTCAAGCCATTGGAATAGCACTTGTTGCGCCGATTGCTCGAAGTAGGGCACATGAATCTTGATCGGGTGTAATTGGCCAATACGATCAAGTCGCCCAATGCGCTGCTCTAATAAGTCTGGATTCAATGGTAAATCGAATAGCACTAAATGGTGGGCAAATTGAAAGTTTCGCCCCTCACTACCAATTTCAGAACAGACTAATGCTTGCGCACCGTCTTCTATATCTGCGAAATATGCTGCCGCAGAGTCTCGCTCAATAATGCTCATCTCTTCGTAAAAAGCAGCACTACGAATACCTGCTTTAAGGTGAAGATAATGTTCTAATGCCTTAGCGGTAGAGGCGTTGGCGCAAATTACTAAGGCTTTTTGTGGCTTTATGGCTTTAAGATGTTGCACCAGCCACTCAACACGGGGATCCTGTTCTGTCCAGTTATCGTCTGCGCCAAGTTCTGGATATAATTCGTGGTAAGCATAATGCTCAGGTTTAGATAGGGCTACAGGATAGAGCTGACGTTCTGGGAAATCATCAATGGCACTGCGAGTATTTCTGAATAACACTCGGCCTGTGCCATGGCGATCAAGCAATTTTTCGATAATATTGGAAATTACAGTCTGTTCAGTCGTGCTACTATCGATCGTTTCTATTTCACTGCCAAGATAAGGTTTGAGTAGTTCAAAATGTTTCTCAGAAAGCTTTTCTTCCTTTTCTGTTAGCTGGATTAATTGGCTGACGATCTCAGCGAGATCTTGATAGCCTTGCTCTTCTTCAATGAAAGTTGATAGGTCATGAAAACGGGCAGGATCGAGCAAGCGCAAACGGGCGAAATGGCTTTCGATACCCATTTGTTCAGGTGTCGCCGTTAGCAACAACACACCTGCACTTATAGTCGCCAACATTTCTATGGCCTTGTATTGTTCGCTAACCTTAGACTCATCCTCAGCAGACCATTGTAAGTGGTGGGCTTCATCAACAATCAACAAATCCCACTCGGCTTGTAATGCTTGGTCAAGTGCTTCGTCGTGTTTAGTCAGGAAATCCAAGCTGCAAATTATCAGTTGTTCTGTTTCAAAAGGATTATCTTCTGGTGACTCTATAAGACTGGCATCAAAACGCGCTTGATCAAATATTGAAAAACGCAAATTGAATTTACGCAACATTTCAACCAACCACTGATGAATTAAGGTGTCTGGCACTACAATCAATGCACGTTCGGCTAAACCAGTGAGCAGCTGTTGATGCAGAATCATGCCTGCTTCAATGGTTTTGCCTAAACCAACTTCATCAGCCAAAAGTACTCGCGGTGCAAAGCGTTTGGCAACTTCGCTAGCAATATAAATCTGATGAGGTAGCAAGCTAGTACGCGTGCCAAGCAACCCTTTGACTGGCGATTGTTGCAAACGATGGGTATGGAAAAGGGTGTCCACACGCAATTGATACATAGCATTACTATCAAATAAATTGGCCAGTAAGCGTTGCTCTGGTGAATTAAAGTTCACAAAACAATCTAGCTCAAGCTCAGCGATGGTATGACTATCTCCTTGCTCATCTTCGCCTGTATAAAAGATCAATCCGCCACGCTCATTCACATCACTAATAGTCAATGACAGTTCATCCATAGTGTTTACTTGATCGCCAGCCTTATAAATAACACGGCTCAAAGGAGCGTTATTGATGGCATAGGAGCGCTCTTCAGCGCTTGCTGGAAAGCTTATGGTGACTAAACGGCCATCAATATCACTGACGATACCAAGGCCTAAATGATTTTCTGTGTGACTGATCCAGCGTTGACCGATAACAAAATTCATAATTAAATCAGTAGGGCTGTGCCCGTAGAGATATTTTGAGGCGCGCAGGGTAACGACCTTAACGATGTTTGTAAAGTGATGCTTCTCTCTACAAACTAGCAACCAGATTGGTTTTCTTTAACATGCTCAACTGATTCCTTGATCACTTGACGCAATATATCTTCATCGACATCAGACAGTTTATTAATGTAAAGGCACGATACACTGGTTTTACATTTGCCAAGCTTTTCAATTAGCTCAGGTCGTTTCTTAAAGCCATCCATGATATAGAGGGTTAAATTCTGCTTGCGAGGCGAAAAACCTGTATAGAACCAATCGCCGCCACAACCAGATTGTGTTTGATAAGGGTAGCGGCCAAAGCCCACAATGGAGTCGCCCCACATAACGGCTTGCTCGCCCGTAATCTCCTGCATCATGTGTAAAACTTTCAAACTGTCTTCACGTCGTTGTTGATGCTCAACAGCATGTAAAAAGTCGAACACGCTAGCATCATTGGGGACGGTTTTATTAGCCATTATAGCAACTCCCTTAAATTATCTGTGGCAAAGCTGATAATTGATTATTAATAATAATTAACGCAATATATAATCGCAAGGATATCAATAAGTTAAGCTTTTGTTAAAAGCGTAAATAAACCTTTACTTAAAGTGGAATTGTAGTATCCTATGCGTGCTGGTTAAATTAACAGCTAGATTTAGGTTACAGGTTCGATGATACAGTAAAGTAAGTCACAAGATATACTCTTTGATTCACTCCAAGTAGTTCCTCGCTTTGTACATAAGTTAGTGTCAATTTTTACTCAGTAACATCCGCCGTTATTAATAGTAATACGGCTATAACTTTATTAAAGCAATAAGCTTTGGAGAAATATTATGTCAGCAATCACAGGTACAGTTAAGTGGTTTAACGAATCAAAAGGTTTTGGTTTCATCGAGCAAGAGCAAGGCGAAGACGTGTTTGTACACTTCCGCGCAATTCAAGGCGACGGTTTCAAAACTTTAGCTGAAGGCCAAAAAGTTCAATTCGAAATCGAACAAGGTCCTAAAGGCGCTCAAGCTGCAAACGTTGTTAAATTATAATCTTTTAGATTAATTTAAGAATTGTTGAAAAGCCGCTCATTTGAGCGGCTTTTTTATGTCATCAGCTTTAACTTTAGTTCAGTAATAGATCATTATCAGTTAAAGACTTACTTCGTGGAAGCGTTTGCTCACTTATTTGAATACTATCTTGATTGAATGAGGTTATATGTTTCTTATTAATAACAAAAGATTTATGTGAGCGAATAAAGTGATCAGGAAGATTTTCTAAGGTTTTCTTAATACTATTATAACTAGTGATTTTATCACCATTCTTTAAATAATAATTCACATAATTACCTAACCCTTCGATATACAAGATGTCATCTTTTTCTACTAAGTAGGTTTTCCTATTGGATTTTATATTTAGCGTGGCTTGTTGATTTTTAGTAAAACCTAAAAGGAATTCTATGATTCCTAATAGCTTTATACAAAGTACAAAAACCACAGTGGTGTTAATGAGTACAGATGCTTTAATTAGAGCCCTCGCATCCCATAAATGACTATTGCTCTGAATAAAAATCTCTTCGTAGAAGAAGTGGATAAAAACGCGTTGAATAAATGCACAGATTAGTAGTGTGCTGATAAAAAGTATGAGAAAAGAACTGTAGCGCTTTTTTAGCAAAAAATTTGGTAGTAACCAATATAAGGTAGAGTATACCGCAAGCATACGTGGAGGTAGTAATATAAACTCCAGAAAAAATGATGCAGTCAATCCGTAATTACTAGACCAAATAAAGCTAAAAGTAATGTAATAAGCTATCCAAAAAGTGATATGGGACAGTATTTTTGAATTAAAAACATAGTATTTGGGCTGGTAGCCATCAAGTTGCTGCACAATTACACATAATAATTTCTGAATTTTATATAAATTATCCTGAATTTGACATAAAAGCCAAGCTTCTTAGTGATTAAATTTTTTAAAACCAATTATTCTAATTCTTTGATTTATAATGTTCAACTAGAGGTTTTATGAATAATTTATATAAATTTTTAACAATAGTAGTCATATTTACTTTAAGCAAATCACTTATTGCTGATGATTTACAAAGAAGAGCACAGTGGCATGCCTCATTTTCTAAGCTAGAGCACCCAGGCGTGTTAATACGTAATATATCTGATATTTCAGCATTAAAAGCGGCTGGATTGAAAGAAAACGATATTATCCTTAAGGTAAATGCTCAGTCGGTTGTTAGTCAAGAAGTTTGGAATGACATAAGCGATAGCTTGATATCAGGAAGGGAATATCTGCTATTGGTTAGAGAACATGGAACAAGAAATTTAAATTCGCATAAACTCACTTTCCAAGCTGTGCCTTTTGAGCAGCATCAGGGGTTAGAGACTATCTATGAGACGGTTACTTCTGATTATGGTAATAGGCAGAGAGTTATTATTACTAAACCAAGCACAGAAGAACCTCAACCAGCAGTGATATTTCTGCAAGGGCTGAGTTGTTCGAGTATAGAGTTGATACCAAACCGAAGAAATAATTATTTGCGCTTGATAGAGGATATAGTCCAAAAGTCAGAAGTTGTGGTGATGAGGGTTGAGAAGCCTGGTGTAGGTGATAGTGAAGGGCACTGCTCAGACACAGACTTTACTGCAGAGCTTAATGGTTATGAAACGGCTGTTCAGCACTTATTATCAAAGGATTATGTCGATAAAACCAAAGTGGTTGTTTATGGAAATAGTATGGGGAGTGCCCTTGCTCCTTATATTGCTAATAAATACAACTTATCAGGTGTTATTTCTGACGGAACTTATCTGCGAACATGGTTTGAGCATATGCTAGAAATTGAAAGACGCATTAGAAAAATGCAAGGTGACTCTCAATCTGAAATTACCCAAAAAATGAATCATGCTTATATTCCACTGTATTACGGTATGCTCATTGAGAAAAAAAGTTACGCCGATATGATTAAAGAAAATCCTTTATTAGCTGGCTATAACTATCACGGACTCAACCATATGTACGGCCGTTCTATGAGTTTTTATCATCAGTTACAAGAGTTTGATATAGCAGGAGCTTGGGAAAAGTTGGAGGTGCCAGCACGTATTCGTTGGGGAACTCATGATTGGATTATGTCCGAATATGATAATGATATGATTGTTGAAATTTTGCAGTCTTCTGGACATCAAGATCATACATTGCTTAAATACCCTATGATGGATCATTGGTCAACTATCCATAAAAGTTATGAAAGTTCTTTTAAAGGCGAAAAAGGAGCATGGGATCCTAAAGTAAGTGGGCAAATATTGGATTGGATCAAAGAATTAACTGAATAAGAAAAGAGGAAATATGAAGCGATTACCATCTCTGTTGTTAGCATTTCTTTTAATAGCGCCAGCTTTAGCTGATGCAAATGATGAACTCAGCTTGGCAATTAAAAGCGCTAGCTATAACTTACAGTTTAACGGTTATAAAATGTCGGGTGAGGGGTATGATAAGCTAATTGACGAAGCTAAACGGCATAAAATTTTTATGTTTGGTGAAAATCATGCTACGGCAGAAATTGCAATCTTTGCTAATCAAATGTACAGCGACCTTTCGCAAGAGAGTCCTCGATTGCTGGCGACCGAAGTGGGGCCGATTGCAGCGAGTAAGATGCAAAGCTTAATAAAAAATGGGCGCTATCAAGAATATATGTCGCGAGGACTTAACCTGCAAACGATTCCTTTTTTTGCTTTTGAGGAAGAAGTGGCTTTGCTAGAAAATGCCTGTAATCAAAGCCATGGTTTTACCGATTGTATTATAGGTCTTGATCAAGAGTTCATCGCTTCTGCTCCCATTGTATATGATTATTTTAAAGAGCATGCTCCTGATGATGCTGCATTAGAAAGCATAGAGTCTTTCGATAACTGGAGTTGGCTCAACCCCTTTTTAGTCGGACAGGGTGATGGGAAAGCTGTTAATAAGGTGGTAAGAGCATACCAAAGTTCAAGCGATCCGCTAGTAAAAACTCGAGCTCAACATTTGGCCTTAAGCTATAAAATTTATAAGAATCAAATGGGCGGAGACGCAGCATGGTCCAATGAAGCGCGAGAAAGCCTTATGATGGATAATTTTATACAGCAACTAAATGATCCTGATATTCCAGATTTGTTTTTAAAATTTGGAGCCTATCATACGATGAAAGGTAGTTCTGTTACCGTAGATAAGGCTTTAGGTAAAAGAATCGATGATTGGGCACAATTAAAAGGCTGGAGCACTCTTAACCTGTTTATAGACGGTTATCAAGGAACATCAAGAGATGCATTGCTGGGTTTTGAAAATGATAAAGCGCATTTTACAAATTGGAGCAAATCACCCTTTGCAGAGTTTATCCCGCAAGAGGGTGCTGTATTGTTTGATTTAAGAAAATTAAGAGCCTTCGTAGATTCTGAGAAATTTACCAAAAGACAAAAAATGGTAATAAGCAACTACGATTACTTATTAATGCTTAGCACAGTGAGTGCAGCTACGTTTTTAGACGGTCGCTTGATCACAAGAACTTATTTAGCGGTAATATGCTTTATAGTACTAACGATCGTAATGCTGCTGGTTTGGTGGCTGGTAAGGTTTATCAAGAAAAGAAGACACAAAAAAATAGGTAACTAATCAAATGAAAGCCGCTCACTTGAGCGGCTTTTTTGTTCTATAACCTTGCTACTATAGACATTATCTCTGAGGCTTTCTGAGCTTCTTTTGCTTGCTTAAAACCTAGAGTACCATAACTTTAGGATCTATATTTATTATCATCTCGGAGTTCAACGATCATTCCAATAGCATCTATTACCATAACTTCTGGTTTAGGTAACTTTGAATCATCTGGTAGTCCCCTGACATCTAAATCAGATAGGCTTTTATACATTTTTGACCAATCAAAAAAATTATTGTTATCTATAAGCATTTTATTTATGACTCTCGCACTCTTCTAAAGGTTTAAAATCATCTACTAATTTAGCTTTATACTGTCCTTTTTCTCTATATCTTTTAACGGATGCGCACCAAATAGCATCATCGCTTGTGATAATTTTATTAAGTAAAATGTTAATATGTGGAAACGTAATTAAATTCATGGCCTCATTTAACGGCAGCCAATGTATGGACTCTATATTTGAAGGTAATTTTAATAACTCATTAGTCTTAGTTGCTGTATAAAAGTATCTATTTGTAGTGTTTTCTCCGTTTATAAGCTTAAATTTCCCTTTTAAAATTGGCTGGCTAATAGTCAGATCATACTCTGCAGCCAATTTTATTAACTTTTCATTGATACTATCATCATGTATTGCACTATATAACCCAGGGGTAACCCAGAAGTCAGTATCTTTAATTTTAACGACTAGTATTTTTTGCTCTTGGTCTAAAACTACTAGTCTATGAAACTCTTTTTCTAGAGGTTGTTCAGCAGCATTAACTGATATTGAAATTAAGAGAAAAGTAGATAAAAAAAGTTTTTTCATTTGTTATTTCTTAAAAGGTATAAGATAGACCCGAATAATATGGTAGTTCATAAATTCGAGCAAAGTCTAATTTGTCACAATATGATTCAGAAATAAAAAAACGCCACATTAAGTGGCGCTTTATTTCAAGTATAATTAAAGCTTACAACCCAATTGCTTCTTTTGGCTCTACAAAATCGAAACCTAAATTATCAGCAACAGAACGTTCTGTTACTTTTCCACGATAAACATTCAAGCCGTTTAATAAATGTGGATCATCGGCTAGTGCTTTTTTGTAGCCTTTATTTGCTAAGTTGATGATGAATGGCAAAGTGGCGTTATTTAGTGCAAAAGTTGAGGTTCTTGGCACAGCGCCAGGCATATTCGCAACGCAGTAATGAACTACATCATCAACGATGAAGGTTGGATCATCATGGGTAGTGGCTTTTGAGGTTGCGAAACAGCCGCCTTGGTCAATTGCTACGTCAACTAACACAGCGCCAGGCTTCATGTTTTTAACCATTTCCGCAGTCACTAGTTTTGGAGCTGCTGCACCAGGGATTAATACACCACCAATCACTAAGTCAGCGGTTGTTACGTGATGCTCAAGAGAGTCGTGGCTTGAGTAAACGGTTTCAACTTGAGTGCCGAACTCTGCGTCGATGCGGCGAAGTACGTTGACATTGCGATCTAGTACGATCACACGAGCGCCCATACCGACCGCCATTTTGATAGCGTTTGTGCCTACAACACCGCCACCAATAACCACTACTTTGGCTGGAGATACGCCCGGTACGCCACCCAATAACATGCCGCGACCGCCATTCTTCTTCTCTAAACACTCAGCGCCTGCTTGGATGGACATGCGACCAGCCACTTCTGACATAGGAGCCAGTAGGGGTAGTCCGCCAGATGGGCTGGTCACAGTCTCATACGCGATACACACAGCGCCCGACTTAACTAAGTCTTGGGTCTGTGGCAAATCTGGAGCTAGGTGCAAATATGTAAATAATATTTGACCTTCGCGTAAACGAGCACGCTCAACGGCTAATGGCTCTTTAACTTTGACAATCATGTCGGCCTGAGCAAAAACTTCTTCAGCCGTATTTACGATCGTCGCGCCAGCAGCTTCATAGTCAGCGTCGGTAAAACCGATGCCGCTACCTGCGTTGTGCTCAACTACTACCTGGTGGCCATGCGCTACAACTTCGCGCACGCTACCAGGAACCATACCTACCCGGTACTCGTGATTTTTAATTTCTTTTGGTACCCCGATTAACATAATGTTGGCTCCGCTATAAATAGTAAAAAACGAAAACAGTAATTCTGTTGGATCTCTCTGGCTTGAGTTTGGCTTTGTAGAGAGATGCGCTATTATAATTCTTGCTTTGTAGTTTTATTTGCTAAAGATTGTGTTTTTGTAGTATAAATAACTATAAATATTAATTTTGAAGTGGAAAATACTTTGAAAACTCACAATGCTAGCAAGCAAATCCTTGATCGCATTGATCTGCGAATTCTGAATGAATTGCAATCCAATGGTCGTATTTCTAACGTAGAGCTGGCTAAAAAGGTTGGTTTAAGCGCAACTCCATGTCTTGAAAGGGTAAAGCGTCTTGAAGCCAATGGTTTTATTGAAGGTTATTCCGCTCGCTTGAACCCGATGAAGTTGGCAGCGTCATTGTTGGTTTTCGTTGAAATTCGTTTGTCCAGAACTTCCCCTGATGTATTTGAAGAGTTTAAACAGGCCGTATTAGGTTTGCCTATGATTCTTGAGTGCCATCTGGTTTCAGGCGATTTTGATTATCTGCTCAAAGCTCGTGTGGCTGATATGCAAGCCTATCGTAAATTGTTAGGTGAAACTTTGTTGACCTTGCCGGGTGTCAGTGCCTCGCGATCATACATGGTTATGGAGGAGGTCAAAGAAACTAACATGTTGCCAATTAATGATAAAAAGGCCAGTTAAAGGCGGTTTATTAGGCGTAATTTGCTAAAGCGATACTGCGAAAGTTGCTTTAGTGTAGCCATGCTTTAGAATAGTGCGATAATAACAGGAAGTGTTTTGCTTCAAGTGCAACCAGCCAAGCGAGTAGCAAAGTAACCGATAGAGCGAGAACAAGTGTCAGAAAATACTAAAACGAAAAAAAGTCATAAAAAACAAAATGTTAAAGGTTCTAATGTGAAAGTTGACCAAAACGAAACCAAGTTAATCTTACGCAAGCGTTTAAGCGAGGGTGGCATGATTTTATTGATGACCATCGCGCTATTTTTTGTTTTGGCTTTGCTCACATATCACCATAATGATCCTGGCTCTTTTACCAATGGTAGTGGTGCTCCAGTTCAAAATGCGGCAGGTAAGGGCGGTGCTTGGTTTGCGGATTTCTTTTTGCACTTATTCGGTTATTTGGCTTATTTGATCCCGCTTATCGTTGGCTATTTTGGCTATTTAGTCTATTCAGAGCGAAAAATTGAAAATCATCACCCTAAAAGTTTTTGGGCAGTTAAGTCTGCCGGTTTGTTAATGGCCTTGATTGGAGGCGCAGGATTGTGCAGTTTGCACTTTTTTGATCCTGATCTTCAACCCAGTTACAGCTCAGGTGGTATTTTAGGTGAGTTTATCATTAGTTCAGTGCTTGACGCTTTTGGTTTATACGGTACAACCTTGATTTTATTAGCATTATTTTTATCCGGTCTTACTTTGTTTACAGGTATTTCATGGCTCAAAGTGATGGATAAAGTGGGGGTGTGGACGATAGAAACCAGTCAAAAGATAAAGCTATGGTATCTCAACTTTAAAGAGCGCAAAGAAGAACAAAAAGAAGTCAAACAAACGGTTATAAAACGCCAAGAAGCAATTAAGCAGGAGCAGGTAAAGCGTGAAACTCGTGCCCCTGTGAAAATTGAGCCACAGGTCGCAGTGATTCCGCCAAGCGCCAAAGTTGAAAAGAAAACTAAACAGAAGCCATTATTTGAGAATATGGATGTGGGGCCAATGCCAACCATGGAATTGTTGGATGAGCCTGAACCGCCAAAAAATCATTTCAGTGAAGAAGCGCTTGAAGCTATGTCGCGCTTGGTTGAATTGAAGTTAAAAGATTTCGGCGTTGAAGCGCAGGTTATGGAAGTACATCCAGGGCCTGTTATTACACGCTTTGAACTGGACTTAGCTCCAGGTGTTAAAGTTAGCAAAATCAGTAATTTAGCAAAAGATTTAGCGCGTTCTTTATCGACAATTTCGGTACGTGTGGTAGAGGTTATTCCAGGCAAAACTTACGTCGGTATTGAAATTCCTAACGAAACCCGCGAAATGGTTCGGCTGCGCGAAGTTTTGGCTTGTGATGAATTTGAAAATTCTAAAGCCCCGTTAAGCATGGCTTTGGGTAAAGATATTGCTGGCAACCCGATTGTGGTTAATATGGCTAAAATGCCACACTTGATGGTGGCTGGTACTACAGGCTCTGGTAAGTCAGTTGGTGTTAATGCCATGATTATCAGTATGTTATATAAAGCAACGCCTGAAGATCTGCGCATGATCATGATCGACCCGAAAATGCTTGAGTTAAGTGTTTATGAAGGTATTCCACATTTGCTGTGCGAAGTGGTCACCGATATGAAAGATGCGGCCAATGCGTTGCGTTGGTCGGTTGGTGAGATGGAGCGTCGCTATCGTTTAATGTCAGCATTAGGTGTGCGTAATTTAGCAGGCTTCAATAAAAAAGTTAAAGATGCCATTAAAGCGGGTGAGCCCATACCCGATCCTTTATGGCAACCCACTGACGGCTTAGAAGAAGAACCGCCAATGCTCGAAAAACTGCCATCAATCGTGATTGTGATTGATGAGCTTGCAGACATGATGATGATTGTTGGTAAGAAAGTTGAAGAGCTGATAGCGCGAATTGCACAAAAAGCGCGTGCTGCTGGTATTCACTTAATTTTAGCAACTCAAAGACCATCAGTTGATGTTATTACGGGCTTAATTAAAGCCAATATACCATCGCGTATTGCTTTCCAAGTGTCCTCAAAAATTGACTCGAGAACGATTCTCGACCAGATGGGTGCCGAGCAATTACTCGGTATGGGGGATATGTTATATCTACCGGGTGGAACTAGTATTCCAACCCGTGTGCATGGTGCTTTTGTGGACGATGACGAGGTGCATCGAGTTGTAGAAGATTGGAAACAGCGCGGTGAGCCAGAGTATTTAGATGCCATTATTAGCGGAACTAGTGAAGTTCCAGTTCCTGGGATGCCTGAATTGAATGGTGATGGCGATAGCGAGCAAGATGAATTGTTCGATCAAGCGGTTGCTATTGTGACTGAGAGCCGTCGAGCTTCAATTTCAGGTATCCAAAGACGCTTAAAAATTGGCTATAACCGCGCTGCGAGAATGGTCGAAGCGATGGAAGCTGCGGGTATTGTCAGTGAAATGGGTTCGAATGGGGCGAGAGAAGTGTTGGCGCCGCCGCCAGTTAAAGATTAATCCTGGCTAACTTACTTGCTAGTACGCCTCGTCTTAGCTACGACGTTTACGCCAGAATAAGCATTAATTTTTGATTGCCGTTAAGGTTATTTTGTTAAGCTCCAATTAATATTAGAAAAGGTATAACTAAGACATCAAAGTAAGTCTCGCAAATTGCGGGTAAGGTTGATGTTATGAGAACACAAGAATTTATGAAAAAACAATTAAAACAAATGGTTAGAGCTGCTTCTTTAAGTATTGCCTTGCTTGGTTTTGTTAGTACGTCATGGGCTGATGCAGCTAAGGATTTGCAAACTAAATTAGAACATATCCAAACCTTAAAGACTGAATTTTCGCAGATCATTATGGATGATTTTGGAACCGTTTTAGATGAGTCAAAGGGGCGCTTTGAGCTTGAGCGCCCAAAGAAATTCCGTTGGTTTGTTGAACAACCTTATGAGCAAGAAATTGTTGCTGATGGCGTCAGCCTATGGCAGTTTGATCGCGATATTGAGCAAATTAATGTTTCAGCCTTAGACGATACCTTGTCAGACACACCTGCTTCACTATTAAGTAAAGCGCAAGTCGATGTGGCTGATACTTATAATGTCACTAGTGTAAAAGGTGAAGCTGCGGATACTGTGATGTATCACTTAACGCCAAAAGACGAAAGTGCTTTGTTTGAAGTGTTGGTGATGGAGTTCGATGCTGAAAATTTGAAGGCTTTGAAGGTTAAAGATAATTTAGGTCAAACCACTTTGGTTGAGTTTAGCAATAGTGTTGTAAACCAACAGTTTGAAAAAGACTACTTTGCCTTTGTTATCCCTGAGGGGGTTGACGTGATCGATAGTCGTGAAAATTTAGTTTTAGAAGTAACAGAAACTGATAATGTGCTTATTGATCCGCCTCAGGTTAAAGATGAAGTTGACGGTCAGCTTGAACAAGCTGAAGAGCAATTGACAGCTCCAGTGCTAGAAAAAGAAAGTGAAGTCATCAAGCCTAAAGATACAGAAGCTCTGATGAAAGACAGATAACAAGTGATCAATGGCCAATCAAGATAGTTTATTTGCTGAAGAAAAAGCATTTGCACAAAAACATGCGCCGCTGGCAGATCGCCTGCGACCTTTTTCGTTAGAGCACTATGTCGGCCAAGAGCATTTGTTAGCAGAGGGCAAACCTTTACGACAAGCCATTGATGCCAAGCGACCATTTTCATTAATTTTCTGGGGCCCTCCAGGAACGGGTAAAACGACTTTATCACGTTTGATTGCGCATAATTCTAATGCTCATTTCATTACCATATCAGCGGTTTTGGCGGGCGTTAAGGATATCCGGGAAGCAGTAGAAGAGGCTAAGCAATACCAAGCACAAGGCAAGCAAACCATTCTATTCGTTGATGAAGTCCATCGTTTTAATAAAGCCCAACAAGACGCGTTTTTACCGTATGTAGAAGATGGCACTGTAACCTTTATTGGTGCAACTACCGAGAACCCTTCATTCGAACTTAACAACGCTTTATTGTCACGCGCGCGAGTTTTTGTACTTAAAGATTTGTCTGAGCAAGCGTTAAGCAATCTAATTGAACGTGCTTTATCTGATGTTGAGCATGGGCTAGGGCAATATCAAATTACTATTGATGATCATTGCAAGGAGTTGCTGATCAATGCGGCAGATGGAGATGGGCGGCGTTTGCTCAATATTTTGGAACTGGCTAGTGAGTTGGCTTTAGCCACTAATGAAGTGCAACCTGTGATTGATGAATCCATCCTCGAAGAAACGCTGACTCAGTCTTTACGCCGTTTCGATAAAGGTGGCGAGCATTTTTATGATCAGATTTCGGCTTTGCACAAGTCGGTGCGAGGTAGCGATCCTGATGCCGCACTCTATTGGTACTGCCGCATGATTGACGGTGGTTGCGATCCTTTGTATGTTGCGCGTAGGGTGGTTCGAATGGCCAGTGAAGATATTGGTAATGCGGATCCACGTGGTTTAACTCTGGCCTTGAATGCATGGGATGTACAAGAACGTTTGGGTAGTCCCGAAGGGGAGTTGGCCATTGCACAAGCTATTTTGTATTTAGCGGCCGCGGCTAAAAGTAATGCAGTGTATATGGCTTATAAACAAGCTATGCGCGACGTTGCAAGTGAGCCCACTTATGAAGTTCCGATGCATATACGCAATGCGCCGACCAAGTTAATGAAAGATTTAGATTATGGTGTTGGATACCGTTATGATCATGATGAGCCTGAGGCACATGCCGCAGGACAACGCTATTTTCCTGAGCAAAAACAAGAGGTTGAGTATTATCAACCAGTAAATCGTGGCTTGGAAAAGAAAATAGCTGAGAAAATGGCTTGGTTAAAAAGCCGTAATAAAAGTCATTAGCAATGAACTTACTTGTATGGGGAGCTGTATGTGGGGATTAGTAGCGTCCATCGGTCTAGGCGGGGCTTTAGGTGCTTTAACGCGCTTTCAAATTCGCGAGTGGTCGCTAAATAAGTTTGGCGATGAGGTTTATTATGGCACATTAATCGCTAATGTTGTTGGCTGTTTCATTGCGGGCTTCTTATTGAGCTATTGGCAAGAATCGCACCTTTCCATGAATTTAAAACAAGGGGTTATGGTTGGTTTTTTAGGCGCCCTTACAACATTTTCTACTTTCTCCGTTGAAGCACTGGTACTCTTTCAACAACAGCAATATTCAAAGGCTTTGACCTATATCGCAGCAAATTTGCTGATTTGTTTGTTAATGGTGTTTGTTGGGGCTTGGCTTGGTGATAGAATAGCCAGCTAAAATTTTCACACAATCAATAAAAGAACATTCTCATGCTTGATCCAAAGTTACTTCGTAATGACATTGAAGCGGTTGCAGCCAATTTAGCAAAACGTGGTTATCAACTTGATGTTGCTAATTATCAGCGCCTTGAAGAGGAGCGTAAGCAAATTCAAGTAGAAACCCAAGAATTACAAAATCAACGTAATTCAAGCTCAAAATCGATTGGACAAGCCAAAGCGCGTGGCGAAGATATTCAACCCTTATTGGACCAAGTCGCTGATTTAGGCGCTAAATTAGATGCCGCCAAAGAGCGTTTGAATGCTGTTATGACAGAGTTGGACGATATCCACTATGGTATGCCAAATTTGCTGGATGAGTCTGTTCCAGAAGGTAAAGATGAGAATGATAATGTAGAAGTTCGTCGTTGGGGCACGCCTCGTGAGTTTGACTTCGCTGTGCGCGATCACGTCGAAGTGGGTGAAATGATGGGCGGGTTAGATTTTGCCAATGCGGCAAAAATTTCGGCCAGCCGTTTTATCATTAAAAAAGGTCAATTAGCCAAATTACACCGTGCATTGATCCAGTTTATGCTCGATTTACATACTGAACAGCATGGTTATGAAGAGGTTTATGTGCCTTATATGGTGAATGCCGAGTCTTTAATGGGTACGGGGCAATTACCAAAATTTGAAGAAGATTTGTTCAAAGCACAAGGCAAAAACCAAGATGATCGTCCTTTGTACATGATCCCAACCGCTGAAGTGCCAGTAACTAACATGGTACGTGATGAAATCTTAGAGGCTGATCAATTACCACTGCAATATACCGCTCATACCCCATGTTTCCGTAGTGAAGCGGGTTCTTATGGGCGCGATGTGCGCGGTTTAATCCGTATGCACCAATTCGAAAAAGTTGAATTAGTACATATCACCAAGCCACAAGATTCGATGCAAGCACTTGAAAACCTTGTTTCACACGCTGAAAAAGTGCTGCAACTACTTGAATTACCTTATCGAGTTGTCAATTTATGTTCGGGTGATATTGGTTTTGGCGCGACTAAAACTTATGATATTGAGGTTTGGTTACCGAGCCAGAATACTTACCGCGAAATTTCATCGTGCAGTAATACTAATGACTTCCAAGCTCGTCGTATGCAGGCTCGCTGGCGTAACCCAGAAACCGGCAAACCAGAGTTAGTTCATACCCTAAACGGCTCAGGTCTAGCGGTTGGCCGCACCTTGGTTGCTATCCTTGAAAACTATCAGCAAGCCGATGGAAATATCGAAATTCCGCAGGTTTTGAATCGATATATGTAATTGTCTCCTTTTTTGTAATTACCCCTTTTATATATGTAAAAATTTGTTACAATCGGGAGGGTGTACTAGTGTTTTGTTAGGATAGTATGCGGAACTAGAGGAAAGAATTACTTTCTCGAAACTACATGTAGAGGTTTAAAATGACAACTAGAAGTAAAATAAACAAGGCAGTCAGGCTAGGCTTACTAGCATCAGTTGCCGCTTCTGTGGCTTTAAGTAATCCGCTTATCGCAGCAGAAGATAGTGATGAAAAAGATGAAGATGCAGGAGAGGTTATCACCGTCGTCGGCTCTCGACTAAAGAGAAATCACGTTGAAGGTGCTTCAGCTGTGCAGATTATTACAGCCGAGGATATGAAAGAGCAAGGTCATACAACTGTATACGATGCTCTTAATAGCTTAAGCATCAATAATGGTGTACAAATTGAAGGGCCTGAGTTTTCTGGCGGCTTTACTCCTGATATCCGTACATTGAACATTAGAGGTTTTGGGGTAGGTAATTCTTTAACATTAATTAATGGTCGAAGAATTGCAAATTATCCTGCTGCATATCAAGGACAGAGTTCTGCTGTAAATTTTGGTGCAATACCTCAAGCTGCAATTGAGAGAATCGAAGTTCTTTCTGGGGGAGGATCTTCTATTTATGGTTCTGATGCTGTTGCGGGAGTAGTCAATATTGTATTAAAGAAAGACGTTGATGAAACAACATTAAGCTTAATCTATGGTAGACCAGAAGAAGCGTCTGGTAATGATTATCGCGTTGACATTACTACAGGTAAAGTATTTGAAAACGGAAACTTTACTGTCGGTTTGTCTTATCGTAAAACAGATCCTATTAGTGCTGGCGATTATGATAATTATGATTCAAACTTTGATTACCCATATTCTGATATCAATGATCCAAGTCTAAACTTTGACACATATGTATTAGACCGTTTTGCATTTGAGTTAGTAGATCCAGGTAGTCAGTGTGAGTCATTTGGTTCAACTCGTTTCTTGTTTTCTGAATCATTAGGTTACTTGTGTGGACGTGATAACGTTGCTTTGACTAACTTTAGGAATGAAAGAGAGCAGCTATCAGTATTTGCAAATGGGTCATATAACGTAGGTGATGTTGAATTATTTGGTGAGTTTTTATATAACTCAAGCGAATCATCTGTTGATAGATACAGTATCTTTATCCAAGAGCGTATATATAACGGTGCTGAATACTATACTGTTTTACGTAGTTTCTATGAGTCTGATCTTCAGCGTTCGTTAGATTCTCACTTCGAAGATGAGTCGTTTAACGTGTCTTTCGGTGCGCGAGGTTATCTTGGTGAGCACGAATGGGAAGCAAGTTTGTATCATAGTCAGTATGAGCTTGAAAGCAAACGTGTACGTTTTAAAGCTCAAGAGTCGATAGATGTGTTCTTTGGAGACTTCTTCACGTTTGTGGGTGCAACTCCAGTTTTCTTTGGAAACGGCTCATTTGGCTTGTTTGATAATTTATTCGCGCAAGTTGATGATTCTAACCGTGATCTAGTAAATAGTGCTCTAGGTACTCAAACTTATGGTAATAAAACATCATCATCAGGCGCTCAATTTATGTTGCGTGGTGAGCTGTTTGAGATGCCTGCAGGGGCTGTATCTTATGCTGCGATTGCAGAATTCGAAAAGCAAGAGTTAGAGTTTATTCCTGATGAACTAATAACTCAACTTCCTCCTTTCCCATACACGGCTGGCTCTGGATGGTTAGGCTTGACTGGTTATGACGGTATTGGTGATCGAGAGCGTTCTGCAGTTGGCTTTGAAGCGAACTTTCCTGTTACAGAAACACTTGATATTAATTTAGCGGCTCGTGCTGATAATTATGATAGTCAATCTTCTTCTATAGGTACACGTGTAACCCCGTCTGCTAAATTTGAATGGAGACCAACAGATAATTTCCTATTAAGAGGTGGTTATTCTGAGTCTTTTAGAGCGCCTGATTTGGTTAGCGTATATAGTCGTACGGGCTTCTATACAACTGTGACAGATTATTACTCTTGTTGGCAAGCTCTTGGTATGCCTGACTCGTTTGATGCAGCTGAAGACTGTGCAGGGACTCAAATTTTTGCTCGTCGTTTAGGCCCTGGTGAAGTTGGTAATGAACCTTTAAAAGATGAAACTGGTGATACCAAATGGGTTGGTTTTGTTTATGATATAACAGATGATTTAAGTGTTCAGATTGACTGGCAAGAAGTTACTTTGGAAGATAAAGTAGCATCACTTTCAACATCTTCTTTGTTATACCGTGAATTTCAATGCCGAGCTCCTAATGTTGATGTAGCTAATGCGAGACCTTCGCAAGATCTTTCTGCACTTTCCTGCGACCAAGTTTCTAACTTAATCGGTCGTACATTAGACCCTGATACCAATACAGATGAAATTTCTTCTTTCAATGTTACACCTCGTAATATTTCTGAAGAGTCTGTAGAGTCAATTGATGCACGATTGAATTATGGTTGGCAAACAGCTGGTTTTGGTGACTTTGCTTTAAGAATTGATTATTCACATTTGCTCAGTCATAAATTTGATGGTGTAGAGTTGAGAGATGATCCAATTCTTGGTGGTTGGGAACCTCGTTCAAACATTAATGCAACGTTAGCATGGAAGTATGATGACTTAAGTATGGCATTAAGTATGCTACGTCGTGGTTCAACAACTGTATATGATCCTGGTGATCCACTATATTTAGATGGCACTCTAGGTAAACGTGTACCACCATATTTCCTTTATAACTTAACAGTAGGTTATGATTGGAGTGAGAATCTACAAACGCGTTTAACTATACGAAATCTATTTGATCAAGGCGCACCAAGAGATAGAACTATCGGTCCTAATTCTTTCCCTTGGTATAACAATTTTGTTTACGGTGGTGCAGGTATAGGACGAGAGTTCTATATTAACGTTAATTATACTCTTTAGTATAAAAATTAAAAAAACCTGCTTCGGCAGGTTTTTTTGACTGTAAACATTAGACACAATGAAGTTGTATATTCGTTTTAACATGTATTTATGTATGTTATTTTGTTATTTTCCAAATATTAAAAATTAAGTTTTTTACCTAAGTCGATTTTTCATAAAATGGTATTTTAAGAATTTAATAGTAGGTTTTATATACAGTCGCTATGGAGGATTAAACGTGTTTGATACTAGTGGAAAGCCTCTAGTTTTCTTGGCATTTAACAAGGTATTAATGGCCTTAACTATTAACAGGTGTATTATTAACGGAAAGCATTATCTAGAAGAATTTAAGATTAAACTGATAAGCGTGGTCATACAGTTACCGGTATGGTTAGGCGACTTGGGATCACATAGAAGAGCTTGCATGTTTGGCTAAACAAGTACGGTAATCTAGAAGTACAGCATGCCCCTTTCGATAATCAATAAGAAGAGTTCTGTAATTTAAGAGTCGTGCTTCGTCGCTCGATTCTTATTATTTGGTGTTCGATGACTTTTATTAATTAAAGTATCCATATTGATATTTTCTACGCATTGTTGATACTGATAAAAGTATCGCGTTAAACCTTCATCACATGACGGGCTTTGGAAACATTATCTAGCTCCTCAGCTAAGTTGGGGAACTTGCTTTATATATAAATCGGCTTGTTAGAGCAGGTCATGAGAGTTGTTTTTTGTTTGTTGAGTTAAATTCGAACCTAACATCAAAAAGTGTAACTATCTTCTTTGCAAATCGAAGCGTCAGATTTAGTAGAGACTAATAGATTTTAATATTGTTTAAAGAACAGAGCAAAATTCTTTGCCCTGCTTCTATAAAAGGTCTATAAAAATTGATCAATATTCACTTTACGGCTTTTGTTGTTTGCGTCTTTAACTGCTTCTAGCATTGAATCCAATTGATTGCGATCAAGTGTACGACCATTAAGAATTACCGTATCAATGGCTTGCGTATTTTTAATATCTACTAGAGGGTTTTTATTCAGAATCACTAAGTCAGCGCGTTTTCCTGCTTCAATAATTCCTGCGTCAGTTTTCATTAGCTCCGCTGGGTTGCTAGTCGCTGTTGCTAGAGCTTGTGCAGGAGTCATGCCGCCATTTTTTAGTGATTGGATTTCTTTGTGTAGGGCAAAGCCTGGTACTACTAGGAATCCGCCTGTGTCTGAGCCTGCGATTATTTTTACGTTATGCTCTATCATAGCTTTAAGTAGAATGTGGTGCGCTTTTTCTCGCGCTGTCCAATAGACGTCATATTCTTTGTAGTCTTGTTCGTGTGGGTGGCTTTCCGCTTCAAACTGGTTGAAACCTGGTAACCAGCCAACTTTAAAGCCTGGGATTAGTTTAGTGCCTTCTACTAGCGCTGGGTTAACGTATTCTAGTGGTACGGTTTTTAGCTTGCCTTCTAAGTCGCTGAATTGATCGTGGATATTTTCCATGTATAGCAAGACTGAATTTACGGTTATATCTTTAGCCAGTAGGTTATCGATGATTTCTTGGCTACGGTCTTGGATGTATTTATAGAAAGCTTCTTTGCCTTTTTTATTAATGGAGCCAAACTCACGGATTAATACGCTAACGATTTCCTCAAGGTGGGCTAATTCGCGCTGTTGGGTTACTTTTAATTCGTCTAGGGTAAAGTCTAATGGGAAATGCCCTACGGTATGGGCGCCAAGCTCTGCTGCTAGCTTGTTTACCGCGCGATAGCTTGGCATATCCAGATGGTAAGTTTTAATGGCGTCATAGCCTGCTTCAACGTATTCGCGGATTTTGTCTTCAGCTTGCTCGACGGTTTGTACAGCTTCATGGTGCGAGAAAAACTCAAGTCCCTTACCTTCGGCGTACTCTTTGGTATTAATCGGAGGAGAGGCGACATAAAGTTTTGGGCCAATACGACCTTGCTCGATTTCCTCTCGATATTCTAGGCTTTCTGGAAAACCACCCATCTCGCGAATATGAGTTACGCCATTGGCAACGTATAACAAAAGATCGTTCGGGCTTTTATGCAGATGCACATGGGAATCTACTAAACCTGGGATCACGTATTTACCTTGAGCGTTAATCACTTTGGCATTAGCTGGAACTATTTGGTCAATAGAGATTGAAATAATCTTGCCATTATCAAGGATTAGGGTGCGGTTAGGTAGCATCGATTGGCCATCAGGAGATAGCACGCTGGCATTGGTGATGGCGGTTAGCTGTTGTGGGGTGTCAAAAGCTGTGTGATCGGCTAATTCGGTTTTGGAACCATAGGTGGCATCAATCGCGCCTTTGTACCAAATTAGAAAACCTATGATAAGAACCGTTAAGCCAGCAAGGATGTATAGGAACCATTTAGAAATTGTTTTTAACATTGTGAAACTCCGTCAATTGTTTTGATGGAGTCATTTCAACAGTTGTAGAGGGTGGAAGCGTCCAGTTTGGTAAAATTAGACGTCCAAGATTATAAGCTTGGAGTTCAAGGTTCTATAAGTGGTTGATTTAATTGTGTATTTGTTATTCCCATGAAAATGGGAATCTTTTTGAGTTTTGTGCAGGACTTGGAAGGATTTACCACAGGCACTCCCTTCGGTCGCCCGCTTTCCTAAAGGGATTCCTTTGGTCGTTCGCGAGAATGAAGTACTTAATAATGACGGTTAGGTTAAGTGATTTCTTGCCTATAAACACTCGGTGCTTTGCCTGTTAGCTTTTTAAAAGTGGCGTTAAAGCTACTTTTTGATGAAAAACCCGCATCAAGCGCTAGGTCAATAAGATTACGCTTGTTTTTTTGTTTGAGTTGTTCGCACACTTCTGCCACACGGTATTCGTTAATAAACTGATTAAAGTTTTTACCGCCTTGTTGGTTTAAGGTTTCCGATAGATGATGAACGCTAACACCGATATATTCTGCAAGTGTTGCTAAAGTGAGCTCACTATTACGATATAAAGCCTCTTTTTTGACTTTTTCTTTAACCTCTTGCAGGATGCTTGAGCGCATTTCTTGATCCAGTAACCCTTCTGAAGTGTCTGGCTTGGTTTTAATCTCAGGCTGTTTATCCAGCTTTTGGATATGAAAAATACTCGGGTTTCGCCATTGAACAAAGCCAATAAAATACACCATTAAGACCAAAATAGCATAGGCTATCAAGTTGATGCTCGGAATTCGGCTAATGTAGTTGAAGAATATCACTAGTCCCCAAAAGATAACGAAGAATGCGGTAAGGCTCCAAAGCCATTTAAAAACATCAGGGTTGTAGGAGGATAAGGTCTGCTTGGCTTTGTTTTGATAGTAAAAAAGCATGCTTATGATTAGGCCGATATAAAGAACCACCTGAGCGAAAATAATCGCGGCAGTTATGGCTTTGGTTAAAGTGGCGTCATTATGCATTCTGACAAACTCTATTGCTTTTTCTGGAGCAAGTAGAATTTCATAATTAAGTAAGTAGCAAATGATTAAAGGTATTAAATGCAGTAAATCTAATGGTTTAAGCTTTGAACCTGTAATGGCGGAACTGCAATACAAATAGGTCAGGCCGCCATAACAGGCTGGGAGAAATACTAACGGTGCTATCAGCCAAGCTAATGGGCCGTTTCCTGCCTCAACAATCAATGGTAAGGCAAAGGACGATGCAATAAACAGACACATAACGCCTAATAATTTACTGGCATAATTGACTCTCTGATCGCTTACTAGAAGGGCGAAGAGCACCAGTCCTTGAAAAGCGCCAATGGCAAAGATAAAGGTTAATATTTGTGACATGCTTAATTCTTGTTCTATTTTTATGTCTTAATTTATGGATATGCAGGGTAGCAAGGACTTGTCATAAAGTCGACTTATAGCTAATTTTGTAGGCTGATTATTGATTATACTCTCTATAGCGTTCGAGTAAGGTTTTATATCTCAGAGCGGAAAGGGCATCGTTCACTATTTGCGCTACATCATTTTCTATTTCATTGCTGACCGTTTGAACTAATTTCTCTGATACCACGAGATAACTTTCTATTTTTTTTGATTGTTCTATGCCTTTGGGTGTGAGTTTGTAGTTTGTTTTACGTTTGTCTAATTTATCAGGCGATTTACTGATTAAGCCAAGCCGTTCTAGTTTTGGCAGTTTTTGTTTTACCAGCTGATGCGATTGTTCTAATTCGCGAGCAATTTCTACCAGCGAGGCAGTTTTAAGTTTTTTTAGTGTAAGCACAGTGGAGCAGGAGGTTATTGGCACTATAATCTTGAGTTCATCAAAGATAGGCTGAGTTTGCTGCTCTATGATATTGCTCAGGTCTTCTGCTCTTTTACCTAGAAATGCTTTGCTGTACATAATCATGCTGGTTAACGGTTTTCTTCATTATTCATAGACAGTTGACTAAAATCAATTAATATTGGTAATATATTGTGCAATATATTGCGTAAATGCGCTGAATATTATTTTAATAATATCCGAAAAAAAATAAATGGAATGATCATTATGAATAGAAGACGTTTTTTAACTAGCTCTGCAATGAGTTTGGCCGCTGCTGGCTTTAGTGTTAACTCAGGTGTTTTACTCGCTTCATCTTTCAAGAATCCTGTTATAAGTATCAGTAAAGAGCAATATGATAATTGCTTTGTTTTTGATGGCTTGGGCGCATTATACGATATCAATGACGACAAATTTGGCTTTGAAGATAACTGGCGTATGACAGAGCGTCTTAAAAAGGATCTTTTGGCAAGCGGGTTAAGTTGTTACCGCCAAACCACAGGTGCGGTATATAATGTTTATCCAGGTGATGATGCGTTTGAACAAAGTGTTCAGATGATCAGTCAGCATCAAAAGTTAATTGATGCAAATTCAGATATTCTCAGTTTAGTAAGAAGTTTTAAGGATATTGAGCAAGCCAAAAAAGAAAACAAAGTTGCGGTCACTTTAGGTTTTCAGAATAGTCACTCACTAGGAAATAATCTTGATCATATTGAGACCTTTAAGCATCTTGGGGTTTTGACTATGCAGCTGACTTACAACGGGCAGAATCAAATTGGTGGAGGTGCAAACGTCAATGGCCGTTTGCCGCTCACTGAATTTGGTCATAAGGTGGTTGAGAAAATGAATGAGCAGCAAGTTCTAATTGATCTTAGCCATAGTGGTGAGAGAACTTGTTTAGAAGCTATAGCCGCGAGTAAAGCTCCTGTGACCATTAGCCATACTGGCTGTCGAGCTTTAGCTGATTTTCCAAGAAATAAAACTGATAAAGAATTACGCTCATTGGCAGAGAAAGGCGGATTAGTGGGGATTTATTTCATGCCATTCTTAGCACCTGACAGTAAGGCTAACTCAGATCATCTAGTTGCTCACATTGAGCATGCGATTAATATTTGTGGTGAAGACCATGTTGCGCTGGGTACCGATGGTGGTTATACCGATATTGATGATATGGACAAGGTGCAAAAAAGTACTGATAGCTTTACCCAAGATCGAATTGACTCGGGTGCAGCGGCAGCTGGAGAAAAAATAGGTAATCTTAATTTTATGCCCGATATTGTAGGTACCCAACAGTTCTTTTTGTTGGCCAATAAGCTTGCTAAAAAAGGTCATAGCAGCACAAGAATTGAAAAAGTACTTGGACTGAATGCTTATAATTTAATGAAAGAGGTTTGGATTTAATATCAGAGCCTTGAAACAAAACCTGCCTATTATCGAATAGCTGTAGTTTGGTTAATAAAGAATAAGGCATGACCATTTAAACCAGTTTCATGATCTTTGCATCTAATCTATTAGTAGAAGTTCTCATAAAACTATAAATAGATTAGAAGGAACCATCATGTTAAAGCAAATATCAAAAGTCATAGCCTTGTCCAGTTTATTACTAACGTCATCATATTTATTAGCTGAATCTGACAAAAATCATTCACAAAATGAATCCATTAAAATTATGGTTATTGGGCTTGAGCACTTTGCTAATCCTGGACAAGACTTGATAAACAAAGAGGTTGAGAGTGTTTTAACGCCTCAAAAGCAAAAAGAGTTGCAAGATATTGCTGATAATTTAATGCGTTTCAAACCAACATTGGTTGCAGTAGAAGAACAAGCTAAAGAGCCTGAATATATTGCCAAAGATTACCAGAAATTTAGCAAGTCTTATTTGTTGAAAGAGCCTAATGAAACGGTTCAAATTGGTTATAGGTTAGCCAATATGGCTGGTTTAACCAATGTTTATGGTATTGATGAGCAGCCATCAGACGGTGAACCTGATTATTTTCCAATGGATAAGTTTTTTAAGCATTTAGCTGATACGGGTCAGCAAGAGAAATTTACTGCTGCATTTGAGCAAATAAAGCATGGCTTGGATGAGTTCTTCGCAAGTTACGAAGATAATAGTTTAGGAGAATATTTGGCAGCTCTTAACACTAAGGGAAGTCCTGTAATTTCCATAGCTTTTTATTTGGAAATGTTGAAGTATGATCAAGGCGAAAAGCAGCCAGGAGCTGAAATCTTCGGGTATTATATGATGCGTAATACCAAAATTGCTTCAAAACTTCTTGATGTCGCTAAACCTGGCGATAGAGTTGTAGTTGTTTATGGGGCAGGGCATAAGGCTTGGTTGGATTTTATATTCAGTAATATGGATGGTGTTGAGTTGGTTGATCCTGTTGCTTATCTTACTGCTAATTAGCGCTGTAATTTGTAATTATATGTGCTCTTCAATACTTAACATTAATTTGCTTTGGAATGAATGTTGCTGCTGAGTGACTGGATCTTTGAAGTCTAATGATTGTGCCAATAGTTGCAGCGGCTGATCAAAGTTATCTTCTGATTTGGGTAAAAGAGTTGGATAAAACTTGTCGTTTAGAATTGGATAACCAATTGATTGCATATGCACTCTAAGCTGATGAGTTTTACCGGTTATTGGCTGTAATTCAAAAAGTGATAAATGCTCACTTTGTTTGATGCAACGAATCTTTGAATGAGCATTGTAATCTTTGCTACTAGCTTGTTTATCAATGCTCATTACAAAACTTGGATCGGATTTGATCATCCGATTGTTTATTTCCCATTGTTTACCTATCAATTGAATATTATTAGGTGTTTTTGCAATGGCTTGGTAAGTCTTAGTAATTGTTTTATTAGCAAATAGCGCGTGATAGTACGCGCGTGTTTGTGAGTTAATTGAAAACATCACCAGTCCCGCTGTTTCACGATCGAGCCTATGCAAAGCTTGTAATTCATCAATTCCTGTTTCTTTTCTTAATCGATTCTGTAAACATTCATTGACGAAAGCTCCGCTTTCATTAACAGGAAGAAAGTGTGGTTTATCGGCAATGAGAATGTGTTCATTTTGATAAATAAGATTGTGCTCAAAAGGAATTACAGGTTCTTTTTTCACTTCACGATAGTAAAAAACCGCTGCTTGGGGCCGATAAGGTGTATCCAGTTTAATGAAAGTTCCATCTTGCCAATGAACTTTGTCATCAAGAATACGTTGATGCCATATCGCTTTATCGATTCCTTGAAATTTGTCGATTAAATAATCCAAAACCGTAGTCCAGCCATGATTCTCTTGCGGCAGATAAACTTTGGATGGGTACTTGGAAATGGTCATTTTTTTCTATATGTGATAGAGAGTGTCGATAAATATTATAGCAGTATAAATTAAACTAACTCTAAAGATTATTAGCTTTAAGACGCTTTAAACTGTAAGGTGGTATAACTTAGCGTAGCGAATGCTATTTCGACTTGTTGCGTATAATTGATTAATGCAATGGTTATGAATAAGTATGAGCAAATTTCGAGTTCGCTATCAAACTTTCGAGATCGATGATCTCGATATTCATGTACGTAGTCTGCGTGATAATCAGCAATTCTTTGACCAAGATAAAATAGCTGAGAGCTTAGGGATATCATCTGCCCAATGGCCTATATTTGGAATAGTATGGGCTTCTGGGGAGGTTTTGGCGCGTTTAATGGCTCGGCAGGATATTGTTGGAAAAAGAATTTTAGAGGTCGGGTGCGGCCTTGGTCTAGCTAGCTTGGTGTTAAATGAGCGTTCGGCTGACATTACTGCTACTGATTATCATCCAGAAGTAGAGGCTTTCCTTAAAATTAATGTCTCTTTAAACTCTGGTGATGAAATTCCTTTTAAGCAATCTGATTGGCATGATTTAGATACGGGGTTAGGCAAATTTGATTTAGTTATTGGTAGTGATTTACTGTATGAAGTTGAACATATTGAATTATTGTCACAATTTATAGAGTTACACGCTAAGTCAGAGTGCGAAGTAATAGTGGTAGATCCTGGGCGAGGTAATCATGCCAAATTTAGCAAAGCCATGGTGAAACTTGGTTTTGAACATAGCCAGCGTAAGTTAGATCAGGAAGAGCAGTCTCATACAGATTTTAAAGGGCGGATATTGAGTTACATCCGTAAGCTTTAATTGGTTTTTTCTTTGAGCCAATCTTTCATTTGATACCACCAATAGCTCAATTGTGCTGCGGCTGGGCCAAATACTCCGCCATTCCATGGTAATCCCCAAGGTTGGAATTGTTTGTAGGTATCTCCTTTGCCCGAGATGGCTTCAGCTAAGATTTCACCTGCGGCAGTGGTTGGTGCAACACCATGACCACCAAAGCCAATACCGTACCAAACACCAGGTGCGATCTCGCCAATTTGTGCCATTTGATGGCGAGCGTAGGCCATCCAGCCTTGCCAGTCGTATTCAACCTTGATGCCTTCCAATTCAGGGAATACTTTGAGCAAATCTTTTTTTAACAAGTGATCAAGATTTTTTGGCTTATTTGTATTGGCATGAATACGACCACCCCAAAGAATACGTGTGTCTTTCAAAGGGCGGTAATAATCGAATGCAAAGCGCGTATCGTAAATGGCGGCATTGGTATTAATAAAATCTTTTAAGCGTGCACCAAGCGGCTCAGTGGCCATAACGTAGGTTGCAATGGGCAAGATGGAGCGTGAAATTGGCTTAAAGATATCGCCTAAGTATCCGCCGCCAGAAACTACAATATTCTTTGCTTTAATGATGCCATGTGAGGTTTTGACGATTTTTGTCGCAGATTGATAGTCAATATCTACAACGGTGCAGTCTTCAAAAATTTGGCCGCCTTGTTTTATGATTTCGCTGGCAATCCCTAATGCGTAATTCAAGGGGTGGAAGTGCATGGCGTTTGGTTCGAACAAGCCACCATAATAGCGTTCACTATTGATATGTTGTTTTAACTCCTCGGGCGAAATATAGCTCCATTCAACGCCCATCTTATCGCGCATAAAGGCTTGTTCGCTATGTAGTAATTGTTGGTCTTTAAACCAATTAGCCCAGATCACACCTTCATCAACGAGGTCACAATCAATTTCATACTGCTTTACACGATAGCGAATTAAGTCCACCGCAGCTTTGGTTAGTTGGTATAAATCATGAGCCTTCTGCTCACCCACTTGTTTCACCAAAGCTCTTGGTCCTAACGAATAGCCCCCAAACACAAAACCACCATTGCGGCCAGAACAACCCCAACCAACTTTGTGCTTTTCAACAATCGCAATACTGTTATGACCACGCTCGATCAGGCCTAAAGCCGTCATTAAACCTGCGTAACCAGCGCCAACAATACAAGTTTCAACTTCTAAATTGTTAGGAGGCTCACTAGGTTCAAGTTGATAATTGGTTGTTGCAGCGTAGTAACTTTTGGGGTAATCCATATCAATTTATAATTAATAAATAATTTGAAGAGATTATCACTTTTATTTTTTTTGATAAACCATTAAAAAGAGTTATTAATCAATAAGTTTTGTTTCTATCCTATAAAACACTTTAAAATCTTTGCAAATTTGCATTGACACAGTTCCTTTTTTATTGGTTTTATATATGCTAGTGTTTTTTTTGCAGAAAAGTTCTGCTACAAGGAAACGCAATAAAGGAGTATTGCAATATGGAGAAAAAACGAAGTGCCGCTTCGTCCGCAGTTTATGGCACTTTAAAAAATGTGGAAACATCACGAGCTGTTCAAGTTCGACCTGTTCAAGCAAATATACCTCAAGAGCTATCAGCTAATATCAACATCAGGGTGGTTCCTGGGCGTGACTTTGAGTTTTATCCTATTAAGAAAAAGTGTAAATCTAGGACTGGCGTAGAAAAAAAAGTTGCCGAATCTTTAGATTTACCTGTTTCATTAAGAGATAAACTTAAGTCAGTCAACAAGCAAGTGATTGATTGGCTAGCTGAAGATCAGGCTAATACAAAGTTGTTTCTAGCCCAGCCAGTGGTTGCACTTGCTAAAGCTGGCGTTGAGTTAACACGAGTTGAGCAAAAGCATCTTTTAAGAACTCATCAGGAGGTCAATGATGCAATGGTTGTTGCACCGGGTGTGAATGTAGAATTGCTGGATACCAAAGTATATAAGCGTGGAAAAATAGGAAAAATCAAACCAACCAAACCCAATAGTGATCAGGATGATCACTCTGTTGGATGTGCAAAGGAGTAGCAAATTATGGGTTTAGATAGAACTGCGGGATTTGATATGCTGGTGCAAATCTCTGAAAATGAAATTAATAACCAGTTAGCTACTGCTTTCTTAGCAGGTGACATTATTCCTCCTTCGATGGTGGTGCCTATTAATACGGGAGGCGTAAGCGGTAATGCGGATATTATTTTTAATACTCCTATTGCTGATTTAGACCGACCTAGAGCTCAAATGGGCATTACTATTCCGTTTGCAAATTCGCAGCTTGATATTACTACGCCATTGTCCATTACCTTATCGCCATTAGGAGGAACTATTACTATTGTTGATAGTATCGGTATGGTTACAGAGGGTTCTACTCAAATCTGTCGTATGGACTTTACTTCTGGAGCGCCAACGGTAAATGTTGATTTTGATGCTGCTTCCGAAGTACTACTTGGGCCTTTGCTGGCTGCTGCGGGTTTAACTATTGCCCAAGCTCAGAATATGATGGCAGGTGTTGTGCTTAATGAATTGCAAACCAACATCCGTGAAATTGATTTAACGCCACCTATTGGGGTTTTTGATGATACCGATACGACACAACCTTTCGATATAAATGTGACTACAGTTAATGACACCAGTGCTGCAGACAGAGACTGTATTACGTTTGGTGTAAGAATGATGAGTGATGGAGGGGGTAATATTAACAATATCACTAGCAGCATGATTCCTCCTGGTGGTCAGTCGTTAGTTATGATGAGTAACTTCTGGCTGTTAGCAAGGGTCATGCGGCCCAGAATCGCTACATCATTGGGACGACCTGTAACAGATTTTGATACACCACTACGTTTAAATCGCTCGATTCCAGCTCCTGGGGGGCAAGGACGATTACGTGCTTTAGAAGCTAGGGTGATTGGTAATCGAATTGCGGTTACAGGAAGGGCTACTGATTCTGGTACTGGTTGGTCGGCTGAGTCAAACTTTACATTTTTTATTGATATTGGGTTATCTGGCGGTGCAATAACTGTAACTGCTACTACGCCGAGTGTTGATACAGATGTCGATCTGGAGTGGTGGGTTTGGTTAGCTTCGCTTGGTTTAGGGGCATTGTTCGGTGGAATTGTCGGAGCTATTGTCGCGGCAATTGTATTAGCTATAGTAGAAGCGGTTGCAGAGGGTATTGCAAACGGCTTGATCACGGATGGTATTACAGGTGCTTTAGGCTCTTTACCAGCGATACCTTTGGGGCCTATTGGCGGTGGGTTAACATTGGATAATATTATTTTGGACGATTTAGAACTTCGTTCTTCCATTGTCCATTCACTTTCTGTGCCCATTAAAACTCAAGGCAGTTTCCGCTCGAATAATAATTTTGCTTTAGACTTAGATACTGGAGTAATTAGCAGTAACACTCGTGTTAGCTCCGATTTGGTTTGGCTTGCAAATCAACGCTTAGAAGCTCATGCATCAGCAGGTTTGACAACCACAGGTGTTTCTTATCGATCTCTCACTCCTGTTCAAGTGTCTAGAATGCCTTTAACGTCGTCATATTTGCCTTTAGCTGCAATACCATTTACGTTCCCGCCATCGCATTGGTTCTTGCCGCATAACGAAGTGGTATTTGGGGTAAAAACAAGTGAAGGCCGCTTTGCTAAAGTGAGAGCTTGGCGCGATTTAACTGATGGCGGTGAATTGAATATTGACTGGATTACTTTCGATACGGCAGTTGCTTCTCTTGATATCGCTACTCGTTGGAGAGTTCTGGAGCGTGGAGAGGTCACTGAATATATCACTGATGATTGCTCATTTTGTCGTTCATCACCTGTGAGTCGCTGTGGGATCTTTGAAGCATGGCCAAGACTAATGGCCTTCCCTGTGGATATGGAGTGGTGTCTCTGTGGACATGTTTTGGAAGACGAGCATGGTGAAATTGAATATGAATCTGGAACAATTTCATATAAAAAAGTAGGTCGTAGATTGTATCTAGAAACTGAGTTAGGTCAGGATTTCAAATGCGAATTATGCGTTAGTGCTATAGATGCCAGAGGCAGGGAACTGTTTACTTGTATTGAAATTAATCAACCTGGGATTGATGAGCAGTGCAGAAAATGTAGTGACAAAGCTCCTCAATACGATATTAATTTCCTTGATGTTAAGCCTGAGCTTGCTCAATGGCGAAAGTTAATACCTTATAAAATTGCCGAACAGCAAGAGGAGGATGTTATTTATTGAGTTTAACCAAATAAAAAGCCAGCAGATGCTGGCTTTTTATTTAGAACTTTGAAATGGAACCTAAGTGATGTAAAGCTCGACAGCTATAAATAAGTGTTACATCAAAGTTATTTGTCCCAATTCCATTGTTTAGGTCAACGGCTGAAATAACATCTACGTTTAAGCTAGTTACCGAGTGGTAATAAGATGAACCGTAAGGAGGATATTGACCGTTATCAATATTAGGGATTAATGTTTTACATTTATTCTTGGCAAGATTTTCTAGGCTGGCTCCGTTGATACAAGTTGCTAAACTGAAGCTGCCACAGTCAATGGTCATTGTGCTATTTGTTGCATAATAATAATAGGGATCATTATGTGAACCATGATTGTACTCGTCGGCGTAGGCTGCAGATGAAATACCAAAAGCGAGAATTAATAGACTAAGTATATTTTTCATAGATACCTCAAAGTTAACGTTATTGATAATTAAAACCGAGGGTATGCTAGTTAATTTTTAACAAGTGGCCTACTAAAACTAGGGGCAAAAAAGGGGTTACAAATGATATCCAATAAAATCATATGGTTAGGTTAGGTTATTTTGACACTTTACCTGTTTTTACCCACTACTTATGTTTCTAAAATATATGATCCCTGTTAATATCCGTTAAAAAAGAGGGGGGCTCATGCGCTTAATTGTCCTTTTAGCTTTGGTAGGCTTAGCTTTTTCGATTAAAGTTTATGGAAATCAACTAAAGTGTAAGGATGCTTCAATTCAAGAAACTGTTGCTAATGCAATTCAGGTTTGTACTACTGAGTTAGTTCAGGCTGATCCAAAGCAATTAAATTATTCAAATATATTGTTAGAGCTAGCAAAACTAGAGCATAGGGCGGCTAATTATGATCTGCTTATTTATTATGTTGCTAAATTAGAAGCCAGTGAGCATTATCTTTCAACGATTGAACTGCAGTATGAAAGACATCGTTTGATGGGGCAATTGTATTATCATCAATTACAATATATGCAGTCACAAAGTTATTTTGAGTCAGCTTTAGCAATTGCTGACAAGGAGTCTAATATAGAGTGGTTAGCAAAAAGTAATAATGATTTAGGTTTGGCTCATTATAGACAAGAGCAGTATAAAAAAGCTCTTCTACATTATAAGGAAAGTCTTTTTTATAAAGAAAAAATTGGTGATCTTTATTTAATAGCTACCACACTTAAAAATATAGCTTTACTGAATAAAACAGTAGGGGATTATCCTTCTTCAGTACAATATTATGAAAGTTCATTAAAAAAGTTTTTAGAGTATCAAGAAAGCTTTCCTGAAGATAATAGAGTTAATAATTCGCTGTCGCATCTCTATGAGGATATGATTATTATTTATTCAATCATAGGTGATAAAACTAACTATAAAAAGTTTTTAGACAGACTTTTAGATAGTATGGCTACGAAACAATCCTATAAAGAGAAGGTTAGGGCTTTGAAGAATGTTGCTTTGGCTCGGATTGACTCTAAAGAATTTGAAAAGGTTAAGGTTCTTTTGCCTGAACTAGAGAGGATGAATACAGATCTGCAATTCCAAGGTGAGGTTCATTATATCAAAGGAAAGCTAGCTATTGCGGATATGGATTATGCCAAAGCAAAAGACTTTTATATTTTAGCATTAAATGAATTGCTATCTGATCATAATGATCAGCTGTTAGTTAGCCTTTACCAAGAGTTATATCTTATAGCTGAAGAAATGTCTCTTTACAGTGAAGCACTTTCTTATTTAGGGCAACTTTTAGTGCATAAAGAGCATGTTCTGAAGCTCCAATATCAATCTGATATTGGCTTGGTAAAGGAGCAAATAGAAAAAGAAAGGTTTATGCGACAAGCCATTGAAAGTGAACTGGAAAATAGTGCTAAAGCTAACAAAATCAAGCAATTAACCTATATTTCAATTATTGGACTATTAGCATTGCTGTTATTGTCTATAAGTTTTTTTATTCTTAGCACTAAAAGAAAACGAGAAAGAGAAAAATTACTCTTGTCAATAAAGGCGCATGAAGAAAAACTATTTCTTTTAAATTCAGAAAAAAGTACTAGTGTTGAAAATGAGAACATATCTGAGGACAGCTTTAGACAGATTTTAGTTGATTTGATGTTTGAGGCATGTACAGCTTGGGAGCAGAGTACAGGAACTAACTTAGTTGAATTGGCTGAAAAGAGTAAGATCTGGAAGGTTTCTATTGATTCTGGGCGCTTACGAACTCGTTCTCTTGATAAGTATTTGAATTTACATAAGTTACCAGCCAACCCTCGGTGGAAGAATGTTGTTAAAACTTGTCACTTTGTTTTGTCAGAGGAATGCTTGGATTTACAAAAAAGAAGCGTATTGGAAGATAAATTGGAAGATTTTATGGAACTGGTAAAAAAGCGCTCTATGGCCAGTAGCACATAGAGCACTCAACGGCATTACTTTATAACTGTTTTTATACTGGTGTATTTATATACGCAGTCAAATTTGATGCCCAGGCTGGTATCATAACTTGAGTGGTGTTGATTACTGGCATTAAATCCATTGGTAAACTCAGCTGGGCCGAGAAATCTTGGCAGTAATCCCTGAGAGTACAGACCTGGGTTTAAAGCAGCAAGGGCATTACAAGTTGTTGTCCCTGCCATAAAAGCCATTTGGAAGTGGTCAAAATCACCACAGGTTTTACTCGTTGTAGTAGTGGTATTAGTACAACTTGAATAGCTGTTAGTTGTCCCTGTTTTATCAGCTATCCATTGATCATAATCAAAGTAGATAGAGTGATTGTTGTAAACTTTTTCTAGCTGTGACTTTGATAGATCAAATGTTGCCGCGATAGACATTGTATCATTTGGATAAACTAAGTTTAATGGAAACTCATGCGACACTGCCGTTTGCACAAAAATCAAGCAGCCAAGTGCGGCAAATTTTTTATTCATTATATTCTCCCAATATTTTTTATCGCTAACAAACTTAGCATTTAAATTTGAAATCAGCTAATAATAATTAGGGTAAATTTGGGTAAATATTTTGAAAAACAAAGAGATAGACATCTATCTCTTTGCATAATGTTAATGACTGGTTTGCATGATTTTAATAGGTATTGCAGTTTCTACATCGTCACTGAGCAACTTGAGCTGCGGGTGGCGGCTTTTCATCATGTTATGAATATTATCAATCTCATCGGGTTTGGTGTCTATAAGCAATAAAAAGTTACCATCATCGACATACTTAAAATAGCGTTTGAGCTTATAATTGTGCTTTTGCAATCCGATAAAACCACCAAGCCATACTCCAAATCCTGTGCAAAATAATACCGTCAACACAAATCCTGCCGTTCCATAATAAGCTTCTATGGAACTCGCAAAAATAGCACTAAAGGCTATGGCAAGCCCAATGAGTAAACCGATAATTAACCCTCGAATAGCGCTGTGAATAATATTCGTTCGATACCAAGCGTTGGCTGCATTCAGGCCATGACGCAATACTTTACCGTCTTGATTTGAGACTACATGTAAATCTTCATCTTTAACTCCATGATTTTGTAGGTCATGATAGGTATCTTCAAGATGATATAGGTGATCGGATTCATACAATAAACGACTCATAATTCACTCCATTATTCTGGTCAGCAAACAACTATATAGACAACAAACAAGACAAAAAATTCGATGGCTATATGTGTATGGCGAGCTGGTTTGAAGTTGTATTGTGGCGATTATCAAACGAAATGATCTGGTCAATATACTAGCGCTGCATTATGCTTATATACGTCTTGAGACTTAAACAGATACGTTATTAGAATAAAATATATATCAATGAATCATCACATAATAGGCATACAATTTATACCAGCTCTTTCAGAGGAAGAACTTATTGCGATTCAAACTTTGGCGAAAGTTATATGGAAAGAGCATTACCAACCGATCATCGGTTTGCAGCAAGTAGAATACATGTTGGATAAGTTTCAATCTGTGGAAGCTATGCAATCTCAAATTCTAGATGGCTATTATTATTTTCAAATATGTTCAGATCAGGCGTTAATTGGTTATCTTGCTTATAAAATTCATGAAAACGAGTTATTCCTGAGTAAAATATACTTGAGCAAAGACGCTCGTGGTAAAGGTTACGCGCGCACGGCCATTAACTTCCTAGAAGGTGTTGCCAAACAGCATTCATTGTTTTGCATTCAGCTTACTGTCAATAAAAACAATACCAACACCATAGCTGCATATGAAAAGATAGGATTTATTAAAAAAGAAGCTGTTGTCATGGATATTGGCAATGGTTTTGTTATGGATGATTTTGTAATGGAGTTTACGGTAGATCAATAAGTTACTAGAACCTTGCTTCCCTTAACCTTAATTCTTTTATTTCAAAGATTTTCGGCAATGAAATTGTAAAACAATGCAAATTTGACTTGCTTAAAAATTGCTCAATGTCATAATTGCTAAGAATTACAACAATTTAGGTGGGAGGGGAGCATGTTATTACATGTACCTACTTTGATATTCATCAATGGATTGTTGGGTATAGTCGCGGCCATAATGCTTACTGCAAATTGGCAGATGAATAAACATGTTCGAGGGACAAAAGAATGGGCAATAACCCAATGGCTTTGGGCTTTTGGTTTGTTGCTGATCTTGACAAGAGATATTTTTCCTTATCTTATTTCGATCGTGCTATCGAATGCGCTGATTATTATTGGCTCTTTTTATTTTTTACGTGGTGTTTCTAATTATCAGGGCGTGAAAAGCACTCCTAAACTTTTAGAGTATTCCGTTACTCTCGTTATTGCCCTCTTGTTTTATTACTTTTCATATCATGAATACTCGTTAAATATTCGTGTCGTTTTGATTAGTGCTTTCAGTTCTCTGGTCATGTTAAGAGGATTGATTGTATTATGGCCAACAATAATCAGCTCAAAAGGTGTTGGTATTGTTGTTGGTTTCGGTTTGGCTTTTCACGCGGTATTCTTCTTGTCAAGAATTCTTCTCACCCTGTACCTTGATAATGGTAAGCCTATGTTAGAAGGAGGTGGGGGCTCGGTATGGATCATGACAGAAGCTTCGCTCTTTATGTTCTGGTCGACTATTTCATTTGCCATGCTCACCAATCTTGTATTGCAAAATGGTTTGTTAAAATTGGCTAATAGAGATCCTTTGACAAATTTACTTAACCGACGTGCTGTTTTTGAAGCCTGCCAAGACTTGTTGCAGAATCAAAGTAATCCTAAAGTTTCTGTTATGGTATTGGATCTTGACCACTTTAAAGCAATAAATGATCAATATGGTCATTCTGTTGGTGATAAAGTGTTGCAACATTTCGCTCATCTTGTCAGTAAGGAGCTTGATGACCCTCAACTGTTTGGCCGTACAGGTGGAGAAGAGTTTATTATTGTTTTGCCGAATTGTGATGTTGAAAAAGCTCATAATAAAGCACAGTTTTTGTTAGATAAAGTCCATGATACGCTTATCATTGTTGACGGTTATGAAATTAAGTTTACTGTCAGTATTGGTGTTTCCAACGGTGCTCTTAATCAAGTAGAAGATTTACGTTTCTTAATTAATCAAGCCGATAAGGCGATGTATCAAGCTAAACGAAATGGTCGAAATCGTGTTGAGACTTTTACTTTTGAGCGTCAAGTTCGTTCAGTCACTGTATGATTATTTATACGATATAGACATAAATCTTTACAAATCTTTTCAGAACTCTATTTGCTAATTTAGCATCTAATGGTTAATGCTAGTTATATACTAATTAGTTAGTGAAGTGACGCGAACAATGACTCAGGACAAAAGCGTTATCAGATAAATGATGATTCAACGTGAATAGACGTGGGGAATATTCGCATATCTCATTGATTGTATTAACAATTACCCAATATGAGGTTTGCCTATGTCCGATCATGAAAAGACCGAACAAAACGAACGTTCAAATACAGACGACGAATTCAATACCGAGCAAGAAGTCTTTAAGGCTTCTCGCGAAGAGTTAAATAGCTCATCAGAACAAAGCCCGCATCAGATAGAGCGAAAAGAGGGCTGGTTATTCAAATCCTTTGCCTTTTTATCGTTGACCGATTCCGATGTGTTGCGCGAATGCGGTAAGTACGATCGCACACTTGTTTATGCAATGGTATTCCGCCAATTAGTAACCTTTGCCTTTACGTTTATGCTCTTTGCCTATGGTGTTTCACTTTTTCTAGGCACTACAGCTGCAATTATTACTGGCTTTATTTTCGCGCTTACGCTTTTTTTCCTTGACCAAGCAATTATAGGCTCAGATTGGGCGTTGCGTAATCCATTCAAAGGAGGCTTGCCGATTAAAAGTTTAATTGGCTTAATCCCAAGGATATTCTATTCATTGATTATTGCGGTTGGTTTAGCGACGTTAGCAGAAATTAGCCTGCAAGCTAATGCGATTGATGAACAAATTCAGCAGGAGTCAAACTTAAAGAATCGTGAGTATTTTGCAAAGCTTGAAGCCTATGAGCAAGAGCTTGAAACTGGGATTGCGGTAGACCGTAAACGTGTAGAAGATACTCAATCTCAGATCCAATTGTTAAGTGATCAAAATGCTCGTTATGAAGCTGCTGAACAAGCAAATGATACTGACACTGTCGCTAACACTTTAAAAGTAAAACAAGATAGTTTGAGCGAATTACAACGCTCGCAGCAAGTGTTAACTGCAGAAATAGCCGCGAATAATGAGCGCATCGCTGAGGCTCGAAAAGATTATAATTTCTGGTTTAATGAGGCTTTGCTAGAGCGAACGGGAAAAGACGGACGTGCGCCAACCGAAGGTCCAAAGTATCGCAGAGCAGTGGCCACTTATACTGATTTAGAAAAGCAAATTGCTATTTTGGAGCAAAGTTTAGCGGATTCACAGGCTAAATTGGATTCGATTAAACCGAACATTGAAGCTGCAACCAGTGATTTGAATGTGGTGCAAAAAGAGCAAAATGAACTACTGATGAGTGAAGCAAATTATGCTCAAAATAAACAAACCATTGGTCGCTTACAAGATGGCTTAGTTGTCGCTAAAACCACGCTGAATGACGCTATCGATCTGAAGCAGCAAAAGTTGGATGAGTATCGAATTAAGTTAGAAAATGACGGCTTATTCTATGAGGTCAAAACAGGCATGTTAAGACGCTATTTGGCCTTGCAAAATATTCACAAGGATCCTGAAATTGGGCAGGCTGCCTCAATGTTTAGTCTACTGCTAAAAATATTCTTTATTGCAATTGAACTTATGCCTGTCATTATCAAGCTTTTCTTCAGTCCGTTTAGTTTCTACTCCTTGAAAATGTACCGAAAAATGCACATTGCCTTATTGCAAGAAGAGGAGTTACTTGAAGTGGCTAAAGCACAACATCAACGTTCTCGTGAGAAACGAATAAAAGAAGCTGGAGAGCTGGAAACGGTAACCATGTGATGGCGGTAAAATATCAGTTTACTAATGAATCGTAGAGATTTTACTCTATTTTCAGGGGCCTCGTTGTTAGCAGCAGCGATGCCTTTTTCACTTGATGCGCAGAAAAGCCGCGGGTCATTAATCAAGAAAAGTATTCCAGCAACAGCTGAGTTAATTACAGCAATAGGAATGGGTTCTTGGCATACTTTTGATGTTTCAGGCACTGAACAAGAGCTACAGATTCGTACAGAAATTTTGCGTCTATTTTTTGAACAAGGTGGCCAGTTTATTGATTCTTCACCTATGTACGGCAGCTCAGAGAAGATTATTGGGCAATGTCTTAAAAATTTAGAAGGATCCAAGTCTTTATTTTCGGCTACCAAAATATGGACCGAAGGAGAAGATAAAGGGATCGCTCAAATGCAAAGATCCCAGAAGTTGTGGGGTGTTGAGCAGTTTGATTTGATGCAGATTCATAATCTACGTGATTGGAACACACACCTTAAAACTTTGCGTCGATGGAAAGAGCTGGAGAGGGTACGCTACATAGGAGTAACTACTTCTCATGGGCTGCGTCATGATCAGCTTATACAGGTATTGAAAAAAGAAAAGCCTGATTTTGTTCAGCTGACTTACAATATCAATGATCGTGAAGTTGAGACTCGGTTGTTGCCTTTGGCTCAGGATTTAGGGATAGCTGTGATTGTTAATCGCCCCTTTACAGGTTTGTTTGGCCGAGTAAAGGACAAGCCATTGCCAGATTATGCTAAAGAGTTTGATTGCTATTCATGGGCGCAGTTTTTCCTGAAATTTGTCATAAGTCATCCTGCGGTAACTTGTGCAATACCCGCGACCTCTAAAATTAAGCATATGTATGATAATATGCAGGCAGCAAAAGGCGTACTACCTGATTTGAAACAGCGTCAGCAAATGTTGACTAGTTTTGAGACGTTATAATATTAATTAAAATATAGATTTAAAATCCTACAATGACATTAAAAATAAAAAGTTTTTTGGTATTTATTCTTACTTCCTTTTCTTTTTCAGCAATTGCAAACTCAATTCAAGACCAGAAACTAGAAAAAGTTGCGGATCAATTTCAACAGCAGTTCCATCAATACTTGGAATATGAAAATGTTCCAGGCGCTGCGTTTGCCATTGTCTCGAAAGATGGTTTTGTCCGTATTGGTACCTTTGGTTATACCGACTTATCAAAGAAAAGGGCTATTGATGAAAATACAATCTTTAGAATTGCATCTTTGTCTAAAACATTTGCTGCGACACTTACCGGCATTATGGTGCAAGAAGGTTTATTGAGCTGGGATGACTTTGTGGTCAAATACTCTCGGGTTTTGGGGCGAGCTGGGCAGAAAAGTAACATAAAAATTAAGCATTTGCTTGGGCAGTCGAGTGGTTTTCAACCTTATGCTTATGATTTGCAAGTTGAAGATGGCTTACCATTAAGAACCATCTTGCGTAATATCAGTAGATTGCCACTTCGTTGTCGTCCTGGGAAGTGCTACGCCTACCAAAACAGTGTTTTCAGCGCTATTGAGCCCATATTAAAAAGTATTTCAGGTAAAAGTTATGAGGAACTATTACAAGAAAAAATCTTTGATCCTCTCAATATGCTTGATGCATCTGCCAGTTATGCAAAGTTGAAGGTTAATCCAAACAGAGCTAAACCCCATGAATGGAAAGACGGAAAACCCGATCAGGTGCGTAATAAACCGCATTATTACCGAATTAAGCCCGCGGCTGGTATTAATGCTAGTATCAGTGATATGGCGCAATATTTGAAAGCCCATGTAGGTTCTATGCCTGATGTGTTGCATAGCCAAACTTTAGATATTATTAGTAAACCACGGGTCGAGACAAAAAAAGATCTAAAGCGCATAAATTGGCGAGATTATGTAACAGATGCACACTATGCGATAGGCTGGCGGAACTATAGTTTTATGGGTAATGAACTGATTTATCATGGTGGTTGGGTCTCAGGTTATCGCTCCGATATCGCTTATTCAAAAAAGCATGGAGTAGGGATAGTGGTGATGTTAAATATTGAAGGCCGTCATACCAGTTATTTAACTACTCAATTCTTTAAGCGTCTGTTCCAAACTTTATAGTCTATGGTTATCAAGCTGATATTATGTAAACCATTTGATTTGTATAATAGTGAGGCGTAATATACAGGTACCTTAAATACACCACACGATGCTCTAAGTGACAAAACAAAAAGCGGTTTTGGTCTTAATAAGCGTTATGCTGCTTTGTCTGCTCGGAACGGCAGGCATTGCGTTACCTTACCCCGTTCTCGCACCTTACTTTATCGATGGACCAGTCAATGACCTGACCCACTTTATGGGGCTTCATCCAAAGGTGTTATTGGGCATTTCGTTAGCCATTTATCCACTTGGCTTGTTGATTGGCAATATTTTTGTCGGCGCTCTTTCTGATTTCTATGGGCGGCGTAAAGTTTTATTAATAACCTTATTTGGCAGCATTGTGGGTTATTTATTAACGGCTTTGGCGGTGATTTATGAATCTTTCATCGGTTTCACTATAGCGCGCTTAGTTACAGGTGTTTGCGAAGGAAACATTTCTATTGGCCGCGCCATCGCAGCAGAGCTACACCCACAAATTGAGCGTACAAAAGCAATAAGCATGGTCTATGCCGCAACTTATGCAGGCTGGTTGATAGGCCCTGTGCTTGGTGGGTTTTTGATGATCTACGGAGTGGCGAATGTCTTTGCTATCGCTGCATTAGGCATTTTATTGGCCTTTATATTGGTGTTTTTTACCATAGAAGCTCGCTCGCAATCTAATCAATCTTTGCAAAAGAAGCATGATTTTTGGTCAATTATTCGTAACAACAATTCGCTGACATTGCTCAAACATAAAAGTATTTTACCGATCTTCTGGTTTTATTTTTTATATTCTATGGGGCTCAATGCTTTCTATGATTTTTATCCCGTATGGTTTGTGGATATTTTGAGCTATAACAGCCAGCAAATTGCAGTTGCAACCGTTGCGTTAACCGCGGCAATGATAGTTGTGAGTAGTTTTTTTGTGGATAAATTAAATGCACGTTTTAGTGAAATTCGTTTGATGTTATTCGGCTCAGCTTTGTTAGCTATTATGCTGTTTTTACAGCCATTTGCTATGCAGCAGCATGTTTTTATCATTTTTATGGTTATAGGCGGAACAATTGCGGTTGCCAATGGCATGATCCCAACTTATCTGGCTCGCTATTTCGGTCATTTAGGGCAGGGGCAAGTTATGGGGCTGCAAACCACAACCTTTTGCATTACCAATGTGATTATCGCTAGCATTGGCGGGCCTTTAAGCGTGCTAAGTTCGCGCTTGGTTCTACTGATTGGTGCTTTGCTCGTTGCTGCATCTTGGTTGCTGATGATGTTGACTAAAAAGCAACAGCAGAAAATGATCGATACTGTTTTGCAAATGGAGCAGGAACAGACGCCTGTTGAGCAATCTTAAGTGCGAGTTTGAATATGAGCACGCAGAATACTAACGCAAGTAACTCGTACGACAAAATACTTTATTTGCTTAAAAGTCGAGGAGATCAAAGCGCGACTATGTTAAGTAGCTTATTGTCAATGACCATGATGGGGGCTCGAAAACTTTTATTAGAGCTTCAAAAAAAAGAGCTGGTTTATAGCTACCAACAAAAAGCCGGTCGCGGCAGGCCAAAATTGATGTGGAGTTTATCAGAAAAAGGCCATACCAAATTTCCTGATCGCCATGCAGATTTAACGCTACAATTGATCACAAACATTCGAAATACTCTTGGCCAACAAGATTTAGAGCGTTTGCTTATGGCTCGAGAGCAGCAAACTCTTGAGGCATACAGTAAACAACTTAACAAAGAACTAGGGTTAGGAAATCGTTTGCAAAAGTTAGCCGATATTCGATCTGAAGAAGGTTATATGGCAGAAGTGCAAGAACAAAGCGATGGTAGCTATTTATTGATAGAAAACCATTGTCCTATTTGTGTGGCGGCTCAAACTTGCCAAGGTTTTTGTCGTTCAGAGTTAACGATATTTAGAAAGTCATTATCTGCTCAGGTTGAGCGTGTCGAGTATATTTTAGACGGCGCAAGACGTTGTGCCTACCGCATTACAGGCCTGTAATGGCCATTTCTGTGAGTGACAAATTCCATTTCATTTGAAAATTGTTACATTTTAACTTGTTCTGGCATGGGCTATGACCTTGCGAAATTGTTTTAGAACACGTATAAACGGTGAGTTATTCGTGGTTTTACGCATTAGTAGCGAGTATTAAGCTCGACGAATATGCGATTTCTTACGACTTTTATGATTATTATAAGATTAGATTGTTAGTAGAAGATTTATCAAAGGTATCACTATGAAAAAATTAACCATTACGCTAGCCGTATTATCAGCATTAAGTTTAACGGCTTGCAACAATGACAAGGCTTCTGAGAAGCCTGTTTCTGA
Source organism: Kangiellaceae bacterium (assembly GCA_013373015.1). Lineage (GTDB taxonomy): Bacteria > Pseudomonadota > Gammaproteobacteria > Enterobacterales > Kangiellaceae > Kangiella. The sequence goes on from JABXIQ010000012.1 coordinate 47,096, forward strand.
AGTTGAAAAGCAAGAACAGGCCGCGCCTGAGCAGGCTCAATTGGAATCAAGCTCAGAAGCAACAGCAAACTCTGAGGGCAATCCTTTTTTTGAAGAATGGGATACACCGTATGGTATGCCACCATTTGATCGCATCAAAACCGAACACTTCAAACCTGCTTTTGAAAAAGCGATTGCAGAAGCACGTAGCGAAATGGATGCTCTGGCTAATAGTAGCGAAGCCCCGACTTTTGAAAATACCATTGAAAATATGGAATATGGCGGTGCCTTACTGACTAAAGTTGCTAATGTATTTTTTAATCTAACAGGGGCAAATACTAATCCTGATATGCAGGCTGTTGCGAAAGAAGTTGGCCCAATGCTTTCAGCTTTAGGTGATGATTTTAATTTGAACCCCGATTTATTCAGCCGAGTAGCTGCAATTTATGATCAGAAAGAATCACTTAATTTGCGTCCTGATCAAGAGCGTTTGCTCGAAGACCGCTACAAGGGATTTGTTCGTGGCGGCGCCAAGTTGAATGAAGAGCAGAAAGAACAGCTACGAGAGTATAATAAGCAGTTAACAGAGTTATCGATCAAGTTTGGCGACAATGTGTTGGCAGAAACCAATGATTGGGAACTTGTGATTGATAAAAAAGAAGATTTGGCTGGTTTATCAGACGCTTTCATTGAAGCCGCCGCTGATGTTGCTAAAAAGCGTGGCCATGAAGGAAAATGGGTTATTACCACGCATCGTTCAAGTAAAGATCCTTTCTTGGTTAACTCTACCAATCGTGAATTAAAAGAAAAAGTCTATTACGCTTACACACATCGTGGTGATAATGATAATGCCAATGATAATAAAGAGATTGCAGCGAAAATAGCGCAGTTACGTGCTAAAAAAGCACAGTTACTGGGCTATGCTACACATGCTGATTTTATTTTAGAAGAGCGTGTGGCAAAGAATGCTGACAATGTGTACAAGCTATTGAATCAAATTTGGCCTGCGGCATTAAAGCAAGCCAAAAATGAAGTTGCTGAAATGCAGAAGATGATTGAAGAAGAGGGTGGAGACTTCACATTCCAAGCCTCAGACTGGCGTCATTATGCAGAGAAAATCCGTAAAGCAAAGTATGACTTAGATGAAGAAGCAACTAAGCCATATTTCTCCTTAGAAGCAACTTTGCAAGGTGTTTTCTATATGGCTAACCGCTTATACGGTATGAATTTCAAAGAGCGTTTCGATCTACCAAAGTATCATGACGATGTGCGAACTTTTGAAATTACCGATAACGAGGGTGAGTTGATAGGCATTTACATTACCGATCATTATGTGCGTGACGGTAAGCGTGGCGGCGCTTGGATGAACTCATACCGTAAACAGTATGTGACTCAAGATGGTGAGTTTGTTAAGCCTATTATCGTAAATGTATTGAATTATCCTCGTCCTGTAGGTGATGAGTCTACATTGCTGACGTTTGATCAAGCTAGCACTTTATTCCATGAGTTTGGTCATGCTGCTCACGGTTTGCTTTCAGACGGTGTTTATCCTTCTCAGACGGGTACTTCTGTACCGCGTGACTTTGTTGAGTTTCCTTCACAAGTACATGAGAACTGGATGACTGAACCCGAAGTCTTAGCTCAATTTGCTAAGCATTACAAAACTGGTGAAGTGATTCCGCAAGAAATGGTCGATAAAATCCAAGCAGCATCACAACACAATCAAGGTTTTGCAACCACTGAATATATGGCGGCAACCTTGTTAGATTTGGCTTGGCACACTCAAGATGGTTCTGAAGTGGTTGATGCTGACGAGTTTGAATCGAAGGTGCTTGGTGATTTAGGTTTAATTCCTGAAATTGCACCTCGTTACCGTACGACTTATTTCTCACATATTTTCTCAGGTGGTTATTCAGCAGGTTACTACAGTTATATCTGGTCAGATATTTTCGGTGCAGATGCTTACCAAGCCTTCCGTGAAAATGGTATTTTTGATAAAGAAACTGCAGGCAAGTTCGTAGAGTTTATTTTATCAACGGGCGGTACCGATGATCCATTAGAGTTGTACAAGCAGTTCCGTGGTAAAGAGGCCGATCCAAAATACTTGCTTAAAAGTCGTGGTTTGATTGATTAATAGCATTTTGATTTAGCAGTCAAAAAACCGTTATAGAGCAATCTATGGCGGTTTTTTCTTTTGTCAGCTTTAAATCTGAGTTATAAAGACGTTAAAAGGAGAATATTATGCCGATCAGTCAAGAGTTACTCGAAGAGATTAAAATATTGTCGTTGTTTAATCTAGAAACAACACAGCAAGGTATTAAAGTACATTCGGATGCGGCAAATGGCTGTATCAACGCGGCTCAGCGTTTGTATGATAAAGGTATTCTGAGCCTACCCGACGGGGGTTATTTAACCGATCTGGGGCATGAAGCGGCCGAGCATGCGCAAACTTTATTAAGTATTCTAAAACAGTCATAGCTAAGTGGTTTGGATTGCAAATTGCTTTGACGTCTTATTCACAGCATAAGGGGTACTATTAACGAAATCACTAACGGTTTTGTTATGTTTTATAAACGACTTTTCATAAGTACCCCAAGGCAAGGAAGCCTGTTTTTTTGCACTATTATTGCTTGTAGTCTTATGCTTTCAGCATGTTCTTCATATCCTCCAATTCGTACCGCTGAAAATGTTGATCTTAGCCGCTTTATGGGCAAATGGTATGTGATAGCTAACATTCCTACCTTCATTGAAAAGGGCGCGCATAATGCTGTGGAAACTTATCAACTTGATCAGGATGGTAATATATTAACCACCTTTAGATTTAATCAAGACAGCTTTGACGGTGAAGAAAAAATTTATAATCCAAAAGGCTTTGTGTGGGATAAAACATCAAATGCAGTTTGGGGAATGCAATTTATCTGGCCAATTGAAATGGAATACCGCATTGTCTATCTTTCAACGGATTACCAACAAACTATCATAGGGCGTAGCGAAAGAGATTATGTGTGGATCATGGCTCGCACACCGACAATATCTGCTCAGCATTATCAAAAACTGTTACAAATTGTTGCTGATGAAGGCTACGATATAACTAAAGTGCAACCCATTCCGCAAAAATGGTAATTCATTAGTTTTATTTATGATAGACCTTAGAAATGATCCTGTGAGTTGACTTAAAACTGTCATCAAATAAGCGTAAAATTCTCCTTGCGGTAAACAACAACCTGCATAAGCTGAAGGAGAAAGAGATGAACGAACAACTAGAAGGTGCATTAGAAGTAGTAATCGCATTCTTAGTGGTCGCCACTCTAATTATTGCTGTTTTATAACAGGCGTTTGGTAGAGGGCAATTCTGGCCCTCATCTGATTTTCGTAATTTCAATTTCTTATCTTAATTACATGAAATCCTTTAACACTTGATTGTCGCAACTTAGTAAAATTAACATTTACTATTCACTTCATAAAGCTAACATTAAATTGTCAACCCATTCACATAATTGCACTTTTCGACAAATTGGCGTATTTTTGACCTAATACCGTTTTTTCGTATCAATTCTTGACGAGGTGTTTATGAGAGTTACGCTTTTGATGAAGACACCTATGAGAAAAGCATTGTTTTCCTTGCTTATCTCTGTCTACGGTTATCTTTTTTTAATAACATTAAGCGTATTTTCCTTATTCCAACCTGCAAGTGCTAGCGATGATCGCTTCAGTTGGCACCCTCACTTTGTAGAGCCTACGGTCGTTGAGCAGTTTATTTATGGCGGCTATACAGCCCCTGCATCCTTTAACAACCATCTTAAAAAATTATATCAACGTGATGTAGAAGAATTTGAGTTTGATGCTGATTTAACCCAGATTTTGACTACAGGGAAAAAGGTTATTGAGCAAGGTTTGCAATTTGATACCGTTGATGAACAATGGATTGAATATCAATGGATTGTTGTGGATTATCTTTTTGATTATGAGCAATCATACTCAAAAGTTGGCCTAATTCCTGCTAGCGAGCAGTCTATCTGGCCAAATGACTTTAGCGATTTTGCCGGCCGAGAAGGTATTTTCAAAGAATTGGCTTCAGAAAATCAGCGACACCCCAAAAAGAGCTGTTTGGTGGATAGTCAATTTGGGATATGTGTATATAACTATATTTATCTTTCGCCAAAAGAATTAGAGGCTATGCAAGATGACGTTGCAGGAAACTCTTCCACATCCTATCAAGATTTAGCAAACATTATTAAACAAGCTTTATCGGAAAACAAAGGATTGTTGTTTATTGGACTCAACTGAAAAACAGCTGACTCTCAAGCCCGTTACCAGCATACAGAATATTGAACAAGAGCAGTGGAATGCTCTTCATCTGTCATCCGATTCTGATAATCCGTTTAGCGACTACCGCTTTTTACTAGCTTTGGAACAATCTCAGTCCATAAGTGCTGAGACGGGCTGGCAACCTTTTCATTTAGCTTTTTGGTGTGAAGATGAATTGATAGCTGTCATGCCTAGCTATATCAAAAATCACTCTTATGGTGAGTTTGTGTTTGATTGGTCTTGGGCCGATGCTTATCAAAGACATGAAATAGCGTACTATCCAAAGTTACTTACGGCGATCCCTTTAACACCAATTTCAGGAGCAAGATTGCTATCTAAAGGACTTACCCAGCAACAAGCGGCTAAGATACGAGAGGCGATTTTTGTTCTTTGTCATCAACATAATTTTAGTTCTTGGCATATCAATTTCGTGAAGCCTGGTCAGTTATCACTCTTTGAGCATAAAAATATACTCAAGCGCTATGATTTACAATTTCATTGGCATAATCAGAATTACCGAACCTTTGATGATTTTTTGACTCAGTTGAAGCCAAAGAAGCGTAAGAATATTCGCCAAGAACGGCGTAAAGTAAAGGAACAGGGTTGGATCTTTAAGTGGTTAACGGGAGTTCAAGCAACAAACAGTGATTGGCAGCTATTCTATCGAATGTATCAAGATACTTTTGATAAAAAAGGCAATTGGGCGCAGTTGAAAGAAGAATTTTTCAAGCAAGTAGCTAGTTTAATGCCAGAACAGGTACTTTTACTTTTTGCATATCAACAAGGAAACCCTAAAGCGGGCGCTTTTTTTATGCGCTCTGATAAAGTCCTGTATGGACGCTATTGGGGGGCGTTAGAGAAAAGCTCCTGCTTACACTTTGAAACTTGTTATTATCAAGGTATTGATTATGCCATTAAGCATGGACTTGAAGTTTTTGAACCAGGAGCTCAAGGGCAACACAAGTTAGCACGGGGTTTTATTCCTGTTTCAACCTTTTCTTGCCATTTTATAGAACATGCTGCTTTTCGAGAGGCGATAGAGGTTTTTTTACAGCAAGAGGATCATTATCACCAACAGTCACTCGCGTACAATAGGATACATAACTCTTATAAAGATTAGCTCTTATAAAAAAGTGAGCTTTTGGCAAACTTTTGCTATCGTGTAGGACATATTTGAAGTGCTTTATAACTATACCTAGTTTATATCTATGAAATCGATCAGTAAAATTTTTATTCAGGGCTTATTTGCGATTTTGCCTGTAGTTTTGACCATTGCCTTTATTATTTGGCTTGTCAGCACGTTAGAAACTTATTTGAAGCAAGTTATTCTGTTGGTGATATCCGAGCAGAGTTATTGGCCTGGCTTGGGCTTGCTGGTTGGGATTGTGTTGATTTTTGCTCTTGGTTTATTGATCAAGGCTTATCTTGGACAGGTTATTGTCAATGCTCTCAATCGCTTGATGGAGCGAATTCCTTTAGTTGGTGCAATTTATAATGCTTTTAATGATATGGTAAAGTTTTTGTCGCCCTCTGGTGAGAAAGACCTCAAGCAAGCCGTTTTATTGGAGTTGCAGCCTGGAGTTGAAGTGATTGGATTTATTACCAGTAACGATGAGGCTATTGGTGATAGACAAGGTTTGGTGGCTGTGTATGTCCCGCTGAGTTATCAAATTGGTGGATTAACCATTTTTATGCCAAAGGATAAGTGTAAAGAGTTAGATATGCCTGCTAGCGAAGCCATGAAAAAGGTGTTAACCGCCTCGATGACACAAGAAAAAAAGAATTAAAAGAAGGTTTATTAACCCGTTAGAAAACAAGCTAATATGTTGACTGACGAGGCTATATATTCTTGCGCATTTGAGTTCGTGGTGCGACTTCTGTAGAATTCGCGCCCTTTAAGGCGATAGCTTAGAGCATCGTCACATATTCCACTATCGCGAGAATTTCATGATTGAGCTTATCACCAAGAAATCAGCAAGCCTAAAAGACGATATTTTATCCGGTCTAACTGTAGCTTTAGCACTTGTGCCTGAAGCTGTTGCCTTTGCATTTGTAGCTGGTGTTGAGCCTTTAGTTGGTTTATATGCCGCCTTTATGGTTGGTTTGATTACTTCTGTCTTTGGCGGTCGTCCAGGTATGATTTCAGGAGCTACAGGCGCTTTGGCTGTAGTGATGGTGGCCTTGGTTGCCGATCACGGCGTTGAATACCTCTTTGCCACAGTGGTATTGATGGGGATTATTCAGATGTTGGCGGGCTGGTTAGGGTTAGGTAAGTTTATCCGAATGGTGCCGCATCCTGTCATGCTTGGCTTTGTTAATGGTTTAGCCATTGTGATTTTCCTAGCTCAATTAAGCCAGTTTGGTGATGCCAATACAGAAGGGTGGCTCGCAGGCACCTCTTTGCAGGGTAGCGTGATCGATGTGGGCTGGATGCAAGGGCAATCTTTGTACATGATGTTAGGGTTAGTATTCTTAACGATGCTAATCATCCATTTCTTGCCAAAGTTAACCAAAGCGGTTCCTTCATCATTAGCGGCAATTATTATTGTTTCGGTCTTAGTTATCGGGCTTGATTTACCCACTAAAGTGGTTGGTGATGTCGCATCGATTGGAGGCGGCTTTCCACAATTTCATATCCCAAGAGTGCCTTTTACTTGGGAAACCTTATGGATTATTTTACCTTACTCTTTGATTTTAGCGGCTATTGGTCTGATTGAGTCTTTGTTAACATTACGCTTGATCGATGAAATCACAGAAACTCGTGGCCGTGGCAATAAAGAATGTTTTGCACAAGGTCTAGCCAATACAACCACTGGTTTTTTTGGTGGTATGGGCGGTTGCGCCATGATTGGTCAAAGTATGATCAACGTCAATTCTGGTGGGCGAGGGCGTCTTTCAGGTATTACAGCGGCGTTGGCATTGCTTGCCTTTATTTTATTTGCTTCGTCACTTATTGAGAAAATTCCCTTAGCTGCGTTAGTTGGTGTGATGTTTATTGTGGTTATTGGTACATTTGAATGGTCAAGTTTTCGTATCATGCGCAAGATTCCGCGCACTGATGCTTTTGTATTAGTGACCGTTTCTATTGTTACTGTATTAACAGACTTGGCCATTGCGGTATTTGTGGGTGTGATTTTGTCGGCGCTGGTTTTTGCTTGGGAGAGCGCGAAAAGGGTACGAGTTCGCCGAAGCGAAAAAGACGGTATGGCGTTTTATACCGTGAGCGGACCGTTATTTTTTGGCTCGACTACCCACTTTGCTGAAAAGTTCTCTGCTCGTGATGATCTTGATGAAGTTTATATTGATTTTGCCGACTCACGGGTGTGGGATCACTCTGGTATCGAGGTGATTGATGCTTTAGCCGAGCGTTACCAAAAAGCTGGCAAAAAGTTACATTTACTGCATTTAAGTCCAGAATGTAAAGCATTGATGAAAAAAGCGGGTGATTTAGTCGAGCAGAATGCAGTTGAAGATCCGCGTTACTATGTAGCTGATGACGAGTTGGGTTAAATCCCTAATAGCACTAAAAGCATACTTCCTAAAGCCCTTAGCTGTTATACTCTAGGGGCTTTTTTTAATAAGAATTAACTATGTCGCAATCATTTGATCTTGAACAAGCACACGCATCTCAACAGCATCCTTTTGAAAAGCTGACTCCAGATTTTGTATTAGATGCGGTTGAGAGTTTTGGCTATGTTAGTGATGGTCGAATGCTAACGCTCAACAGTTATGAGAACCGTGTTTATCAAATTGGTATTGAAGATAAAGAACCTATAATTGCCAAGTTTTATCGCCCTAACCGATGGTCAACTATACAAATCCTTGAAGAGCATCAATTTTGTGATGAACTTGTTGAGCATGAGCTACCAGTGGTTGCACCTATTAAAATCGACGGACAGAGTTTATTTCATTACCAAGGATTCGACATTGCCTTTTTTAAGCGCCGTGGTGGTTATGCTCCAGAGCTAGATAATCTCGACAACCTATTTACTATGGGACGTTTTTTAGGACGTATTCATGCTATAGGTAAAGCAAAATCTTATCAATGCCGGCCAACCTTGGATGTTGATGGTTTTGGTCGTGACAGTGTTGATTATATCATTGAACATGCTGTGCCAATGGAACTAAAAACAGCCTATCAAACTTTGGCAGAAGATGTTTTAGGTCAAATTTATAGTATCTGGAATGATTACGGAGCGGTTGAGACGATACGCACTCACGGTGACTGTCATCCTGGCAATATTTTATGGCGTGATGATAACCCCCATTTTGTCGATTTTGATGATTCGCGTATGGCGCCAGCGGTACAGGATATATGGATGCTGTTATCAGGCGATCGTTCAAGTCAACTAAGTCAGTTATCTGAAATCATAGATGGCTATCAAGAGTTTTGTGATTTTAATAGCCGAGAGTTACGGTTGGTTGAATGTTTACGAACTTTGCGTATGTTGCATCATTCAGCTTGGATTGCACAACGTTGGCAAGATCCAGCCTTCCCACAAGCCTTTCCTTGGTTCAATAGCATGAACTATTGGGAGCAACAGATCCTTGACTTGCGAGTTCAGTTTGCTGAGCTACAAGAACCAGCGTTAACTTTGAGCTTTTAGTTGTTAAGCCTAAATAAAGTGTTAGTTAAAGAAATCAAAGGGTTATCTTAAACTTATAGAATCACTATAAAGTGTAAATTTGTGTGCTGGTTTAGTGTAAATTCAGTTTTCTCATGCTAATCTCAGCATATGAAACGGAATCTATTATTTACATTGAGCCTTTTAGCAACAGTTCTAATCGTCGTTGCTTGTACTAGCGCTCCCAATAGAACTCATCCAGAGAGTCGTGATTTACCGCAATACAGCTCGTTGGAGTATAGTGATAAAGGTCAGTTCATTGTGCAGTTGGCTCATAGCTTAATTGGAACTCCATATCGTTATGGAGGCAGCACCCCTGAGCAAGGTTTTGATTGTAGCGGTTTAGTTTTTTTCACGCATATTAACGCGGGCGATAAGATTCCGCGCTCTTCATTCGCGCAATTAGATGCCTCTAAACCTATTGACATTGAAGAGTTACAACCAGGTGATTTATTATTTTATCGCATCAACAGCAAACCCTCGCACGTTGGAATCTATATTGGTGATAAGATGTTTATTCACGCGCCTTCTAGCGGTAAAAAAGTTAGCGTCGCATCAATGGATAATCCTTATTTTAAGCCTCGACTAATTCGTGCCGGTCGTTTATATCGTTAAGTTTGCAATTGTAAAGGGAGATTGGTGTTATGAGTAACCATCAACAATGGCACCTCTACATTTTGCGATGTGCTGACGACACGCTTTATACAGGAATAACTTTAGATTTGGAGCGACGTTTTGAGGAACACAATTCTAATGGTCCTAAATGCGCCAAATATTTACGTGGCCGACAACCCCTTACAATGATCTACCATACGGAGTTTGATGATAAGTCAGCAGCATTAAAAGCAGAGCTAAAAGTTAAAAAATTAACCAAAGCGCAAAAAAAACTACTCGCATCTGGTAAACTAGTCATTAATGAAATAGCGGCCTCTAAAACTCATCATTAACTTGTCCTATGACCAACTCTTGTTTGGATATTGATTATCAAATTATCCGCTCTCGACGTAAAACCGTTGCTATCATGATCAAAGATGGTTTGGTAGAAGTTAGGGCACCAAAAAGAACTCCCCAATATTGGATTGATGATTTTGTCCAACAAAAAAGGCAGTGGATTGCTAAGCAACTCAAAGAGCAAGCGATCAAAGAACGGCAGATATATCAGCTTAAAGATGGACAGTTGATCACCTTTTTAGGAGCTGAAAAAGTGGTGCGTGTCATTGCTGGTAAAAATACTGTTCTTTTATCTGCTGATGAACTTGTTATTAGCTGTCGAAAAGCTGAAGCTAAAAATGTATTAAAAGTTTTTGATCAATGGTTGTTAGAGCAGGCCAAGTTACTTCTGCCTGCAAAGGTTGAGTCCTTGTCGTATGAACTTGCTGTTGAACATAAGCTATCTAAAGTTATTTTCCGAAAGACAAAAACTAAATGGGGACATTGTACGGTTGATGGAGTCATTCAGTTAAACCAGTTAATACTGTTAGCGCCATTATTTGTAACTGATTACTTGATCATTCATGAATTATGTCATTTACGGCATATGAATCATTCTAAAGACTTTTGGAATATGGTCGAGGCTCATTGCCCTGGCTATGAAGATGCCGAACGCTGGATAAAAGAACATGGTCACAAGCTATGGTTTAAGGCTTAATTCTCAGAATTGAATAAAAAGTAGCCTGTTTAGGCTACACAAATAGCTTAAAAGTCGTTACAATCACGTCCGAATTTTGCACTGGTTTTACGTTCCAGCAAGCGAGAGGTGAAAAAATGAAACAATCAACTGCAAATCAAGCAGCTACTCAGGCTGTCTCTTTAAATAATGCAACAGAACAAGTTGTTGTCTGTGCCTTATACAAGTTCGTAACCCTAAATGATTATCAAGACAAACGTCAACCGTTGCTAGACGTTATGCTTGCAAATAATGTACGCGGTACTTTGTTATTAGCCGAAGAGGGCATCAATGGGACCGTCGCGGGTTCGCGTCAAGGGATCGATACTTTATTGGCTTGGCTGAAATCAGATGTACGTCTTGCAGATTTGGATTATAAAGAATCTTACGATCAATCAATGCCATTCTATCGCAGCAAAGTAAAGCTGAAAAAAGAAATTGTGACTATGGGTGTTGAAGGAATTGATCCTAAGAAAGTGGTAGGGACATACGTAAAACCAAAAGATTGGAATGCGCTGATTTCTGATCCTGATGTGATCTTAGTTGATACTAGAAACGATTATGAAGTGGAAATTGGTACATTCAAAGGCGCATTAAATCCAAACACTGAAACCTTCCGTGAGTTTCCTGATTATGTTAAAGATAATCTAAATCCTGAAAAGCACAAAAAAGTTGCCATGTTCTGTACTGGCGGAATTCGTTGTGAAAAATCAACAGCTTACCTAAAAGAGCAAGGCTTTGAAGAGGTTTATCATCTTGAAGGCGGTATTCTAAAGTATTTAGAAGAAGTTCCTCAGGAAGAAACCTTGTGGGAAGGCGAGTGTTTTGTATTTGATAATCGTGTTGCGGTTGACCATGACTTGCAAAAAGGCCAATACGATCAATGTCATGCTTGTCGTATGCCAATCCTCGAGCAAGATAAGCTACACGAAAAGTACGAAAAAGGCGTTAGCTGCCATCACTGTTACGATAAACAAACACCTGAACAGCGTCAGCGTTATGCAGAGCGTGAGCGCCAAGTGCAGTTGGCAAAGTCACGTGGCGAAGAACATATTGGCACGGAAGTGGTTGAAGCTATCAGTAAGCGTCGTGAGCAGAAAAAGGCATTTCGTGAACAACAGCGCGAAAAAAATACTGCTCAATGAGCATAGGGAATTTGTACTATGCCATTAATTATTTCGCGCAACGTACAAATTTCTGACCATGAAATTGAGTTAACGGCTATCCGTGCGCAAGGCGCGGGTGGTCAAAACGTTAATAAAGTCGCTAGTGCGATTCATTTACGGTTTGATCTTAAGCATTCATCATTGCCTGATTTTTATAAGCAACGTTTGTTAGAGCTTAATGACTCAAGAATTAGTGCGGAAGGCGTGATTGTGATTAAAGCACAGTCTTTTCGAACTCAAGAGCGTAATAAAGATGATGCTCTAAAGCGCTTAAAAGCGGTGATTGTTAGGGCAGGGCAAGTTAGTAAAAAGCGCAAGCCGACAAAGCCAACCATATCGTCAAAAAGAAAAAGACTCGACAATAAAAAGGCGCATGGTCAGAAAAAGACCATGCGCCGTAAAGTTGATTACTAGACACTACCCCTAGTGTATGACACCTAACTAGTAATCAACGCTTACTTTATAATCTTTATCGAGTAAGACTGCAAGCTTCAAGAGCTGGTTCGCTAAATACAGTTACACCTTCTTTACGAAAGCGTCTTTCTGGAGCTGTTCCGAAAGAGTAAGCTGTATAAGTTAATTGATTTCCATCTAATTTAGATGCGGTAATAATATTTCTTTTGTTTACTTCAAAGTTACTCATAAGTTGGTTCTGGCGTAAATATTCGTCAATAATGATGCCGTTGTGCTCATCTATTTCATAATGGCCACTAGCTTCATCAACTACACGAAGTGTGTAATTTTTAACGATATCACCCGATATGCGATAATAGTGCATATTCCAAGTGACCTCTGTTGCTGAGACTGGTTGTATATCTAGGGTGAAAGGAATGGTTTCTGTTGGCGTGCCATTCGGATCATCGTATAAACATTGTCCCTGCCAGAAGCCATGCCATTCTGGAAGAATATTGGCGTCTGCGCTTATTGAGCTTAAAAGTGCTAGGCTTACTAAGATTGACTTAACTTTCATAAAAGATTGCCCCTTAATTTATATGGTTATTGAAACTATTTCTGAACATTCAGAATTATCTGATTCACATACTTGATAACTATAGGTTCCAGAGGATACTGGGTCACTGTATTCGCCATCATTATCTGTACTGATTAACAGGCCACTGTCGCGATAAATATTAACGCTGTTTGATGTAAGGCCATTCCAATTTAACGTAGCAACGGTTTGACCTTTTTGCTTTCTTTTGGCAACAGTCAGTTCGATACTGGTAACAGGTGGCTCAGAAGCACAGCCGTTTTGGTCAAGATAAGTTTTTGCGGCAAGAATTTGTGGTATGCCGAACCCATAGTAGATATCACGGCCTGAATCGCCTAAATCTTCAGCGGTCATATTCACAGCATCGCGAATTTGTTGGTTAGTACATTGAGGGTGATAACTCCAGACTAACGCTGCTGATGCTGCTGCATAAGGAGTGGACATCGAAGTGCCATAAACTTCTTGATAATCACTATCCCAAGTTTTTACAGTGATAGTTGTGCCGAGGGTAGTTCTTAGGTAGGCGGCATCATCATCACGTAAGTTCAAGCTTGGAATGCTTGTTTGCCCTTCGTCAACTTCGCCATCTGAGTATCCAATAACAAATTGATCACCATGGACTAATGCTGCAAGGCCACCTGACTGCTCACAATTTTGTACTTCAGTGGTAACATTACGACTTTGAGTTCCTGTTATTAAGCAGATATTGCCTTGAGCGGCAGGGCATAACGAAAGGCCATCGCCACAATCAACCACGATTGCTGTGACTTCGCCTGGTAAAGATTTACGTGTGGCTGTAGGCTCTAATTCAAAACCGTTAACCAACACATCTGCCTGCATTGTGATATTAGCGGTTTGAGTCGAGTATGCACCCAAGGTATACCAACCGGGTGCTACTAACTCTACATGTTCGTTAAATACTGAAAAGAAGGAGTGCTCTTTATCTTTATTGATAGAGCCTACACCTATAACACTAGAATAAGCCGATGGGTAATTGATAGTGTTGTCACCGTTGTTACCGATAGCCGCGAAAATGAGTACGCCATTGTCATACGCTTGCTGAAAGGCGCGCTCTTCCGTGCGGCTCTCTAGAGCGTTACCAGCACTAATAGTTACAATATTTGCTCCTGCTGCTTGGCAGTTATCCAATGCCTTGATGTAGTTTGAAGCGTAGCGCTCCCAAATACTTAACATATGGATATTAATATGGTTGTTTGGCGCCACGCCAACAACGCCAACATTGTTATTCACTGAAGCAATTGCGCTGGTCATTAAAGTTCCGTGACCATTGGGGTCGATATTCCAGTCGCCTTGGCCGTTCATATTATTGCCGGCCATATCTTCGTGGGAGGCATCTAAGCCAGTATCAATAACACAAACTCTTTGGTTGGAGGTCAAAGAGTCACTTACGAGATCGGCTTGTAGCATTGGAATGGCATAAGGAATGTTTTGTAGCAATAATTCCTTTTCTGCATCAATTTCAATATATTCGATATTTGGATTATTTTGCAGATTTTGTACAGCGTTACCTGGCAATATTGCTGCAATCGCATCGTGTTTATTCAATTCTAGTTTGATTTCGCCACCCTGAGCTTTAATCGCGGCAACAGCTTTGGAATTTACTCCAGTCTTATATTTGATGATATAGCGTGCAAATTCAGGTTTAGATGCTGAGTGAGCGTTAGTTGAGTATACGCTTAACCCGGCAGCTAATATAAGAGAGCTCGCTATCTTGATTGAATGATTCTTCAAGAATTTCATTTACTACCCCAAGTCTATTTTTTATAAATAATTATTCGCCCGATAATTAGGCTGGCTTGAGTATGAACAAATGTGATGAGATTGCTAGATAATCAACCTGAAGATTTCCTGAAGAATAAAAAATCCTTTTAAAAACAACTTGATATAGAGTTATTCAATGAGCGTGAAATCTAACTCATTAAATTGTTGTGGAGATATAATTAGGTGTTTCTCAATGCTATTTTGTAATTTTAATTGATTCGTTTTAAATTGATTAAGGAGCTCTACAAAGTCTGGTTCATCATGATATTTGCCATAAATATCAGTATATAAAAAAGAACGGTAGTCTGTGAATCCATTCTCTAATAGCTTTCTCATCCAAAATAGAAGTTGCTTTTTGTTCTCTGTGACAGCATAGAAATCACAGATATTAAGTATGTCACCAATCGAATCGGGTGACTCTTCTATAAAGGAAAGCATTTTTTTATGAGATTCTTCCATAGATGCTTTTAGCATTACAGGATCTTGTCCTGGCATACTTATAACTAAACTGGGGTATCTAAATTTTGAATAGTTACTATCAAGCTCCATGGCTGAGCGATAATTCTCGATAGCTTTTTTACGTTCACCCTTCAACAGAGCTAAGTGGCCAACCCACTCATAGCCCCAAGCGTCATCTGGAGCCCAATCGACCATGAAGTTACAGGATTTTTCAGCTGCATCTAAGTTTTTAAGCTTAATGTGCAATCTACATATACTGAATTGTATATACCGGTTTTGAGGAGCTAAACTTAAAGCTTTTTGATGCCATAAAACTGCTAAGTTATGATGGCCAAGGTTTATATAGTTTTCAGCCACTTGCACATAGGATAGAGGTTTGCGAGGAGCTGCTTTAACTTGTTTAAAAGCCAACATTAAGGATTCATGATAGTTCCCATCTAACCTTTCTAGGTATGAAAGGTTGTTTAATGACTGGGAATGATTTGAATGAATTGATAAAACTTTTCGGTATGCTTCTTTTGCTTCAGGGATTTTCTGAGCCGTATGATAAGAAATTGCTAATGCATGGTGTGTTTCATAAATATCAGGCCTCAAGCTTATTGCTTTTAATGCTGCTTGTTCTGCGGTATTTAATAATTCAGACTTTTTTTCGAAGTGTTTATATCGCTCAGCTGATATATGAGCAACTCCGGTATAAGCTAAAGCATAGCCTGGATCAAGTTCAATTGCTTTTTCAAACTGCATTAAAGCAGCTCTATTAGAAGTTTCGGTACGACGATTGAGATAATCTTTACCATTAAAATAATAATTGCGTGCAGCTTCAATGGTTGAATGTTTATCTTTATCGAAGTTAGTGACTGTTTCTTCTGCTTGTGGATTAGAAGACTGTTCTAATGTGCTACTAGAGCTATTAAAGTTAATTGAAATAAAGATCAAAGCTATAACGCTTAGAGTATATGCAGTAATTTTAATTAGTAATTTTTGTTTATGCTTTTTTTGATTTTCTATGCTTATATCTTCAACCGTATGAATCAAGCGATAGCCTTGACCACGGATAGTTGCAATATAAGTAGGTGACTTAGGATCATCACCCAATGCTTGGCGAAGTAGTTTTACTCTTTGTTGAATTGTGTCATCGCTAACAACTTTATTTTCCCAAACTTGTTGTATCAGCTGTTGATTACTAACAATTGCGGGTGCATTTTTGCATAAGACCAATAATAGTTTGAAGGAAAGTAAAGGCAAAGCAATTGGCTGACCACTTCGTGATACGCTTGAAGTGGCCTCGTTAATTTCTAAGTCATTGATTTTACAGCATACAGATTGAAGGTGATTCATTTACAGAGCGGCTATTTGAGCCATTGGTCGCAATAATGCAGTAATTCTTCAGTAGTTTGCCAATTTATGCAAGCATCTGTTATAGACTTTCCATAGATTAATGGCTCACTCATTGATTGACTTCCTTCAATTAAATGGCTCTCTAGCATTAGGCCAATAATATTTGAGTTTCCTGCTACTCTTTGTTGTACTAGATCCTTAAAGACTAAAGGCTGTCTTGTGTAGTCTTTGTTAGAGTTGCCATGGCTACAATCTACAATAATATTATTGGTTAATTTTTTACGCTTTAATTGTTCAATACAATCAAAAACGGATTGAGAGTCATAGTTCGGTTTCTCTCCGCCCCGTAATATTATATGCGAATAAGGATTACCTTTAGTACGAAGCAAAGCGGTTTTGCCATTATTATCAATGCCGATAAAACTGTGTGGTGATTGGGCTGATATCATGGCATTAATCGCAACATCTAAACCACCATCTGTTCCATTCTTAAAACCAACAGGCATAGATAAGCCTGATACCATTTCGCGGTGTGTTTGGGATTCTGTGGTACGCGCGCCAATTGCTGCCCAGCTAATTAGATCACCGATATACTGTGGTGTAATAGGATCTAATGTTTCGCTTGCGCAAGGTAAACCAATATTGTTTATCCAGGCAAGTAAACTTCGAGCTGTTCGTAAACCGGTATTAATGTCATTTGTGCCATCTATATGAGGATCGTTTATTAGTCCTTTCCAACCAATATGAGTTCTAGGCTTTTCAAAATAAACTCGCATCACAATAAACAACTTATCGGAATGTATATCATGAAGTTTTTTTAGTTTTCTTGCGTATTCTTTAGCAGATTCAGAGTCATGAATAGAGCAGGGGCCACAGATTATCAATAGTCGGTTATCTTTGCCCGTTAGAATATTCTGTATTATAGCTCTGCTGCTAATAACTGTTTGAGTTGCGCTATGAGTTGCAGGTATCTCGGCTTTAATTTTTGCAGGTTCAATGAGTAAGTCTAGACGTTCAATATTGGTGTTTTCTAAACCAGTACTCGTCAAAGAATCAAGTCGTGTTTTTGTATGTGAATTATTCATTGTGTTTATCTTATAATTTGTAATTTATGCTGTCGCTATTAAGGTGGGTAGCAATAACATCATGCTTTGGATAGCAACCTAAAACTTGCAAATGAGTGGTTACAGCTGCTAATTTCTCAAGCACTTTTTGAATATTCGCGTGCGATATATTTCCGTCAAAATCGATGTAGAACATTTCTTGCCAAGGCTTTGTCGGAATTGGGCGAGATTCGAGTTTGCTCATGTTGACCTTATGCTGCTTCAATACATGCAGACACTCCAGTAAGCTCCCTGTTTCTTGGTGAGTGTGCAGTAAAATGCTAGTTTTAGCTGGTACGGTTTTAGGAACTTGGATATCAGTTCTACTAATGAGCAAAAAACGAGTGTAATTTTCTTGATAGTTATTTATGCCATAATCAATAATCTTGAGTCCCGATTTCTGCGCAGCCATTTCGCTAGCAATGGCTGCAATACTTGGGTTCTGATACTCCTTCACCATTGATAGCGCTGAACTGGTGCTGTTGCGATAATGACTATTTATTTTAGGGTTCCTGCTAAAGAAATTTTTACACTGAGCTATCGCCTGCGGGTGTGAGTAAACATCTTTTATGCTTTCAAGTGTTGCGTTGTGAGTACCTATAAGGCAGTGTTTAACTTTTAGTTTTTCTTCGCCAACGATCTTTAGATCATGTTCTATAAGTAAATCAAAGACTTCAATAATATTGCCTGACGTGGTGTTTTCTATTGGGACTAAACCTAGCTCAACATGACCATCAGCTACTTGTTTGAAAACATCCATAAAACTGGAACAAAAGGTTGTGTTAAGGCTTTGCACTGTATTAGTAAAGTGATTTTGCGCCGCCATATGACTATAAGAATGTGCCTCACCTAGTAAGGCAATATCAATACTCTTTCGATATCTGTTGGCTTGTTTGAGGAAGTAGTCATACTGACTACGAACCGAATCTTCAATGATGTTATGAAACAGACTGAGCGTGGTGTTTTCAGGGATACCAATCTTGAGACCTTGCTGAGTTAAAACTTCCAACAAACGTTTTTCTTGTTCGTGATCTCTAATATTTCTATTATGGGCATATTTATTTTCAGCCACTTGCTGACTGAGTTGCCGCCGCTTGGCAAATATGGCTAATAATTCGCTATCTAGTTCGCCAATCTTTTGTCTTAACTCTTGTAGTTGCTGCATTTGTATACTTATCCTGATCAATAATAAGGGCAAAAAAAAACCTCCCAGTAGGGAGGTTTATTAATCGCGTTTACTTTTTACTAAGCGTACGAAAACCCTCCCAATAATGGAGTAAAAAAGTAAAAATAATAGTTTCGTACTGCTCGGTTCATACTCACGATAGTAAAACGTTAGCTTTCAAATTGTCAAACTTTTTCTTTTGCTTAAAAAGAATAAGCTAATTAATCATTACTTTTATTAGGTTTTGGTTTCTTTTTTACTTTCTTTTTATGCGCTTTTGGTTTTTTGCTGGATGAAGAATGTGCTTCTCCGTCCATATTTCCGATGACGGCCAAGTCCATAGCGCGCCCAGCAACACGAACATTTTTCAGCATGTTCAATATTTCTGGTGGCATACCAGCTGGCAAATCTACGGTTGAAAACTCATCATAAAGCTCAATTTGCCCAATATAATCGCTCGAAATATCGGCTTCATTGGCAATCGCACCGACAATATTTGCGACCTTAAGGTTGTGTTTTCGACCCGCTTCCAAACGATAACGTTCCATCTCGATATCTGGGTGAGCTTTAAGCGGCATCGCTTGAGCAGAAAATATTTTTTCCTGTCTGTCGCGTTTTTTTCTGTCCCCTTTAGCTTCATCCCACTCTTTAGTTTTGTGAGTTTTGGCATTTTCTTTCAACAGTAAATCGCTATCGCCAACTGCCATTTTCGCTAAAGCGGCTGCTACCAAATGTAAGTCATGCTCATGTTGTTGCTGGAAGCCATCAATTAATTCACTATAAAAATCAATATCTTGAGCTGCTATTGTGTCATTAATCCGTTGTTTGAAGCGGTTGATGCGTTGCTCATTGATATAAGCTACTGTCGGCAAGTCCATGCGTTCGATAGGTTGTTTTGTTGCGCGCTCAATTGCTTGTAGCATACGTCGTTCGCGGTGAGCTACAAACAATATTGCATGGCCTTCACGACCTGCACGGCCGGTACGTCCGATGCGGTGAATATAAGATTCAGTATCGTAAGGAATGTCATAGTTGACAACATGGCTGATTCGGTCAACGTCCAAACCGCGCGCAGCCACATCGGTTGCTATAAGAATGTCGGTTTTACCTTTTTTCAGCTTTTCAACAATGCGCTCACGAGTTTTTTGTTCGATATCACCATTTAATGCATCTGCATTGAAGCCACGAGCATTGAGCTTGTCAGCTAACTCTACAGTAGCCATTTTGGTGCGAACGAAAATGATCATGCCATCGAAAGTTTCGCTTTCTAAAATACGAGTAAGCGCGTCAAGCTTGTGCAAGCCGCTTACTTGCCAGTAGCGCTGCTGAATAGTCTTAGCAGTTGCTGTTTTAGCTTCAATTTTAATATGCTCTGGATCGCTAAGATGTTTTTGTGCCACTTTTTTGATTTCTTTTGGCATAGTGGCTGAGAATAGGGCTATCTGGCGATCTTGAGGAGTGTGCTCAAGTACCCACTCTACATCATCAATAAAGCCCATACGCAACATTTCGTCGGCTTCGTCAAGAACTAAAGTTTCGAGTTGATCCAGTTTTAAGGTTTTACGGCGAATATGATCCATAACACGGCCAGGTGTTCCGACCACAACTTGAGCGCCACGTTTTAATTGGCGTAATTGAGTGTCATAACTTTGGCCGCCATAGATTGGTAACACATTAAAGCCGTTCATATGTTTTGCATAGCTTTGACAGGCTTCGGCAACCTGAATGGCTAACTCGCGTGTAGGGGCTAACACCAACGCCTGAGTATGTTTCTTGTTAGCATCTAGCTTGGATAAGAGTGGTAAGGCAAATGCGGCCGTTTTACCGGTGCCTGTTTGAGCTTGCCCAATAATGTCTCGACCTGTCATTAGCACAGGAATGCTTGCGAGCTGGATAGGTGAGGGCTGTTCGTAGCCGATATCTTTAACTGCTTTTAATACGGGTGCAGAAAGCCCTAAGTCGTCAAAATTTGACGACGGCATATCTTGATGTGACATAAATTGTTTACCTTAAATAGTGCCATTAGTGGCGAGTAAGCAATCGGCCAAACAGATATACACGCACGACATATCAATAGATACAATAGAATGGGGCACAGCCCAATGACCATTTGCTCATTTTCAGAGCGCATTATACATGCCATTGGACTGACCACCTAAGAATTGTTTGTTTTATCTAGGATTATTCTTTACCCATAATTTTGTAGATAGTTGCTCCTAAGGCTGCTCCGACTATCGGCGCTAACCAAAACAACCATAGTTGGCTTATCGCCCAATCACCAACAAATAATGCAACACCTGTGCTACGAGCAGGGTTTACTGATGTATTTGTTACTGGGATACTGATCAAATGGATTAAGGTTAAGCATAAGCCAATTGCGATTGGTGCAAAGCCAGCTGGTGCTCGTTTATCCGTAGCTCCTAAGATTACGATTAAGAACATCGCTGTCATGACGATTTCAATGATTAAAGCTGCGGTTAGACTGTAGCCTCCTGGAGAATGCTCGCCATAGCCGTTTGAGGCAAAACCTGCTGAAACATCGAAACCAGCTTGTCCCGAAGCTATAAGATATAAAACCCCTCCAGCGGCAATTGCACCAATGACTTGAGCAATAATATAAGGTGCAAGCTCTTTTGCTTCAAAGCGTCCACCAAGCCATAGCCCTATGGATACAGCTGGATTTAAGTGGCAACCTGAAATGTGGCCAATCGCGTAGGCCATAGTTAGTACTGTTAAGCCAAAAGCTAGAGATACTCCAAGTAAGCCAATGCCCACTTCTGGAAAAGCAGCCGCTAATACTGCGCTACCGCAACCTCCTAGTACTAACCAAAAAGTGCCAATAAATTCGGCCAATAATTTCTTTTGCATAATAACCCCCAATGTTGTGATAATGTATTGTTGCATTTTACAATGTATCAATAAATGTCTTTGAATGTTGTAAAATTATTGAAAATCAACCCATAAAAGGAGCTGCAAATTGGCTGAGTTAAAACGTACAAAAAATAGAATGTTAGGCGGAGTCTGTGGAGGTTTAGCTAAGTGGTTAGGCTGGTCAGCTACACCGACTCGAGTATTGTATGTATTGTTATCCATTTTTACCGCTTTTGCCGGCGCGTTAGTGTATGTCATTTTATGGCTAGTGATGCCTGAAGAGTAGGCTTATTAGTTAATGATTGCGCAGACTCCTGAACCCCCATATTACGCAGTGATTTTTACATCTTTGCGTACCCTTGATACAGAGGGTTACACTGAAATGGCTGAGTTAATGGTTGAATTAGCCAGCCAACAAACCGGTTTTCTTGGTTTTGAGTCTGCCCGTGATCATGTTGGAATAACGGTTTCTTATTGGAGTGACTTAGCGTCTATTCAGGCATGGAAAACTCATGCTAAACACCAAATTGCTCAAAAGCTTGGTCAAGAAAAGTGGTATTCTGATTATAAGGTTAGAATTGCCAGGGTTGAAAAGTCATACTAATCCCCTTAATTCACGATTATTTCACCATAAAATGAATAGCCTGACAGGAAGTTGAACAATTGGTTTTTATTATGCGCAAGTTATTGTATGTGATGGTTCTATTTGTGACAGGGTG
Source organism: Kangiellaceae bacterium (assembly GCA_013373015.1). Classification (GTDB taxonomy): domain Bacteria; phylum Pseudomonadota; class Gammaproteobacteria; order Enterobacterales; family Kangiellaceae; genus Kangiella. The sequence continues at coordinate 69,265 of JABXIQ010000012.1, forward strand.
CGCGTCGATACCTGATGGCGTAAAGCCTGTTAAAGATTTTGAATTAGATCGCTATCTTGGAACTTGGTATGAGATAGCAAGGTTAGATCATAGTTTTGAACGCGGAATGTCCAACGTGACTGCAACCTACAACTTAAAAGGTGATGGTGGCGTTGGGGTTTTGAATAAAGGTTATAAAGCAGTTTCGCAAAAGTGGAAGCAAGCTGAAGGTAAAGCCTATTTTGTCGATGAGCCAACTACAGGGCGATTAAAAGTAAGTTTTTTTGGTCCCTTTTATGGCGGCTATAATATAATTGCTTTGGAGCCTAAAGGTGGTTCAGGTGATTATCAATACTCATTAGTCGTTGGCCCTGATCGTGATTATCTATGGATTTTATCAAGACAAAAAAGTATTCCCGAAGCGATCAAACAACAGTTTTTACAACTGGCGCAATCTTACAATTATGCAATCGATAAGTTGATTTGGGTTGACCATTCAATGACTCAATAAACTTTAGTCTTAACACCAAGAGGCGTAAAATGTTTTGCAGACTTTGTTATCTGCTGGCAATGTTAGATCATCAAGCAGTAAGTGATAAATTGCTTAATTTGTCTGGATATTTAGAAGTAAGCTAATATCTTTTGGTATGATGCTTTTGTTATTTGTATTTAAGTGAGGATTATATGATTCAAGTAGGTGAAACAATACCAAATACGGTTCTAAAAGTTATGAGGAAAGAAGGACCGCAAGATATTGCTACACAAGATATTTTCAGCGGCAAAAAAGTGGTTCTTTTTGCGGTTCCTGGTGCTTTTACTCCAACTTGCTCTGCGGCTCATTTGCCTGGTTTTGTGGTGCAGGCGGATGCTATCAAGGCAAAAGGTGTTGATTCTATTGTATGCATGTCGGTGAATGATGTATTTGTTATGAACGCTTGGGGCAAGTCTCAGAATGCTGAGGAAATTATGATGGTTGCTGATGGCAATGCCGACTTTACTGAAGCGCTTGGGCTTGATGTTGATGCAACTGCATGGGGCATGGGAGCGGTTCGTAGTAAGCGATTTGCGCTAATTGCCAATGATGGTGTTGTTGAGGCGATAGAAGTGGATGAAAAAGGTTTAGATAAATCGTCGGCGGAGCACGTTTTAACTTTGTTGTAAATCGAGCATCAAAAGACCCTGCTAACTTAAAAGCCTGCTTACGCAGGCTTTTATTTAGAGCAACTATTTTTTACTGGTCGGTAATGGTGGTTGCTTCTAATGCTTTTGCATTTTCAGATTTAAGTTCTTCTAGAGTGGCCTCTAGTCCAATAGCAGCAATCTTTTCACGGTATTGATTGGCAAAGCTTTTAGCCATGCTTACGCCTTCAATAATCACATCCGTCACTAACCATTTCTCGTTAGGTTGAACTTTTAGACGATAATCAATCAGAATTGGTTCGCCTTCTGATGGAATAAACTTTGAACGCACGTTTGCTGTATTGCCGCTTGTTGAATATTGGGTTTCTTCATATTCGATAGGCTGCCCGTCATACTCCGCTAAACCTTTTGCGTAAGTATTTAATAGCAAATCCACGAATAAATTCGTAAATGTAGTGCGCTGAGCTTCCGAGGCTTCTGTCCAATGCGTTTTACCAAGAATCCGCTTGGCCATATATTCGGTATCCACTTCAGGCAATAAATGCTCTTTAATTAAACTTTTAGCATAGGTTGAATCGGCTTTGATTTTATCTTTATTCGATAAAATTTCTCCGCTGATCTTTTCCGTCACTGCCTCTAAATGCGGCTTTGGATCTGAAGCCGCGTTTGCAATTGTCGCTAAACCAAACATTGCAAAAACAGCAAATGCTTTTGAAATCAATGCCTTTGAAAATAGTTGTTTCATGCCATCCCCTTGGATTTTATTAAAGCTGGCTTATTGTTGCGTCACCATACGTGAGCCAGCATTTTACTACTGTGGACATTGTTAAACAATTAAACTTAACGCAACCTTAATGGATTTTAGACTAATTACGCTGCGAATTTGCATTGTTAAACTTCGTGAAATATCAGAACTTCTGTGCTTTAATTGGTTCAAATAAGTATTAAAGTTTTATGTAAAGGGCATTTGCGGGAGTTTATCAGAAAGGATGGTCATTTTTTTTAGAGCGCTTATTGTCGTTTTAATCACCAGTTTGGTGTTTATACCAAAAGCCTATGCGGCAACATTAACTGCCGATTGGGTAGTAAACCAAGACAGCAGTACTCAATATACCATTGAAGCTACTGTTACTGCTGTGAATGGTAATGTTCGGAATATTACCTCATTTTTGGATTTGGCGGCTGCTTTTGGGGTTGGCAATTACAGTTTTTCAGTGAGCCAAACTTCCACTACGTCTCAGTTTTTAAATATCAACTCTAACTATGACGGTGATGGGGTAACACCAGGTGATGATCAGCTTGTAACCAATACCATCCTACAGAACACAACAGTAGTTTTGACTGTTGTCGTTACTGTTACTGATCCTTCTCAAGTAAACCCTAGTGCCTTAAATGGCTTTGTTTTCTCCACAAATCCAAACACAGTCATACCCATTACGGCATTATTGGTTTCGATTGATACTTATCCTGATATTGGTATCGCAAATCAAACTTCATACTCATTTGATGGATCATGCTCTGAAAACGGTAGTTTGGTTAATATCGTGGTCTCAGATGGTGTAACCAATATTAATACTTCAGCAACCTGTAGTTTAGATAGTTGGTCAATCTCGGGTTTAGATGTTTCAGGTCTTAATGATGGTTCCATAACTATCACTGCAACTCACAGCAATTTTGTTAATACTGCTCAAGCCCAAGTGACTGTTAACAAAGCAACTACAGCTGATATTAGTGTCCTTAAAGCTGATTTGAATGGTTCTACGACTTATACTCCTGGCGCTACCAGTACCTATGAAATTGTGGTTTCTAATGCAGGGCCTTTAGACGTTGATAACATTGTTGTGAATGATACTCTGCCTAGCGGTTTTTCTGCTGCGAGCTGGAGTTGTAACCCAACTGGTTCGGCTAATTGCGATACAGCATCCGGCAGTGGCAGTATTTCCAACATTACGGTTGATATTCCAGCTGGAGATTCAGTTATTTTTATTGTTTCGGTGACTTGGTCAGCTGATCCAAATGACTATTAGCTTTGCTGTACTAAATACAGCGCGCAGGTTTGGGTAAGCCAGCAATCTTGGTAGCCTGCTTAGCAGGGCCTTCAGGAAAAAGTATGTGCAAATAAATACTATTACCTTTTTTTGAGGACCATTCTTTTGATAAGTATTTGACTAAAGGGCGGATTGAAGGGCTGGTATTGAACTCTTCATAAAACTTACGAACATACCAGATAACTTGCCAATGATCGTCAGTCAAATCAATATCTTCATCGTCTGCAATTTCAACGGCAATTTGCTCATTCCATTGACTAGAATCAGTTAAATAACCTTGCTTGTCGCGTTCTAAATCTTTTAACAAGCTCATAACCAGCTAACCGTCTTATCGTATTGCAACGTCAGCTCAACAAACTGTGTGTAATCAATGATTTTGATATTGCTGTTAACTAGATGTTGCTTTACCAGTTGTGATAATCCTCTGGCAATCAAATCTTCTTCTAATGCATAGGTTACGCATGATAATCCGCTATGATGTGTCGCTATAACTGCATCTTCAATCAACAATAAACCATCTTGAGTACTCATAGCGTTGAGACAAGCATCAAGTTTCGTTGGATTATTTAATATAAATAAACTTTTCATAAGGCGTTATAGCATTAATACAAAATCGCTTTGCTGAATATGTTCAGAAATAGCATTATTATCAATGAGTTCAGCAATAGGCATAAGATCATCATGTGTTAACTGGTAATTATTTAAAGCATTTGCATCAACATAAATTTCTTCGATACCGTAAAGCTCAAGTGCTTTAAATGTTGCTGAATGATTTTTAATGTCGAGAACTTCAGGTTGTTGCTTATTAATCAATTGCAACACACCTTGCTCGATAAAAAGTGCTTTAATAGGCATATCAAAAGCTGCTGCCATCAAAGCAATATCAAGTAACTCACGACTTGACTGAGAGCCGTAAGGAACTTTATTGAAGATAATACAAATCGATTTCATAGCGCTATTCTAATCAAAGTATTAACCAAATGTTATCAAACGATCACTTTCTAGCATCGCTTCAGTCAGTTGACCTAATCCGCTGATTTCAAAAGCTGGGTCTAGATTTTCGCCCGTTAAAGCGTTGCGCTCAGCTTCTGCATGATTAGTTATGCCACGCTTCAAAGCCGCTGTAACGCATACAACCAGATCAATATCTTGCTCTATCGCTAACTTTGCCCAAGCTTTGGTTAGATTGATTTCATCTGAAGGAGGGTGGTTTAAGCGGCTGGCAACTAAAACGCCATCGGCGTAAAAAAAGACTCGCTTGATGGAATGGCCATTATTAATAGCTACCCTAACAAACTGCAAAGCACTAAACTGGCCTTGAGCAGAGTAGGGGGTAGCGGTTACCAGTAATGAAAAAATTGCCATTAGTGTTAATAATGATGATGAATGAACGTATTTTAACAGAACACCAGCATTGCGCTACCATAAAAAAAGGCGCCCTCAGGCGCGTTTGTCATATCTGGTAAAAGTAGATTTATAAACCTAACACTTCTTTACCTTGCTTAAAAGTTACATCTACTGGGATCTGCTTATCTTCAAGAAGTTTTAGATCGGCTGCAAGTTGCTCGCTGATCACTCCTTGCGTATCCAGCAATGATTTGACACCTTCATAATCACCATTACCCTGTAGAGTAAGTATAAGGTTAGACAAAGAGTTCATCGCCTCTGTCATTTTGTCGAAATTCACGCTGTAATGCCCTGTCTCTTCATTGTAATTGAAGGCTCCTTTATCCTTGAAGTAGTTAAAGCGAACCATATTGGCTTTACCATGAGCGCTAGAAGCCCCAAATCGTACTGAGCGGAAAATACCCGCAAGGAAAGTTACATAGTTATCCATAACTTCACCTTCAGCAATTTCGCCTTTCTTGAACAGTTCGCTGATCATGTATAGGCCAAGAATATCTGCTTTACCTTCTTCTAAAGCTGAGGCTGTTTCTTTTAGCGCGCTACGAACAGTGCTTGAGCCATCAATAGTATTTTTGATACCAAGTCCATGCGCAACTTCGTGGAACATGGTGTTACCAAAAAATGCGTCAAAAGTAATGTGCTTACGTTGTTCTGGTGCTATAAGCTGATCGGCAATTGGCACCAAGATTTTATCAAACTTGGCTTGCATGGCATTTTTTAACTGCAAACGGCGAGTACCTTTTGCTAATTGAACTTGTTCATCATTTGGGAGATTAATTGCAATGGTTTTTGAGCCAGCATTACTGTCTCCAGCATAAAATACTACGTCATAAGCATTGAGGTCGCTATCAGTTCCAGGCATCTCCTGTTTGTATTTATCTTCGACAGGTAGTCCTTTTTGTAGTTCTGGAAGGAAGGCTGCAAATTTTGATAAGCGCTCACTCCATTCTAGGTCTTTGATTAAAACATAGGTTGAAAAGGCTGCTCGATAACCAAACAATTGATCTTCATAAGTTTCAATAGGACCTATGACCACTTCTACAGGATTGGTTTTCATGTCCATCCAAGCAAAATCTGATGGTTGATAATTGTCTGTAATTAAAGCATCTGCTCGTAATTCTAAGTATTTTTTGAACTCTTGGTTATCAGCTAATTCGGCTGCTTGACGCAATAACTCACTGGCTTCTGTCAGTTGCTCTTTGAACGCAACCGAATAGGGGACTAACTTAAGATTACCTTCCTGATCTCGCTCGACCATTGAGTACAGACCATCTTTACCATCCTGTTCCCATGCTTCAAACTCTTCAACTGTCATATCAGCAGGGTAGTATTGCGCACCTTTATTTTTAACATCAAAGCCGTCAATGAAAGGCTTATTGCCATCCAGACGATCCCAAGGACCATAGTTAATAACAGCAAATTGCTTGGCTTTTAGATCGTCGATTGAATTTAATAATTTTTCTTTATCTCCATACGCTTGTTGCCAGAAAAGATTGTCCATGATTTTTCCAGCATCAATTAATAAACCAACCATGTGTTTTTGATTATCTGATAAATGGCTTAGATCGCTGGTTAAAGTGAATGGGGCGTAAATGTCAAAACGACTGTATTCTTCGGCTTGAGCTGATTTTTTATCAACTACTTGCTTCACAACCATTTGCTCTTGCTCAACCGTTTGAGCTTGCTCAGCTTGTTGGTTATTTTTGTCTTCTTGGCAGCCCGTTAAAGCCAGCGCTATTGAAAGTGATAATATCGATAACTGCTTTTTCATACTGTTTTCCTACCTTTCTTTTCTATTTTTATATCTGCTAATGATGGGCGTTAAGAATAAAATTTCTTTTAACTCATTCATTTTATTGATAATTGTATTTTAATACGGTGCCTAATTGGCGTTCAATATAACAATTGACGCGAATGACGGCTAGTCACTCAATCAAAACTTACTAAAAACATATTTTTCTCGTTTGACTTGCTTCACTCCAAAATTCTGTTCTTTCAAAACATTGAAAACATCATCAACCATATTGGGGTTGCCACATAAATAAGCCATATCCGTTTCAGCGCAAGGAGCTAATGTTAGCAAAGCATCTTGCACATAGCCGCGAGTACAATTTTCAGGAGCAAGCTCTTCGCGACTCACACAGGGATAGAAAAACACATTTTCCGCTTTGGCAGCTTGATAGAAATCATCTAAATAGAACATATCGTGCAAAAATTGAGCCCCAAAAAGAATATGAAATTCGGTATTTGGATAGTCTGCAAGCTGATTAAGCATACTGCGATAAGGCGCAACGCCAGTACCTGTTCCAATTAGAAAAACACGTTTTGGCAACTCTTCAAGTAAAGTAAGTAAGCCAAAGGGACCAGTCACTTCAAATTCACTACCAGTTTTAGCGTTAAAAAATATTTCTGTAGCTCGTCCGCCCTCAACATAGGCAATTACAATTTCTAAATAATGGGTACCGTCACTATTTTTTTCTAAGTTAGCAATGGAGTAACTTCTTTTTAAGGGTTTTTCTTCATCGTTGGGTAACACAAAAGAAACAAATTGCCCTGGCTTGTATGTGAATTCATTAGGCTCAATAAATTCGAAAACCAGTTTACGGACTTTGTCAGTGATTGCTTCATTGCTTAGTAAGCGGACTTGGTAGCTTGGTAATGGCATAGTAAAAGTAGCGTCGTTTCTTTTATTGTTAAGTGAGCCTAATTATAGGTAATGTCGGCCAAATTACCACATCTGTGTGAGCAAACTGCCTATTATAGGCATTGGAGGTTATAGAAGTTTGTTGCGGGTTACCAAGTTCAGGAGGGGTTCAGATTAACTTTGGTTTACTGTAGTCAGAATAAAGCAAAGTGATCAATAGTAATCATCGTTTGACTCTTTTGCTTTGGGAATAGGAGTAAACAATGAACACACAAAATCAATTTATAAAAACAAGCCTATCTGTAGCGATTGTGACAGCTATTGGCATCGGTATAAGCCAGCCGCTTGATGCAGCAGAAACTCAATCAACAATCTCAAGTCGTGCCAAAACAACCACAGTTGTTGGAACGGTGGATGAGCTGAAGCAACAAACTTCTAAGCAAAATGGGCAAGTCACAAGTCAACTAAAGACTAATCAATACCGTTCAATTCCAGGTGCAAACTTGAAGGCCGAAATTGAGCTTGATTTGAATCAATCAAAAGCTAAAACGCGTGCTCAAATGCGCTCTAAAGTAAATGATTTGCCCGTTTCTTCAAAGGTTGCGCAAAAGAATGGCATGGATCATCTTTATATTCATGATGCTGCAGTCTATTTATACGACGATACGGATGGTGATGGTTATTACAGTAAGCTGCGGGTGGATTTTGATGTGGATTCACCATATGACGATTGGTTCGACGTCTATGCTGAAATGTTTATTCGCGAAATAGGTACCAATGATTGGATACATTATTACACCACTGATGTATTTGAAATTCATTGGGATGACTCCTCTGATGAATACTCGGTATCAACTCGGCTGAACACAGGTTTTCCGCCAGGTAAGTATGAAGTATTGATTGACCTGTTTGAGTATGGTTATAGCGGCCTAGTTGATACATTAGATGCTTATGATGATCCTGATTTGGATAATTTACCCTTAGAAGATATTACTTATGAAGTTGTTGGTGGAGAGCAATCCGTTACTTTAATTCAAACGGTTAAAACTGAAATTTTTACCGACAATGATAATGATGGTTATTATCATGACTTCAAAATCACATTTGACGCGGATACTAGCTCAGGGCAGACGCGCGATGTGTTTGCTAAGTTGTATCAACGCTCGGGATCTAGTTGGCAGTTTGAAAGCGAAACGGGAGTATTTACTCTGAGTGGAGCAAGCACCACAGATACCATTGCTATCGAAGGTGATTGGCAATCAGGTTATGCCACTGCTTATTATGATTTTAGGATCGAATTAATAGATGCGAATACCAATGAAATTTTAGATGATGTTTCGAATGAATTTGACTCATTGTTACAAGTGCCACTAGAAGATGCGGCTAAAGATCAGCAATCATCTACTAACAATCCACCGCCAGCCTCTACCACCAGTTCTGGCTCGGGTGGCGGTAGCTGGGGATTGTTTGGCTTAGCTTTGCTAGCATTATTTGGCTTAAAAAGGCGTCGTTAAAGTCAAATTCGACTTGTTCAAAAAATAGACATTTAATACTACACATCAAGGATGATATGTAGTAGTCTGTTTGCGCATTGATAAGAAGGGGTTCATCTAAAATGCATAATAACAGTCATAATAAAGCTAAGGCTCGTCACATTTTAGTATCTGATGAAAGTTTATGTCGTGAAATAAAAAAAGACATCGAGTCAGGCGTGGATTTTTCAGTCATGGCTTTCAAACATTCGCAATGCCCATCGGGTCGTAGAGGTGGTGATTTAGGAACTTTCGATCGTGGCACCATGGTCGCTGAATTTGATCAGGTGGTATTTAACCATTCATTGCAGGCCATCCATGGTCCTATTAAAACGGAATTCGGTTTTCATCTTATCGAAATTTTAGAGCGAACCAGCTAAACCTCTTTTTCATTTCTATTTAGCTATGGATATGTAATATTTTGTTACATGTCTATAGCAACTGCCTAAACCCTTTAGATGTTTTTTACATCATAATACTGAGCTAGTTCGATCTACATATCAAACATACAATAATTAGGAAGTGTAATGAGGAACCAAATTCAGTGGGCAGCAGGTAAACTCGCAATTGGCTTAGCTTGTATAGGATTAAGTTGTTCTGCCAATGCAAAACATGCCGATAATCTAACAATTCCGAAAGTGGAAGGGAAAATAATCCTTGATGCTAATATGGATGAAACTTTTTGGCAGCAAGCTACCAAAGTAACCTTAGATTATGAAACCCGACCAGGCGAGAATACTCCTGCTAGTCAAAAAACCACTGCCTATATTGCTGAAAATGGTGAGGCTCTATTGATTGCCATTGTTGCCGAAGATACTAACCCTGAAAATATTCAAGCCTCTTTAAAAGATCGTGATCGTGTATGGAATGACGACTTGGTCGGTTTCAAAGTTGATACTTTTAATGACGAACGTCGCGCTTATAATTTTTTCGTGAACCCTCTGGGTATTCAAATGGACAGCATTGAAGACGATGTTACTTTGAATGAAGATGGCTCTTGGAATGCAATTTGGTATAGCGAAGGGCGTATTACTGATAATGGTTACATGGTTGAGATCGAATTACCATTTAAGGTTCTACGATTTTTAGACAGTCCAGGTCAGAAAACTTGGGGAATTGATTTTGTACGAATGCACCCTCGTGAATATGGCTATCGTTTTGCATATGCGCCTGTGAAGCGTGACATTAATTGTTACGTGTGCCAAATTGATAAGATTGAAGGGTTTGAGAGTATTGAAAGCGGCTCTAACCTTGAAGTGACGCCCTATGTTTCCGCACAAAAAAGTGAGCAGCGTGAGCTACCTGCACAACCAGACTGGCAGAGTGATGGTACTGATAGCGAAGTCGGCGTTGATGTGCGTTGGGGGGTTACCGATAACTCAGTATTAAATGCAACTTTTAACCCTGATTTTTCGCAAGTTGAAGCGGATGCAGCGCAACTCGATGTTAATACAACTTTTTCATTATTCTTCTCAGAAAAGCGAAATTTCTTCCTTGATGGGGCAGATTATTTTAAAAGCCAATATAATTTATTGCATACTCGCAATATCGCTGATCCAGATTTTGGTGTGAAATATACAGGTAAAAGTAATGGGCATTCTTTTGGCGCTCTGGTTGCTCGTGATACGACCACAACCTTCCTATTGCCAGGACCACAAGGTTCTTCTTTAGCTGTTTTAGACGATTTTGAAAGTGATGTTGCAGCCTTTCGATATACTTATGACGTTGGTGATAAATCGCAAGTTGGGGCATTTATTACTCATCGCTCAGGAGATGGTTATTCGAATACAGTCGCCAGTGTTGATGGTAAGTACCATTTCACAGACAATGATGTTTTACGCTTTCAAGTCATGCACTCTGAATCTGACAATCCACAAGATGTTATTGATGAATTTGGTGTCGAAGAAGAGTCTGATGGAATCGGTTATCGTATTAATTTTGTGCATAGTGAGCGTGATTGGAGTTTGTACGCTACTCATGAAGAAATTGATGAAGATTTTCGAGCGGATTTAGGTTTTGTGGGCAGAGTTGGTTACGACAAAGATGTGCTAGGTTATGAGCGTCGCTGGTATGGTGAAGAGGGTGATTTCTTTAACCAGATTGAAGTGGGCGGTGATATTGATCAAACGACTGACTATACTGGCCAAAAGTTAGAAGAAGAAGCTGAAATGCGCTTTGGTTTAAGTGGTAAATATCAATCGTGGATTGGTGGTGGTTTTGGCGTACGAGATGTTTTTTTCCAAAATGAAGACTCGTCGGGCGATGTTGATGGCCCATGGTTTGATCAGACGTTTTGGTGGCATTCCGCTAATTTTAGCCCAGTTACCAGCATTCGTTTAGGCTATAATATCAATGGTGGTGATGCAATTTTCTATAGCCAAGCGCGTGAAGCAGAGCGTTTGTACTACAGTGTTTGGACAAATTGGCAAATAACTCGCCATTGGTTTTTATCGGCTGATATTGGGAAATCTAAATTAGATGCTGACCTTGGTGATGTTTTTTCATCAGATATTATTAATGCTAGCTCTACATATCAGTTTAACAAAGAAAGTTTTCTGCGCCTTACACTGCGTTACACAGATACTGACTTTAATCAAACGTATGGCTTTGATAATAGCAGTCAAAAAAATGTAGGTAAGCAATTGTTGTATGCTTACAAATGGAACCCTCGGACCGTATTTTTCTTAGGTTATTCTGATGGCATGGAAAAATATGTTGGAAACCCTGACCCATCTGCAAATGATTTTGAAGAGTATCAAGGCCGGACTATTTTTACTAAATTTAGTTATGCTTGGCAATTATAAACTTTAATCAAAAAAGCACTGTAAAAACAGTGCTTTTTTATACGAGTTATGATTTTTTGCTATTGGTTTAATGGTTTTATTAACTGAAAAATCTTTGCTTCGCTTCAGTTGGTAAATCAATGCCTGTCACATTGGCTCTTTGTAAAAGTTGCCAATAATAGCGATAGGTTGCACGATCATGCAGTTCACCATCATACTGAATAGGGCCCCACTGATTATCCTGAGCAGCGACTAGAATGTTGACTGCGTCAGTAACTTCCGAATAATCAGGCTTCATTGCATCAACGATAGCTTGAATTTGAGTAGGATAAATACTCCACATTCTCAAAAAACCAAATTCACTGCGAGCACGACTAGCATCAGATTGAGTTTGTTCTGGGTTTTTTAAGTCTAAAGTTACGTTATGGGCAGGAACAACTCCATGCGCTAAGGCTGCTGCAACCATTTCTGTTTTAGCTCGGAACAAAAGAGGATGATCAAACTGACCTGGACTACGCATGCAAGCTGCTGGAATAGCGCCATTATGACCACTAACAAAATCCATCATGCCAAAATCCAGAACTTGCACCCAGTCTATTGCTGCAATTTCCCAAACTTCACGCAAAGCACCATGCGTTTCGATTAGAACATGTATTGGAATTTCTCTTTTTATATCAAACTGTTGCGCTTTTGACTTAATGTAATCTACCATTTCTTGAATGTGCGCTGCGCAAGTGGTTTTCGGAAGGGTAAAGTATGCAATTTTCCCGCCAATCTTAGGCATTAAAATATCAATATCTTGTCGCCAATGTGCATGGCTATAATCGTGAATTCTGACCCCAGCCATATTTAAGGTGTTAGCTTCGCTATCAAGAACCTCTGCAATCATTTCGGCATGCTCTTGCTCTTTTCCGGCTTGCGCACCATCTTCACAGTCGCAAGTGATATCAAAAACTGGCCCCATCTTTTGTTGCATTTCTAATGCTTTACGAATCAATTTTTCACTTCCAGCGAAGTGCTCACAGCTTGGAATGATTGGAAATGGCTTCTCAGCATCAAATAGTGCTTGATTAGGATGAACCAATGAATTCACAGTTTTCTCCTTTGATATCAAAAGGTTAAAAGTTTATGCGACATTATTGTTTGTGTCGGTGTCTTTTTCATACTAGCGCGGCATCGAATAAATTCAAACAAAAATTTGAAATATTTGTTTGAATGTGGTTTATTAATGCAAAACAACTGGTCGGATTAGTTAAAATGATGCAAGAACATTCTTTCTTGGAGAAAGTTGACGAGCAAGTAGTGCTGGGAGGCTATTGGCCTGGCATTCAATTATATTACCCACCAGTTAAGTATTCACCTGCTGAGGGTGTCTATGAAACCATGGAGCAAGCTTCAGCGAGAATGCGAAAATACGCGCACAACACTAGCGCTCATACTTTGCTGTTTGACTTAGAAGATGGCTGTCGCCAAAAGCAAATGAGCCGCGAGTTGCTGCGCCAAGAATTACCACTTTTCGAAAATCGCCAATTTCAAATTGCTTTACGCATAAATCCTTTCAGAACAGATGAGTACGAACAAGATCTCAAATTAATACGAGATATGGCGGATTATATTGATGTCATTATCTTGGCCAAAGCTGGAGAAGTTTATGGCGCTGCGGAAATTCGCGACTTATCAGCATGGTTGGTAGGGATAAATCCAAAAATTGAAATTCAACCGATCATTGAGCACCCACGTTCACTAAAGATTTCACCGGAATTAATGCAATATTCAACCGTTCGCCATGTGGTCTTTGGCATACACGATTTCTCAAAAGCGATGGCGATTCATTTAACGCCAGAAGGCTGGATCGATGAATTAAAGACTTATTTGCGCATGTTGCTACTAGAGGCGCGTATTGCAGGTAAAGGGGTGATTGGTGGTGTTGAGGTGTTAATCAATAAAATCCCAATGCCAGAGCAATATATTGAGCCGCATGATGTTCGACGTTGGCTAGATCTACATGGTGAGCATGAATCTCATGTTGTGCACCAACATGCTTTGGTAGAAGCGCAGATGGGTTTGACGGGTAAACAAGTTATTCATCCTTTTCATATCCATCTTTGTAAAACAGCTTTTACGCCTTCGCCATTACAAATTGAAAGAAATGTGCAAGTGCTACAGGCTGCTATTGATGCAGATGCTTTACTCGGTGGGGCAATTAAGTTTGAGGGTGAAATGCTAGATCCTCCGATGTTTGGTAAGGCGCTTCAGACATTGCTACGAGCCTATGCGCTAAAATCATTATCGGATAAAGATAAGTCTTTCGCGATGGATGTAATCAAACGATTGCCAGTTCATGTTATTCGTGAAAACTGGCCATATGGTATGATCTAATATGAAATACTCTTTCGAGAAAATTTTATCAAAAGATCTGAGCGGCCAATGGCAATGGACTTTACCGCAACAATTTAATATTTGTGAAGCTTGTGTCGATCAACATGCGCATACGGAAAAAGCAGAACAGGCTGCATTGATCATTGAAGATGATCAGGTTGGTCAAAGTCAGATAAGCTATCGTCAGTTAAGCGAACAAACGTCTCAGTTCGCCGGAGTATTGCAAGCCCATCATATTGAGGTTGGGGACAGAGTTCTAATACGTTTGCCTAATTCACTGGCGTATCCTATTTCATTTTTTGGTTGTATAAAGTTTGGTGCAATTGCCGTGCCGACCTCAACCTTATTGTCTGCTAGTGAAGTGGCTTATTTAGCTAAAGATTCTGGTGCTAGAGTTTTGGTAACCGATAAAGCCATTTGGCCTGAATTACAGCATGCTTTGGCAGATACGAATGTTCGGCTAGTGCTGTTGATAGGCGATAGCGAGACATTTGCAGGTAATAAAAGTATCGATAAAAATTGGGATGTTATTGATTTTCAATCAAGTTTGACTGCCGAAAGTGCCCAATTTGAGGTCCATAAATCGCTAATAAATGATCCAGCTTATTTGGTTTATACGTCAGGTACAACAGGGTATCCCAAAGGTGTTTTACATGCGCAAAGGGCATTGCTTGGCCGCCTACCAGCAAGTAAATATTGGTTCGATTTAGATGATGAAAAACCTGAGAGAATTATGCACTCAGGCAAGTTCAATTGGACTTATGTGCTAGGTTCAGCATTGATGGACCCCTTATTACATGGTCATACAGTGATTGCATACGAAGGACACAATGATGCCAGCACTTGGCCGAAACTTATTCAAAAGCATCAATGTTCAATATTTATTGGAGTGCCAACAATTTATCGTCAAATAATACAAAAGACTGAATATCAGGCTATGGATTTGCCTTCGCTAAAGCATTGTATGAGTGCCGGTGAGCATCTATCGGATGAAATGCAGGCATTATGGGAAACGCGTTTTGGTAAACCGATTTATGAAGCCATTGGTATGTCTGAGGTATCTTATTATATTTCTCAGCATAAAGATGAAGCTGTGAAGCCAGGTGCCGCAGGTTTTGTTCAGCCTGGTCACTTTGTAGAGTTGCTTGATGGTCAAAATCAAGCTGTTGAATTAATGCAAGAGGGTATGATTTGTATTGCTGAAAATGATCCTGGCTTATTTTTGGAATATTGGAATTTGCCTGAAGAAACCGCAAAAGCAAAACATAATGGATGGTTTTATACTGGCGATTATGCCAAACGAGATGAACAAAGTTATATCTGGTTCTTAGGCCGTAAAGACGACATCATTAATACTTTTGGCTATCGTGTGTCACCGCATGAGGTTGAGCGCGTTATGAAAACTCATCCGCAAGTTGCTGATTGTGTGGTGGTTGGAGAGCACTTAGCTAAAGATAAAACTTTAGTAGTAGCCTGTGTTATTGTAGAAGCTGGAGAAAACGTTAGCGAAGAAGTGTTGTATGATTTTGGGCAACAGCATCTTGCCAAATATAAAGCACCAAAGAAAATTTATTTGATGCAAGATTTTCCAAGAACAAAAAACGGAAAAGTTTTGCGTAAACAAATGGTCAAGCAACTAAGTAGCTATAACGTTGACTAATGTTTACTCATGTTACTTAATGTTGCTTATATTTAACATAGCGTTACTAAAACCCTAATTTAATATCTAAACCAAGACTTATCACGGATATGACAATGAATTATAGACCACGCCGCACTATGCTTTACGTTCCAGCGCATATGGAACGCTTTATGCAAAAAGCTCGCAATCTTGCAGCGGATAGCATTATTTTTGATTTGCAAGAGTCAGTGCCACCGCAGTATAAACAAGCTGGGCGTGATTTGTTGCGTAAAGAGTTATTGAACTCCACAGACTATCAATACTCGGAATTAGTAGTAAGGATTAATCCTCTTGAGGGTGAATGGGGTGAAGCAGATTTACGTGCTGTGGCAGATTTGTCCATTGACGCTATTTTATTACCCCGTGTTGAGTCAGCAGAGCAATTACTGCTTGCCATTGATAAAATTGATAGTGTGCGTAGTGATCAAGTGGCTATTATGGTTAACATTGAAAGTCCTCTTGGGGTTTTGAATTCTAAGGAAATTTGTGCTGCGAGTGATCGTTTGGCTGCGGTTGTGATGGGAACCACCGATCTTTCCAACGAACTAAAAATTACTCAAACTAAAGATAGAGCGGGTTTGTTGACGAGTTTGTCATTGGTTATGTTAGCTGCTCGAGCCTATAAGCGATGTGTGATTGATGGACCTCATTTTGACCTGAAAAATGTTGAAGCTTGTGAGTACTCTTGCCGTCAAGCGCGTGATCTTGGTTTTGATGGCAAGGCTGTAGTACATCCAGTACAACTTGACTATACTAATGATGCCTTTACTCCAAAGCAGGTCGATATTATCCGCGCAAAGTCGATTATTGAGGCGATTAATAAAGCCAATGAGCAAGGTTTAAGTGCTGCTGTATTAGATGATCGTTTGATCGAGCCATCATTAAAAGAGTGGGCAGAGAGAGTATTAAGCTTATACAGTACAGTAAAAGAGCTTGGACAGAATGAGTTGCTAGGCTCGTTTAGATAATTATTAGAATTTTATGAGTAAAACCAATCAAGGTAATTTTTTTGAAGACTTTATGTTGGGACAAATTATTGAGCACCCAACAGCGAGAACCATAACCGATGCAGATGCTAGTTTATATATCGCACTGACTGGTTCTCGTTTTAGTTTATTTTGTAATGAGCATTATGCCAAGCAGTTAGGTTTTACTCGACAGCCACTCGATAATTTTTTAGTTTTTAATATTGCTTTTGGTAAAACAGTTCAAGATGTTTCTTTGAATGCAGTTGCTAATTTGGGTTATGCAGAGTTGCAATTTTATTTACCAACTTATTGTGGCGATACCCTGTCTGTTGTTTCTGAAGTGATTGGTCTTAAAGAGAATTCTAATGGTAAAACAGGTATAGTTTATGTGCACTCTAAGGCTTTTAATCAACACGGTCATCTGGTTTTAAGTTGGAAACGTTGGGTTATGGTGCATAAACGTATTCAAGGTATGCACAATACTTTTGCGGTCGAGCCACAACTACAAAGTTCGGTAACTCTTTCAGATATTAGCGTGCCAGATTCTTTTAATAGCACTCATTATGACACCTCAATTAGTGGTGAGAAATTTTTGTTTGCCGATTATGAAAAAGGTGAGTGGATCGATCATGTCGATGGGCTGACTATTGATCATAGTGAACATACAATGGCTACTAAACTATATCAAAACAGTGCTAAAGTACACTTTAACCATCATCAAATGGTTAATAGCCCTCATCATCAACGCCTCGTTTACGGTGGTCATATTATTTCATTGTGTCGTACTATTTCTCACAATGGCTTAGCCAATGCGCTGTGGCTGGCTGCCATTAATGCTGGAGCGCATACCAATCCCACATATGCTGGTGACACAATATATGCTGCAACTCAAGTTGTCGATACGTTTGATAAAGGGCTTGGGTTCGGCGTGTTAAGACTTAGAACTGTCGGCTTCAAAAATATTGAATGGCGAGATATCAAAGACTCAGTAACATTTGATGAGAATGGAAAAAAGAGTTACCACCCTCAAGTGGTGCTTGACCTGGATTATAGTGTCATTATCGCCAAATGATCTTGTGACAAGATCAAAACAATTATCATAACGTTAGTATTTGTTGATAAACATATGCTAACTTCTAAGCTTCAAATCTAAAATGGCTTCAAAGCTTCAATGTTTTTCATAAGGATCGCAGGTGTTAGGTATCGGTGAAATCTTTTCAATCAGCTGTGCTATTTGTTGGGCAGTTGCTATAGTGTTGTTTAAGCACTGCGGAGAATCCTTAACGGCCAATACTCTTAATTTGTTAAAAAACTGTATTGGTTTATTGCTATTAATCCCAACTGCACTATTTCTTGAAGGTGTCATTTTACCTAATTTAACCCTCGTTCAATGGTCTATTGTTCTTGCAAGTGGCTATTTTGGTATTGCAATTGCTGATAGTTGGTATTTTGAGGCGCTGCGAAGACTTGGTGCTGGTCGTACCGCAATTGTGGCAAGTTTGTACAGTCCATTTGTAGTTATTTTCTCCATAATTATTTTGCAGGAATCATTGGAAACATGGCAATGGTTAGGTTTTGTCTTAGTGCTGCTGGGGATTCTTTTGGTGGTTTATCAGCGTCATTACAAAGAAATTGATAAGAGGCAGTTGTTAAGTGGCGTTGCCTACGCAGCTAGCTCTGTATTATTAACCGCGTTAGGAGTGGTTCTGGTTAAACCGATATTGGAAAATCCCGCTGATAGTTTGAGTGACAACTTCTTTTGGATAGTCACTTTTCGTTTGTTGGCTGGTGTCGTTGGAACTTTATTCTTTTTGTTGCTGAAAAATAAATTTAAGCTTGTCATTGAGGAGTTTAAGACGGGTAAGCATAATTGGTCTGGACTTATTATAGCAAGTGTTTTTGCAAGTTATCTTGCGATGATTTTATGGTTGGCAGGATTCAAATATACTAGCGCGTCAGTCGCTTCAGTGTTGAATGAAACGGCTAATATTTTCATTGTCTTGCTAGCATGGTTGTTCTTGAAAGAGGAGTTAAGCAAGCGAAAAATTACTGGGATTTCGCTTGCTTTTGCTGGAGTTCTAGTTTTTATAGGTGTTTTTAATCCATAAGAGGGTCAATTCATAAGAGCTTTTAATTGTGTCTTAATGAACCTCGCCAACTCTGACAATCTTCATAGCATTGGTTCCACCTAACGCTCCCATTGAGTCACCTTTAGTGATGATCACTAAATCGCCATCTTGCACATAATTACGATTACGCAACTCTTCTACAGCCAGTCTATTTACATCATGTCGAGCTAAAGCAGTTGGATCAAACTCAATGGCTTCTACGCCACGATATAAGGCCACTTTGCGTAGCGTATCGATATTGCGGCTTAATGCAAAAATAGGTAATCCTGACCGAATACGTGAAAGCCATAAGGTTGTCGAACCAGATTCCGTTAAGGCGATGATCGCTTTTACACCTGTTAAATGGTTTGCAGTGTACATAGTTGCCATAGCGATGGCTTCGTCAATATGTTCAAATTCAATATCAATACGATGGTTCGATGTTTTCGCGATAGATTGGTTTTCGGCGCCAGCACAGACATTAGCCATCGCTTCAACTGTTCGCGCAGGGTTGTCGCCCATTGCGGTTTCAGCACTAAGCATAACCGCATCTGTTCCATCCAAAATTGCGTTGGCAACATCAAAAACTTCAGCTCGCGTTGGAATGGGGTTGTGGATCATGCTTTCCATCATTTGGGTTGCGGTAATGACTACCCGATTTAATTCGCGCGTGCGGTTGATTATATGTTTTTGTACACCAATTAATTCTGCATCACCAATTTCAACACCCAAATCACCGCGAGCGACCATCACTGCGTCGGAAGCTAAAATAATAGCGTCTAATATGTTGTGATCATGTACCGTTTCAGCACGTTCAATTTTGGCTACCAAACTGCATTGGCCACCTGCCGCATTTAATAATGCTCTGGCTTGATGAATTTCGTCGGCTGAGCGAGGAAATGAAACCGCTAGATAATCGATGCCGATTTTAGCCGCGGTTTGGATATCGGCTTTATCTTTATCGGTTAACGCTGGCGCAGAAAGGCCACCGCCAAGCAAATTGATACCTTTATTGTTGCTTAATGCTCCTCCAACTAATACTTCTGTAACGATTTCATGTCCTTTAACTTCTTTTACAATAAGTTGAATGCGACCGTCATCAAGCATCATATGGTCATTGGCTTTAACATCTTGCGGTAACTCTTTGTAATCGATACCTACACGATCTTGATTGCCATCTTCTTTGCCAAGCGAGGCATCTAAAATAAAAGTATCACCTTTGTTTAGGTCGATCTTCCCATTAGCAAAGCGGGCAATTCTAATTTTAGGTCCTTGCAGATCGCCTAATATCGCTATATAGGTGTTTAACTCGCGAGCAATATCACGGATACGTTCAGCTCGACGCACATGGTCTTCAGCTTCACCATGGGAGAAATTCAAGCGAAAAACATTGGCTCCTGCCAATATTAGTGATTTTATTGCCTCTTTTGAATCGGTTGCTGGCCCTAAAGTAGCAACAATTTTAGTTCTTTTTTTCATGAACTCTCTACAGTACGTTGTAAAAAAAATGCTTAGATAATAGTTTAAAGAGTAGAGTAGGGAATACAACTACATTTTGATGAAAGCTCGATTAATAACCTTCAGGTTTGACCACTAGCGTGATTTAAGCGATGAATATAAAAAAAGGAGCACGAAGGCTCCTTTTAGTTTGCATGATAAGATGCTTAAGCTTTTTCGATAGCTTCTTGCTGTTTTGCTAAAGTCTTTGCATCTCTATTTAAGAACCAATCTCTGGCGTTGCCTAATAATACGTATAAACATGGAATCCATATCAAAGTAATTAGAGTTGCAAACAAGATACCGAAAGCTAATGAAACCGCCATTGGAATAACAATTTTAGCTTGGAAGCTTGTTTCAAATGTTATAGGCAATAACCCAAAGAATGTTGTTAATGACGTTAAGATCACCGCTCTAAAACGGCGTGTGCCTGCATTGATGGCCGCATCAATTCTGCTTGCTCCATCAGCACGAGCTCTATTAATGAAGTCAACCATTAATAAGCTATCATTAACAACAACACCCGATAAGGCAATAATTCCAAAGAACGAAAGAATACTCAATGGTAGGCCTAAGATAAGGTGTCCAATGATCGCTCCGATAATTCCGAATGGGATGGCTGACATTACGAGCAAAGGTTTGCTGTAAGATTTCAGCGGTATCGCCATCAGTGCAAAAATAAGTATTAATGAAACAATCGCACCCATGAATAAGTCGTTATTAAGATCTTGACGGCTTTGGCTGCCACCACCTAGTTCAGACTTAATGTCAGGATATTTTTGTAGCATCTTTGGCATAAAATTAGAGCGAGTATCTTGAATGATTGATTGAGCACTAATTCCTGCATCTTCATTCACATCAGCACCAATACTGATAGCTCTAACACCATCAATTCTGCTGATTCGACCATAGCCTTCTGCGAGTTCGTAGTAAGCTATATCAGAGAAGCTTACGTAATCTCCCGTTGGAGTTCTAACAGGCATATTTTCCAAGTTTGCAAGCGATCGTCTTTCTTCAAGAGGGTAACGAACATAGACTCTGATTTCTTCGCTATCTCTCTGCACTCTTTGTGCTTCCGCGCCAAAAAATGCATTACGAACTTGAGACGATAGATCTCGAAGTGTAATACCCATATTTTGAGCTTCAGGCTTAAGTCGAAGGATAACTTCTTCTTTACCACCAGAGAAACTGTCGCTAATGTCGTAAACGCCTTCGTAGGTTGCTAAGTGTGCTTTTAGCTCATCGGTAGCTAACTTCATTTCTTCCATGTTGTTGCCCACTAAGCGGAAGCCAACACCATCACCACCTGGGCCACCACCACCGCCGCCATTAAAGTCGAACTCTTTAACAGAAGGGCGTGTGTCAACGATCTCTCGCCAACGATTCATGATGTCTACTTGAGATATTGGCAGAGTTTCACTGGGCTCAAGTTGGACAAACATATTGGCCGAAGCGTTGTCATTAGTCCACTCAACAGTGTGGGCTACAACATCGCGACCATATTCTTTTTCGATGTCTGAGTTAAGTTGCTCTAGAGTATCTTCAAGAACGTCTAAGGTGTTGAAGGTTTGTTTAATCGTAGAACCTTCAGTCATGGTCGCGGTTACGCGTATAAAATCACTTGGTATTTCAGGGAAGAAAATAGTTTTAACCCAACCGATTTTAACAAAGCCAACAGTTACCACTAGCAAGGCACAAGTGAAAATAAGTACCGTCAGTCCTCTAAAGTTAATAGCTTTAGTTAGAAGAGGCTTATATTTATTTTCAATGAAACGTTTTAGCAATTCAGAAACTTTGCGTCTTATACCAGCAAAGAATAGTTTGCCTTTTCTAATAATAGGATTCTTGCTGTCTTCAGGTTTATTCAGCTTCATATGAGCCAAGTGAGCAGGCAAAATTAATTTGGACTCAATCAAAGAGAATATTAAACAGAACATAACTACTAAGCCAATTGACATCCAAATTTGACTACCAGGACCTGAGATCGCCATCATTGGATAAAAGGCGGCAATAGTGGTTAATACACCAAATGTAGCGGGTAGTGCCACGCGTTTAGCACCCTCGATAACACTATCTACCGAATGTCCTTTTTCTTCAATCGAGGCCCAGGCACTTTCGGCAATAATAATTGCATCATCGACCACGATCCCCAGTACCAGAATAAATCCGAACAAGGTAATCATATTGATGGTCATAGCAAAGCCTGGGTACATATACATCAATGCGAATGAGCCTAAGAAACAGATTGGAATACCGATCATCACCCAGAAAGCCAGCTTAAAACGTAGGAATAAGGCCAGAACCAAAAATACTAGCAGAGCACCAGCAATCATGTTGCGCTGCATTAAGTCCAAACGTTGGCTCAAGTACTTAGTTGTATCAGCCCAAGCATCAACTTGAATATTGCTTGGCAATAGTGGACGCTTTTGCTCCATGTATCGATAAACGGCTTGAGCGGCTTTGATATCATCACTTTCTAAAGCCGATAAGATTCTTACGCTAATAGCATCTTTGCCGTCAAACCTTGAAATGTATTCACTTTCAACGAAACCGTCTTTAACAGTGGCAATATCTCGCAACATCAAACGAGTTCCATCCGCTAAAGTAGTCACTGGGATCTCTTCAAAATCAGAGCCAGTATAGGCTTGCTCTTTCGTTCTGACTAACAGATCGCCGCCCTCGGTTTTGATAGAACCACTGGGTAAATCTAATGAATAGTTGCGTATTGCTGTTGCCACTTGATTCAAGGTTAAACCATATTCGCGCAAGCGATAATCGCTAACTTCAACAGCTATTTCATATGGGCGCGCGCCAACTACTTCTGCATTTGAAATGTCGGGAATAGCTACCAGCTCATTTTTGATCTCTGTGGCAAGGGCTTTAAGCGATTTTTCATCAGCATCGCCATAAAGGCTTAACCACATAATTTCGCGTGTGTTACGCAGTTCGTAAATGAGAGGCTTTTCTGCTGAAGCAGGGAAGCTATTGATGGAGTCCACGCGTATATTGACTTCATCTAAAACTTTTCCAACATCGTACCCATCTTCAATTTCAATACGAATAAATGCTGAGCCTTCACGAGCTGTGGAAAAGTATCGTTTAATCCCTTCGATTTGCTTAATCGATTCTTCGATTTTGATGATGATACCTTCTTCTACCTCTTCTGGAGCGGCGCCAGGGTAGGGCATCTGTATTGAGATCATGTCTAAAACAACATCTGGGAAGAATTGTTGTCTGATTTTTAAAGCACTAAATAAACCAATTGCTAAAATGAATATCATTAATAAGTTTGCTGCAACTGAGTTGCGAGCAAACCAAGCAATAATACCTTTGTGAGTATCATATTCTCTAACCATTATAGACTCCTACTGGCTTACTGAGGCTGTGTCAGAAATATTTTCGGGTTGAGCTGCATCAGTACTTTTGGTATCTGACTCAGCTACAGATTCTTCTGGTGTAGATTCAGAGCCTGCTTTTTTGACTTTCATGCCATCAACTGGATTTTCTATTGCGGTTGTTATGACTTCATCGCCTTGAGTTAGGCCTTTAACATATACAATGGTGTTCTCACCGCGCACAATTTCAATGTCTGCAAACTTAACAGTCCCTTCATCAATAAATAACAGAACTTTATTATCATCAATAACGGCACTATGCGGAACGGCAAATACATCATTTGCAAACTTGCCACCAATTTCAGCTTGTACGAATGTACCAAAGCGTAAAGCAGGTGTGTTTTGACTTTCTTCAAGTTGATAAGGATCGGTAATTTCAGCTACTAAATAGGTTAAACGGTTGTTCTCAGCCACAACACCTTCGGTTCTGACAATCTTTCCATACCAATCAACACTTTCACCAGCATAGATCCCTGTTAATTTAACATCAGGGAATGTTTTAGGGTTATCGGCAGCAGGCATATTTAGAAAAGCAAGCTCCCTATCAGGAAGTGGTAGTCTTACTTCAGCAACATTGGTTCCATACAACTTGCCAATTATTGAGCCTGTGTTTAAGTATTGACCAAGACCAACATTTTCTTCTTTGATTAAAGCGTCAAAAGTTGCTTTAACAGTAGTTCTATCTAAATCTCTACGAGCTCTAAGTACATTAGCTTCGGCTGATTGTACGTTAGCTTTTGCTTGGTTCAATTGCGGAATTTTAAGCACTAAATCGTTTGCTTCGCCACGACCTATTTTTTCCCAGTCTTTGCGAGCTTGATCGGTTCTAGCTTTAGCGTCTTGATAGTTCGCTTTTGCTTGCGCTAATGATGCTTCTGCACTTTTAAGATTGGCAATATAATTTGCTGGATCTATTTTTAATAGGACATCGCCTTTTTTGATAAAGGCTCCTGCACGAAATTTTTCGGATACTTGGGTTACTTGACCACTAACTTCAGCTACAAGATTACTATCAATTAACGGCTGTACTGGCCCTTGGCTTGGAATTTTGAACTGCACATCTTGTTGTTCAACTTTAATAGTCTCTACCAAAGTAATAGGAACTGCTTGTTTCTTTTGAGTAGGTTTAGGGCTGAACATAGAAGCTAGCACTAACAAAGCAATTGTAACTACTACAATTGATGTACCCGTTATGAATATACGTTTTGTCATTGTTTTTTCCCGCCTTGAACGCAAAGGTAGTGTCAATAAATTGACCCCAATTTTTGTAGTATTATAGCTGACAGCTATTTAACAAACCTAATGTTTAGTAATGACAAAAGGTTAACAAATGTTACAAGAATTACATCTAGACATTATTTGTTCATCAATTACCCACTAGTTCGTTGTTTTTGGGTCAAAAAATTAACCTTTTTGAATGTTGACAGTAGGGGAGTGCGTGATAAAATGCGCGCCACTGTTTCGCAGTATTCTGCTTAATGGAACTTTGGGGCTATAGCTCAGCTGGGAGAGCGCTACACTGGCAGTGTAGAGGTCAGCGGTTCGATCCCGCTTAGCTCCACCAATTTTTCTGTTATTCGGTGTTAAATATTCGGTTGTTTAGTGGACTAAGCGTTCCTCATATTTGCCTAGAACAACAAAAAAATATATTTAAGAATTGTGTCCCGTTCGTCTAGAGGCCTAGGACAC
>JABXIQ010000028.1 GCA_013373015.1 Kangiellaceae bacterium
TACCCATACCACCAGCAATCATGATTGGTTTATGGTAGCCGCGAACTTCTTCACCGTATTCGAATTGGAATTTTTCTTCGAAGGTACGGAAATAGCCGTTAACCGCTGGACGTCCAAACTCATTGTTGAAACTAGCGCCACCAATTGGCCCTTCTAACATAATATCTAATGCCGTCACAATACGATCTGGTTTACCATAATCCGTTTCCCAAGGTTGCTCATAACCTGGAATACGCAAATTGGAAACAGAAAAACCTGTTAAACCAACTTTTGGTTTACCGCCAATACCTGTTGCGCCCTCGTCACGAATTTCACCACCTGAGCCTGTTGAAGCACCTGGATAGGGTGAAATACAGGTTGGATGGTTGTGAGTTTCTACTTTACACAGAACGTGTACAGGCTCTAAATGGTATTGATATTCGTTGGTTTCCGCATTGGCAAAGAAACGATGAGCATTAAAACCCTCGAAAACCGCGGCATTATCTTTATATGCCGATAAAACACCTTCCGAATTATTGGCATAGGTATTTTTGATCATCTTGAACAAAGACAACTCTTTTTCGATGCCATCAATGGTCCAAGAAGCATTAAAAATCTTATGGCGACAGTGCTCTGAGTTAGCTTGAGCAAACATCATTAACTCAACATCACTCGGATTACGCCCTAGCTTAGTAAAACTCTCGACTAAGTAATCAATTTCATCTTCAGCTAGTGCTAAGCCAATTTCGCTATTGGCTACAACCAAAGCTTCGCGACCACCACCAAGAATATCTACATGTGCCAACTGTTTTGGCTGCTCTTGTACAAACAACACTTCTGCTTGGCTATGCTCATCAAGCACCGCTTGTGTCATACGATCATGAATAAGCGCTTTCAAAGCAACTTCATTGTCTTGTTTGATATCAGCACCAATCAAATAAACAGCAATACCACGTTCAATACGAATGATTTTTTCGAGGCCACAGTTTTGCGCGATATCCGTTGCTTTTGATGACCAAGGCGAAATGGTTCCTGGGCGCGGCACAACAATCATGCGGCGACCTTGATGCTCACTCGATGGGCGACTTGGGCCATACTCCAATAAGCGCTCTAACACCTTCAATTCATCGTTAGTCAATTCCGCACTGGTATGTACATAATGTACAAACTCACCATAAACTTCGGACAAACTTGGTTCTAAGGCTTGAGCGTCTTGGGTTAAACGGGCTTTTTGGAAGTCAGAATAAGCTGGGTTACCGCGTAAAATGAGCATAAAATTCTCTTAACAAGTTAATGGAACGGGCTTTCGCGAAAGAGCGCAAATTTTACTCTAAATGGCTGTTTTTGATAAGCCCTTATGGGGAAAATTACTGAAAATAGATACAAATAATGGCATTTTTTTATTCACTAGATTTGCACTTTATGACCAGATAAAGCCATAATGAGGCCAAATAACTCTAAGTCTTTGAAATTTAGTTGATGAGTGGCACACAATCGCCAATAAGCGCTGCAAAAGTATCCTTGTTACAGACTTTGATCAAAGCGATCATCGCTATGCTTGGCTTAGTGCTATTGATTGGTTGTAGCGAGCCACCATTAACTCAACTTGAACAAGTCCAAAAGCAAGGTTATATCAAGGTTTATACCCGAATAGCACCGACCACTATGTATGTGGGTGAAGACGGATTTACTGGTTTTGAATATGAGCTGGTTAAATTGTTTGCGGATGATTTAGGCGTTCGAGTGCAAATTGTCACTGAAAATGACATTGCTTACATGCTTGGCGAGATACAACAAGGCCATGCAGATTTCGCTGCTGCAGGGCTTTCTGTAACAGCCAAGCGTGAACAAACACTTCGTTTTGGCCCGCCCTATCAGCAGATCTCCAGCAAGCTAGTTTATAAACAAGGCAATCGACGCCCCAGAGACTTTAATCAAGTTGATAAAAAGCTCGCCGTGATGGCCAATAGCTCACACTCAGAAGAGTTACGCAAAATTCAACTAGATTATCCTAAACTCTCTTGGGTTGAACGCTCCGATGTCACCTCCCAAGATTTACTCGATGAAGTTCTAGCTGAAAACATTGACTACACTATTGCCGACTCCAATGAACTAGACTTGGCTCGACAAGTTAATTTCGAATTAGCTGTCGCATTTAATATTTCACAACCAGAAAGTTTAGCTTGGGTATTCAAAAAGCAAAAAGATCACAGCTTATACGCTAAAGCGATTGAGTTTTTCAGCAAAGTTCGCGCAGATGGCACTTTAGATTATTTAATTGAGCGCTATTATGGGCACTTGTCCAAGTTTGATTATGTCGGCAGTCGCGAATTTTTGCGCGCAATTGATAGCAAACTTCCAACCTTCAAGTCCGACTTCTATGAAGCTGCAGGCAATGATTTAGACTGGCGTTTTCTCGCAGCCATGGGTTATCAAGAGTCGCACTGGGAACCCGATGCAAAATCACCCACTGGTGTACGTGGTTTGATGATGCTGACGTTAGATACAGCTAAAGATCTCGGTATTGCTGATCGCACAGACCCCAAGCAAAGTATTTTTGGCGGTGCGGAATATTTTAGAGAAGTAAAGAAAAAGGTGCCCGATCGCATTACCGAACCAGATCGAACTTGGTTTGCACTTGCGGGCTATAACGTTGGTTTTGGTCACTTAGAAGATGCTCGCCGTTTAACCGAACAAGCTGGCGAGGATCCCGATAAATGGCTATCGGTGAAAAAATATTTGCCGTTATTACGCCAAAAGAAATGGTATTCACAAACTCGATACGGTTATGCACGAGGCGATGAGCCTGTTCGTTACGTCAATAATATTCGCCGCTATTATCAGGTTTTATTGCAAGTTGAAGAGCCTAAACCAGGGGTTGAAGAACTGTTAGACGAGCATGTTGAAGATACCGTTGAAGAAGCAAAAATAATTAGTGCGGGCTTAGATGAAGAAAATAATCTTGAACTTGACACTGAAGAAACTGACGAGCAAAAATCAACTGATGAGCAAGATCAGACTAGCGATCAACAGCAAAACTGATCGCTAGTAGATTAGTAACTATTAGCCTAGCTATTTTCTCGCGGTGAAACTCGCAACACTTCCTCAATAGTAGTGAGCCCTGCTGCAACCTTAAATGCACCACTAATCCTTAATAGATTCATGCCATCACGAATGGCTTGCTCGCGTAACTGGCGTACTTCAGCCCCGTCATGTACTAATGTTTTCAATTCATCTGACACTGTCACCAGCTCATAAATACCTTGCCGCCCTTGATAACCTGTATGACGACAGCGATCGCAGCCCACTGGATGGAAAACCTTTTCTGGAATTGCAACTTTATTACTCGAACCAACTAACGATTGCCAAGCAACAGGATCGGTATCTTGCTCTTGCTTACAATAGGTACACAAAGTCCTAACCAATCGCTGCGCCATTACACCGAGCATAGTGGCGTTTAATAGATAAGGCTCAACGCCAATTTCAACCAACCTTGTCATTGCAGAGGGCGCATCGTTAGTGTGTAGGGTTGAAATCACTAAGTGGCCAGTTAATGCAGCTTGCACCGCCATTTGAGCCGTTTCACGATCACGAATTTCACCAATCATGATAATATCTGGATCTTGACGCAACAAAGCACGCACACCAGAAGCAAAATCTAAATCAATATCATGATGCACCTGCATTTGATTCAGTTTCGGATCAACCATTTCAATGGGATCTTCAATAGTACAGACGTTAACTTCAGGTGTTGCAAGCAATTTTAATGACGTATAAAGCGTTGTGGTTTTCCCCGATCCTGTGGGTCCCGTTAATAATACGATACCCGTAGGTTGACTAATCAAATCTCGCCAAGTGGACTCGGTTTCAGGCTCTAACCCTAGTTCTGAAAACTTTCGGTCCAATACTGTTGGATCAAAAATACGCCCTACAAACTTTTCACCAAACGCTGTAGGTAAAGTTGATAAACGCAGTTCAACTTCCTGACCATCTGGAGTTTTAGTTTTAACTCGCCCATCTAATGGCTTACGTCGTTCAGCCAAATCCATACGCCCTAAAATCTTTAATCGTGAAATGACAGCGTGAGTAATATTGGTCGGCAACTCATAAACCTTTTGCAACACACCATCAATACGAAAGCGAATGATACCCGCTTGACGACGCGGCTCTATGTGAATATCACTAGCTCTTTGCTTAAACGCATACTGCAATAACCAATCTACAATTTGCACAATATGCTGATCATTGGCATCGGATTCTTCACCACTTTTAAGCTCAATCAATTGCTCAAGATTGGTTACACTAGAATCGTTTTGCAGTTTCGCGTTATTCGCTCCTTTGACCGATGCTGAAAGCAAATAAAACTCTTTTTGGTAGCGCTTAATGGCGGCTGGATTAGCTATCACGGGCACGATGCGCTTGCGTAAGGCTTGTTCCAAGCCTTCTTTCCAGTTCAAATTCTCAGGATGCAACACGGCAACCTTCACCGACTCTTCATCCTCACTAACCTCAATCGCTAAAATTTTATGGCGCTGAGCATAAGCTAAAGACATCACTTGCGTAACCGCATCCACATCAATTTTAAGTGGATCAATTTTAATATAAGGTAACTTATAAATAGCAGCCACAAAGCGAGTTAATATTTCTTCATCAAGAATTTCTTGGCGCCCGCTTTCATCATTATGGCGAACTAGCGACAGTTCCGCGATTTGCTCTACGGGATATAGCTCTTGATCGGCTTGACGTACATGCACACGAGCAGCCTGAAACTGTTCTTCTGAGATCCATTGCGCTTTTTTTAGCAGATCAAGAAGTTGAAAACTGGATAATGGTGAGTTCATTCACTTATAAATTTTTAATCCGATTGAACTCAGATTAAACTAAAATTTACTGAAATTCCAATAGATTAGACTGAACTAATCCCCACTAAGCCCTAACTCAGGCCTAACACCACTTTGGCATTGGCTGTAGTGGCTTGTGCAATGTCATTAGCTGATTCTTCTCGTAACTCAACCAGAACGTTGAAATTATCGAAAAGGTGTAGAGGAGTGTTAAATTCTTTTTTACATGTTGAGGGCTTCATATCAGGTGCATCCGTTTCCAAAACAATGTCTTGTAATGGCAAACTTGCAGCTAATTCGCGCAATTTGACAGCATTGTCATAGGTCATTGCTCCACCAAAACCCAACTTAAAGCCGAAATCTGCATAACGTTTAGCTTGCTCCTTGCTACCATTAAAAGCATGCACAATACCACCATGCTCAAAATGCAACGTTTTAAGATAGAGAAGTACGTCTTCATGAGCCTTACGGACATGCAATATGAGTGGCAACTTGCTCGATTTTGCAATTTCTAACTGAGCTTTGAACAAAGCTATCTGAACTTTGCGATCAAAATCTTTGTTATAAAAATCCAAGCCGATTTCGCCAATAGCAGCCAACGGTTTAATCGCTACTGCCAATTCTAAATCATGTAAATGTTCTTTTTTATGCTCTTTAAGGTACATAGGATGCAAACCCACAGCCGCATGCACACCTAGCTTCAAGGCGCTAAGCTGACGAATAAAACGCCATTTTTCCTTAGTCACACCAGGAATTAATACATTTTCAATACCCACTTTGCGCATTTTTTCCAACAGAGCATCACGATCACGATCAAACTCAGGGAAATCCAAATGACAATGTGTATCAAATAGTTTTATTTCTGGTTGCTTGGCTTTGGGTTTAAACATCTTATTATTCCAAA
Source organism: Kangiellaceae bacterium (assembly GCA_013373015.1). Taxonomy (GTDB): domain Bacteria; phylum Pseudomonadota; class Gammaproteobacteria; order Enterobacterales; family Kangiellaceae; genus Kangiella. The sequence goes on from JABXIQ010000028.1 coordinate 5,725, forward strand.
TAAAGATTTGTTATATTAATGTTCGCGAGTTTCAAAGAAGCGCACATCAGGCCAACGCTCCATGGCCAAATTCAAATTAACCTGCGTTGGAGCCAGATAAGTCCAGTTATCACCTCCATCCAATGCTAAGTTATCCGCATTTTTGCGCTTGAACTCTTCAAACATTTTTTCATCATCACACTCAACCCAACGCGCTGTTGCTACGCTGACCTGATCGTAAATGCACTCTACTTTATATTCGTTTTTTAAGCGGTGTGCAACCACATCAAATTGCAGCACACCCACCGCACCCAAAATCAAGTCATTTGAATGTTGCGGACGGAATACTTGGGTAGCACCTTCTTCTGACAATTGTACCAAGCCCTTTAATAAAGCTTTATTCTTCATGGGATCACGCAAGCGCGCGCGACGGAATAGCTCTGGGGCAAAGTTCGGAATACCTTTGAACTTCAATAACTCGCCTTCGGTAAAGGTATCGCCAATTTGAATCGTTCCGTGGTTGTGCAAGCCGATGATATCTCCAGCAAAAGCTTCTTCTAAATGCTCACGATCTCCAGCTAAAAATGTCAAAGCATTATTAACCGCAATATCACGACCTAAGCGAACGTGGCGCATCTTCATGCCTTTTTGATATTTACCCGAACAAATGCGCACAAAAGCAATTCGATCTCGATGCTGAGGATCCATATTAGCTTGGATCTTAAACACGAAGCCACTGAACTTGTCTTCAGTTGCCTCAACTTCGCGCTCCTCTGACTCACGAGGCATGGGACTTGGCGCCCATTCAACCAAACCATCAAGCATATGATTGACACCAAAGTTACCAAGCGCTGTACCAAAATAAACAGGCGTTAATTTACCCTGTAAAAACTCATCTAAATCAAATTCATGACTCGCGCCTTGAACCAATTCCAGCTCTTCGCGCAAATCATTGGCTAAAGTCCCTACCGCCTCATCCAACGCCGGATTATTCAAACCTTCAATAATTCGCTCTTCTTGAATCCGATGCCCTTGTCCTGACTGATACAAATAACTTTTATCTTCAAGAATATGATAAACGCCCTTAAATTGCTTACCCATACCAATAGGCCAAGTAACAGGGGAGCAATTAATCTTCAAGACATCTTCAACTTCATCCAATAGCTCAATGGGGTCGCGTATATCGCGGTCCATCTTATTCATGAAAGTAATAATCGGCGTATCCCGCAATCGACAGACTTCCATCAACTTAATGGTTCGCGCCTCAACACCTTTAGCGGCGTCAATCACCATTAAAGCCGAATCAACGGCAGTCAAAGTACGATAAGTATCTTCTGAGAAGTCTTCGTGACCGGGCGTATCAAGCAGATTGACCGTACGGCCACCATAAGGGAATTGCATTACCGAGGTGGTCACTGAAATACCACGCTGTTTTTCCAACTCCATCCAGTCAGAAGTCGCATGTTTTCCTCCACGACCTTTAACCACACCCGCTTCTTGGATCTGGTTACCGAATAACAACACTTTTTCTGTAATCGTTGTTTTACCCGCATCAGGGTGTGAAATAATCGCAAAAGTACGACGGTTTTCTATCTGATCAACTAATTTTGACATAGAGATTTAACAGTAATTTAGGGCTTTGAAATAAAATTGCGGCAATTATAAAGGTTTTTCCATCACAATGGCATCTTCTCGACCATTTTCATTCTTATAATATCTTTTGCGCAGACCAATCTGCTCGAAGCCTTGCTGTAAATAAAAGTCGATAGCTCTTTGGTTGCCCGCTCGAACTTCCAAGATAGTCTTTACCATCCCTCTTTCTTTGCAAGCTAGGTACATGGCCTTCATTAACTCTTGTGCCAAGCCATGCCCTTGTAACTTTGGGTTAACAGCAATATTCATCAAATGACATTCGTCGTACAGATAGTTGAATATGCAATAGCCTTCAATTTGCTCTTCAAACTCTAATACTAAGCTCGGATAATTACTATCAAGACAGCTTTGGTGCAAGCTATCGGACCAAGGAATGGAATAAGCTAATTGTTCAATTTGACAAACTCGAGCAAGATCCTGTTGATTTAAAGGTCGGATCGAGTGGTTATTCATGAATGGTTGTTGAGCTTAATCAGCAATGTTTTAGTTGCTAACTTTTACAGCAAGCTCTTGAAAAAACTGCCACCAAGCCTTTTTTGACTGTGGTTCAGCTAAAGATAAAACAGGACTTTGAAGATGCTCAACTGACTCACTTTGCGAAACCATCGCAAGCAGCTCACTATCAGCCACAACCACAGCTTGCTTGAACTCTTGTAAAGACTGACCTTGTTCAGAAACTTGAACCAACGCCATTGGAAGCTGTGTTCCAGTCCATTGCAGCCAAGCATTTTGCAGTTGTTGAAAATCTTTACTAGCCTGTTGCAGATTAAGCTTATCGCTAATCACCAATAGATGCGAAGCAGCATTATTTTCAATAACAGATGTAACTTGAATTACAACAGGACTGGCTTGAGTTTGTGATGAAATAAGCTGTGTTGAAGGTTCTGTTGACTGAGGCAAATCTTCTACAACACCATCAGAATGCAAATCACGAGGCGCCCAAATTGGCACCCCCATCGCATCTAAATAAGCTCTATTCCAGTCCGTCATACTATTTTTCTTTATAGCCCAGGTTATTTAACCAAAGACAATAAGTCTTCGTCTAAAATATCATGCTTTTTATCAGCTAATTTTTTAAAGGCAATAAAAGCTTCCATCAAGTCATCGTTATTATTGAAGTGATGACCTAATTCTGCCAAATGGCTCTTAAACGCATTACGGCCAGAATGTTTACCCAAGACCATTTTATTATTGGCCCAGCCCACATCTTCCGCACGCATAATCTCATAGGTTTCACGGTGCTTCAAAACGCCATCTTGGTGAATACCAGACTCGTGGGCAAAAGCATTATCACCCACAATCGCTTTATTCGGCTGAACCGCAAAACCAGTAATTTTAGAAACCAATTGCGAAGTTGGAACAATATGACGTGTATCAATATCCACGTCCACATTAAAGTAGTCTGGACGTGTTTTCACCGCCATCACGATTTCTTCTAATGAAGCGTTACCCGCACGCTCACCTAAACCATTAATGGTACATTCCACCTGACGCGCACCCAATTGAACTGCAGCCAAAGAGTTAGCCACCGCTAAACCCAAGTCATTATGACAGTGTACTGAGAAAATCGCTTTATCCGAGTTAGGAATACGCTCAATTAACTGCTTGATCGTGTTGGCGTATTGATCAGGCATGTTATAGCCTACGGTATCAGGAATATTGATGGTACGAGCTCCCGCATCAATCACACGCTCAATGATTTTGCACATAAAATCAATTTCAGAGCGCCCTGCATCTTCGCAAGAGAACTCAACATCATCACACAAATTACGTGCAAAGCTAACTGAGCGGATCGCCTGCTCGATCACATCTTCAGGCTCCATTTGTAGCTTGTACTTCATATGCAATGGTGAAGTCGCGATAAAAGTATGGATACGGCCAGAATTAGCACCTTTTAACGCATCGCCAGCAGCTTGGATATCTTTCTCCATAGCACGCGATAACGAGCAAATGGTACTGTCTTTAATGTTATCAGCAACTAACTTAACCGCCTCAAAGTCACCTGGTGAAGCGATAGCAAAACCAGCTTCTATTACGTCGACCTTCATTTTTTCCAATTGGCGCGCAATCTCAAGTTTTTCTTCTTTATCCATCGACGCGCCAGGACTTTGCTCACCATCACGCAAAGTTGTATCAAAAATCACCAATTTATCTTTTTGGCTCATATACTTAGCTCTCCATCAGTGGCGCATTGAAAACCTTCAAACACACCAAAACTGGTCATAATTTAACCATTAGTCAATATATCCCCATAGGATACCAAATATTACCAGTTTTGGATAAGGTTAGATTTGAGGTAAGACCAAGAATGTCCTTTAGTTTATTCATTGGCTTATTGACATAAGCCAATGAATAAAGCACAACTTAATTTTTATAACCTGTATTACAGTAAGGATGCGTTACTTGACCATTATCTATAGCCGCAGTTCCACCATCTCGCTTCCTTTCTTTATGGTCAATCGATATAGAGTTCATATGAATGAGCCCTCTACAAATTTTACATTTAGTAGCATTCTTAATAGCTTCTTTTATAAAAACTTCAGACTTTTGGTCCTTGCTAAAGTCTAATCCCAATGACTGCTGCTCTGAATCGTTACGTGTTGTTAAGTAATTGAATTCTGTCGATTGAATGATTTCCTCGACCGCCCGATCAATATTTTGAGTTGATTGTAGCTTGTCAATTAACATGAAATATAAAAAGACTACGTGTTTTAAAGCCGCTGAAGAAGTACGATATTTTCTATTGATTTGTCTTACTAAATCATCATATTTAAGAAGTGCACTTTCAAATAACTCTCGTACCTCTGTAAATTTGTCGAATGCTTTTCTTTTTCTTAATTCTAAAACAAAAGAAACAATTATAGAAAATGAAGCTTGCTTATAGCGTCCCTCTTTAGAATAAAAATACACCGAAGGATGCAGTCCCAGAGATGAAGCATGATTACTATTAATAAGCCTAGCAACTTTTAAACACTTCTTTAATATTTTGACTGTATACTCCCCTGTTATGTCATCTTCCATATCCGACTTAGGATCAATATCATTTACATTATTTACAAAATCAAGTATCAACATCTGCCCACTAGAAGAGAAATTCTTTCCTCCTATAGGCAAATCTAAGGTTTTAATTGGCGTCTTAAACGATGGCTTAAATAAAATATCATTAATTTCACTAGCTAAAGCCTGAACATCCTCTTGATACTCAGGATCAAAGTTCGACCAATACTTATGACCTTTACCACTTCTAAGTATTGCTCTTGTAGCTATTCCATTTGGCTTTCTCCGTGACTCCAATAACTTTAACTCAGTTTTATCAATAGGAGTTGCTTTTTGATTAATCTTAAAAAAAGAAGCTTCTGCTTTTTGCGCATCGCCTTCAACCCATTGAACTTGAATAGCCAAACTACCAATGTTCATTGCTCTTTCTACTATTTCAGGCTTAACTTTTTCAGGATTTTTTATGGCTAATTCATAGTCGCTAAACAATCCTATTTCTCTTCTAATTATCCGACGGGCCTTATCTGATGTTTCTATTTGCTCTGTTGGAATAATTCCTTCATAAAACTCCTTAGAGATTGGACCATCACCATAATCATCATTAATCCAAGCAGCTAAAGCACTTAAACGATGAGCGCCATCAATTACAAATGTATACCCACCAGAACTCTTCCATAAAATCACAGCTGGTATAAGATCTCCATCTAAAAAACTTTCTATTAAAGACGCAATTTTTGACTGGTCCCACTCATTTGTCTCTCTTTGAAAATCTGGCTTCCTAAGCGCTTGAAAGAAAAAAGATTTTTGATACTCTAGATCTCTTACACCTATCGTATTAATATTTCTTGCTGAACTACTTATAGAATCCTTTACATCAAAATCTTCACGAGGAATAAGAGCATCTAAATTTACTTTTTTTGCCATATAAAATCCTTATTATTTACCCACGTAATAAAACTAACCTATATCAACCATCCTTACAACAAAAAAGCACAACCAAAGTTGTGCTTTTTTTAAGATATTGACTACAAACTAGGCAGCTTTAGTTTTTTTCTTTTTCTTAGGCTTTTCTTCAACTACGCCTGAAATCTGCTCGTGTGAATAGTCATCTACTTGGATAACGTCCATACGGGCTTCTTCGGCATCAACCAAAATTTGCTTTTCTTCTTCGTTGATAATGCCTTTTGCGATAGCTTGCTCGATACGCTCCATATTGGTCGCGTTTTTATCAAGTTCTTTCGCTTTCATGGCTTTACGCAACTTACGACGCACTTCGTCAGCCGCTAACACTTTAAAGAATGCCAATTCTACACGCCCCGTTACGTCGTCAGCAGTTTTACCAACATACGCATACTTGGTGATACGGTCACGAATTTCGCAGTCTTGCATCATTGGTTTAACAATTTCACGCTCAAGACGATCGCTTGGTTTGCTGTAGCTTTTACCTAATGGGAAAGCTACTAGCTTCAAGAATTTACCCGCAAACTTGTTCGGGAAGTTCGCGTAGAAGTCATAGAACGCTTCTTGGATTTTCTCCAAACTGTACTGCATATTCCACTCGACATATGGCAAGTCAGCTAATGGACGCTCGTTGTCTTCGTAGTATTTCAATACCGTAGAAGCTAAGTATAAGTGACTTAATACATCGGCTAAACGTGCTGATAAACGCTCTTTACGTTTCAAATCACCACCTAACATACCCATAGCCACATCAGAGGTTAGGGCTAATGCAGAACTCATACGAGTAAGCTGTTGGTAATACTTTGCAGTTTGCCCTGCCACTGGTTTATCCGCTAGTTTAGCACCTGTTAAGCCTAAGCCTAAAGTACGTGCAAAGTTACTGAAACCATAACCAATATGACGGAATAACAAACTATCGAAACGCTTCACACCTTCTTCTGTGTCTTGCATTTGAGCCGCCATCATTTCGCGGAATACATATGGATGACAACGTACCGCACCTTGGCCGAAGATCATCAGATTACGCGTTAAAATGTTAGCACCTTCAACGGTAATGCCAATCGGTTGGCTCATATAACCATTCGCAAGATAGTTGCGCTCACCCATAATAATGGCGCGGCCACCATGAATATCCATTGAGTCATTCATAACAGTACGACCCATTTCAGTCATGTGATATTTTGCAATCGCTGAGACAACCGATGGCTTGACACCTAAATCCACCGCACCAGCAGTCATAACTCGACTTGCTTCAACTTGATATGCTAAACCTGCAATACGCGCCATAGCTTCTTCAACACCTTCAAAACGTCCGATTGGTGTTTTGAACTGTTCACGAATTAATGAATAAGCACCTGTTAGACGGTATGACAATTTAGATACCGCAGTACCCATTGCTGGTAATGAAATCGAGCGGCCTGCAGCCAATGATTCCATTAACATTCTCCAGCCTTCACCTGCGTATGATTGACCACCGATCAACATATCCATTGGAATGAAGACGTCTTTACCTTTAGTTGTACCGTTCATAAAGGCTTGGTTCATAGGCAAATGACGTTGCCCAATTTCAACTCCTGGATGATCAGCTGGAATTAAGGCACAGGTAATACCGTAATCGTCCTTACCTTCTCCAAGTAAATTATCTGGATCGTATAATTTGAATGCCAAACCTACGATAGTTGCTACTGGTGCTAAAGTGATATAACGCTTGTTCCAAGTGATTTTAATACCTAATACTTGTTCACCATTATGTTCGCCCATGCACACAACACCCTTATCAGGAATTGCACCCGCATCAGAACCCGCCACAGGCGAAGTCAAAGCGAAACAAGGGATTTCTTTACCCGCAGCTAAACGAGGTAAGTAATAATCTTTTTGTTCTTGAGTACCATAATGTAATAACAACTCACCTGGGCCTAATGAGTTAGGAACCATTACCGTAACCGCTGCGCTACCTGAACGAGTTGCAATTTTTGTCACTACGGTTGAATGTGCTAAAGCTGAAAAACCTTTTCCACCGAACTCTTTAGGAATGATCATGCCAAGGAAACCCTTTTCCTTGATGAATTGCCAAACTTCTGGTGGCAAATCTTTACGTTTATGCACGATATCCCAGTCATCCAACATGTCGCACAGCTCTTCCGTCTCGTTATCAACGAAGGCTTGCTCTTCTTCAGTCAATGTCGGTTTTGCAATAGCTAACATTTTTTTCCAATCAGGATTACCGCGGAATAAGTCTCCTTCCCACCAAACGTCACCCGCTTCTAGTGCAACTTTTTCGGTTTCGTTCATCGGTGGTAGAACCTTCTGCATAAAGCTATAGGCTTTACGAGAAATCCAATCAATACGTAAATCAGGCAAGAAATAGAACAGTGCAACCACACCGTAAATAACTAACGATAGGTAAAAACCCCAGCTAGCATCTGTGAATAACCACAAACCTGCCAATGCAACCGCATTAACAAGCATGACCTTTTGCATCTTCATGCGTTGATAAGCGCAAACGCCAACAACCAACAACATGATTACTAATTGTAACAACCCAGTCATTTTCTATTTACCTCGATAAAATATCTTAATTTTTAATAATATTTAGTATTAGGCCTTCATGCCTGCTGCCAAGAATGGAATCATTTCCTTGATCACATCTTCAACCAATAAACTTCGATTAAAGTCAGCTTCTGAAATCTGACGTAATGCATCGCTACCAGCCAGAGTAAAGATAAGACTGCCTAACATATAATGCAGTCGCCAAAAAATTTGGTCATTAGTTAACTCTGGATAGCCTTTTTGGAACAAATGAGTAAAACGCACTAATACATGACCATATTTTTCTGTTACATAGCGACGTAAATGACCTTGAGTCTCTGCATAAGCACGACCAAGAAGGCGCATAAAGATAGAAATAGCGTTCTTACGCTTCTTGTCCATCGCTAATAAGGGATTAATAAGCGCATACAATAACTTCTCTGCATCGATCTGCTCGGCCTTCATCTGCTCCAAAGTCAGTAATTCCACACTCAACTCACCAGTAAAATCCTGCAAAAAACGGTCAAACACCGCTTGAATTAAGGATTTCTTAGAGCCAAAGTGATAATTAACACTCGCCAAATTGACCTTAGCGCGAGTAGTAATGGTACGCAAACTGGTCTCTGCAAAGCCTCTTTCTGCAAATAACTGCTCTGCCGCGTCTAAAATACGGTGCTGTGTTGATTCTGTTTTAGTCATATACGCCTTTACAGGTCAGATACCCATCATTTTCCAAACAACTGTTTGAAACATACGTTCTAAAGTTGTTTTTGTCAAGGAAAACAGCCTAGATTGTGAATTGACAGCTATTGACTGAGGAGTGTTAACTAGATTTGAAAATATTGATGTTGAACATTCAATGACAAACAGAAACTAGAACAAAATATGTAGCTACTCACAACTTTTGAAAAAACAAAACTGCAACATAGTGCAGATATAAAAAAAGTATCGATATAAAAATATCTAAAAGACAGAAAGAAATTTAGCTAATTGAGTTAAAAAAGATCATTAAAAATTATTCAATAAAAACTTCTACTTTCAACCATTGGCAAAGTTGTTCAAAACTAAATGGCCACATTAACTCATGTTGAGTATTTTCATTTTTTAATACAGGAATAGTTGCGCGATATTTTTGCATAATATTTTCATCATCAATGATGTCAAAAATTTCTAATTGATAAGGGACATTATTGCCCATTTTATACAAAATAAAGGAAAGCATTTTTTCTACTTCTTCGCACAAATGACAACCGAAAGTTGTAAAAAAAATTATTTTTTCGTTTTTTTCATTCATTTTTTATCAAAAAACATCAAAAAGTTTCATTATTTGCAACTTTATCATAATTATTTATTAACTTTCTAAAATTCTTTCCGTATAATTTGTTTGAAATTTAATCAAAAACATCTCGCGAGATAGGGGAAATGATTATGGCAAAAAAACCAGGTAAGAAGGCTGCAAAACAAGCGCCAACTTTAAAGCAACTTGAAGCTGCAGTTGCAAAAGCTGTAGCCGCTTTGAAAAAAGCTAAAGATGCTGCAAGTAAAGCAAGTGACAAAGCTAAAGCTGCAGCAGAAAAGGCGAAAGGCAAAAAAGCTACTGCTACTGCAAAAGCTGCTGCTAAAAAAGCAAAAGCTGCTGCTGCTAAAGCTAAAAAAGCTGTAACGGCTGCATCGAAAGACGCAGACAATGCAAAAGCTGCTTTGGCAACTGCAAAAGCTGAGGCTGTGAAGCAAGCTGCTTTAGACAAGGCTATTGCTAAGTTTGAGAAAGACTGGGCCGCAAAAGAAGCAAAGAAAGCTGCTGCTGCAGAGAAAAAACGTCAAGCTCGCGAGAAAGCTGCCGCTAAGAAAGCTGCTGCCAAAGCTAAAGCTGCCGAAAAGAAAGCTAAAGCAAAAGCTAAGGCCGCTGCTAAGAAAGCTGCTGCAAAGGCCAAAGCCAAAGCTGCTGCCGCTAAGAAAAAAGCTACTGCCAAAGCTAAAGCTAAGAAAAAAGCTCCTGCTAAAAAAGCTGCTGCTAAGAAAGCTCCTGCCAAGAAAAAAGCTCCTGCTAAAAAGAAGGCAGCTAAAAAGGCTCCAGCTAAGAAAAAGGCTCCAGCTAAGAAAAAAGCTCCAGCTAAAAAGAAGGTAGCTAAAAAGGCTCCAGCCAAGAAAAAAGCTCCTGCTAAGAAGAAAACTGTGGCAAAAAAGAAGAAATAATCTTCTTACAGCTATAGTTTATTAGCGTAAATAAAAAAACCCAGCTCAACGCTGGGTTTTTTTATTTCATATCGCTTTTAAAATTCTCACAAAGAGTTATTTGTGAGTAATTTTCCAACATCTGTGATGGTTTCGGCTTTTTTGGAAGTCAATTGGCAAGGTTTTTGCTGTTATTTCTTGAATATCATACTTTTCATCAAGTTGCCTTTCTAATTCAAATTTCTTGAAGTTATTTGAAAACATTAACTCTCCATCAGACCTTAGTAAATTCATAGTTTTGTCAATCAGGTCAACCTGATCTCTTTGAACATCAAAAGTGTTTTGCATACGCTTTGAGTTAGAAAAAGTAGGAGGATCTAAAAATATTAGGTCAAATTGCTGACTGTTCTGTTGCTCATCAAGCCATTGCAAGCAATCTGCTTGGATAAACTTGTGCTCATAGACTGGTATATTATTCACTCCAAAATTCTTAATTGCCCAATCTATGTAGGTTTTGGACATGTCAACCGTAGTGGTTTTAGCTCCACCCTTGGCAGCATACACGCTCACCGAACCAGTATAAGAAAATAGGTTTAAAAATTTCTTACCTTGAGATTGAGCCATAATCATTCGACGCGTTTTTCGATGATCTAAAAATAAACCTGTATCTAAATAGCGCTCTAAATTAACGTAAAACTGCAAACCTTGTTCATTTATTAGTTTGAACTGATCTTGTTGATTATCATTTCGGGTATATTGCTGAGTCCCTTTTTGCTTTTGTCGAGTTTTGAGGTGAATTTTTACTTCTGGAATTTGCAAAACACCTGAAGTAACACGGATAATTTCTCGCAATCGCTTCTCAGCCACTTTTTCTGGAATAGCCTTGGGAGCAGAATATTCTTGTATATGGGCTTCATCTTCATATACATCAATCGCAGCAGAATACTCAGGCAAATCGGCATCATACAACCGAAAACAACTCACATCATTTTGATTGAGATAAGATTTGAAACGCTGAATATTCTTTAACAAACGGTTTTTAAGCATTAAAGCGCCATCAGATAACCCGTTTTCCCAGTTTGGATTGACAGTGTTAGGGTCAAAGGGCGTGTAAAAATTCTGTTCTTGAACATCAAATAAATACAACTGACAATCAAGCGCTCCATTTTTTAGCTTATATTGTTTATGCGAACGTATTCCTACAGCTTTAGCAAAGGTCGGCTCAGTAGTAATCATCGCAGCCTGCCACCCTTGGCATTTGTCTTTTAAATAAGTACCAAAATCGCGATACAATTGCGTCACTTCTTGTTCTTCACCTAATCGTTCAGCATAGGGCGGATTTGTTATCAGTAAACCTTTTTCCTTAAAAGCCTCGATATTCGGACGCTGGATATCCTGCTTACTGATCGATATTAACTCATTAAAACCCGCTGCATGAATATTCTGCTCTGCCAACTGCAAGCTTTTACCATGTTGATCAGTACCAAAAAACCGCAAGTTAACACTTTGCTTTTTCTTATGATGTTGCCGCTTGGCTGATTGTAGAATTGTTTGCCATAATTCTTGGTCATGCTGTTTCCAATGCTCGAAAGAAAAATGAGGATTAAGCAATGCTGCGGGCATATCCGTCGCTATCATTGCCGCTTCGATCAACAAAGTTCCTGTTCCACACATTGGGTCATGAAATTGATAACCCTGCTCAGCTAACTCTGGCCACCTTGCCCTGAGTAACAAAGCGGCGGCTAGGTTTTCTTTAATCGGAGCGCGACCAGATTTATCTCGATAGCCTCTTTGATGTAAGCTACGCCCTGCTAAGTCAATACCGATTTTTAATTGACTGCCGTTAATAATGGCATGAACACGATAAGTTGGATTATCCTTATCAACTGACGGACGCTGCTCATAGCGCTCTTGATAAAAGTCAACGATTGCATCTTTGACTTTCAAAGCTCCAAAGCCCGAATGCTTGACCAAATGACTCTTGCGTGCCACACAATCTACAACAAAGCTATCTTTTATATCAAAATGCCAACTCCACTCAATACGATTAACTTTTTCATAAAGCTCATCAATCGATGAGAACTGTTCATCCAATAAGCATAAATAAATTCTATTGGCCAAACGAGATTTAAGACAGGATTGATAGGCAACTTCTAAATCACCTTCAAAAGTTACATGAGTTGGATGCTCTTTAATACTGGTCGCGCCTAAAGCCGCGAGTTCTTCGATTAATAAGGATTCAACGCCCTTAGGACAGCTGGCATAAAATTGCATAGCTTTGATTGGTTGCAAATAAAGTTGAGCCTATTATAACGGTAAAAGCCACAATAAGCTCTAATTTGAGAAACTTGTGTCAATATTGATTAGCTCGCGTATTTGAGTTTGTTGTTCAAGCTCAATAAGCAACTGTTGCTTTTCATCAGCTTCAAGCTCTGTCCAATGACGCTCTTGTAATCCAGCAAACATCGCATAGAGCAGGTTTAAACTTGCGGCTTGGCCTGACAACTTAACATCCAAATAAGTCGTTACCACACCTCGTTTCAGCAAATCTTCAATAGTCTTAATGCCCACTTGGAACAACATCTGAGCCGATTTCGGACCTAAGTTTTTTAACTGTTCAATACTTTTGCTCAAAGCTCTAACTCACCTTGATAATGATCAAACTCAGCGTAATGCTTTAATTGCTTTTGCTGCCTGAGTGATCAGCGAAGGTCCTTCATAGATGAAGCCAGAGTATATTTGAACCAAACTAGCACCTGCTTCAATTTTATCGATAGCCGTTTGTCCATCATGAATCCCCCCCACACCAATGACTGGAATACTATTATCTAAAGCTTGAACTAAATGCTTGATAACTTTTGTGGATTGATCCGCTAATGGCTTACCACTTAAACCACCCTGCTCTTCAGCATGGAGCATGCCTTCTACTTTAGTGCGGTCAAAAGTTGTATTGGTCGCAATAATGCCGTCTAACTCATACTGTTTGAAGGTTTTGGCCAATTCATCAATATCTTGAGCAGACAAATCTGGTGCTATTTTGATGGCCAAAGGTTTGTAAACATTATGCTCTTGATGCAAAGCTTGTTGCTTCTTTTTCAGGTTATCAAGCAAATCCTTTAGCGTATCGCCAAACTGTAAATCGCGCAGTCCTGGAGTATTGGGTGAAGAAATATTGACCACCATGTAATCAGCTCTTTGGTAAATTTTTTCCATGCCAATTAAATAGTCATCTACAGCTTTCTCAACTGGTGTATCAAAGTTTTTACCTATATTTATCCCTAAAACACCATTGTCTTTTCGTCCAAAATCAATATTTTTCACATTCTCCAACAATTGATCTACGCCGTCATTGTTGAAACCCATACGATTAATGATCGCTTCAGCATCTTTAATACGAAATAGACGCGGCTTGGGATTACCGGGTTGCGGTCTTGGCGTTACCGTTCCCACTTCAATAAAACCGAAACCAAATGCGCTCAAAGCATCTATATACTCACCATTTTTGTCCAATCCAGCGGCTAAACCGACACGATTAGGAAAAGTGATCCCCATAACCTCTGTAGGATCTGCAACCTTGGGCTGGGCCATTAAACCTGATAGTTTTAACTTATGAAAAGTATTCAAACTATTTAGTGATAAATGGTGAGATTTTTCGGCATCCAACATGAAAAGTATAGAGCGCAATAAAGAGTACATAGGTTCCCCAACAATAAAAAACTAAAAAAAAGCCAGCATAACGCTGGCTTATTCTACTGTTTTTTTAGATCAGACTCACTTCTTTTTACCCTTTGTTTCTTGCAAAGTTTTTTTGACTGGCGTGGCTTCGACCCACTTGCCATTCTCAAAAAACGCAGTCCAGCCTGTAGCCTTATCATCGTCAGTCATACTCGCGATATACTGTTGCTGCGTTTTTCGGCTATATTTAACAAAGGTACGATAGCCAAAAGGATCGGCTGTCGGCGCATCGGCTAAAAACTGATACTTTGGATCGAGCTGTTGCTTTACTGGTATCAATTCATCAACTGCAGGCGCGCGGGTTTCGCGATTACGTGGGAACTTACTTGCAGCTAAGAAAATACCAGCCGCACCATCGCGTAAAACATAATGATCATCAACTTTCTGACATTTTAGCTCGGGCATAGGTATAGGATCGGCTTTAGGTGGCGCAGGTTGACCATTAGCAAGCAGTTTTCGTGTATTCTTACATTCTTCATTGGTACAACCAAAATACTTGCCAAAACGCCCTGTTTTGAGCTGCATATCGCTACCACATTTGTCGCAATCAAGTACAGGACCATCATAGCCCTTGATTTTATATTCGCCTTTTTCGACTTCGTAACCTTCACAATCAGGGTTATTGCCGCAGATATAGAGCTTGGTATTTTCATCAACCAAGTAGTCATCCATAGTCGAGTTGCACAGCTTACAACGCTTCATACTATGTAAATGACGTGCTTCCTCTTCTTCATCGGCAGCCACGAAATCATCACCTGGCATCAAGTTCTTGGTATTTTTGCAACGCTCTTTTGGAGGTAAGGAATAGCCCATGCAGCCTAGAAACACACCTGTTCCAGCATTACGAATAGCCATATGATGCTCATTACAAAGATCACAAGTGATGCTCGTTTCAACCGCTTGGTTACGACGCATTCCACCATCTTGCTCTTCATCGTCAGCTTTGGTGAGCTGCTTTTTGAATTCTTCATAGAACTCATCCAGCGTCATTTTCCAATCTTTTCGACCGTTTGCGATATCATCCAGCGTCTTTTCCATAGTCGCGGTAAATGAATAATCGAGCAAATCGTTAAAACTTTCTACTAGACGATCAGTAACAATTTCGCCCATTTTCTGTGCATAAAAACGTTTACTCTCTAACTTCACATAACCACGATCTTGAATGGTCGAAATAATAGAAGCATAAGTTGAAGGACGGCCAATACCGCGTTTTTCCAATTCTTTAACCAACGCAGCTTCAGAGTAACGCGCTGGCGGCTTAGTAAAGTGCTGGGTTGGCTCTAGTTCTTTAAGATCTAAGATTTCACCTTCATTCACCACAGGTAACTCTTGATCATCTTTAGAGCGTGACTGCATCGGTAGCACACGTGTCCAACCATCAAAACGCATAACACGCCCACGCGCTTTTAATTCATAATCGCTTGCATGAACTTTCAAACTAGTCACATCAAACTCAGCCGGCAACATCTGACACGCAACAAATTGACGCCAAATCAAGTCATAAAGACGCTCTGCATCTTTTTCCATATTCTTAAGTTGCGGCACTTTGACACCAACATCAGAAGGACGGATCGCCTCGTGCGCTTCTTGTGCGCCTTCTTTACTTGAATAGCTAACCGCTTCTTTGGGCAAATAGTTCTTACCATAGCTAGTTTCGATATGATCACGACAAGCAGCAACCGCATCAGCACTCAAGTTAGTCGAGTCAGTACGCATATAGGTGATGTAACCCGCTTCATAAAGGCGCTGTGCCATCATCATAGTTTTCTTAACACCAAAACCTAAGCGAGTACTGGCAGCTTGTTGCAAAGTGGAAGTAATAAAAGGCTTCGGCGCTTTACTTTTTTGCGGCTTGCTTTCAAGCGACGCTACTTTAAAAGTACTTTGCTTAAGCTCATCAACCGCTTTGGTTGCTTGTTGCTCATTAACTGGCTTAAAAGCTTTGCCATTATGCTTAGCAACTTCTAAGCGTAAATCTGAATTCTGTTGTGTTGCAGTGTTAGCATGAATATTCCAATATTCTTCTGGAATGAAAGCACGAATTTCACGCTCGCGCTCAACTAACAAACGAACCGCAACGGATTGCACACGGCCTGCCGATAAGCCGCGCGAAATTTTGCGCCATAATAATGGCGAAACCATAAAGCCAACCACTCGGTCAAGAAAGCGACGCGCTTGCTGAGCATTCACGTAGTGCATATCCAAGTTGCTTGGCTCTGAGAAGGCTTGCTGAATAGCTTTTTTGGTGATTTCATTAAACACAACACGCTTATAACGGCTATCATCACCGCCTAATAGTTCGCGTAAATGCCATGCAATGGCCTCTCCTTCTCTATCCAAATCCGTTGCCAGATAGATAGTGTCGGCGTCTTTTGCCAGCTTTTTTAATTCTTTTAGAACCTTTTCTTTGCCCGGCAAAACCTCATAACGAGCCGCCCAATCTTTTTCAGGGTTAATTCCCATGCGCTCAAAAAGCGCTTTTTTCTCACGCTCAGCTTTTTGTTTGGCTTTTTGCTCGGGAGACAACTTTCGAGTAGCCGCAGCTTTTCGCGCGCGTTCCTTGGCGTCCACTTCCTTTTTGCCACTTGCGCCCGTCGGTAGATCACGAATATGACCAATACTCGACTTGACTACATAGTCTTTACCTAAATATTTATTAATGGTTTTCGCCTTCGCTGGCGACTCCACGATCACTAAGGATTTGCCCATAAAAAGTAAAAATTCTTTTATTTATTAGCATGTTAGCTAATTTTTATCATAATAAAACAGGGCTGATTTTCATCAAAGCCCTGCTTTGTCCTTTTTTATTAATAACAATCTATTGATGTCTGTGTCCACTTTTTTTTATCACAAACTACAATTTATCTCATAATGACCATTCGCTGTTACATCTGTCTGAGTACCTGATGTGCGGGTTGTTTCAGCAAGCCACGCAGCCCCCACCAACCCACAAGGCTGATAAATACCACACCAATAAGTGGAACTATTATCCATACCCAAGGGTGTAATACTGGCTCAATTTTTAATGCATTCTTATAAAGAGCACTGACTAACACTTCGCCACCGATAGCCCCTAAAATACCCGAGAATAAACCTAGCAAGGCCAGCTCAGCGACTAAACTGGTACGAATGAACTTGGTCTGGGCGCCTAAGGTTTTTAGCAAGGTTGCAGAAAGTACGCGCTCGTCACGATTGGATTGCAGTACCGCGTAGAGAACTGCTATTCCAGCCAGCAATACAAACAACATGATAAACTCAATAGCGCGTGTGACTTGCTCTAATATAGTTTGTACCTGCGCCATAATTGCATCAAGCTCAATAATGGTCACTGTCGGCATTTGCTGCAAAATAGTATTTAGCGTTGGCTTTTGCGCTTGTTGCAAATGGAAACTGGTAATATAAGTTGCCGACTGGGCATCAAGAGCACCCGGCTGGAAAATAATAAAAAAGTTCGGCTGAAAAGAATCCCATTGGATTGAGCGGAAATTACTGATCTCACCTGCAACCTCAATACCACCAATTGAAAATAGCAGTTTATCTCCAATTTTTAATCCTAATCGCTCCGCCAGCTTTTCATCAATAGACAGTTGATTTGTCTTGGTCTCATCTTGCGATAAGGCGTCGCCAACCCACCACTCACCTTGGGTCACTTGATTGGCTTTTGGCACATCGGTCATCCAAGTTAAATTTAACTCTCGACGCACAGCTCCATCGGTCAAAGCACGCTCATCTAACGCTTCTTGCAAAGTTTGATCATTAACGCCCACTACCCGCCCACGGACCATGGGGTAGATCCCTGCCGTTTGAACACTTTGCTCCGCCAAAATATTTTCCAGCAACTCAACTTCTTGCGGCTGCACATTAACTAAAAAATGATTAGGAGCCCCTTCAGGTAGTTGATTTTGCCATTCGTCTAATAGCTCGCTACGGATCAAAACCGTAGAAAGCATAATGATAAAAGCTAAACCAAATGCTGTTATTTGACTGATAGTAAAAGCTGGATAGCGTTTCAATTGTCCCAATCCATAACGAATGGGCGTTGAAGCTCTTTTGCCAAGCCATACGCCTAATTTGAAAATCAACCAAGCAATGAGTCTAATTAAGCCATAAGCCAATAAAGCCACACCTAATAAAATACCCACTAACTTAAAATCACCACTTTGCCACCACATCAAAAGCGCCATAGCAACAATCGCAAAAATATAAATTAGCCAGCTTGATAAAGGTTGCGGTACTAACTCTTTACGCAATACTCGCAATGGAGAAACTCGTGCAATTTGGAAAAACGCTGGTAAAGCAAATCCTATTAATACAACTAATCCACTTAAAGCACCAACTAACACAGGAACCCAATCAATCGGCACCATCGGCTTGGGCAAATAATCAGCAAATTGCATGATAATAATTTGTTGGATCGCCAAACCCAAAGCAACACCTAACGCAGATCCAATCAAGCCAATAATAGATAATTGAGTAAAGTACAACCGATGAACTTGAGCAATTTGCATCCCCAAGCAACGATAAATCGCGGCATAGTCGTAATGACGACGGCTAAAACGCCCTGCAGCCACCGCTATGGCTACGCCAGCCAACACCACTGACACCAAGCTGGCTAAGCGTAAAAACGTCTCTGCTCGCTCTATAGAGGCTTGTAGCGCAGGCGTTCCTTCTTTACCACCAGTTATTCGTTGGGTTGTGTTCTTACGTTCTTTAAGCCAAGCAATATACTGCTCTCTTGCTTCTAACTCTCCAGCTATAAACAAGCCATAACTGACACGACTACCTGGCTGAATAATATTAGCAGCTTCGACATCTTGCTTATTTAAAGTCACTCGTGGCGCAACATTAAACACTTCACTAGCTTGGCCTGGGCCTGAAACAATGACACCTGCAATGGTTAATTGGCTGATCCCAAAATCAACTTTGTCGCCAACTTTTGCGCCCAATAAAGACAAAACTCTTGGTTCAACCCAGACGCTTCCAAGTTCTGGTGAGCCCTGTATTTTCATACCCGAAGTAAAAGGCTTATCAGCAATTTCAAGTTCACCTTTTAATGGGAATTTTCCCGAAATAGCTCTTACATTGACCAGTTGAAACTTATCACCTTTAGATAAAACAGTCGAAAAACCCAAAGTTTCAGTAATTTCAATTCCATTACTTCGCCCCTGCTCAACCCAACTTTGTTCAATCGGACGTGGCGAAGAAAAAGTATAATCAGCACCTAAGAACTCACTCGATTGCTCGCCCATTGCACGGTGGATACGATCGGTAATAACACCAATGGCGACCATTGCCGTCACCGCAATCATCAATGCAAAGAAAAGTATTTTTACTTCACCCGAGCGCCAATCACGTCTAAAAATACGCCAAGCCAAACCTGATGTACCCGAACCTTTTGCATGAGAAATCGACATCATGAGTGCCCCGCAGCCGACTCTAAATGAGGCTCCTGAACGGCCTTCTCCTGAGCTGTATCATCTACCAACTCTCCAGCCTCTAAACGAACGACTCTTTGACAACGACTAGCCAACCTGTCGTCATGAGTTACCAACACCAAAGTTGTCCCAAGCTGTTGATTTAATTCAAAAATTAGATCAATGATTTTTTCACCATTAGCTGTATCCAAGTTCCCTGTAGGCTCATCAGCGAATAATATTTTAGGCTCTGATGCAAAGGCACGGGCAATAGCTACGCGCTGCTGCTCACCGCCAGATAGTTGATTTGGATAATGATGTAAACGCTCTAACAAGCCTACTTGTTCAAGCAACTGACGAGCCTGTTGCTCAGGGTTCTTTTGCTCTTTTAGCTCAATAGGTAACATGACATTTTCCAGCGCGCTCAACCCTGGTAGTAAATGAAAAGACTGAAAAACAAACCCCACATATTGAGCTCGCACCAAGGCTCGCTGGTCTTCATTCAACTCATGCAAAGGTTTACCAGCAAGCATCACCTGACCACTGGTAGGAACATCTAAACCAGCTAACAATGAAAGCAATGTGGACTTGCCAGATCCTGAAGCACCAACAATCGCTACCGTATCTTGTTCATTTATGGTTAAACTAACTTGCGATAGAATAGTCAAATCGTGTTCTTGTGAATTGACAGTTTTAGTTAAATTCTTAGTAGTTAACATCATATTTTCGTTATTTAGTTTGAATAATCATTGATATAGGGATTAGCATAACATTATGAAAAAACTTTTTGCCCTGTTTTTGTTTCTAGTTGTTACAAACCTGACGTTCATAACAAACAGCAATGCTGAAACGCATGACAACCCTAGCAAAACCATTTTGGTGCTTGGCGATAGTCTCAGTGCTGGTTATAACATGGATGAGAGTGAAGGCTGGGTGAATTTACTGCAGCAAAGGTTAATTGCCGATGGTTATTCGTATAAAGTTATTAATGGCAGCGTTAGTGGTGACACTACCAATCAAGGCATTCAGCGTCTAAAGCCTTTATTAGCAGAGCACACCCCAGATCTAGTCATCATCGAGCTTGGCGGTAATGATGGTTTACGTGGATTTCCCCCGCAAGTTATCAAGAACAATCTCGGCAAATTAATCGATATGTCTAAGAGTGCCCAAGCAGAGGTTTTGCTATTAGGTATGCGTATTTTACCTAACTATGGTCAGCGTTATGCGGATGCTTTTTTTAACAACTACGCAAAACTCGCTGAAGAGAAAGATGTGGAGTTGGTTCCTTTTTTTCTTGATGGAGTTGGCGGCAAACCTGAACTAATGCAAGATGATGGCATTCACCCCAATCAAAAAGCGCAACCTATTTTGATGGAAAATATTTTACCTTTTATTATCAATTAAATCTGTCATAAAAAAAGCCGAGTAAGCTCGTGCTAAACTCGGCTTGAACGGAGTGTAAGAGTTAGCTTAAAACTTCCAAGCGAAGCCAATCATTGCAACCCAAGGGTCGATATCAACATCAACCGTTGCGGCTGTTGCTCCTGCGACTTTTACTTTTGCTTCAGTATCAATTTGCATGTACCAAATTGAAGTATTGAAATAAAAGTCATCTGAAATTTTCCAATCTGCGCCAAATTGACCCGTCAAACCAAAGGAATCATCCAACTCAAGTTTGACATCATTTGTGCCTAGAGTAGTTTTCACTGCTGAAGATACTTTTTCGCTAAAGAAAGTGGTGTAGTTAATCCCCAAACCAAAGTATGGAATAAAGGTATCGCTTTGCACTGAAGGATAGTATTGGAACGAAAATGTTGGTGGCAAATGTTTAGTTGAGCCAATTGGCACACCTGCCAAATCACCTTTACCGTTGATGTCATGTTCAAACGGTAGTGCTGCAAGCACCTCAAAACCCCAATTGTCGTTAAGCATCCAAGTGCCACTAAAGCCCAGTCCTGTTGCGCTATCCACACTAACTTTACCATTTGCTGTCAATAAGCTCGAGCTGTCATCATTTGGACTAATATGAGCTGCGCCCACACGTAAAATGAAATCGCCTTCTTTGTGACCAGCTGCTTCAACAGCATTGATTGATAATACTGAACCTACAGCCAAAGCTAATGTTGTTTTTAAAATGTTTTTCATCGGTTTACCCTCTCTCTGAATTACCATGCACAGGGTAAATAATCTGTAAGTAACAAAGTTGACCTAGATCAATGATCTTCAACTCGTTAATCAACAATCACAAACAACTTGATCCAGATCAAAAAAGCCCCTACATGAAGTAAGGGCTTTAATAAACTTTAGAATAAATTAAGGTTTAGGCGATAGAAGCAATTGCTTTTTCAAAACGCTCTAAACCAGCGTCAATTTCTTCATCGGTGATATTTAGCGCGGGAGCCAAACGTACAACATTCATGCCCGCAACTAAAACCATTACGCCATTCGACCAGCCAGCTTCAAGGAATTGACGCGCTTTACCTTGCCACTTTTCATTAAGTACTGCACCGATTAATAATCCTTCTCCGCGAACACCCGAGAATACATCATATTTCTCACCGATTTCAGCCAAGCGAGCTGAAATACGAGCGCCTTTTGCTTTAACACTGTTCAACATTTCCGGTGTGTTAATCGTATCAATAACTGCGTTAGAAACTGCACAAGCTAATGGATTACCACCATAAGTTGAGCCGTGCGTACCCACGCCCATACTTTTAGCAATTTTGTCAGTGGTTAGCATAGCTCCGATTGGGAAGCCGCCGCCCATTGCTTTTGCAGTGGTTAAAATATCAGGAGTAACACCTAGGCCTTGGTAAGCGTATAAGTTACCAGTACGACCCACACCCGTTTGCACTTCGTCAAACACTAACAAGGCATTGTGTTGATCACATAATTCGCGTACTTGACGTGCAAACTCTGGATCCGCAGGAATAATGCCACCCTCACCTTGCACAGGCTCCATAACAACCGCACACGTTTTATCAGAAATAAGAGCTTTTAATGAATCAATATTATTGAATTCACCGTGCGTGATTCCTTGCGGCAGTGGCTCAAAGCCTTCGGTGTATTTTGGCTGACCACCCACACAGACAGTAAACAAAGTACGGCCATGGAATGATTGCTTAAAAGCAATGATTTCATTTTTACCCTGATCAGGATAATTATCATTAGCATATTTACGCACTAACTTAAAAGCCGCTTCGTTGGCTTCACCACCTGAGTTACAGAAGAAGACTTTATCGGCAAAAGTTGCACTGGTCAGTTTTTCAGCAAGTTCTAACGCAGGTTTATTGGTAAATACATTACTCAAGTGCCAAATTTTATCCGCCTGATCTTTTAAAGCTGCTACCATTGCAGGATGATTATGGCCTAATGCCGTCACCGCAATACCACCTGCAAAATCAATGTATTCGTTACCATCTTGATCCCAAACACGAGAACCTTGGCCTTTTTCGGGAATGATCGTTGCAGGGTTATAGTTAGGCACCATCACTTCATCAAACGTGGCGCGAGAATAATTTTTATCAGACATAAAACACCTTAATTTGCACTTTGACCCTATTCTTTGGGCTTTATTTAGCTTGAAACAATAAGGTCGGTATCATTACCTTTTTTCTGGTAAAATTCCAGCCCTAAGCAGTGAAAAGCTGGTAAAACCAGCGCATTTACTACAAACTGACACTTTCTTTCTTGCTAAAGTTTTTCTATCATCGCTAGTCCTTTGCAATTCACGGACATCAGCAAGGAATACATGACTGAAGCTGTCTGTGTATAATTTTATTAAAAAACAAAAGGTTACTGAGAAATTAGGTTTCTTTATGATGGTTATTCGCCCTGCTCAACATTCAGATCTAGAAGATATTTTAGAACTTGCCGCTAGCGCAGGCACCGGTTTAACAACCCTTCCGAATGATCCTGAACGCATCACCGATAAAATTAAAAATTCTATAGATGCCTTCAACGCTGACATTGATGTGCCTGGACCAGAGTATTATTTCTTTGTATTAGAAGACAGCAAAAGTAACAAAGTTATAGGAACCAGCGCGTTAGTCGCGGCTGTAGGCATGGATGAAGCTTTCTATACCTATAAATTAAGCACCGTAATCAACACCAGTCACGATCTGGGTATTTATAATAAGCATCAAATTTTAGTGCTTGGTAACGATTACACGGGCTGCACAGAAATTGCGACACTGTTCCTATCGCCTGATTTCCGAGGTGGAACTAATGGTCATTTGTTGGCAAAGTCGCGCTTTTTATTCATGGCTGACTGCCCTGAACGCTTTGCCGATACAGTGATTGCAGAAATGCGCGGCTATTCAGATGAAGATGGACGTTCTCCTTTCTGGGAGTCTTTGGGAAGACGTTTTTTTGCTATGGACTTCGCTAAGGCTGATGCCATTAGCGGCTTAGGCTCAAACCAATTTATTGCAGAGCTAATGCCACAACACCCAATATATGTGGATATGTTGTCCAAAGAGGCGCGCGAAACCTTAGGAAAAGTACATCCTAAAACGAAACCAGCGCTATCCATGCTCAAAAAAGAAGGATTCCGCTATCAAAATTACGTTGATATCTTTGATGCAGGCCCCACTATTGAAGTGCCTAAAGATCAAATAAAAACCTATCGCTCAAGCAAACAAATGACCATTCATGTAGGTCATGCACAAGGTGAAACCACACCAATCATGATCAGTAATGGAAAACTAGCAGATTTCCGCGCTACGGTTTTTGACAGCAATATGGATAATGATATGTTGTATGTATCCCAACAAACACTGGATGCATTAAATGTGTCAGCGGGCGATACTGTTCGAGCGGTCAAGATGTTTAATAAACGAGGATAGTCGTGACCCACGCTTAATCAATAATCCTTGTTAACACTCAAGATTTGGAGTACCCCATACCTATGTCTTCAAACAATACGGCATACGAATTTAACTTTGACGGTCTCGTTGGCCCTACTCATAATTACGCGGGTTTATCGCACGGCAATGTGGCATCAACAACCAATGCTAATTTAGAAGCGAAACCCAAAGAAGCCGCTTTGCAAGGGTTGCAAAAAATGAAGGCTTTACATGACATGGGACTAAAACAAGGCGTGTTAGCGCCAATGGAGCGCCCTGATGTCTTTACTCTACGCAAATTAGGGTTTACAGGCACTGATGCGCAAGTCATTATTAAAGCAGCCAAACAAGCTCCCAAAGTGTTGGCAGCTTGTAGTTCTGCGTCCAGCATGTGGACCGCGAATGCTTGTACTGTTGCCCCATCAAGCGATACAGCAGACGGCAAAGCACACTTCACGCCTGCAAATTTAGCCAACAAATTTCACCGTTCCATTGAACATCCAACGACTGGTCGTATTTTACAAGCTATGTTCAATGACAAAAATCATTTTGTACATCACCCTGCTTTACCGCAAGGCGATCATTTTGGTGATGAGGGTGCAGCCAATCATACTCGTTTTGTAGATAACAAAAATTATTCCGATTATGGCAAAAAAGGCGTGCATTTCTTTGTGTATGGCAAATATGCGTTTGATGCGAGCAAACCAGAACCCCACAAATTCCCTGCTCGTCAAACCTTTGAAGCAAGCCAAGCAGTTGCTCGTTTACACAAACTAGATAGTGATAATGTAGTTTATGCTCAGCAATCACCAAATGTAATTGATAAGGGTGTGTTTCATAATGACGTGATTTCGGTTGGTAATGGCAATGTGCTATTTGCTCACCAAAAAGCCTTCTTAAATCAAATGCAAGTGTATACCGATTTAGAACGCGCCTTTGGTGGTGAAGAATTCCATGTGGTCGAAGTCGGAGCCAATGATGTGCCAGTAGCTGATGCGGTCAAGTCCTACTTATTCAACAGTCAGCTAGTCACCTTGACCAATGGTGATATGGCGTTAATTTGTCCTGGGGAATGTGAAACAACGCCATCGGTCAAAGAGTATTTAGATTGGTTAGTTGAACAAGACACACCCATCAAGCAAGTAAAAATTTACGATGTCAAACAATCCATGCAAAATGGCGGCGGTCCAGCATGTTTACGCCAAAGAATCGTTCTTAACGAAACTGAAATGGCGGCAATGAACCAAAGCGTGATTATGAATGACCAATTGTTTGGCACATTAAATACTTGGGTTAAGAAACATTATCGTGACGTTTTAACAGAAGATGATTTAGCCGATCCAAGTTTATTGATTGAATCACGCACTGCGCTTGATGAACTGACCCAAATCTTAAACCTTGGTTCGGTCTATCCATTCCAAAGAGTGTAAGCTGCAAAGATAATAAATTGCCACTGTTCTTTCATACAATGGTCATTTAACTTAAAAAGTTTTAGCGTAAAATTAGTCCGCTTTTCAGACTGATTGCAAATCACAAGCCTAGATTGACTTGTGGTGAAAGATTAAAAAGAGGAAACTCATGAGCAAAATTAAAGTATCGATTATTGGTGGCGCTGGTTATGGCGCAGCAGAATTATTACGCCACTTAATTGTCCGTGATGATGTAGAAGTATTGCGCGTGTCCAGTAAAGACTATATCGGAAAAACAATCGGTCAAGTTCATCGCTCACTATTTGGTTTAGAAAAAGCCAATATTGTTATTCAAGATATTACTCCGCAAGAATGTGTTGATGGTGCTGATATTGTATTTCTAGCCATGCCGCATATTATTACGGCTAAAGTTGCCATGGAGCTATTTGAAACAGGCGTGCGCATCATCGACCTATCAGGCGACTTCCGCTTAGAAAATCTTGAAGATTATATTCGTGATTATGCCCCTGAGCACCCTTGCCCAGAGCGCTTAGGTACCTTCGTGTATGGCATGCCTGAATTAAATGAAGAAGCGATTAAAAGCGCTCAATATGTTGCAAGCCCTGGCTGCTTCGCAACAGGTATAGCGATTGGTTTATTGCCTCTAGCAAAAGCTGGCATAATAACTGACGGCAACGTACGCACGGTAGCAATGACTGGCTCATCTGGCTCTGGTGTTCGCCCTATCGAAGGTACGCACCACCCTGTTCGCACCAATAATCTTAAAGCCTATAAAACTTTGCATCACCAACATCGTGCAGAGATTTTGCAAACTTTAGGTAAAGCTGGTGCAAAAAACACATCTTTAGATTTCGTTCCAGTTTCGGCTCCATTAGTTCGTGGTATTTTAGCTGTATCGCAACTTGATTTACCAGATGAATACAGCGAAGCCGATATCCAGAAAATGTACGAAGATTACTATGCGCCACATCGTAGCGTTGTAGTTATGCCATTAGGTCAAAGTCCTGAAGTCGTTGCAGTTAAAAATACGGTTCGTGTAGAAGTCGGTATCACTGTTCGCATCGACGAATTAACAGGTAAACGCACTTTAGCGTGTATTTCGGCAATTGATAACTTAGTCAAAGGTGGCGCAGGTCAAGCCGTTCAATGCTTCAATTTAATGACTGGCAAAGATGCTTCATTTGGTTTAGATCAGCCAGGCATGTGGCCATAATTCGCCTCATAGTCTATGGAAAAACCAATGGATAATACAAGCAAACAACCTATCGCCGTCGTTAAAGTCGGCGGTGATGTTTTATTAGGTGAAACTGAGCGTAATGGCATTGCTTCCAACGTTAAAGATTTAGTTGATGCAGGCTGGCGCGTTGTATTACTTCACGGTGGCGGCCCGCAGGTTAATGCACTTCAAGAAAAGCATGGGCTGACTCCTAACAAGGTTGCAGGTCGTCGCATCACTAGCATGGCTGA
Organism: Kangiellaceae bacterium; assembly: GCA_013373015.1. Lineage (GTDB taxonomy): Bacteria > Pseudomonadota > Gammaproteobacteria > Enterobacterales > Kangiellaceae > Kangiella. The sequence goes on from JABXIQ010000028.1 coordinate 32,911, forward strand.
TTTACAAGTTGTTAAACAAGCTATTTGTGGCGAAGTCAATGTCTCACTTGCTCAAGAATTGCAAAATGTCGGGGTTAATGCTTTTGCCTGTAATGGAGCTTCAGGCAAGCTAATTACGGCTGTTAAACGCCCTCCTCGAGTGATGTCTGGCGCTGGTGACGAGCCAATTGATTTTGGTGAAGTGGGCGATGTCGTTGGGATCAATGAACAACTACTTACGCAACTGACCGAATTAGGTTTAGTTCCTGTTATCGCTACTTTAGGTGTTGAGGAACATTCAGGCCGAATTTTCAACATCAATGCCGATACTACAGTGGTGCAAATTGCACGAGCCTTGCAAGCAGATTTGCTACTATTAACTACAGCCGTCGGTGCCATTTACCACGACTTAAATAAACCCGAAACTCGTGTCACCCAGATCAATGCTCAACAAGCTAAAGAGTTAATCCTTCAAGGCGTTATTCAAGGCGGCATGATCCCAAAAGTTGAAGAAGCCCTTTCGGAATTAGCTGATGGAGTAAAAAACATCGCTATTGTCGGGCCACAAATCAAAGGAGCTTTTTTAGATGTTGCACAAGGTAATGGGCAGCACGGTACTAAGATCAGCTTACACTGATTAATTGCTATAATAAAAAACCCGCTCTCGCGGGCTTTTTATTAAATGATTTACTCCAACACAAAATCCAACTGATAGACCATATCTTTTAGTCCTTCTTCTGTCGTCATGAATTCCCACTTCTTGATGACCGCCAAAGCAGCGCTGTCAAAAACGTCTTTTGGAATAGAATCAATAACTTTAATATTCAAAGGTTTACCCTGCTCATCTACATCAAACTTGAACGTAACGTGTCCTGAAGTATTATTTTTTACTGCTTCAATAGGGTATTTAGGTGGAAAGGTTTTAGTTGGAACCGCCTCAGTAACTAACTTTGCCTTATACAGCTTCTCGGCTATTACTGGAGCGACTGGCTTGGCAGGCTCAGTAGGCGAATGAGCTCTAGGTGCAGCAGGAACTTCATGAAGTAATGCACGATAAGGAGCATTAACACTTGAGTTCGATTTATCTAGCTCAAGACGAGCACGCTCAAGATCATGACGAGCTTTTTCTAAATCACGACGAATGGTTTCTCTATCAATTTGCAAACTTTCCTTAGCTTTACTCAAACTTTCTTGCATAGTCGCCAATTCTGCTTCAGAAAGACGGCCTGAAGCATAAGCGCGCTCAAGCTTATGACGCGTTCTTTCTATTTCTTGCTGATGCCTTTCCATATCTCGCTGCGATAACTCGATATCTCTTTGGGCGCGTTCGATCTGCCGTTCAGCTTTTCTTAGTTCTTTTTCAGAAAGAAATTTACGCTTTTCTGCATTTTCTATCGCCTGCTCAAACTCACGCCTTTCTTGCTCAGTCATTTGACGCGTACTTATTCCTTCGAGCATGTAACGCTTACCATTTTCTTCAACATATGTTTTATTATCAACGTCCCAACGAATTTTGCTATCTCCATTATCTTCTTGGGTAAAACTTAATGTTTCGGAAGCAGACTTCTTAGCAACTTGCGTCCAACTAATTGCGTATAACGATGTGCAACTAATAATAGCGAGGCCGCCGAGTAATAGTGACAATTTACCTGCTGCGCTGGTTGGTTTCTTAATATTCATGATTCTTTCCTCAAGTTGATTAAACATTTTCCATGAGCAAAGTAAGCTAACCGAATGAGTGGCAGAAACGGTTGTCAACAAAGCATGTCCATAAGACTGATGCTCACGTTGACTGGACTTGTTTAATACAAGGTAATCACAGAATAATTCTTGATCGTGGCGGAAACTCTGACGAGAAATATACACCAGAGGATTAAACCACATTAGGCAAACTAAAATATCCCACAACAAATTTAACCATAAATGCTTTTGTTTAATATGATGCTCTTCATGTTTAATGATCAACTCAATTTGTTGCTGAGAAAGTTTTTCTAACAAATGTATCGGAAAATAAATTTTTGGTTTTATAAAGCCATAAACTGCGGGGGAAAAATCCTTTTTATCAATAGCCACCACTGGATATTTAGACTTCACACAAACATTTTTCTTTGCCGTAATGAGTGATAAATTTCTTCTTAAATCAATATGTTGCCATATTAGTCGCAACAAAAGTAATTCCGAAACTATTAGCCATAGATAGAGCAAGTTGCTCCAGTCACTAAGTGCTTGTGTTGGCCTCACAACATAGCTTCCGACTAAATAATTGAGGGTCTGTGAAGGAGGCGTGCTGAAATCAATTTGGGTCACTAGTTTCGCTATCAACAGTCCTAATGGTATCACTAGCCACAATAAATAGGCATTATAATTCTTTGTGGTTTTACGAATAATATACCGAGCAAATAAAATTACACCGAGTAACAAGCTCAACTCAATTGTTGATTGCCATAGAAGCTCTTCTAATCCATTCATTACTTTTCATCCTCTAAAAGAGCTTTTAAATAATCCAACTCTTGCTCAGATAATTGTTTATTCTGGACAAAAGTAGCCAACAACGCCTTCATATCGCCTTTGAAAACACGGTCAATAAAGCCTTCTGTTTCACTCACTAAAAAGTCATCTCGCTCAATAGCGGGCGAATACCAATAACGTCGGCCATCTTTTGTGAAAGACACCACTTGCTTCTTTATCAAGCGGTTCAAAAAAGTTTTAACCGTTTTTTCATTCCACCCCTGATCGGCTAAACGCTCAACCACATCAAGACTGGTTAATGGAGATTCCTGCCACAGAACATCCATCACAATTTTTTCTGCTTCACTAACTCGGTTAGACATACTTTGCTCATCTAATGCTGTTTATTATTGATTACAAATGTAATCACAATTAAAGATTACACCTGTAATCAAAACGCGTCAAGCTATTCTTATTGATTTATTCAGCTAAATTTGCAGTTTGTATTTCAATGGCTTAGAGTTCAGTTATCGATTAGCAAAGAATCAATTGAGCAAATAACAATGAATATTAGCGTTAAAATTTTAATCTTTATGGTGGCTGGTGCCATTGTTGGTACAATACTGCACCAGTTTACTGGTAACAGTTTGATTAATGATTATCTGATCAATGGCCTGTTTCACGTAGGTGGCAAATGGTTCATCAACGCCTTGAAAATGCTAATGGTGCCATTGGTTTTTGTTTCGATCGTCTGTGGGGTTTGCTCTCTAGCAGACCCAAAAAAGCTTGGTTCGATGAGTTTCAAAACTATCGGGTTATATCTATTAACAACAGCTTTAGCACTGACTTTGGCTTTAATATTAGCCAGCATTGTTAAGCCAGGTGACGGTATGCCGTTGAAAGAAGTTTCTTATCAAGCCAAAGACACCATCCCTTTTATTCAAGTGCTTATAAACCTGATCCCCAGCAACATTGTTGAAGCATTTGTTGAAGCCAAAATGCTACAGATTATAATTTTTTCAATTATCTTCGGTCTAGCAATCACCTATTCAGGAAAGGCAGGTGAAAAAGTTCGTGAATTTTTCATGAGTTTGAACGAAGTAGTGCTTGAAATAGTTAATATAATTATGAAATTTGCGCCTTATGGCGTTTTCTTTTTAATCGCAAAAACCTTTGCAAGCTTTGATATTCAAGCATTGTTGAATGGTTTACTGAGTTATTTTATATTGGTCATTGTAGCCCTGATACTACATGCCATAATTACCTATGGGAGCTTACTGAAAATTATTGGTAGCCTAAACCCGATAGTGTTTTTTAAAGGCATGTGGCCAGCGATGTTAACCGCATTTGGTACGTCAAGCTCAAATGCCACATTACCTGTAACCATGCGCTGCGTAGAAAAAAACCTTGGCGTTCATCGAAATACTTATTCCTTTACACTGCCCCTTGGAGCCACCATAAATATGGATGGCACTGCCATAATGCAAGGCGTAGCAACTCTATTTATAGCTCAAGCTTATGGTATTGATTTAACCGCAGGCCAACTAGCAATGGTGGTATTAACTGCCACAATGGCCTCAATTGGCACCGCAGGAGTACCTGGTGTAGGACTTATTATGCTGCAAGGAGTTTTACTTCAAGCCGGGTTACCTATAGAAGCCATAGGAATGATTTTAGGTATTGACCGCTTACTGGATATGACTCGAACCGCGATTAACATCACTGGCGATGCTGCTGTTACTGCCATAGTCGCCAAATCTGAAGGTGAAATAGATCTGGATGTGTATAACGACCCAGTGATTCATTCCAATTTTGAGGAAAAAGAAGCCTAAGTCTAAAACGCTCAAAAAAGGCCTCTCATGATAAGGCCTTTTTATTGCAGCAAATATTTTTTGTAGAACTCAAACTCTGCTTCAAAAGCCCTAATAATGGTTTCAGGTTTTCTGAAACCATGCCCCTCTCCTTCAAAGGCAATATACTCATAAGGCAGTCCTTTTTCCTCTAAAGCTTTGACCATCGCTTGCGCTTGGCTTGGAGGAACAACTTTATCTTCCAAACCCTGAAGAATTAAAATTGGGCATGATAGCTTCTCGGTATGCTCAATCGGTGAACGCGCTTTATAAGTCTCCAGTGCTTGCGGTAATGGGCCTACCATCGAATCTAAGTAACGAATTTCGAATTTATGGCTATCACTAGCCAAAGAAACCAAGTCTGCAACACCATAGCGGCTCATTCCAGCCTTAAATACATTGTGGAAGGTTAGCGCACATAAAGTCGTCAACCCGCCTGCAGAACCGCCTCTAATCGCCATACGGTTAACATCGACCAAGCCTTTGTCAGCCAAGTGCTGTGCCATAGCGATACAATCTTGTACATCAAAGAGTCCCCAGTTGCCTTTCAAGCTGTCGCGGTAGGCGCGCCCATAACCGGTACTACCTCGATAATTCACATCGGCGACTGCAAAACCTCGTGATGTCCAATATTGTATTTGTTGGTTATAACCATTGTCGGTCATACCTGTTGGGCCACCATGACTCATTACGATTAATGGTGGTAATTCTTGCTCTGGCGCCTCAAATTGCGCATTAGTTGGTCGATAGAAATAACCATAAGCTGTTTGTTGATTAGAAGCTTCAAAGGCAATATGCTCGCCAATAGAAACTTCTTGTGTTTGCTCAATAGCATCTTCAAGCGATGTAAGATTGTGTACTGAATGGTCAATTAACCCATAGCGCCAAATAGCTTCACCTTGCGTGGGACTGGCTGCAGTAAAATATAATTGATGAGCATCAGCAGCAAACTGACCCGAAAAAGCTGTCCAGTTGTCAGTTAGCAACTTAATTTGTTGTGTATCTAACTCGATTTCGTACAGCGCTTGTTGCCCTTGCTTTGTCCCAATAGCTATTGCTTTACTATCACTGACAAACTGATAAGTATTACAACCAAAGACCCACTGCGGCAGGCCAAATTCTATCTCTTGATATTCGTGAATCGGCTGATGAGTCTCGCTATCATAAATATGCCACCAACCATTATTATCAGCGACATAATACAGCTTCCCATTGACAGACCATTGCGGGTTATACACTGATACATTACTGGTATTGACCAGAGCCCTAGCATTGCTAATTCGACCTTGCTTATCAATATCAGCCAACCATAGTTCAGTTTGATCCCAAGGCATATTCGGATGAGACCATTGCAACCAACAAATTTGCTGACCATTAGATGATATTCTTGGGTTAGAATAAAAATCAGCACCCTGCGCAATAATTTCAACTTGGCCTGAGGTCAAATCTATCGAGATCAGCTCATTAAAAACATCGCCTTGATGGCGCTCACGAACACAAACGGTATATTGTCCATTAGGCGCTATCTGACCATCATTATATCGCCAAGCTCTTTTAGACGGTGGTAAAGCCGTTAATTCGCGCGCTTGATTGGTACTTAAGTTTTGAATGATTAATTGCTGGTTTGAGTCATCGGCAAAAATAAGATGTTGCTCATTTAGCCAGAAATCTGCGCCACCGTATTCATGTACTCGTGTACGCACATTATAGTCAGAGCTTGTTACATCCTGCTTGTGTTCACCATCAAAGCAAACAATCACACCGCGACCTTGCTCATGAGGTCTATTTTCAAGCCAGTATAAGTTTCCATTGAAAGCATGGATTTGCCCAAGTCGAGTGGATTTGCTGGCTAAAGATTGCGCTGTAATGGTTGATGGCCAACGGCCATAAGGTTCAATGGTTTTCATAAAGAGGATTCAATAGTTTCAAGGAATTTGTATTAAATAGAGCACTTCATCAAGATAATCTAAATCAAGCTCTTTCCAACGCGGATGATTATCCATTAAACACACTCTATCAATTTCGCTAATGGTTGCAGTTGGGAAGCAAAGCTCAAGCTCTTGTTGCGTTACATGAAACGGCGGTCCTGACATTTGGTTTGGATCATAGTCCATAGTAATCATCAAAATAACGCTATCAGGCAACAATAAACTTTGTAGATGTTGCGCAAACTTCTGACGAAGCTCAATTGGCAATGCTACAAATGATGCTCTATCATAAACTTGTCGAAACTGCCCCACGACTTCTTTATGCAATGCAAAAAAATCAGCCTGCCAAATATCAATGTTAGTAAGTTGAAATAACTTGGCAATGTCATTTTTAGAGCCTAATTCAACCACTTTCTCATCAGGATCTAGATGATTTTCCACAAAAAACTTTTGTACTGCGGTGGGATTAAATTCAACAGCAACTGAGTAAAAACCTTGCTTTGCTAAAAATAACGTATCAACTGTTTTGCCTGATAAAGGCACTAATATCTTTTCATCTGGGTTAAAATTTTCTCGGAAATGTTTGAGCAACAACGAATGGGCTTGAGCAACATGAAACGGCTGCGAGTCACGTTGCCAACAATTTTCCCAAAATTCAAAATCCAAGAGCTAACCTTGCTACTTAAAAAGATTAGTTTGTGAAGAGCGTTGTATCCAACGCAGTACCAACTTATCAAGTGCACCATGCAAACTAATTGATAACTTATCAGTTAAAGGTCGTTTAATTTCGTATTTCACTGAATAAACATCTTTCGTTTCAACTGCTTGAACAATTAAGTCGTCACTGGTTTTGATCTCGTCAACCAAGCCCAAATTCAAGGCTTGCCGGCCATACCAATGTTCACCTGTTGCAACCTGATCAATATCCAATTTTGGGCGATTTTCGTTAATGAAGGCCTTAAACAGCTGATGCGTCTCTTCTAATTCCTGTTTAAATTTTTCACGTCCATGGGTCGTGTTTTCACCAAACAGGGTTAAGGTGCGTTTGTAATCACCTGCCGTATGTTGCTCATAATCCACATAAGCTTTTTTCAACAAACGATTAAAGTTAGGTATTTCTGCGACAACCCCAATGGATCCGATAATCGCAAAAGGCGCGGCCACAATTTTATCGGCCACACAAGCCATCATATAACCGCCACTCGCCGCCACCTCATCAACCGCAATGGTAAAATGATGGCCAGCGTCAGCAATACGCTTGAGCTGTGAGGCAGCCAAACCATAAGCATGAACCATACCACCAGGACTTTTAAGGCGTAATAACACTTCATCTTGTTTGTTAGCAGTGCTTAAAATAGCGGTAATTTCTTCACGCAACGACTCAACTGCGCTGGCTTCTACATCACCATCAAAATCCAATACATATAACCTACTTTTCTGCTCTTGCTCATTTTCAGCATTTTCAGAATCCGATTTCACCGATGGCTTTTTTTGTTTTTTAAGTTCTTGTTTTTGCTCTTTTTCTTCTTTTTTTAGCTGCTCTTTTTCTTGTTTAAGCAACAACTTAAACTCGGCTTTAGACAACACTTCATTTTGAATGGCTTGGCTATGCTCTTTAACCGTATCACCCAAGTTAGTAACCTTGATTTCACCACGACCTGTCGAACGCTGCCTATGTCCAGCACTGATGATTAAGCTGAGTATGATTACTATAGCAATCACAATAGTGGCGGTCTTAAGTAAAAATAGACCATATTCTGATAAAAATTCCAATCGATTCTCCGATATTGGTTTAGGGCACAAAAAAGCCCTCATAGCGAGGGCTTAAAAGTCTAATCTATTGTAGCCTAAGGTTCAACGAGTGCAGGATCAGTTACTACTACTTGAGTACCGCCGCTAGCAATAAAATTAGCAATCGCGGTCTGCATACCCACTGTAGTGGCAGCATCTGCAGCAGGGCTTAATGGCGAAGCATGGTCACCCGCTACGAACTTCAAGAATGCGCGATCTGTTGCTGTAGTTTGGGTAACTGTTGCTAAACCGTAAGCTGCGGCATGCGGAGTGTTACCCGCAAGTGGAGCATTAGCAACCACATTAGGAACTACAGCATCGTTTTTCACTTGGATAGCCAATGTTGGGATAGCTTTCGCTTGAGCGATCGCTGCATAGTTGATTGGGTCACCCGCATCAACAACCGTTTGCGCTGCAAACAAGAATTGCGGTAATACACCTTGCAAGAACTCTGCGCTATTAGGATCTAAACCTGCTGCACCTGCAACACCGGCACGGATACGAGGACCAAATGAAGCCGAGCCATTAAGCATTTGCGCGATACTGCCTGAAGTCGTTGCAAGTACGCTTTGCTTTGCAAAATCAGATAACGCTGTGAAGTTTGAACCTACGATACCACCCAAAGAATGCCCCATAAAGCTTACTTTGCTTGAGTCGAAATCAGGAACTGTATCGCCGTCAACGTCCATAAATGGAATAGCTTTTTCTAGCGCTAATAAATCTAAAGTACCTTGACGTAAGTTATCGCGCGAAACTAATAAATTACCCAAGTTAATGGTGTGCGCACCAGAAGCATCAACCACACCATCAGGCGATGGAACCACACCAGTAGTATTGTTTTGCAAATCAACACCAAAAGTACGCTCGCGTAAACTACCTTCTGTGTAGCCTGCGAAAATACCTAATAAACCACCAGAAGCCAACTGTAAACCTTGATGTACAGCGTTATCTGATGCGATACCGTGCAATGGCAAGTCCATTGAAACCACAGCAGTACAAGCATTTGCCATCGTATCGGCAATACCTAACATAGCCGTACGATTACTCGTGATACCATGTTGGAAAATCATTACAGGGTATGGCTTAGGACACACAGGATTCTTTGGTAAAGAAACCAATAATGGAACGGTTTCATTACCTTGCTTTTCTGGCAAAGGAATAGCGTAAGTTAAGTTACCGCCACCACCTAGTGGGTTTGGCATTAAACCACCTTGGCCATCTGGTAACATTGCCGCAGTTACCCAATTACCCGTTAATACAGGTGCTGGGTTAGTTTGGCTGGCTACACCTAATAAGTAAGGAATAGTTACTTGGCCTTTATACAAATTAGCCGCACCAATTCCAGTAAATGGTGTTGTATCAGTCATCAAGCTAGAGAAACTTGTTGCTGGAGCAGCACCTTGCGAGAATGGGAAGTCAATGTAGAAGCCTTTTGCTGCTACTAATGCATCAGCAACAGATTGAACCGTAAACTGATATGCCAAAACTACATCATCACGTGCAATACCCGCGCCTTCAGCAGCAACTAACATCGCATTGACTAGTTGGCGTACAGGTTCAAGTGCAGAAGTAGTTGTGCCTGCAGGGATAGGATCGGTTCTTTTAGCAATACCAAATTGAGTATCAGGCACTAATTCTTGACCAGAAGCATCGGTCATACCATTAGTTACAATAACCATGTAACTACCTTGAGCTTCAAATGGCGCTGTCGGAACAACACCAACTGTTGTAGCGCTGGTTGGTACTGCTACAAACTGAGTGCCTGGAGCTAGCTCAGACTCAATACCAGTAACAGGCCCTGTTGGAGCTGCAATACCGGTGCCCGCAATCGCTTCAGGGCGGTTTACTGAAACTTTAAAAAGTCTTACCGTTTGTCCCGGCAACACAGAAGCTGGATCAATTGCGCCTCTAAAACCAATACTGAATGGTGCATGAGTTGACCAACCGTCTAGAGCACTAATAGCATTTTGCGGATTGGACATATCCGTTGGATCCGCAGTTGGAATATTCAGCGTTAAATCTTGCGTACCATTAAATAAAAGATCATTAGGAATTGGGATTTCACCGTTACCTGGCGCGAAAATTGGAGCGACAGAATTGCCAGCCCCCACATTATCATCCAGAGTTTTAGGCTCAGCAGGGCCACCGCCACCACACGCAGTCAAAACTAAGCTGCTAATCAGCGCGACTCCGTAAAAAGCTTTTTTCATCTCTTACTCCCGTTTGGTCAAATCAACGACTTATCGTCGTTATTAATTATGGTTATATGTAGAATTACCCCAATCCTACTCTGTAATAGCCACTTTATGCAAGTGGACTTACCAGCTAAATGTAAATCTTAGCGATGTGCTAATTCTTCAAAGGATTTCATTTCACCTTTAGCTTTTTGCCAAAGCTCGCCACTTTTATGGCCATAATCCCATAAAACTTGTACTACTTGATCTGCATCACCTTGTTCTACGGCTTTTTGTAAATCTTTATAGTAGTTATAAGCTAATTTACGTGTCTGCTCCCAGCCAAAGTAAAAACGTCCAATTTTATAATAAATTTGCTCAAAACCATTCAGCATTAAGGTATAAATCGGATTACCAGAGGCTCGTGTAGCCGAATGATGAAAATGCCAATCAAAGTCGATATAGGCATCTGCAGTATTATCTATATCATCCAGCTCAGCTAAAACCTCCAACAAGCGCTGAGGATTATTTTTTACGGCTTGACGCAAGAAAATTCCAGCGATAGCGGTGCGAGCATGTAATAGATTATCCGCCAACTCCATTGAACCTTCATCATCTAAAGTGATTAATGTATCTAATACATTTAAGGTGGCAGATTGCCAAATGTCATTGACTTTAGTTGGTTTACCGTGCTGAATGGTTAACCAGCCATCACGCGCAAGACGTTGTAAGACTTCACGTAAAGTGGTGCGAGTCACACCAATAATTTCCGCTAATTCACGCTCAGCAGGTAATATAGTACCTGCAGCGAACTTACCGTTCCAAATTGATTCTACGATGTATTGCTCCGCAAATGCGGCTGGCGTTAACGCCTTAGCTGTTGAAACCATCAGCTATCCCCGTTTTGATTGTTTTATATTTAACTGGTAAGAGGTCGATTGTCACAGACTTTTTAGCATATAGTCAAAGGCTTTTCTAGCTTAATGGCTAATAAACCAGCAATTTATGACCAAAAGCAGTGAGAAAAAGAAAAAATGGTAAAAACTAGCGAAAAAACTGGAAAAAAGGTGGTAAGCGCCTAGAATATTTGACCATTAACCGAATAAGACAAAAAATTGGTAGGACTACATGAGTTACACCGCTCGCAAAGCGATTTTTGATAATTTCTTAGGTAATGCCCCTGATTGGTATAAATTAACTATTGTTGGATTTTTATTTTTAAACCCTATCGTACTTTACACCATGGGCCCTGTGATCAGCGGCTGGCTACTTGTCGGTGAGTTTATTTTTACATTAGCCATGGCTCTCAAATGTTATCCACTACAACCTGGCGGCCTGTTAGCTTTAGAAGCTGTGTTTCTAGGTTTAACCAGCACCGACACTGTCATGCATAAAATTGTTGATAACCTTGAAGTTCTGTTGTTATTGATATTTATGGTGGCAGGTATCTTCTTTATGAAGAACCTATTGCTATACCTTTTTTCACGTATTTTATTAGGCGTTAAATCAAAAAAGATGTTGTCGCTGATGTTTTTATTGGTAGCAGCATTCTTATCAGCGTTCCTTGATGCACTAACCGTAACTGCGGTAGTTATTTCAGTGGGTGTTGGTTTCTATGGCATTTTTCATAAAGTAGCCGCTGGGATCGACTATTTGCAACGTGAAGATATCAGCACTGATGAAGAAGTCTATGAACAACATCGCGCAGATTTACGCCAATTCCGCTCTTTTTTACGCAGCTTAATGATGCATGCCGCAGTAGGTACAGCGCTTGGTGGTGTATGTACTTTGGTTGGTGAACCACAAAATCTACTAATTGCTAACACTGCAAACTGGGAGTTTGGCGAGTTTTTCTTACGCATGGCTCCAGTCACCATGCCAGTTCTAGTTGCTGGAATTATCGTTTGTTTGGCTCTAGAAACCACTAAAATTCTTGGCTACGGACGCACTCTTCCTGACACTGTACGAGAAGTCATGGAACAAGATCAACGCGAACGTGAAGCAAAACGTACTCGTAAAGATAATTGGAGTTTAGTATTGCAAGCTTTGGTTGGTGTATGGCTGATTATCGCTTTAGCATTTCATCTTGGCCCTGTAGGCTTAATTGGTTTATCTGTAATTGTATTAGCCAGTGCCTTCACCGGAGTCATTAATGAGCATGCAATCGGTAAAAGCTTTGAAGAAGCCTTACCATTTACAGCCTTATTAACGGTATTTTTTGTTATCGTAGCAGTGATCTTCGATCAACAATTATTCACGCCGATTATTCAATACATTTTTAGCATGGATAGCGAAAGCCAAGTAGCGGCTTTCTATCTTGCTAATGGACTGTTATCAGCAATTAGCGATAACGTTTTTGTAGCAACTGTATATGTTGGCGAAATTAAGCAAGCTGCCATTGATGGACGCATAGATCGTGACACTTTCGATTTATTATCAGTAGCAATTAACACAGGTACTAACATTCCAAGTGTCGCTACTCCTAATGGCCAAGCAGCATTTTTATTCTTATTAACCAGTGGTTTAGCACCACTCATTCGCTTGTCTTATGGCCGTATGGTATTAATGGCATTACCTTATACCATTGTAATGACCATTGTTGGTTTAATTGCTGTTATGTTCTTCCTACAACCTGCGACTGATAAGTTGTATGAAAAGCATATGATCAACCATCATACGGTTGAGCAGCTCTCTGGAGAGGGTGGTGACAAAGGGCATTAAGTTTATAACTATGACTGTTCATCACTCATAGATTCAAAAAGCAGGCCAAACGCCTGCTTTTTTATTGCCCTTAAGTTGCTATCGAAAATTACTGCCAAATAGCTTCATTCAAAGACTCTAACTTTTTCTTATGGGCTTCTAATTCTTTATCATCAGCTTTGATTACTTTAAGTGGTGCCCTATTAGCGGATAAACGGCGTACTGTCGTTTCACCCGTAGCAGATTTATTAGCCGACTGATTGCCAAGCGTCAAATTTGTCTGACCGCCAGTCATTCGCAAATAGACGTCAGCTAGAATTTCAGAATCCAGCAAAGCTCCATGCAGTTCACGATGACTGTTATTGATATCATAACGCTTACACAAAGCATCCAAACTATTTCGCTGACCTGGATGCATTTGACGTGCCAGTACCAAAGTATCCAGTACCAAACAATAATCACTCATAGTGCCTTTGGCGGTTGGCAATAAGTTCAGTTCATGATCTAAAAAGCCAATATCAAATGGGGCGTTATGAATAATTAACTCAGCGCCTTCAATAAACGCTAAAAACTCACTGGCAACATCTTCAAAGCGCGGTTTGTCTTGCAAAAACTCGTTGGTAATACCATGAACTTCAATCGCTCCTTGGTCGATCTCACGATCAGGTTGCAAGTACTGGTGATAATGATTTCCCGTCAGCTTCCGATTGACCAGCTCGACACAACCAATTTCAATGATACGGTGACCTTCTGAGGGTTCTAAGCCGGTGGTTTCTGTATCCAGAACAATTTGTCTCATAACGTTTGTCTATTTCTGTTTTAGTGCTGTAATTATCGGTGTTTAACTATCAGTCGTAGCGGCTTGTGCCAACACTTTTTCCACCCCTAAATTAGCCAGCTCATCGGCAATTTCATTCTCAGGATGACCACTGTGACCTTTAACCCAGTGCCAATTGATTTGGTGGCGCGCCACCTCTTGATCTAACCGCTGCCACAAATCTTGGTTTTTAACAGGCTTCTTACTCGCAGTTTTCCAACCTCGAGCCTTCCAGTTATCAAGCCATTCATTAATTCCATTTTTGACATATACCGAATCAGTTGTCAGCTCAACCTGACACTGCTTTTTGAGTGCGCGCAAGGCTTCAATGGCCGCCATTAACTCCATTCGATTGTTAGTGGTCTCTAGTTCACCACCATATAAACGTTTTTCATGCTCGCCGTAACGCAATAAAGCTCCCCAGCCCCCAGGACCAGGATTTCCTTTGCAGGCACCATCGGTAAAAATTTCTACAGTTTTCAATATAAATCCAAAAGTAATCTTATTGTTTTATCTGATAATTTGACACCTGAGTTGAAACATTGGCCAGTCCCGGCTCCATTGCTTCAGCCAATTTTTCTTGCAAAGGCTTAATGGGTGTCATGGTCGATACTTTCTTTTCAGCTTTGATCATATAAGCAATTGGCGCTGATAGCCATGCTTTCTTCATATCGCTTTTCTTCTGAAAAGTCTCATAGCCTTTCCACCAAGGACAGCCAATCGCTTCAATTTCTAGCGTTCTAAAACCCAATAAATTTAGCCAATCTTTATATCGGGTTAAGCTCAACTGATGTAATGGCAATTGTTTTTTACTAGTGCTCAAGCCCAGTTTTCCTTGTAAAAACCAAGGATTAAAAGGAGCATATAATAAACTATACAACTTACCCTGCGGTGCTAAACTGCGATAGACTTCGCCCAAAACAATGCTAGGGTTGTCGCAATACTCGAAGCCATGACTGAGAATGATACTTGATAGTGAGTCGGTCATGAAAGGCAGCGCTTCAATATCTCCGATAACATCATGACGAGACCCTTGACCGAGTTTTACACAATGCTCAAAAACATTTTCAGGCAAACTTAAACATTGAGTTAAACTATCAAAAGTTAACAAACAACCGCCATGATAGGCTTCTAAATGGTTTTGCAACCATTCCTGCCAAATATAGCGAATTCGATTTCCAGCAGGCAATTTTGGCCAAGCTAAATCCGATAAATGCTGTGTTTGAGGCTTGTTTATATTTTTATTCATTAACTGTCATATCAACCGATGGACTGCATAGAGTACCAGATTCAGAGCAGGTATATTTGCCAGAATCTTCATGATTAGTTACATTCTAAGGTTAATGCTAACCCGACCCCAACAACTAGGCAAGCCAGTGCGTATCATTCCTATCAAAGCTTTTACCGATAACTATATTTGGACGCTCTTTTCCGAACAAGAAACACACTTCAGCGTGGTAGATCCTGGCGATGCGCAAGCAGTTATTGCATTCATGGAAGCTCATGAGCTAACACTTGATGCTATTTTTATCACTCACCACCATCACGATCACACAGGTGGAGTACAAGAACTCCAACAACGCTACGGGTGCTATGTATATGCGCCCGAACAGGGCCGCTACCCCTATGCCGATGTAAGCCTAAAAGAAGGTGATTGTGTCTCATTATGGGACAGTTTCTATCAATTTGAGGTGCTAGAAGTACCGGGGCATACGATGGACCATATCGCCTACTACGACAAAGCTAATGGTCTATTGTTTTGCGGTGATACCTTATTCAAAGCAGGTTGTGGCCGTATGTTTGAAGGAACTCCTGAGCAATTTTACCACTCACTCGAAAAATTAAAGAAATTACCAGCGCAAACTCAAGTGTATTGCACTCATGAATACACACTCGCTAACCTTGCGTTTGCCCAATATATTGAGCCCGACAATGAAAACATCAAACAGTTAATTCAAAAATGTCAAAAACTACGTCAAGAAAACAAAATAACTCTACCTTCAACGATTGAATGTGAGTTGTTAACCAATCCTTTCTTGCGTTGCGAAACGAGCAATCTGCAAAACAAAGCAGCCCAAGTACTAGGTAAAATAAATCCGACGCCAATAGAAACTTTTGCTACAATTCGCCAACTAAAAGATAATTTTTGAATGTAGAAGACCTTTATGAAGCAACTGCTCGTGATCAGCTGCCTTGCCCTTGTTTCTTGCAAAACCATGTTAAAACAAGAGGTTACTGACGTTGAATCTAAAAATTCGGAGTTTATTACTCAAAAACCAGAACCATTACCAGCACCGATTTTAGAACGCTCAGAAAATGATGAACACGATTTGGTCGATATCAATCAAATAGCGATCGAAGCAGAGCCCGAACCAACTCAAGCTGTAAATTTATGGGAGTACTTAAACTCCAAACAAACCATTGCACAAGTTTCTCATAAGCGAATAGAACGGTTCAAAAAACAGTTCCTGAAAAAGCCTTTTTATCTAGTAAAGCGCGCAAAAAGAGCCGCGCCTTACTTGCACTACATCATAAATGAACTCGAAAAGCGTAATATGCCCATTGAGTTAGCTTTTACACCAATGGTAGAAAGCAATTTTGATCCGCTAGCTCACTCGGTGGTGCAAGCCGCTGGCTTATGGCAGTTTATGCCAAGAACCGCCAAGGGGTTCGGATTAATCATTGATGAATGGTACGACGGTCGGCGCGACGTAGTGGCATCGACCAAAGCCGCATTAGATTATTATCAATATCTTAACAAAATGTTTGATGGTGACTGGCTATTAACAGTAGCAGCTTTTAATGCCGGTGAAGGCAATGTACTTAAAGCCATGAAAGCAAATAAGCGTGCAAAAAAACCGCTCGATTATTGGTCTCTTGATTTGCCGCGCGAAACGCAACGACATATTCCAAAGTGGATTGCGTTATCCAATATTTTCTTAAACGCACCAGACTACAAAGTTGAATTACCCATTGTGGATAATCTTGCTGCTTTTAGGGAAGTCGAAGTCGATGCACCGGCGAATTTGATGCAACTTGCTAAAATTGCCAATATTGATAAAGATATCTTTTATCGATTAAACCCAGCCTACAACCGCTTATTCGTTCCTGAGCAACATAAAAAAGCAACGATTTTAGTACCTGTAAGCCATATAGAGCACTTCCAAAATGGTTTAATTAACATTGATACTGATGCTTTGATGGTATCCATTAGCTATACGGTCAAATCTGGCGATAACTTGAGTACGATTGCTAAAAATCACAATACAAATACTAAGACTCTAAAGTCACTTAATCAGCTAACCTCTAATACACTAAAAATTGGTCAAGTGTTAAAACTACCAGGTTCTGTGCATGCTAGTGAAACTGAGAAAAGCTTTTTTGCTACTCTTGATAAAAACCAACAACGCAGACGTTACCAGACCTATAAAGTACAGTCTGGTGATAGCTTATGGAAAGTTGCCAAAAAATTTAACGTAACCACCGCTGAATTAATTCGCTGGAACCAAATCAATAAAAAATCTGTTTTGAAAATTGGTCAGCCACTTAAAATTTGGCCTAAAGGCAACACGAGTTACGCTTCTAACAAAACCACCTACACGGTACAATCAGGAGATTCTTTATATACCATTGCTCGCAAGTTCAAAGTGAAAATTGAGCAAATTACACAATGGAATAGACTGAACAAAAAATCCTATATTAAACCTGGGCAAGTACTCACAATATACCCTTAATATTTATCATTGACAGTCTTGCTAGAACTTTCAGAACAAAAAAAAGGAGCCATTGGCTCCTTTTTTGCTTTTACTGCTTTAAGAAAGCTTAACTTCTAAACAAAACACTTTCTTTCTTGAAGAACTGCGTTGTGAAATACAACAACACTCCTGCAATAATTAAAGTGCTAAAGAAGATCATCCCAAGCAATCCATAATCAATCGTTCCTTTCAACAAGTCTTTCATTGCCAAAGAAACATTGGTAATGGGTACCATAGCGGTCTTCCAGTTCAACTCCATACCTGGTAATAAAGCAATCAACACAGGAAAAAATGCAAACATCATGATAGGTGACATATAAGCTTGAGCCTCTTTCATGTTTTTTGCATAAATAGATGCTATCAACATGAGTGCGGCAAAAATCGCAGTTACAGGCAGTAACATAGAACCAATTAAGAACATATCCATACCACTGATGCTTTCAATAACATCTCCAGCACCCATTGATTTAAGCATAGCTCCGAAGCCTAAAATTAGCGACCAAATGAAGTAGCTGGCTAATACCATTACGATTGAAAGGAAACTGGTGGTAAATATCACACCGAACTTAGCAACAACAATTTGCCATTTTTTCATCGGGGTCAACAATAAGGTTTCCAAAGTTCCCCGCTCTTTTTCACCTACGCCCAACTCTAACGCCGGATACATAGCACCAGATACTGCAAGTAAGATCAAAATATAAGCAATGAAACTACCTATCGCCTCACCACTCTTCTCACGTTTAGATGCAAAGTTATTTTTATCGATAGCAATTGGTTTGGTAAAAGCCACCACATTATCATTGCTTAATCCAAACTTATCACCCAAGGCTTTACGCTGATTTTTATTATAAATGTCTAAAGCACTTTCCAAGCGACGCATAGCAATATTATCAAGGTTACTTGAACCTTTATAATAAAGTGCAACAGTTTCCTGCTTCAAGCTTTGAGCTGGAGCTTGAATGGTTTGCGGTATCTCCAGCACAAAATCAACTTTTTCATCCTTAATGGCCTGCTCATAGTTACTATCTTCTAATGTAACCAGTTCAAATTTTTTCTCTTTAGAGAAGATATCACTAAAATCTGGCAAGCTTTCAGCGTTAATAACCGCTACTTTTATTTCTTTATCGCGCACTTCTTGAGCTTTACTTGAAGCAAATTTAATAAAGCCAAACATAAACAATGGAACAATGATTGTTGGCAATAAAATCGAGAAAATAAGTGTTTTCTTATCTCTTACCAATTCTAAGAGCTCTTTTTTATATACTAACCACATAATTAAGCCGCCTCTTTATCATTAACTGTTTTTAGGAAGGCATCATATAAATTGCCGTCATCGGATAAAGCTGCAAACTGCGCTGTTGTGCCATTAAATTTAGTTTCACCTAAATCAATCAAGGTCACATCATCACATAAACGTTCAACTTCATGCAGATGGTGAGTTGAAAAAATCACAGCTTTGTCTGAACCTTTGAAACTTTCGATAAAGTCTAAAACAGTTTTAGCTGAAATTACGTCAAGCCCCGTTGTCGGCTCATCAAAGACCAAAACCTTGGGGTCATGAATTACAGCGCGAGCGATAGACGCTCGCTGCATCATACCTGTGGACAAATCATCAGCACGCTTTCCTGCAAATGAGTGCATATCTAGCATAGTGAAGATTTGATCAATTCGACTGGCTAACTCGTCCTTGCCTAAGCCATGCATTCTGCCAAAATACTCAACATTTTCTTGCACCGTTAAACGATGATAAAGCCCTGTCTTGCCAGATAAAAAACCAATTAGTTTTTGTGCATATAAAGGCTCTTTTGTCACATCATGGCCATTAATTAAAATCTGGCCTGCTGTTGGCTCCAATGCTGTTGAAAGCATACGCAAAGTGGTCGTTTTACCAGCTCCATTAGGACCTAACAGACCTAATACTTTTCCTTGCTCACATTTAAAACTGACATCACGAACGGCATGAAAGACACCAGCACCCTCGCGCGGATCAGTTATAACTTTTTTCTTGCGTTGCTTTGCTTCTTTTTTATCGTAAGCAAAGGTTTTAGCAAGATCTTTTATCTCTATCATTGTTATCCCCTATTATTGTTTATTTTTTTGCCACTATTTTAGTCATTTTGCGTTATATCATCTATGATTGGACTTTTGACACGCTCTTCATTCTTGTCTCGATCAGTATTTTTGACGATCCCTACAACTTTATTATAAATCGCTTTACGCAAATGACTTAAACGCGGCTTATTCTGTTCGGTAAACTCTATCGGACGACATAGACTCATCGTTTGAATACCCATTCTTGAAATAAGCACCCCTATACCTATACCTTGTGCAACTTTAGTAGAAACACTAGCGGTTAAGGTCTTACCTAACATTTCAACACCTGCTTCGGCAACCAGCTCACTAGCTCCAGCAAGCATCATGTTCTTAAAGACCTGTTTGGTCATGTCAATTCGACCAAAAGCAGTTTGCGGGCAACCATATAAGCGTGATAATTCTTGGATCATCTTGCTACTTCGCCATGCAACTAGAGCCATATCCGCAATAGCCAGCGGACTTAAGGCAACCATAACCGCAGCTTCGCTAGCATGTTTACTGATAATGTCTAGAGCCATCTTATCAAGACCCGCAAGCACAGAGTTAGAGTAAATTTGTATCAATTCATGATCGTTATGAACTTGCTGCTTTGCAGATTGATATTTTTTTTCCAATACAGAGATTTCTACATACTCACTGATTTCTTGCGTTAGTTCCTGTAATGAGTGGCCTGCTTTTCCATACGAATCTTGCTGCAAAATTCTTTTAAACTCTTGTTGAGCACTTTGCCTGTTTGCCAAGCGCCGTCTAGCTCTCCAGCCATTAAACAAAGCTACTCCACCACTAACTAAAGCGGCACCAGCAACCACAATTCCGGCCATTCCTAGCATTGCATTAGTTAAAAATAGCTCTTGAATAAATTGATAGGTTTGAAAAGTTGCTGCACCTATAACCAAAGTGGAAAATGCTGGCCAAAATAGCCTTTTTATACCGCCTTTTGTCTGCTCTTTAAAGACTATCTGCGCCGCTTCTTGTTGCTCGTTCTCTTCAACCAGCTGTAAAGGATTTATAGGAGTAACTTCTATCTTGTCTTGGCTCTTAATTTTTTCGAGAGAGATTTTCACTGGTTTATCTTGTTGCTCATTACTCATAGAAATTTATCTCCCAACAAAAAATGTAACACTTTGTCCATTCGTATATGCGGTAACGCTCCTGGAGATAAATTACTGGGCGCAAAATTAACAAAGTCAAACTCCAAATCACTCCACTGCTGCTTTGTAGGCGGTTGCTGAGGAATCTTACCTGGAAAGTTAATGATAGTTTCTTTAGTCGATTGCTCAACACCTTGCACACACATTAGTTTCTTACCATCATGCTCAGCCATGACCGGTTGAGTAACATTTATAGAGCTAATTGCCATGCTCTCCATTTTAATACCTTCATAACGAATATCATTGCGAGCTTGTTGCAACATATTCTGCATAAAGGCTTCCAAGTTCCGATGTTGCTCTGGAGGAACATGATCGGATTTGGTTGCTGCAATCATTAACTTATCGATGCTCGGATTAAAAAGCCGCTTTACCCAGTTAGATTGGCCATAATTAAAGCTCTGCAATAATTGTGATAAGGTAAATTGCATATCTCTATAACTTTCATACCCACTATTAAGCACCGATAAACAATCCACTAACAAAATTTGTCGATCGACTTTCGAAAAATATTCATAAAAAAATGGCTTTACTACTTTATCACGATAGTAATTAAAGCGTTTTTCTAAAACTCTAACAGTTGATTCAGCTTCAAAACTCGACCAATCTTGAGCTAATATAGACTCATCAACTACTGGAAAAAAATCTAAAACTGGCGCACCTGCAAGCTCACCCGGCAGTATAAATCTACCAGGTTGGATCAAGCTAATATTCGCTTTGCTTTGTTTGCATCGTTGCAAAAATGCCCGGTATGACTGCGCAATCTCTGAAACCGATTGTTCATCGTACATTTCAGACAATTGAGTTTTATTTTGAGAATCTAGCCAGTCTTGAGCCAGTTCTTTCCTGCTACCCCGGCCTAAGCATTCGGTACATTGGGTTGACCATTGCTTGAAACTCATACGCAATAGCGGTAAATCTAATAACCATTCGCCTGGATAATCAACGATATCAACTGTTAAACTGCTAAATTCTTTAGCTTTTTTGTACCATCTATTGCTAACTTTATAACGTATCTTTATCTGGCTTTGCGCGATACTTGATGTCGAAGGCGGCCATTGAGGCTCAGATGCCGTAAGATACTCTATTGCTGCTGAGTATCTAAACTCAGGAATATGCAAATCTGGATAGGCTTGAATTTTTGCACCAACAATCCGTTGTTGCTTGGACATATCAAAAAAAGGCAGCCGATCATTATCAGCTGCAAACAATAGCTGATTGATAAACGAAGTGATAAACGCGGTTTTTCCTGAACAACTCAGACCCGTAACAGCAATGCGAACATGCTTATCCAAGCCACGTTCAACTAACTGTTTTGCTGTATAATAGGATTCTTTAAACCAATCCTTCTCTGACATAGACACTCTTGTAATAGTTTTTTTCAGTATATCGTAAGAATTGTTTTCAGATAATAAATAATCGTAAATATCTATTTCAAAACAAGCTAATTTATTGTTTATTAAGAGATTTTAAGAACTTGCGTCTTTATATAGCTATTTGTGCAGCAATGATATTATTCAAGTAATATTGATACTGAGCATAGGTTAAAGACTCAATCTGTTGTATGAGCGCCGACTTATAGTCGGGCAGATGAAATAATTTACTCAGCATTTCTAATGCAAAGCTATCGTTAAACAACTGGATATTGGTAATCAATTTTTGTTTGTTGTTGACGAAGCTTTGTTCTCCGCCATCATTAACCACTGCACCTAATACTGCATTTATATCTACATTATCATCGCCAATTATAAGATGAGTGGCGGTATTATCCGGAAACACTTTCAAATCAAGATCTAACGAAACTAGACTATTACTCTTTTTAATCTTATCCGCCAGACTTGGCTCAAGCATTAATAAATGAAAATAAAATAACTCAGATTGTGCCCAAAGCAGTTGCCCAGGCTGTGCGTAAAGCGCTATAACATTAGCATTGTTTTTTGCAGAAACATTTAACTTCAAGGATTGCTTAGGGAGCTGAGAAATTTGTGTTAAACTTTTTCTTAAAGGTTCATCAATGAAATTACCTTCTACAAAAAGCTGAATCTGTTCTTGATAAACCACATGAGAACCAATAAATTTTTTTATAACTTTGTTATCTATAATATCAATAACACTTGTGAATTGATTGTGGGGGATTTTAACTTGAAGACTATTGCCTGCAATATCTATCGACCCCTTTAATAATTCAGAAAGCTCATTACAATCTATATTAGTACACAGTTCAAACTCAGTTAAAAGCGCATAATCAATTGTTCCACTGTTGTTTTTTTTAAGACTAACTGTGCTTAACAAGTCATTAGGTATTAATCGTAAGCCATCAATGTTACTGTCTTCTTGTTGCGTAAGATTTTCTTCGTCAACTGGAATTGATTGTCCCTGATAGTAAAGCTCAAGAATTTTATCAATCGATAAACTTGGGAGTGATTGATAATAAGACTGAGCCAGCTCTATACGATTCTCCCCCTCAAACATCATCAGATAGAGTAACCACTTATTCTGGTCATTCCATAATAACTGGATATTTGAATAGAATTTTTCTTTAAGCTCAACAACATCTTTGTCATTGAATTGCATTAGAGCTTCATCTTGATCGCATATCAATTTTTCAGATGAGGCTGTGAATATTGGTAATCCATTCGATATAGACTTGCATTTCAATAAATTAGCAAACAATCTTAAATTATAATCCTCACCATCCATTTTATCACTGATTAAAGAAATATTACTCAACGCTTCTCCATCAGTGTTTGCATGAGTTATATTTATGTTTTTAAATGTCCGGTTCACCAAACCAAACAAACGTTGCTGATTACTATTACTGCTGATCACTACAGAAAAAGAACTTAACTCATGGTTACTTGCTGTATCCGCAATCAGTTGCAAAATATCTGGTAAAGCATCACTATCAACAATGACAATTAACTTAGCCATGTCCATCAGTGGAAAAATCTGATTAGGTAAACCTTGCTGTACTAAATCTTTATGAAGATTATTAATATATTGAGAGTTAGACACTAAGCCTAATATTACACTTCCTGACTCAGTTGTTACTATATGAACACTGCCACCTGCTACGCTTTCCTCAAAAAGCTGGTTTTGAATAACAGGAAAAGCATGTGATAATCCAACAAGAAGTGTAAAAGAAATTAAGATTGAAATGAGTAAACGGTACATAAAAGAAAGGCCTCATTAGAGGCCTAGATTATTCTATTTCACTTGAAGCCAACTGAGCTTCTTGCATTGCTTTTTTCTGTTGCTCCAGTACATTTATGTAATTGATAAACTGTCCAGCATTCTTTGAAACATTAGAAAACCCTTGGGCAGTTTTTAAGGTAGCTAAAGCAGTTTGAGGATTACCTTCACGAAACTGAGAAACACCGGTCCAGAGATATGCATAACCTTTATCATTATCATTCAAGCCACCTTTATTAATTGCATCTCTAAATTTTTTTATAGCTTCAGAATAATTTTCTTTATCGAAATACATATTACCTATTTTATATAAGTACTTACCACTATTAGTATATTTTGATGCCTGTTCATAAGCTAATATAGCCTTTTCTCTTTCTTTGGCAGCTTGATAGTTTATCGCTATATTTTTCCAGTTATCTTCAGTAGCTTTTACAATACCCTTATCTACACCTTCCTTTAAACGCTCTGCAGCTAAAAGAGGCACACCTCTATTAACATATAAAGAAGAAAGTTGTTTATAATTGGTTTCGGAAGACCACATTCCATTCAAATAAGCCAGCTCTGCTAAAGCAAGCATTTCGGCTTGCTTGCCTTGTTGGCTATATATACCAAACAAATTGTTAAGAACAGACTTTTCTTTTGGAAATAATTCAACCATTTCCTTAGCTATAACTTCTGCGCCAGGTAAATCCTTTATCTTCACATGAGCATTTAATAAAAAACCATATAAATTTTTCTTAGATTTATAACCTTGTTTTAAGGCCAAATATGCAGGGCAAATAGCATTCTTAAAATCATTAACTCTATAATAAGACTGAGCTAACATAGCATACGAGCTTGCTGGTGGGTTTATAACACCATTAAAATATTCCTTCATCCACTTTAAAGATTCTCTATGATTTTCTTGGCCAGAATACAAAAAAGCTAACGATTGTTTTATTGCAGCTTCATTTTGCTGCCCCATATCACCTGAATCTAATGCCTTTTTTAATTCTGAAGCTGCAGCACTAAACTTATTTTGTGCTTGATATATACGCCCCAAAATAAGCATTGATCTAGCTTTTGCAGCTCTATCTCCTGAATTGGCAATAATATCATTTAGAATTGGTATTGCTTGAGAATATTGCTCATCTGCATAAAACTGATTTGCTTTTGATAATTTTTTAAATGCAGGCTCTGAAGTTATACTTGGAACTTTACTGTTATCGTATTGCCCTTCTGTAGGCGCTAAAAGAGAACAGCTTCTTGTATATTTAGTAGAAGGTAGAGCATCTACATTAAAAGCACAAACAAAAAACATAGAACTAATTAATAGCCTAGAAAATAATTTCATAGTTTTACTTTCCATCCTGTTACTCATCTAGAGTGAAATCGATTGTATATGTCATGTTCTTTTGTACAACAGGAGAACCATTTACTATACGTGGTTTAAACTTCCACTTTCGAATTGCTTGCCTCGCTTCTTTTCTAAAAACTCCTCTTGGTTTTTCCTCAATTACAGAAATATTAGTAGGAGTTCCATCAGCTCCAATATCAAACCTAAACTTAACATGTCCGGTTATATTTTTAAGCTGAGCTTGAACAGGATAAGAAGGAGGCACAGTATATTGAGGTATTGCCTCACCATCACCCAAGCCAGAAAAATCAGTTTGACCTTGACCCAAACCACCGATGAAAATACCTGTACCTTCCATCGTCGCATCAATATCATCTATCTGAATATCCACAACAGCTGTAACCACTTTTTGCTGTTGTTGCTGTTGCTGTTGCTGTGGTGGTGGTGGCTCTTTTGGTGGTGGTGGCTTCTTAGGCGGTTTACGCTCTTTACGCTGCACTTCCCTATCTTCTTCCACAAAGCCTAAGTCTACCGTTAGCTTTTCTCTGTCATCATCGCCCGTATCAGAGGAACTGATCAAGGCATTCATTAATAGAAATAAACCAATGACGATACCCAAAGCCATTAATGCACTTAATAAAACTCTTGCCATATTATCGTACCGTTTCAGTTGCTACCGACACATTAGCGCCAGATTGTTTGGCTTTATCCAAAACCTCTAACACTAAACCTGCGCGCGCTTTTTTATCCGCTTGGATAACTACGCCACCTTCCAGGTTTTCAGTACGCAACGATTGAATTTTCGCTTTAATTTCAGCAGGTTGCACTAAATCTTTGTCTATGAAAATTTGATTGTTTTCATCAATAGCCACAAAGATATACGCATTTTTACGCTCACTTGCGGTATCCGCAAATGGCTTAGCTACGTCAACACCTGCCTGCTTAACAAACACTGTTGTCACAATGAAGAAGATCAGCATGATAAACACGATGTCAAGCATCGGTGTCATATCAATTTCTACATCTTCCACCTGTTTCTTTTGAGCATTTCTTGCCATAAAGGTTCACCTTTTCTCTAGTGATGAGGAAGATTATCAGCCAGCTGATGACTCTTAACGAAAGCAGCTTGCTCTAAACGGGTGCTAATAAATAACCCCGAAAGCGCCGCAACCATTCCAGCCATTGTAGGAATCGTCGCTTTAAAAATACCGCCAGCCATTTGACGCGCACTACCTGAACCCTGTCCCGACATACTGTCAAATACTTCGATCATACCCGTTACTGTTCCTAAAAGACCCAGTAACGGACAAATTGCAATCAAAGTTTTAATCAATAGCATTCTTTGGTTTAAGGCTTCGCGAGCAATAGAAACCCATGCTTCACGAATTCTGTGTGCCTGCCAAGAGGTAGTATCTTCACGAGCATCCCACTGGGCAATCATCATACGAGCCTCTTTTGGAAACTGGCCATAAATATACCAGTAACGCTCAATGATGAATGTCCACATCAAGAAGAGTACGAGTCCTATCCACCATAGGACCCATCCACCTTTATTAATGAAATCTAAAATCGTATAGATTAATTCCATAAGAATAATCCTAACCGTTGTTTTCTTCGTGCTGCGCCATTAAACCTGTGCTTTGCTCTTCGAGAACGTGAATAATATTCTTGCTCTTACCTGAAACAACTGCGTGTAGGAATGTTAATGGGATAGCCGCAAATAGACCCCATACGGTTGTTGCCAATGCTTTAGAAATACCGTCAGCCATAGTTCTTGGGTCACCAGTACCGTGTAAGGTAATCGATTGGAATACTTCAATCATACCAGTTACTGTACCTAATAGACCTAACAATGGACCAAGCGCTGCGATTACTTTAATCAAGTTGATGCCACGCTCAATTTTTGGTGTTTCTTTTAATACAGCTTCATCAAGTTTCAACTCTAAGTTTTCTACGTCTTCGTTTTTGTTCACTTCGTAAACTTTGAAGATACGACCTAGTGGGTTGTTACCTGGCGTGCGAGTCTTCTTCTGACGTGCAATGGCTGGACCAGTAACAAAGTACAAGGTAAATAGACGCTCAAGAGCAATCAATAAACCGATAGCTAATAGAACCATTACAGCAGTACCTGCAAAGCCACGGAACTTCCATAGACGCTCCATCAAGCCCATCTTTAATTTTTCTAATTGAAGAATTGCGCCTTTTGAAGGATCCACATAAAGACCCGCATAACCTGAAGAAGTGCCATTATAATCGCCTGCTAAATCAAGCACTTGCGCTTTAGGTTGTACTTGCAATGTGTTAATCGCACCGTCTTCATAGTAAAGATAATCATTACCACTTAACAAGTTGAAAGCACCAATACGCTTAACCGTTTGCTGCTCAATGCGGCCTTCAGTATTTACCACATCTGCAGTAAAGGTTGCCGTATTACCTTGCTCAGCCATTTCTTGTAACATCAATACCCAAAAGCCACGCAACTCTTCCATTGTTGGAAGTTGCTCAGCCTCAGTAAGGTTTGTTAGCAATCCATCACGACCTGGATATTGAGCACTCACGATAGAAGCTTTAATGTCACCAGCCATGCTGTTTGCAGCTTGACGAACCACACCGAATAACTCACCTAAGTTACCTTGCTTCAAACGTAATTCTTCAGCAATTTTCGTTAACTCAGCTTCGTTAGCGGTAAACTCGGCTGCTAAACGCTCAGACTTTGCTTCTTCTGCCGCTAACTTTGCTTTTGCATCAGCAAGCAATTGCTGTTGGCGGTTGCGTTGCGAACGGAACTGTTGTACACGTTGAGCATTAACTTGCTCTTGAATACGAGCTTCATTTTGCACTTTCTTCAAAAGATCAGCGTGCGATAAACTTTCTGCTGCTTGAGCTGTACCAAACGATGCAAAAGCGAATACGCCGGCTAATGATAATGTAATTATTTTTTTCATTGTGCTGCCTCCGCTACAGGTACAGGTACTTTAAATAAGTTTGCTTGAGCTGTGCCTTTTGCCATTTTAACGGCTTCACCTACAGACTCTAAATAATCTTCTGGAAGCGGTTGCCATTGACGAGATTGCTTATCCCAGTATGCACCTGCTTTACCATCTTTCGTCAAATAGACATAAGACATACGACCAACACGCAAGAAATCTACAGCTAAAGGAGAACCATCTTTTTCGATGTCACCGCTTGTAGCGTCAACCACGTTACCGTATTGGGCTTCAATTTGATAAGCCTCTAAAATTTTACGGTATTTTTCTGAAACTGATACGTTAGCATCATCCATCAAACCGTATAGTTTTTGAATACGCGCTTGACGGTCATCAATGTTGAATGGGATGTCTAATTGAACAAATTCATCAAGAGTTTTGATCATGTCATCCATTAATGGCAAAACACCTTTTTCGGTTTCGTCAATAGATTCCATTTCGGTACTTGATTCGTTAATTTGCTTTCTTTGGCTAGCAATTTGACGCTCCATTTGCGCGTTATAAATACGCAAACTATCAACACGCTGTAGTGTATTACGATAGTCAAGCGACAAGTCAGTCGTTTGATCAGCTAACTGATCGACTGTGCCTTGAGTTTGCGCAGCCGCTGTATTGATGCGCTTCTCAATATTTAATGATGACTCAAATGGGCCCGCAGCAATTGCGCTACCCATAACAGCTGTAGCAACTAGGCCAGCAACTGCTTTCTTTAAAAGTACTTGTTTTTTCATAAACATACCCAAATTTCAATTTGAAATCTTTTTGTTTGATTTGCCAG
This sequence comes from Kangiellaceae bacterium, assembly GCA_013373015.1. Lineage (GTDB taxonomy): Bacteria > Pseudomonadota > Gammaproteobacteria > Enterobacterales > Kangiellaceae > Kangiella. Next base: position 61,888 of record JABXIQ010000028.1, read on the forward strand.
TGTCTAGCAAACTCCCTAATTTCTACTCAGTCTAATCGTTAAGGACTAGCCAGTAGCATTTTTAGTTGCCGTTATATTACACACCGGCACGGCCTTACGGCCAAAATTTTCGGTCGAAGAGGCCAACTATAATGGTGATCCCAGCGATGGTCAATAAAACAATCCATCTATTTAACAATTCCTTATCAATTACATTACTAATACTAATAAGCCTTAGTCAATTGGTTAAAAATTGATACTTCCGCTTAATTTTATGTATTTTGGTGTTTGAAAAGTATAAGGAGCTAGGCCTCTATCATCCAAATTTTGTTGATAAGGATCGTACAAACCTTCTCCATGCGCGACCCCTAATAAATTCATTAAATCAATACGAATCACCAAACCCACTTTGCTTAATTGGGTTTGGTATTGCAAACCGATATCTAGTGTCGTGCTATCCAAACGGGCTACTTGTTGCTCGGTTTTATTAGGCTCAATTGAAAAATACTGGTTATTTTGATGCTTTAATGCCGCGTCAAGTGACCAATTATTATTGATATTAAGGTCGCCAAATAGTGAGACGCTCGCTGTATCAAAATTTTCTAGCATGGAGTTGCTAAGATTGTTGGCGTCAAAAACATAAGGTTCGGCCTGAATAGTTCCAGAGCCTGCATTCAAAGCACTACCCAGTGTTAGATTTTGGGTTAATTGGCGCGAAACTTTGATCTCAATGCCTTCAAACTCTCTGTCCAATTGGCCGAAAGTCGGCAATTGAGACAACAAATTGACTGTTTCAGGTCGTCCATCTTGATTAAAATCAAATAAAAACTGATAGCTTGTTGGTTGCTGCTGTTCAATAGCTTGTAAAGCGGCCTCTGTTGAAACCACCTCCAAATCAGACTTTAGATAACTAATACTAACCGCCCAACTATCATTAAACTGTTGGGCAAAACCTACTTGCAAACTATCTTGCTCAAGTTGAGCACGCGGATAATCAAAAGCATTTAGCTGACTTAACCCATTCAGTTCTGAATTTACATCACTTACTGTAATTGCATCGTCAAAACTTATAGATATAGGAACCTTACGATTACCGTAACTAACGTAGAACTGAGATTTGCCTGGCAATCCCGTACCGTTGAAAGAATAAGCAGATTCAATATTAAAGTGTGACTGTTCAAAAGTTGTTTGTTGTTGAGTAGAGTGAGGACTTAAATCAAATGACACCAACCATTGCCCTTGCTTATCTTTATCTTGAACGCTAAACGCCATTGGCTGAGTATCGAGCAACCCACCTATGTAGGCTTGTTCTAAGAACGGATCTTCTTGTAACGTTTTTTCAAACGGTAGCATATTGCTACTCAAAGAGCCGTCAGACTTATTATAATTTAGCGAACCATCAAGCACATAAGGTTTTATTTCAGATTGCGAATAGTCAACAGGCTGAAACAGAGTATCCGAGGTCAAGCCAACCTTTTTATCATCAGCAACAACGCCACTTGCCACTGTAAACAGAGCAAATCCTGCAAATGCGATTGAAACTAATCTAAGGTTTGTCATCATCCTGTCGTTCTTATTTAGTCGCCTTCTGATTATTGATGAAGTCTGATTACTGAAGAGCCATGCTGTTACTTGTCCCAACTGTAATGTTTCAAGAAGTTGTTACAGTCTCTTGAGGCCAAACTCACACAGCAGTTTATCAGATGCAATGAGGCTTGCTCATAGCTAATTGTTCAAGCCACTGATTTCATTAGGAAATCTTGTTATATTCTATTATAAGGTCACATTTATGACTGCTAAATGAACCTTTTCGTTACAATTTTACGCAACACCCATCACTTTATTGGTGCTTGCCATAACTTTTTACAATTACTCTCAAGTATAGGTAAATGACCTACAGCTTTCAACTTGATAGCAAGTAAATTTATGCAAAATTGACAACTAATGCCGTTAACTGATTGTAATTTGTTCAATGTTAAGCATGTTAACGGCTAGGAACTCAGCAAGAAGATTGCTATCATTGACTCCTTGGCCAAAATTGGTAAATAAAAACAATCGCTTAATGAGCTTGTCCAGAGCCTCGCGGATCTCGAGTATTCGTCGGCTACCGCTAAAAAGAGTCTTGCAAAACCTAAGCTATGGCCTAGGATTTGGTCTGTTATGCTGGGCTTGCCAACCTGATGACAATTCTTCATCACAACAAAACGATCTATTGGTTTATTGCTCAGAAGGCTCTCCCGACAGCTTTAACCCACAACTGGTCACCTCAGGAACCTCTTTCGATGCCACTGCGCGTACAGTATATAGCCAACTAGTGACCTACGCTTCGGGCTCAACCACCATTGAACCTGCGCTGGCTGAGTCATGGATTATTAGCGATGATGGTTTAAGTTATCGATTTAAGCTGCGTAACCATGTCGAATTTCATGGCAACAATCATTTCACGCCGACTCGCTCTTTTAACGCTGATGATGTTCTATTTAGCTTTAACCGACAACGTCTAGTGCAACACCCCTATCATGCGGTTGGCGGCGGCCGTTATCCCTATTTTTCATCGCAAAGTTTAGATAGTTTGATTACCGATATTCGTAAAATTTCCGAATATGAAGTCGAGTTTGTGTTATCACGTCCTGAAAGTCCATTCCTATCCATGCTGGCAACCCCTTTCGCCTCAATATTATCAGCTGAATACGCCAGCCAATTAAATCGCATTAAACAGCCCGAATGGATCGACAGCCAACCGATTGGCACAGGGCCGTTTCGGTTTAAACGTTATCAAGCCGATGCTTTTATTCGCTTTGAACGCTTTGACAACTATTTTGGGCGCAAGCCGCGTTTCAAAGATCTAGTGTATTCCATCACTCCCGACGCAGCCATGCGTTTCGCGCGTTTTAGCGCTGGTGAGTGCGATATCATGAGCTATCCACTGCCGGTTCACTTACGCATCGCCGCACAAAACAATTTTCAAGTGTTACAAGTCCCTGGGTTAAACGTAGCTTATTGGGCGTTTAATGTTGAAAAGCCACCGTTTCACGATGTCAAAGTGCGACAAGCCTTGAGTATGGCGATAAACCGCGAAGCCATTCTCAAAGCTGTCTATGACAAACAAGCTTTGCTGGCGACCAACCCAATACCACCGTCTTCTTGGGCATTTAACCCTAACACGCCAACCACTCGTTACAATCCACAAATAGCCAAACAACTCCTCAGCGAAGCGGGTTATAACAATGGTTTCAGCATTGATATTTGGGCCATGCCTGTACAACGTGCCTACAACCCCAATGCTCGTAAAATGGCGCAGATGATGCAACAAGATCTCAAAGCGATTGGTGTAGATGCGCGGATCATCAGTTATGAATGGGGGTCATTTTTATCGAGAGTTGCTCAAGGGCAACATCACAGTGTTTTACTCGGCTGGAATGCTGACAATGGAGATCCCAATAATTTTTTTACTCCTTTGCTCAGTTGTGCCTCGGCGGATAATGGCAACAATTACGCCAATTGGTGTCACCCTGAATTCGATCAACTGATCCTCAAGGCACGGCAAATTTCTGATAATCAGCAGCGAACGCAACATTATCATCAGGCCCAATTAATTGCCAAACAGCAAGCACCTTGGCTAACAATCGCTCACGCCAACAGTAGCTTATTAGTTCAAAATCGGGTTAAGAACCTAAAAATTTCACCCGTTGCCAATATCAATTTTGATGGGGTTTCATTAAGCAAAAAAATCACCAAGCCTCAAACCGCTCATCAAACATATAGTGCTGATAACGCAAGGACGGCACACTGATGGCCAAGGCATTATTCAAACAATTGATGACTTTATTGGTGAGCTTATTGGGCTTGACCGTACTTACTTTTGCCTTGAGCCAACAAACATCAACACCGCTACATCCCTACCAATCCAGCAATCTATTTGGTCAATATTTTGAATATATTGGTTATTTGTTACAAGGTGAGTGGGGGGTATCGAGCATCCATAAACGTGACGTTCTGAGCGATTTTTTACACCATTTCCCTGCAACTATTGAACTGATCAGCTTCGCTATTTTATTTGCCTTATTATTTGGTCTCGGCTTAGGCATTTGGGCTGCCAGTAAACGTGGAAAATGGATCGATCAGTTTTTAATGACCACCACCCTAGTCGGTTATTCAATGCCCATTTTTTGGTGGGGAATGCTGCTAGTGCTACTGTTTTCATTAACTTTAGGTTGGACTCCAGTAGCGGGACGTATTGACTATATTTATGATATTCAGCCAGTAACTGGCTTTATGTTAATTGACACACTGATCACTCAACACAGTTATGGAATGAGTGCATTTGCAAATGCACTGCATCATTTGCTATTGCCAGCGATTACCTTAAGCACCATTCCAATGGCCATCATTGCGCGCATGACGCGCTCCTCACTATTGAGCGTATTAAAAGCCGAATATATCCGAACCGCACGCTCAAAAGGCCTTAACTGGCAACGTATTATCTGGATACATGCTTTGCGGAATGCTTTCCAGCCGATTTTGACCATTAGTGGCGTTCAAATCAGTATTATTATGACTGGAGTGATATTAACTGAATACATTTTTGCTTGGCCAGGCGTTGGTAAATGGTTACTAGAGGCTGTTTCGCGACGAGACTACGCCAGTATCCAAGGTGGCGTTTTAGCCTTATCCTTCTTTGTGGTGATCTTCAATTTAGGCTTAGATCTGTTAGCTAGCTACATTAACCCACGCTTACGGAGGCCTTCATGACCTCGCAAAGTCTAAAGCTAGCGCTAAATGTTTATAGCCACAACCGCAGCGCCATGTTCGGCACCATTGTATTAGCAATAGTCATACTAATGGCATTAATCGGGCCTTGGATAGCGCCTCATGATCCCGCGCAACAATTTAGTGATGATATTTTAACACCTCCGCTATGGCATTCCGCAGGCGATTTTAAATACTTTTTAGGAACCGATGATTTGGGGCGTGATCTACTTTCTCGGATCTTATTCGGAGCCAGATTATCACTTAAACTAACCTTAATCGTGGTCTTCATTGCAGCTCTAATTGGCATTTTACTTGGCGCATTAACTGCTTTTTTAAGTGCCACAGTACGTTCTCTCGTGATGCGCATGATGGATCTACTATTATCGTTACCCTCATTACTTCTGGCGATTGCCATAGTTGCTGTAATCGGCCCTGGCCTACCTAACGCAATTTATGCGGTGATCATAGTGCTCATACCGCAATTCGTTCGAGTAACTCAATCTGCGATTTCAGAAGAGTTAAGTAAAGATTATGTGATGGCTGCTAAACTCGACGGCGCAAACCGAACTCGTCTATTATTCAATCATGTATGGCCAAATATCGTACCCGCCATTATTGTGCAACTCACCTTTAGTTTCTCGACCGCGCTATTGGATATTGCGGCGTTAGGCTTCCTAGGTTTGGGCGCGCAACCTCCAATGGCCGAATGGGGAACCATGCTTTCTGAGTCGCGTGCATTTATACAGTTTGCGCCTTGGACCATGACCCTACCTGGGTTGGCCATTTTCTTAACCGTGTTGTCGATTAATCTGGTAGGCGATGGCTTGCGCGATGCGCTTGATCCGCGTTTGAACCGATAGGGATTAGCCATGAGTTTACTTCAAATTGAAAATTTAAGCGTAAACTTCAATACAGATGAAGGCACGATTTGTGCCGTCGATAATGTCAAGCTAAGCATTGATAATGGCCAGGTTATTGGCGTGATCGGTGAATCAGGATCGGGTAAAAGTGTGATGGCGCTAGCGATCGCAGGTCTTTTGTCTCCCGCAGCGCAGATGAAAGCAGACTTATTTACCCTCGATGGACACGACTTAAATCGGATGTCGGACACCGATCGCCAAAAAATGATCACCGACAATATTTCAATTATTTTTCAAGAACCGACTTCAAGCCTTAATCCCTCATTAACGATTGGCTATCAACTTGATGAAACCATTCGTTTTCATGAAGGTGGCAACAAATCACAACGTAAAGAGCGAGCTTATCAACTACTCGACTCTGTTGGCATTCACGACGCCAAACGGCGTTATAAAGAATACCCTCATCAACTTTCGGGGGGGTTAAATCAAAGGGTTATGATCGCTATTGCTTTAGCCTGCCAACCCAAATTGTTGATTGCTGACGAACCCACAACTGCGCTAGATGTTACCGTTCAATCGCAAATTTTAGATTTGCTGTTGAAGCTTAAAGAAGAGCATAACATGGCGTTAATGTTGATCACTCATGACTTCTCTATTCTCTCAGAAACGACACAAAAAGTGCATGTGATGTACGCAGGTCAAGTGGTTGAATCAGGACGAACTTATAATTTATTGAGCCAACCTTATCACCCCTATACTAAGGCGTTGTTAGAAAGCGTTCCACACTTTGGTATGCGCTACAAAAAAGGCCGCCGTTTATTTAACCTGCCCGGCTCCACACCACCAATGCGTAACTTACCAGTAGGTTGTTATCTAGGTCCTCGCTGCCCTTACGCTAACAAACAATGTGTCAAAGCACCCGAGTTGACTGGAATAAAAGGACGCCGTGTACGCTGTCACTTTCCACTGATTGAAGAGGAGCAAAGCTAATGCCTCTACTCTCAGCTAAACTTATTCGCAAATCCTATAAGGTATCCAACAACCCTTTTAAGCAACGTTACTTAGAAGTACTCAAAGGCATTAGCTTCACCTTAAATCCAGGCCAAACCTTAGCGGTAGTGGGTGAATCGGGGTCAGGCAAATCAACTTTGGCGCGCATATTAGTTGGTGCGGAACAACCCGATAAAGGACAGTTATTCTTCCAAGACAAAGATATTTTGCAAGATAAGCACTTTCCTTGGTATCAAAATATGCGCATGATTTTTCAAAATCCAGCAACTTCGTTAAACCCGCGGGCAACCATTTTACAAACGCTAGAAGAGCCTTTAATCAATGCTGGTCAGCTTAATCATCACCAGCGCTTAGAACGAATCGCTGAAGTGTTGGAGTTAGTTGGTTTACGCTCAGAGCACGCCCAAAGATATCCGCACACATTTTCTGGCGGACAAAGACAACGGATTGCGATAGCTCGTGCTTTAATGTTACAACCTAAAGTTATCGTTGCTGATGAGCCTGTATCGGCCTTAGATGTTTCTGTACAAGCGCAAATCATCAACCTACTAATAGAACTACAAGAAAAACTCGAATTGGCCTATGTGTTTATTTCACACGATTTAGGACTGGTTCAACATTTCAGTGACAAGGTGCTAGTCATGCACAATGGTCAACAGGAAGAGTATGGACGTGTGCAAGAAGTATTCAGCCAACCTCAATCAAGCTACACCATTGAATTACTCAAAGCATCTGCTGGTTATAAGCGCAAAAGTTAACTTTAGGCCTTTTTAAGTCTTATTTTTTGTCTTATAAAGATACTTCAAATCAATACATCTGTTTACAGTCAAAAAAAAACCGCACGGGATAGGTGCGGTTTTAAGTATATCGAACTCTATTCTCAGCGATTTACTTTTCAATATCCGATTGAGCTCGGAAGTCTTGTAGTAAATTATTCAAATCTGACTGCGAATTAGCATAGTTCAAACGTTGTTTGAGTTGTTGCTTTGTTGCATCATCTATTGCAGTTGCATCAGGATAGCTTACACCTTTCAGCTCAATTACCGCATAGTCACCATTAAATAATGCTTCAGTGGTTCGCACTGCTTCTTCTGTTTGTGGCGCGGTTTGTTGGAATACCGCAGAAATCAAATCGAAATCCATCGCTGAGTCACGCGACTTGAGGGCACTATTTTCAACCCAGGCTAATTCTTTATCGGTTAACAAGGCTTCAGTATCTTCTTCAGCCTCAATAGCCGCTAAAACTTTATCGGCAAAAGCCTTAGTATCAGCCACAGCTTTTTCTTCACGCAATTTAGCTACAATAGACTCTCGTACTTCAGCTAATTCTTTGACTTTGGCAGCTTGATAATCTTTCTTCGTAAGATACACAATATCATTGCCACCCAAGTCGATCATGTCGCTAACTTCCGTTGAGTTGAGAACGGCACTTGAGAATGCTTGCTCCATGACAACGGAATTTGTCGCAATACTCACTGGATTCGCCTCATCAAACAATCCTGTTTCCTGCACAGCTAAACCAACCTGTTTCGCGAAGGCATTAATATCATCACCAAACTCAAATAACGTTTCGTTCAATTGAGTTTGCTTTTCATAGAAAGTGCTTTCTGCAGCTTGTTGCGCCAAAGTAGTTTTAATAGCCTCACTTACATCTGCTAAAGGTGAAGTTTCGCCGGCACGCTTTTCAACCAGTTTAATGATATGGAAACCAAAATCTGTTTCAACCACATCAGACACATCACCTATATTTTGTAAAGCTAACGCAGCGGCTTCAAATTCAGGAGCCCAGCCAGTACCATCTTCTGCATCGCTTGCGGCTACAGCATCAACCCAGTCCAAAACACCGCCATTTTCACCACTGAAAGTATCCGATGATTCTTTTTTTGCTAACTCTGCAAAGTCCGCACCAGCTTGAATTTGCTCGAACAACTCATTAGCTTTGTCTTGCGCATTATCAACAGAATTATCAATCAAAATATGCGCCACTTGAATTTCAGGTGTAGTTTGATAATTCGATTTATTTTGCTCGTAATAATCAGTCACTTGCTGTTCAGTGATGGTAGCCTCATTAGCTTCTGTTAGCTCAGCAACCGACAAACGTACAAAGCTCAAGTTAACTTTTTCGGCTTGTTCAAACTCAGCTTGGTTTTGCTGATAGTAATCATTAATAGCTTCTTCGCTAATCTCTGCTGCCTCTGCAAACTTAGCTTTTGGTACACGCAGTACACGCACGTCGCGTGTTTGCTCTTGAAGACGATAAAGCGCCTCTACTTCTTTATCTAAACTAAAGCCAGAAGAAGTCACACCATCAGTCAACTGCTGACGAATAATTTGGTCAGCCGCAAAAGCTTTAAAACGTTGCTCGCTCCAACCATTTTGACTTAATAGCAATTTAGCCGTAGCTGCATCATATTCGCCATTGATTTGGAATGCTTCATAGTTACGAGTCCATTCCTTAATCTGCTCATCAGAAGCGGTTAAACCTGCTTTTTTGATGTTTGATTGCAACACTTGCTCATTGATAAGCTGTTCTAAAATTTGCGCTCGCAATAGCTCTTTACTGGCTTCTGTAGCGTATTGTTGGTCAAAACGCTCGCCCATTTGAGCACGCAAATTATCCATGCGCTGCTGCACTTGGCTATTGGTGATCGCGCTACCTTCAACCTCAGCAATTTGGTCAGGGTTTCCGCCAAATAACGTAGAAGTGAAATAACCTGCAAAAATAAAGAAAATAATGATCACAAACAGCAAAAACTTAACTAGTTTGCTTTTTTGTAAACTCTGTTGAATGCTTTCCAACATCATAGCTGAAATTACCTTTTATCTTCAGTTATCCGTTATAACTTAGATGGATTATAAACCTGATCGTCCTACACGAATATGATAGTAAATTTCACATTCTGCGTATGGATAAACAAAAAACGCGCCATAAAGGGCGCGTTCACTTGCTGCTTTTTGCTTGCAACCTGGCGGAGCGGACGGGACTCGAACCCGCGACCCCCGGCGTGACAGGCCGGTATTCTAA
>JABXIQ010000027.1 GCA_013373015.1 Kangiellaceae bacterium
AATGGTGTGGTCCTTGTAAAATGATCGCGCCAATTTTAGACGAAATCGCTGAAGCCTATGACGGTAAAGTGAAAATTGCGAAGTTAAATATTGACGAAAATAACGAAACACCACCAAAATACGGTATTCGTGGTATTCCAACATTGATGTTATTCAAAGGCGGTAATATCGAAGCGACCAAAGTAGGCGCTTTATCAAAATCACAATTAATGGCGTTTATCGATAGTAATTTATAATTAACGCTATGAATGGTAGTTTTAAGGAGGCTTCGGTCTCCTTTTTTCGTTATATGGGTTTATTTAATGTTGTGCTTAAGTTTGTCCTTTGATTCAGATCAATCGAAACACTAGACATCAATAATAACTAATGCTACATTGACCTTGCTAATAATAAGCTTATCTAAAGCCTTTGGGCAATTTCCGTTTTATTTATCCAACTAAACCGTTCATAGGACGTTTTTTAATCAATACGCTGTGCAAGCGTTTAACAACCTTTCAAATGTACAAGTTATGAATCTCACTGAATTAAAGCAAAAATCGGCTCAAGAACTCTCTGAAATGGCCAAAGCGGTCGGTCTTGATCACATGGCGCGTATGCGCAAGCAAGATATTATTTTTGGCCTATTGAAAAATCATGCCAAAAGTGGCGAAGACATTTTTGGTGGCGGAGTTTTGGAAATCTTGCCAGATGGTTTCGGTTTCTTACGCTCGGCAGAAGGCTCATATTTAGCGGGTCCTGATGATATTTATGTCTCACCAAGCCAGATCCGCCGCTTTAATTTACGTACGGGTGATACCATTTTTGGTAAAATTCGCCCGCCAAAAGATGGCGAACGCTATTTCGCCATGCTCAAAGTTAATGAAATTAACTATGACAGCCCAGAGAATTCGCGTAACAAACTATTATTTGAAAACTTAACACCGCTGCACCCCGACGAGCGTATGCGCATGGAGCGCGGTAATGGCTCAACCGAAGACATTACTGCTCGTGTGATTGATTTAGCTTCGCCTGTGGGTAAAGGTCAGCGTGCTTTGATTGTCTCGCCGCCAAAAGCTGGTAAAACCATGATGTTGCAGAACATCGCCCAATCCATCACCAACAATCATCCAGAATGTATGGTGATTGTATTGTTGATTGATGAGCGTCCAGAGGAAGTTACCGAAATGCAGCGCTCGGTTAAAGGTGAAGTGGTTGCTTCAACCTTCGATGAGCCGGCAGCGCGTCACGTGCAAGTAGCCGAAATGGTGATTGAAAAAGCCAAACGTCTTGTTGAGCATAAAAAAGATGTGGTGATTTTATTAGACTCCATCACTCGTCTAGCTCGCGCGTATAACACAGTTGTTCCCTCTTCTGGCAAAGTTTTAACGGGTGGTGTGGATGCAAACGCCTTACAACGTCCAAAGCGCTTCTTTGGTGCGGCACGTAATATTGAAGAAGGCGGTAGTTTAACCATTATTGCAACTGCGTTAGTAGATACCGGCTCAAAAATGGATGAAGTCATCTACGAAGAATTCAAAGGCACAGGTAATATGGAATTACACCTGTCGCGTAAGATTGCTGAAAAGCGTGTGTTCCCTGCGATTGATTTCAACCGCTCAGGTTCGCGTAAAGAAGATTTACTTACTGCACCAGACGAGCTGCAAAAGATGTGGATCTTGCGCAAAATTCTACATCCAATGGATGAATTAGATGCAATCGAATTCTTGATTGATAAGATGGCGATGACGAAGACGAATGATGAGTTCTTCGACGCCATGAAAAGATAAAGTCTAAAATATCTTTTTAGCAGCTTACTTTGTTAGTTTCTTGCTCAATCGGTCGTGTATTTTAATACACGCCTTCTTTGTGCGAGAAACTGCCTCGCAAGAACACTAAAAATTTACTTTTATACTATTATTTTTTTATCTGGTTAGGCCTCGCCTAGAAAGAAAAATCTTAATTTAATGAATAGATTAGTTAAGTTCTTTTTAATTCCAGTATCTCAAATCATTGCTGCTATGTGTGCATTGACCTTATCAGGCCAAATAGCTGCCATCTATATGCTTCAACTAATCAAGTCCAAGAAGGGCAGCCCATGTTTATGGACCTTCTTGCCCCTAATTTAGAAGATACAATTTTTCGCTCACTAGTTATGTTTGTTATATTTATAGTAACAGCATTAATTGCCTATAAAGGTAAAAAGCATTTAAGCAACCTTAATCCCAAAATATGAAAACCTACGTTTATGCAAAGAACTAGGTGATTTTATCATTAAGCTTTGTTCGTTGGACGCGTTAATTGGCTTGTTTCTAAAATTAGAAGCAATGATAAAAATAATGGTAGCTTGAATCAAACTTACTTAACTTTACATGGATTTACTTAATTAAAAGCAAAAAGAAGTTCATTGTCTGGCATACTTCTTACCAATCATCTAGAGAATACAATAAGGAGTCATGGATGAAAGCAATCATTGCTATCATTTTATTGTGTACAATTCTGCCTCTTTCTTCAAAAGAAGAAAAAGCTGCAGAATCTATACCTGAATTTCTGACAGTGCAGCAAAAGAATCACTTCTATGAATTAATGGTGCAGGAAATCGAACGTATTGATGCGGAAATAATTGAAACTCGTAATCATGCTAAATCGGTTAAATGGAATGATTTTACACAGCATTACAGGAAGTTATTTGAGAAAGCTACTAGTTGGAAAGAGTTATATCAGGCCTTTCAACATTTTTCACAGGGATTAGTAAACTTACATACTCGCACCAAGTTTTTGGCCTATAAGCCGCAAAAGAAAACAAAAAACAATTGGCTCAATGATAAAGTATTATTTGAATACCCAGCCAATAAATATTATTTGGCATCTAATAAATTCGAAATTACCCATTTGAATCAAACCCCCATTCTTGAGGCGTTTGAAGAGTTTAGTAATCATCGCTGCCGACATAACAATCAAGCTGGTTGTGTGGATATGTTTAGTGTTTACTTGCAGGCTGGGGCAATAAAAGCTGATGGCAAAGATATAACTGAATTTACGATAGCTTCACCAGATGGTAAGGTTGAAATCATTTCAGCGGAGTTTAATGCTAAGCCTATTGCTAGTACTGATCCGTTTGCAGATAAATACTGTAGTACGCATCAAGGTTATAAAGATTTTGATTTGATATTTTCGGGGAAAAATGTGTGTTTATATCGAAAATTGGAGGTTGCAGTATTGCGTATACGCAACTTTAAATATCAAGATCAAGATGAGTCAGATATTTATTGTCAAAAACAACAAGGTGCTTTCTGCCAAGATATTCACGGCATATTAGAACAGTTACATTTGCATAAACCATCCCATCTAATTTTTGATGTGATACAAAATTTTGGTGGCAATGAAAATACAAAATTTTTGGCGGCATTTATGCCAAATAACTTTCAAGACCTGCCGGTTATGTATAAAAATACAGATGAGATGCACGATGCAACAAAAAGGCGTTGGTTATTGTGGGACAACCCCGCTGGTGAAAAGTGGTATCAAGCGGTTAAGGATAATAAGCAAGAGTATTTTCCTATAAGAGGAGATTTCTGTCGAGGAAAGAATGGTTGTCATCTATCACTAATAAAGCCTAATCCAAAAGCGTATGTGGCTGAAAAGGTATCCATCATGTCTGATTGGATGTGTGTGTCTTCATGTGATGATTTTGTTTGGCGAATGCAGCAGTTTGCTGGTGCCAAACTTTATGGTATCTCACCAGCGCAAGATGCGACTTATGCAAGAGCGCGAATATTACTTTACTTGGATAAGAAAGGGAAAGTATCAACGGTTGTGACTGGAGAAAGCTATAATCTTGAGATTGAAGATATGGACTTTCAAATAGCGGCATTAACAATACCTTACTCAAAGACGGTTGACCTAGACGGAAAGTTAAGAAATATTCAGTCCGCGAAGTTAGTGGAAGTCCCTTACGCACTCCATAATCAAGAAAATTATCCGCAAGCTGTGTTGGATCGAATTCTTAATTGAAGTTAATAGAGTTAAATGAAGTCCTCTACCGAGGACTTTTTTTGTTTTGCGTATCTTTTAATAGTTAATTTAGTTAACATATCAACAGAAATAAACCTCTTGAAGATATATGCAATACAAAGATTTACGAGATTTCATCAATAAACTTGAGTCGATGGGTGAACTAAAACGCGTGTCGTTAGAAGTCGATCCTGTGTTAGAAATGACCGAAATTTGTGATCGAACCTTGCGTGCGGGTGGTCCGGCGATTCTGTTTGAGAATGTGAAAGGTCATTCTATGCCTGTGCTGGGTAATTTGTTTGGCACGACTCGCCGTGTAGCTTTGGCAATGGGCAAAGAGGATTTAACGGGTTTGCGCGAGCTTGGCGAATTGTTGGCCTTTTTGAAAGAGCCAAAACCGCCAGAAGGTTTTAAGGATGCTTGGCAGCAGCTGCCGGTATTTAAGCAAGTGTTAAACATGGCGCCCAAAGTGGTCAAAAAAGCACCTTGCCAACAAATTGTTCTAGAAGGCGATGATGTGGATTTGTCGCGGATCCCCGTACAAACATGTTGGCCAGAAGATGCTGCGCCTTTGATGACTTGGGGTTTGACGGTTACCAAAGGTCCGCATAAAACACGTCAGAATTTAGGCATTTATCGCCAACAAGTTATTGCTAAAAACAAGTTAATCATGCGCTGGTTGGCGCATCGTGGAGGGGCTTTAGATTTTAGAGAGTGGTGCGAAAAGCATCCTGGTGAGCGCTTCCCAGTATCAGTAGCTTTTGGTGCTGATCCAGCAACTATTTTAGGGGCTGTAACCCCTGTTCCAGATACTTTGAGTGAGTATGCTTTTGCGGGTTTATTGCGCGGCGAAAAAACCGAAATGGTTAAGTCTATTGGAAATGATTTACAGGTACCTGCTCAGTCTGAAATTGTGTTAGAAGGTTACATTGAGCCTGATGAAATGGCCGATGAAGGACCTTATGGTGATCATACCGGCTATTACAATGAAGTGGACTCTTTCCCGGTATTTACTGTTGAGCGCATAACTATGCGCGAAAATCCAATCTATCATTCCACTTATACTGGTCGTCCGCCCGATGAGCCTGCTATTTTAGGCGAAGCATTGAATGAGGTTTTTGTACCTATTTTACAGAAACAATTTCCAGAGATTGTCGATTTTTATTTGCCGCCAGAAGGTTGCTCTTACCGATTGGCGGTTGTTTCAATGAAGAAGCAATACGCGGGTCATGCTAAGCGTGTAATGATGGGTGTTTGGTCATTTTTACGTCAGTTTATGTACACTAAGTTTGTGATTGTGGTGGATGATGATGTAAACACTCGTGACTGGAAAGATGTTATTTGGGCATTGACTACACGAGTAGATCCAACTCGTGATTGTACATTGGTGGATAATACTCCGATTGATTATTTAGACTTTGCTTCGCCTGTTTCGGGCTTGGGTTCAAAGCTGGGCATTGATGCAACCAATAAATGGCCAAGTGAAACGGATCGAGAATGGGGCAAGCCAATTGTTATGGAACAATCGGTGAAAGATAAGGTTGATCAAATTTGGGATCAGCTAGGATTAGAACCAGCAAATGAATCCGAATAGGATATTGTATGACACAACAGAACCAAGAAGCCCAATTTGTTGATTGTGAAGTGAGTCTAGTTCGTCGTATTGGACGTGATGTGTATTGGGTGCAATTAGAACCGCTGAATAGCGAATTACCTCGATATCAAGCAGGCCAGTACCTAATGCTTGAACTTGAAGATGGCTCTATGTGCCCTTTTTCCATTGCCAGTTCACCATTACAAGATGCTCTAGAGTTACATATTCGTCGTTTACCAGGACATGATGCCGCTGATAAAATTGTTAGCCAGATCAAGCATCGAAACCATGTGCGAGTTCAGTTGCCATTTGGCGAGTGTACGTTAACCGATTCGCAGCGCCCAGCAGTATTCATTGCCGGAGGTACGGGCTTCTCCCCTTTCCATTCGATTATAAAAACAGCTTTGATGAATGGAGATCAGCGCCAATTAATTTTATATTGGGGTGCGCAAACTTCTCCTGATCTCTATTTGTTAGAAGAGCCAACTGAGTGGGCAGAACAATGTGAAAACTTCACTTTTGTTCCTGTGCTATCAGGTCTAGATGAGCAATGGCAAGGACGCAAGGGTTTTGTACATCATTCCTTTATGCTGGATTACAATGATTTAAGTGATATGGATATTTATATTGGTGGATCAGAACCTATGGTGATGTCGGTTTATCAGGATTTATTGGATAGAGGTGTTGAGCCCCAATCGATTCACTCTGATATTTTGAATATCAAGCGTCAATTGGGGAAGTTGGAATAGTTAAGATTATCTTATTTTAGCTAAGGTGCCTTTTATAGCGGTGCCTGCCATAAGAGTTCCTGCACCGCATTCAAAGCGGTTGTTATCCGAAACTTCTTTATTGCGGTAATTGCTTTTGATATTGATTACCGCATTTGCACCCGCTTGCTTTGCTCGAGCTTGAAGAGCTTTCATTGCTCCTAAAAAAGCCCACTCGCAAGCTTCGGCATCTGTTTTATTAAAGGCATTTGTTTTCTTATTCGATTGTACTGGTCCCATTTTTTCTAATACTTCAGGGTGTTCACTATCACCAAAATAGAAGCTAACGGAACCATCTAATATGCCTTCGCTTAATCCTCGCTCAATGGCAGCATGAGCATCGTACATATTTTTGTCATCGCGGGCTTCGCAATTAAATGAAAAGAGTGCGATACAAAGAGTTGTAAATAATATTTTTTTCATTGCTATTTCCTTATTTAACACGTTTAAAAATTAATGATGTATTGATGCCACCAAAAGCGAAGTTATTGCTCATAATGTATTGGTGGTTCATTTGACGATCATTTTCAGTAATATAATCTAAATCACCACAATCTGGATCAAGGTCGTCTAAGTTTGTGGTTGGTGCGTACCAGTTGTTATTCATCATCTCGATAGATAGCCAAGCTTCTATTGCACCGCAAGCACCTAAAGTATGGCCAAAGTAGCTTTTCAGAGAGCTGATTGGAACACGACGATTGAATACCGAACGGGTTGCATTTGTTTCTGCAATATCACCTCGATCAGTAGCTGTGCCATGGGCGCTTATATAGCCGATTTTATCGGGTGATAATTGTGCATCTTTGAGTGCTAGCTGCATGGCTATAGCCATGGTTTCTTGTTTAGGTTGGGTAACGTGCGCACCATCAGAATTACAGCCGAAACCAACGATTTCTGCTAGAATTTTCGCTCCACGCGCTTTGGCATGTTCATATTCTTCTAAAATTAGAGTTCCAGCGCCTTCTCCTACAACCAGTCCGTCGCGATTTTTATCGAAGGGTCGAGGTGTTAATTCAGGGTTGTCATTTTTAGTTGAAGTGGCAAATAAAGAGTCAAAAACTGCACTTTGACTTATACACAGCTCTTCTGCGCCACCAGCAATCATAATATCTTGTTGTCCGTATTTTATGGCTTCATAGGCATAACCAATACCTTGACTGCCTGATGTGCAGGCGCTACTGGTTGGAATGATGCGTCCCTTGGTGCCAAAGAAAACACCCATATTTACCGGTGCGGTATGGCTCATCATTTCAACATAGGAGGTTGAAGTAAATCCTTTCATATCACCACCACCAATTAAGTTGCCAAAAACGGGGATGGTGCTGGTACTGCCAGAAGAAGATCCATAAGAAATACCCGTTGTACCATTGGTTAAACTTTCTTGGTTGATCAAGCCTGCTTGTTCAAGCGCTTGCTGGGTTGCACAGGTGGCTAATAAAGACACGCGTCCCATACTGCGGGTTTTTTTGCGTGGGAACTTAGGCATTTGATAATCAACAATTGGCGCGGCTAAGCTGGTACGTAGGCCTTCGCAGGCTTCCCATCGCGGCATGATTTTGACTGCGTTTTGCTTTGTCATCAACGCTTGTTGGATTTGTGGCCAATTGTCACCTAGAGAGGTGATCCCCGACATTCCTGTAACTACTACTCTTCTACTCATAACTGTGTTTATGCCATACCACCATTTACAGAGATCACTTGGCGAGTCAAATAACCCGCATTATCAGAAAATAAATAACTGACTAAGCTCGCAACTTCTTCAGTTGTACCCATGCGGCGGGCAGGAATAACTTTCATTGCTTCATTGACCAATTCATCATGTACCATATCGGTTTCAATTAGACCAGGAGCAACACAGTTAACGGTGATCTTACGACGAGCAACTTCAACTGCGAGTGCTTTAGTTGCACCGATTAATCCAGCTTTTGACGCACTGTAATTCACTTGGCCACGGTTGCCAAGTACACCCGAAACAGATGACATGGCCACAATACGGCCGCCCTTTTTTGCTCGGATCATCGGCATAATCAGTGGATGAACCACATTATAAAAGCCATCTAGGTTAGTATGGATAACATCGTCCCAGTCGCTCTCTGTGATTGCTGGAAATGCATTGTCACGAGTAATTCCAGCATTACAAACCACACCATAATAGGCGCCATTTTGCTCAATATCTTGTTCAATAGCTAGTTTGACTTGACTGCGATTGGCAATATCGAATTGCAATAAGCTAGCGCTTTGTCCAAGTTGCTGGATTTGTTCTATAGTTTCTTGGGCTTGCTCAACACCTGAGCGACAATGAACAACAATATCAAATCCATCTTTGGCCAAATTTAAAGCAATTTGCTTGCCGATTCCACGGCTTGAGCCAGTAACTAAAACTCTTCTACTATTCATGGTTGTTATAAAATCTCATTGGTTAATGAGGACTTTCTATCCTCGCATGACGTCATTTTTATTATCAGTTTCAAACACATTCAACTTGGCTTGAGCAAATATGGCATCTTGTTGATAAATGGAACAATCAAAGCTCGCCAAACCAGAGTCATCTAAATATAACTGTTGAACCTTAATATTGTAGGTTTCGTTGACCGTTAAAAACGGTTGTTGAATGTGATATTTACGGGTTCCTAGTAAAAAACCAAGCTTAACTTCTTGGCCTTGGCTTTTAGCACGAATTCCAGCTAACGCAGCAATAGCTTGAGCCATATATTCAATGGCAACCCAACTCGCTACTCCTTGATGCTGAGAATCGAAAAAATAAGTGTCTGGCTTAATGGTAATCTGTGCCTCAAGCCAATCATCGCCGTATCCTAAAATATTATCCACAAGAACCATTGGTGGTGAGTGCGGAATTAACTCTTCAAATGGCATTTGTTTGAAATCAATCTTAGTCATGGTCGCTTTTACCGATTATTACACTGACATTATTACCACCAAATGCAAAAGAGTTGCTCATGGCGAAATTTAATTTGCTAGCGTATTGTTGTTTTCCAACTAATGCAACTTCACTAAGCTCTGGATCGACCTGCCCATCATACAAATGAGGAATAAGTTGTTGTTTTTTATTAAGAGAGCTGAGTAAAAGCCAACAGAAAGCAAGCTCATTAGCGCCAGCCGCTCCTAAAGTATGACCGATAAATGGTTTGGTAGAGCTGCAAGGCGTTAATGGGGTCAATATTTGTTGGTAAGCATGGCTTTCCATTGAGTCGTTCAGTGGAGTGCCTGTACCATGCAAATTCAAGTAATGAATTTCTTTCGCTTCTAGTTGGGCATCATCTAGCGCAGCTCGCATCGCTTGCGCTGCGCCAAAACCTTGAGGATGCGGAGCAGAAATATGATGTGCATCTGATGACTCGCCTACGCCACAAAGTTGAATTTCACTAGGTTGTTTGCTCATAAAAAATAGAGCCGCACCCTCGCCAATATTAATACCTTGTCGATTAACACTAAAAGGATTGGTTATTGATTCTGAGGTTGCTTCAAGTGCGCGAAAGCCGTTAAGGGTCATTTCGCATAAAGAGTCTACACCGCCAACTAATACCAGATCGCAAATCCCTGTTTGGATGAGGCTTCTTGCTGAAGCAAAAACTTTTCCGCTAGAAGAACATGCGGTGGAAATAACATAGGCTGGGCCAGAAATCTTTAAGTATTGCGCCAAGAATTGTGCCGAATCACCTAGCTCTTGCTGCTGGTAATGGTAATCTTGGGGAAGCTCTTGGTTTTGTGCATAATGAGCTAAAGCCTGTTCACCCTGATCAATACCAGAGGTGCTGGTGCCTAGTACAATCCCTACCCTAGATGCGCCAAACTGCTCAATGGCTTCTATGACTGTTGTCTCAAAGGGCTGTAAAGCTTTTAGCAGTAATTGATTATTACGGCTGTTGTGTTCGGATAATCCGGCTGGGATAGTCGGCAAAGCCTCTGTGACCGCACCAACCATGAATTTATGCCCAAGCTTCTCAGATAGGTACTCGCTCATACTGGAGTTATCGCTATTGAATAACTTATCTAAGATGTTTTGATTATCGCTTCCTAGAGAATTGATCATTCCCATGTGGTTGAGATAAACAGGAGTACTATTCATGTTTGTCAAAATCTCCATCGATATGTGCAGACTCTTCTGAACTAAGCGTTTGAATACTAATCTGGTAGCCTCGTTCAAGGTGCTTATAAACAAGGATATCTGAGTAGTTAATTTCGATGAGTGGTTTTTTACTAACCATTAATATCCGAGAGTCGGTGTTGTGCTTTATACTAACACTCTCAGCTTGCACTGCGGCTTGTATTATTTGCTGAGGCCATAAAGCAATTTGCATATCTGCGAGCAGATATTCAGGCTTTATCTGCTCTACAACTGCCTTAAACCCGTCAGCTTGAACCGTGTTCCCATCACTGATTATTGTAAATAGTCTTGTTCCACTTGGAGTTAGGCCGACCAAAATAATTCGCTGTTGGTCGATTTCCAATTGAAAAAGTAATTCGTGCTTCTGCTCTTGATACTCAATGGTGGCTAATTGAGTGGTAATAAAGTTTTTACCAAAACTACTGGGAGATTGCAGCTCAAAGCTTACACCATTTGCAAGGTCAATAGTTGAATGCTGTTGTACCTGTCGCGTACTGCAGCTAGCAATAAATAATAATAAGCAAGTAATAAAGGTTAATTTGCTTTGCATATTTCTGCTAAAACTCCTAAGCGTCGTTCGGACTGGGCAACATATGGATTGTTAGTATCCCAAGCATAACCCGCTAAAATTGAACAAATCATAGCGCGAACCTCAGATGAGGCCTGCTCAAAGAATATGATGTCTTGAAAGCGAGTATCATACCAAGCATTAACAAAGGTTCTAAAGGTATCAACCCCTTTCTTTAATGGTTCAGCATAATCTGTTTGCCAATTAACAGGTAAACCTGCCAAATGTTGGCACACTAATTGTGCTGCCATATCTGCAGACTTAAAGGCGATGGTTACTCCGGATGAGAATACAGGATCTAAAAACTCTCCAGCATTGCCTAGTAGAGCGTAACCATCGCCATGAAGCGATTTTACATTAGCTGAATAGCCTGTAATTTCTTGTACCGGTGTAATTACCTTGGCATTAGTCAATAAATGAGCCAGAGTTGGAGTTTGCCCTATTAATGCAAATAACTTGTCTTGACTTGAGCCCTCTAATTGATCAATAACATGCGGCTCTGCAACGACACCTAATGAGCAGGTACCATTGGCAAAAGGTATTGACCAAAACCAAACATCTTTATGCGAAGGGTGCACAGTAACAAGAATTTTATTGCGATCAAAGGTATTATCATCAATATTATCTTGGATATGACAAAATACTGACTTCCTAATTGGAAAATCCGAAGGATATTCTAAATCAAGCAAACGCGGTAAAACACGACCAAATCCACTTGCATCAAGGATAAATTTAGCATTCACTTGATATAGCTGACCTTGTGCTGACTTGATAGTGGCATTTGGAGTTTTGCTGTCAGGAGTAACGTTGAGAACTTCGTGCTGAAAACGAATTTCAACGCCTTTTTTTTGAGCGATATCAGCAAGATTTTTATCGAAGTTTGCGCGCTGAACTTGGTACGTTGTTCCAGGGCCAGGTGAAAACTTTTCTGTAAAATTAAATTCGGTATATTGGTCGCCACAACGAAAAGCAGCGCCATTTTTAAATTGAAACTTATCGTCTTCAAATGCAGCTAACATATCTGCTTTTTCAAGAAATTCCATTGACTGAGGAAGCAGACTTTCACCAATTGAAAAACGGGGAAAGGTTTGTTTTTCAACAACTAATACCTTGATTCCTTGTTGTTGTAATAAACAAGCAGCCATAGTGCCCGAAGGACCTGCACCTATAATTAACACGTCAACATTTTGTTGAGTAAATTGAGACGTCATACTGTTTCCTGTTTATGAATAAGCTGGCCAATAATCGGAGAGAGCATAAAAACACTAATAATTCCAGCTAACATGGTTAAACCAAAGGAATGTAGTGCAGGAGTGCTGCTTAATGATAAAAGACCAAAAGAAAATAAAGTAGTAAATGCAGATAAAGTTACTGCTAGCACAATGCTTGGTGAGGGTTTTTTCGCTTCGGCATAAAATAAACCATAGTCAATACCAATACCAAGAATGAGAAATAGTGCCAAAGTATTAAACAGATTAAAACCTTCGCCAAAAAATAGATTAGTCATTGCAGCAATGCATATGGCGATACAAGGAGCCGCAACGACTAACAGTGCTTTACGTAAGCCATATTTGATAAAAAGCAATAATCCGATTAATGCAATTGCGACTACTAATACTTTAGCAGCAAGCAACCGGTAAGACTTAAATAGTTGAGAAATCTTACTAACTTTATTAACAAAATATATGGAAGGATTGTCTAATGCAATATGCTCTAAGGCTGATAAATCTTGAATATGATTTAAGCTCACAATGGATGCATATTGTTGATCAATGATACCTAGCCAAAGGTAGCTTAGTTGTTGACCAAGTGGTGACGAAAGCCATGTGTCAATGGATAAATATTGATGATTAGCCGCTGTATATTGCTGACGAATATGATCAATGTCTTTTTGCTCTAGCAAGCCTGACTGGGTGAATAATTCGAAATTGGAGTTCATTAGAATACGTCCAATCAGTTTATAAGCACTTTCTTGCTGTGATTGACTTGGGATCCATTGTTGAATTGATGTATAGCCAGCAATCTTTTTTTGATCTATAAGAGGATCAAGTTGGGCCGACAAATACTGTAAGTGGTCAAGAAGTTGTTGATGGCTGTCGCCTTTAACTACAAAAAATTGGTTAGGAGCAGGTGAATTCATCATCTTGGCTATCTGCTGCTCTTGAGCTAATAATTGTGGCGGAACACTTTGCAGTTGTCGAATATTATCATCTCCCTTTCCCATTTGATAAATCATGCAAATTGTAATGATTGGAATGACTATTAACGCAAAAAGCATTTTCCTATTGGCTAGGATGCCTCCAAAAGTTAATAAGCGTTTGCATAACGCTAAAATCTTTGTTGGGGTGTTAATGGGTTTTGCTAAGCTATCAAACAGTAAAACAACGGTTAAATAAGCAGCGGTCAAACCAATACAACAGAAAACAGCAATTTGTCTTAATCCAGGAAATGGTGCTGTATAAAGTGCAAAATAACCTATCAAACTGGAGACTAAGCCTAAAGTGATTGCGGTTATGATATGAGGTAAGGGTGTGTAATGTTCATTACTACTGGCAAAGTAGTGAAAAGCATAATCGACGGCAACACCAATAAGGCTTGCTCCAAAAACTAAAGTCAGTAAATGTATTGAGCCGTAGAGCCAATGTACAAAAGCAAAAGCCGTTACAATTCCAAAACCTAAAGCAATACTGGTTAATATTAATGGTCTTAAGCTAACGAAACAGATAATGAGCAACAACAATACACCAATAAGAGAACCTAAACCAATGGTAGAAATTTCTTTCTTAGCACTATTTACGGCATGTTCTGCATAGAATATAGGCCCTGTTTTGAGCAGTGTAATGGTTAAACTATGATCATCCCAAAGCTTCTCGATGGCTTGAAGGCTATTATTTATTGTTAATTGAGTTTGCGGTAAAAAAGGACTTTGATTAAGTTGGACGCTTAATAATACAAAGGATTGTTTGCCATCTTGAAAAGTGACAAAGCCATCATTTAAGGTTTGATTCTCTCGAGTAAAGTGATGAGCATTAATAAAGCGATAAGAAAGTAGAAAAGGATCGTTTAACATTAGCTCTGCAAGTTGACCAGACATAGGAGAATACAGCAATTGTAAGGCTGTTTGGGCGAAATAATCAGCACCATGTTGCGTTAATAGATTAAAATCTTTTGTTGATAGCAGATGATGTCTATGCTGATAAAATAATTGACCAATGGCTTGCTGCTGATCATTCGTAGTTTGTGAAATGATATTCGAAACAGAAGGGTTGTTTTCGAGAGCAGTTATGGCTAAATGTGCAGCTTTAGTTGCTTGCTCTAGCTTGTCTGAACCCACCAGCAAAATAAATTGCTGCATGTTTTTTTCAGTGAATTGAGTAAAAGCTTTTTCGGCAAAGGGGTCTGACTCTGTTGCTGGAAGTTGCTTGAGGATATTGGACTCAACATGGATACCATTGCGACCTTGTTGAAATGATAAGGCCGCAACTAAAATGAATAAAAGTATCCAAATAAAGGATTTATAGTTGATTCTCAAAATATGGTACTAGTTGTTCAATTGCGAGGTTGTCTTCATTAGGCTGCAAGGTAATTTTACTATAGTCTTGATTTGCCTCAAATAATTCGATTTTTTTAATCTTATTTGTGCTGCCAGTCAAAACGATCTTTTGTAAAAACTTATCGACTTGTTCGTCAGTAGTAGTAAAAGTTAATAACCAATCATCTTGATAGCAATAACTATCAATCAGGAAATATTGCTGTAAACGTTCGATATCGCCAGACAATAATCCCAGAAAAATTGTTGACATAGTTAAACTTGTTTGTCCATTCATTGCACTATTAAAGCTAGAGGGATTATCATTTTGATCAAGCTGTATAAATTGTAGAGGTGTTATAACTGTTGTGCCTTTGATTGGTGTCAAAGTTTGCCAAATAACCCCTTTTTCTTTAATCAATAATAATTGACCTGTAGAGCGCAACGGCTTCGACAATACTTTTATGGTTTTTTCTTGCGTAAAAGTATTAAGCGATTGTTGTACGGAAATGCTTTCACTTAATTGCTCTATGTTGCAATGTGTTTGCTCCTCTTGAGCAAGAATAATGTTTGATACAAACAATAGTAATAAAAAATAATATTTCATACTTATTTAAGCTCACCACAATAATGTTCAATTTTTTGTTTAAGGACTTTTGGTGAAATCAATTGCATTTCATGATCTGTAGTAGTGATTGCGACTTGTATAGAATAACCTTTTGTTAACTTTTTCAGGTTATTACGATCATAGATTGCATACTCAATCTTCATGCGATTTTCAATTTCAACTAATGTTGCAGTGCAGCGAAGTTGTTGCCCAAAGCGTGCAGGACTGACATATTTCAAACGTAGATCAATAATAGGCCAAAAATATCCTGACTGCTCCATTTGAGGGTAGTCATAGTCAAAAAGTCTTAAAAGGCGACAGCGAGCCTCTTCAAAATATTTAATGTAGTTGCCGTGCCAGACGATTTTCATCGGATCCAAATCATAGAATGGAATCTCAAAATCATAATCGGCTGAAATAGTTCTAGTTAACTTCATTAGTATTTATCAATATGTTGTCCAGTGTTGATTTTGGATTAAATCAACAAAGTGTCTCAACTCATTATCTAAAGGACGGTCTTCGGTTAATAGCTGAAATTCATTGAATATTTGCTCGCGAGTAGCTGCAACTGCTTCTGAGAGTGAATTATCGTCAATTTCACCTGAATGGAGCCTTAACTCCAATCCTTGGGTTGCTGCCATTAGTGTCGCTGCAGCGACTTGTTCGGTAAGTTCTAGTACGCGCAGGCAGTCGCGAGCAGCAATTGTGCCCATACTGACTTTATCTTGATTGTGACACTCAGTTGAGCGCGAAAACGCGCTGGCTGGCATGGTCAGTTTAAGAGCTTCTGCAGTCCAAGCGCTAACACCAATTTGTACAGCTTTAAAACCATGATTTAACATTTTTCTATCGTCTTGGGCGGCTGATAAATTGTTAGGAAGACCATTATTGAATTTATTGTCCATCAATAGAGCCATTTGACGATCCATTAAGTCTGCAAGATTGGCAACGCAGTTTTTCATGGAGTCCATTGCAAAAGCAATATGACCACCGTAAAAGTGGCCACCATGTAGAACATGTTCACCGTGTCCGTCAATAATCGGGTTATCATTGGCACTATTAAGTTCGATCTCAATGGTTTGTTTCATCCAGGGTAGCGCATCACGCAATACGCCAATAATGTGTGGCGCACAACGAATTGAGTAGCGATCTTGGAGACGTGAAGAGTTACGTGGATGTTTATGTTGGTTAAGATCATCTCGTATCCAAGCGGCTATTTGGTTTTGCCCAGGGTGCGGCTTTACTTTAAATAAAATTTCATCAAAATGCGCTCCATTACCTTTAAGAGCAAGTGAACATAAAGCAGTGATTCTGGAGCATAAGCGAGTAAGATATTCAGCGCGCTCATATGCTAGGCAGGCAAGCGCTGTCATTACCGCCGTACCATTCATAATAGCAAGCCCCTCTTTTGGGCGTAGCTTAATGGGTTGTATATCAAGCTGTTGAAAGACCTGCTCTGTGTTGACTTTTTTTCCTTGATAATAAACTTCTCGTTCACCAATCAAGGCCGCAGCAACATAAGATAAGGGTGTTAAGTCACCGCTTGCACCTACAGAGCCTTCTTGGGGAATAACGGGAACGATGTTTTGGTTGATCAGTGTGACCATTTGTTTTAATAAATCCCAGCTGACCCCAGAATAGCCCTGCGATAAAGATGCAAGACGAGCTGCAAGGATTGCGCGTCCCTCAGTTTCATTGAAGAAAGCACCAAGTCCACAACCATGAAAACGTGTTAAATGCAGCGGCAGGCTGTTCACTTTATCGAGCGGGACATTGACCGTGACAGAGTCACCATAACCAGTGGTTACACCGTAGATGACGCCGTCATCTTCAAGAAGTTTATCAAGGAAATTAACCCCCGCATCAATCGCAGAGCAAAATTCATTATCGTTGCTTAGAGCTACAGGAGTACGCTGCTTTGCTATTGAGGTAATGTTTTCGATTGTTAGCTGCTGTTTGCCAAACACTATAGAGTTTTGAGAAGAAGATTTTTGCGTCATGTGTTATTTCTCTTGATGCTTCCCATCAAAGGTTCTTTCAATGTATTGAGAGTCATCTTGTTGCCAAAAATTGTAAAAGTTAAACCATTGATCGGGTGCTTTTATGCAGTGATCTTGCAACCTGTGGGCATATTTTTGAATGCTGTATTGTAGCTGTTGCTGACGCTGGTTTCTAGCAAACTTTAGACTGTCGGCGAAAGGCTCCAGATAAACATGATATCGCCCCTGTTGCTTGGTACAGAATAATAAAAATACCGGGCAATCTAAAACGCTGGCGAGAATAAATGGCCCTTGTGAAAAAGGGGCTTTTTGCCCAAGAAAATCAGCATATTCAACGCGGCCATAATTGGTTATAGAGGTTCTATCTCCAACAATAATGACGATTTCTCCTTGGTCAACCTTGTCTTTTAGCAAGATAGCCGTATCAGCCCCCATTGCATCGACTTGAATGAGGTTAATTTGCGATTGTGGATTAATTTTGCTCAAGATAGCCTGAAACTTAAGAGCATGTTTAGTAAAAACTAGAGCGTTAATCCTATATTTTTGACCTGCGGTGCCTAACGCACGACATAGTTCTGTGTTGCCTAAATGGGATGCAATAAAAACAGCTCCTTGTTGCTGCTCTAGCAAGAAATCAAAGTGCTGTTGACCATGAATAGTGACATCACTACGCTTGATGTCGCCAAGCCAAGCACGAATTTTGTCTATCGCAGACAAGCCAAACTGATAAAAATGATTATAGACAGTCGTCCATTTAACGGTATCTTTACGGTTTTGATGTACATAAAGATTGTGCCAATATTGATAAGAAGCTTTACGAGCATCTTTACCTGTCAGTACAAAGTAACCAATTATCGGGATAAGGAATAACCGAAAAATCCATTGCCCAAATACTCGATAAAGCCAAACTAGCAGCCCGATACCAATAGAGCTACCCCGCTCTTCTATTGACGACCAGTGCTGTTGCTTTCCTTTTCTTGTCGCAAATTTATGCTTAATAAGTGAAGGGAAGCGTCGCAACATTCCAAAAAATAAGCGAGTGTGCATTTTGGTAATTAACCAATTGTCTTTGAGCAAATTGAAATGAGAAGAACCTTCTTCTGGATATGTCACTTTGGTGGGTAGTGAAATGATATTAACTTGTTGCCAATAGAGGCGAACCAGAATCTCGGTATCAAAATCCATACGTCGACCAATAGTAGAGCTATTGATGAGTTGCGTAGTGGTTTCTAATGGATATAAACGATAACCGCACATAGAGTCTTTAATGGTAAAAGACAAGGTCTCGACCCACACCCAAAAGTGGGTAATATAACGCGGAATTAAGCGGCCAAGAGGCACGCTATGGTCATAAATTGGAATCCCACAGATAACAGATAAGGGATTTTTTTTGCTAAGCTCAATAAACTTAGGCACGTCTTTTAAATTATGCTGACCGTCTGCATCAATTTGTAAGGCGTGACTGAAACCCATTTCAGTAGCCTTTCTCATGCCTTCCATAACCGCCCCACCCTTTCCCTGGTTTACTTCCAAATGCACTAAAGTCACTTGAGGGTGTTTAGCTTCAATTTCTGTAAGTACAGAGCGAGTTTGTTGATTGCTACCATCATTAACCATGATAATAGGCAATTGAAAAGGTAATAAACGCCCAATAACCTGCTCGATAAATTCAGCATGATTATAATTAGGAATGATTATGCAGGGTGAGTAAGTCATTAGCTGAGTGCGATTTTTCCAGATGAGAACTTAGCATTATCATTCGCATAGCTGAAAATAAGTATATTTTTACTTTGCAAATATTCAAGTGACAACTCGACTTTACTATGGGGGGGGATCACCTGTTGAAACTTCAAGGTACTTACGTTTGAAATGATTGGGCGAGTATTAGGCTGAAAAAATTCATTATAGAACTCTAGCACCCAATACAACTGAGCAACTCCTGGAATAATTGGGGCATCGTTAAAATGACCTTTGAAAAATTCTATATTGGGATCGATCTCAAGTGTCAAGGTTAGCCGCTGATCAGTATTATGATGTGCTAAAACAGTAGGTAAAAACATACAGCTCTCATGGAATTAAACGGATTTGAATAGTTGCTCAAGTTCATTAAGCAGCAGTTTGCCTTGAGTATTATAAGGCAATTGATCAACAAAGCGCCATTTTCTGGGAACAGTTATGGCTTGATATTTATCATTACAATAATGTTTTAGAATTCTGCTCCACTGAGCCTTTTCATTATCAAGAAGAGGATCTTGTGGTGAACGATCTAATTGTACAACTGCTGCGAGATACTGTCTTTTTTCGTGCAAGACAATGACTTTAGCATTTTTTACGTGAGGGTGCGCTTGTAAATGATGCTCTATTTCATCAAGAGAAATACGTTTCTCTTCAAGCTTAATAATACGATCTTTTCGCCCTTGCAATAAAAATTGTCGCTCACCTAAGAGCTGCAGATGATCATCTAACTCAAGAGAAGACTCAAATATATGGCCTGATGTTAATACAGTTTGTTGCTTGCCAACCTGAGTTAAATATACATCATCAAAGAGTGTCCAATGTTGCTGCTCGGTATTTTGTTGGCGATAACCAATACCTCCTGTCTCAGTACTACCGTACACCTCAATGGGTAGAGTACCAAGAAGTTGTTGTACTTGTTGCGCAGCGTTAAATGACAAAGGACCTCCAGAGCTAAATATGGTATCAATGTGTATTGTGGGTAAACTGTCATCAAGCCTGCTTAAAAAGGCAGGTGACGATACAAACACTGTGTCTTGATTAATACAGAGCTCAATCAGTTGTTCGGGGTATTGGATTAATGATCGGGAAAAGGGGCGACTTTGCAAAAAAGGCCACAATAAGCGAAACAAAAGACCATAAATATGCTGATGACTGACGCTGGCATAAATCGAATGAGTTTTTGGTAGTTTGAATGTCTGTTGAATTATGTCTATCTCATTTAACAGTAATTTAAGAGACTTTTTAATAGATTTAGGATTTCCGCTACTTCCAGAAGTAAAGAAGTAAACTTGGGTTTCTTCAATTCCCGTAATATCGAAATTAACTGGCAAACCAGAAGGTTGCTCAGTAACAGGTTTAGAAGATAGGCTAGGTTTTGCATATTGCTGACTTATATTATCAGTGATGATGCAATCAAAATATTGAGTAATATCATTGAGCCATAAAGGCTTATCATTAGCGGTAATGATTATAATTTTTTTGCAAATAGACAATGCTATAAAATTAACTAAAAATTGATAGCTATCCGTACAATACAAAACAAATCTTTTATAATCTGTACGCTTTATGTTTCGGATGCAAAACGAAAGGTCGTGTAAAAATTGCTGATGGTTAATGGTATCGTTGTGATCAGAAAAAGAAACGGTATGCGTGTAACCGTTGAGTAATAAATTCTTAAACGAAATTAGCGAGCTCATCATTATTGTTTTAATATCAATTTTCGGTATATATACTCACCGACGAACAAAATACCCATTAAAAAATAGGATAGGAATCCATTATATAGCGACCATATTTCAAGCGAAGAGAAAAATACGGTATAAGCTGATATGCAGATATTTATCAGGAAAAAAGAACACCAAATAAGTGTAACTTTGCGACAATAAACAACGCCTTCTTCAGATAATCCGGGGTCTTGCGCACGCGCAAATCGTTCAATTATAGTCGGTGGATTAAAAAGAGATAATAAAAAAACAATCAGAAATAAAAAACTCATCAAGACCGGATACAGCCGAATGCCTAAATCAGTATTATTCAAAAAAGAAAAGCCAGCGATCCCTACGCCTATGGCAGTACTTGCAATGATTAAGTGCTTGCTCTTTATGCCTGCAAAAGACGGTGAAAACAGTGCTCGCAGTATTACTAGCATACATAACCCTAAAGCAATAAATTTAGCTTCAAATTTTTGCAGTCCAAAATAGACTGCAATCGGGTAGATTACTACTAACAGTGCGAGTACAACTTTGAATATTTTTTTCATTAACCGTGCAATAATTGATCAATTGCATCAACAACGTGCTGAATAGTTCTAACCGATTTAAATGTTTCAGGATCAATTGACTTGCCAGTAAGTTCCTGTAGCTTAATCACTAGATCAACGGTATCAATACTGTCTAAATCAAGTTCAGTATAGAGATGAGAGTCTAAGGTGATTTCTTCACGCTCTATTTCAAACTCATCAACTAAAATGGTTACTAACGTTTCAAAAATTTGTTCTTTGTTTTCCATTAGGCTGTACCTTTTTGACCTTGAATAAATTGCGCTAAAGTTGCAACAGAATAAAAATGCTTTTTAGACTCTTCGGAGTTGGCTTCTAGTTTTATTTCAAATTCTTTTTTTAATGCTAACCCTAACTCTAATGCATCAATAGAATCAAGACCTAACCCATCACCAAATAAGGCTTCGTCAGTTTCAATTTCGTCTACACTGATGTCTTCGAGATCCAAAGCATCAATGATAAGTTGTTTAATTTGCTGCTCAAGTTGTTGCATTGACTTTACATTCCTCTTCAAAAAATTCTTTTAAATGGGCAGTGAGTTTACGTGCCTGAAGTGAAGGACTTAACGTGGGATCAATAAAAGGCTGGATATCGATCTCTGGTCGAACACAAAGGGTGAAGTTTACCCTTTTATCAGGAATTTGGTACCACTTTTCATTTTTAGTTAAGGTTGTCGGATCACAGTCGATAAGCACTGGGATGAAATTTCTTTGGCAACGAAGAGCGATATTGGCTGCTCCTCTTTGCAGTTTCATTGGCTTATTGGGCGTTGTCCGAGTGCCTTCTGGGAAAATTATTAAGTTATAACCTTCTTCTAGTGATTCATCGCAAGCATTGATCAGAGGCTCTATATCTTCATCATTTTTGATGAAATTAGCAGCGGTTACCACCCCTTTCAAAAAAGGATTTTGCCATAGTCCACGTTTTACCACACAGTCTGCTCTGGGCATTATGGAAATTAGTGCAACCACATCAATTAATGATGGATGATTAGCAATAATGATTTTCCCAGAAACATGTGCTAGATCGCGTTTTGCTTGTTCTAAATGAAAGGTAAATATACCTAAACTTTGCATCAGTTTTAGAAAAAAGGCAAAACTACGATGAATAATGTAGCGCGCTTTTTGTTTGCGCTTATCAATGTCGCGAATAAATAGATTAAGTAGTGGAAAAACAGTAAGTGACAATACTAAGCCGCCAATACCAAAAACAGTAAAGCTGATCCCAGTGCCAAGAACTCGCCAAAGATAATTCAACTGGTACATCATGATTTACTAAAAGCCCACTCTCGTTTACCTGTAACACACTGTTTTTGTTGCAAGTTTGAATGTAAAAAGTGAATAAATTCAAAGGCTAATGGTAAATCACTATGTTGTGTTAAGTTGTTCCTAAAGCTTACGTTAATCATTTGATCTGCTTGCTTATGAGATAGTATTAAAGAGCTACTATAACTAATTTTTGGTTGGCTATAGGCTAAATTCAGTGGTGATGGCGGTGGCTGATCAAAGCAGGTCAATAGAATATTGTGATTTGGAAAGCGGTGCAGTAAATTGTTTGCTTCTAATAATGCAAAGCCAAAAGTATCAACACTGGCAGCTATGGTTGTTGCCGGCAAGGTATTTCCACTATTGATCGAATAAAGCCCTAGTGCACTGTTATGAACCGACAAACTGAAGTCTGTGGGTGAAATATCTTCACTCGCATTTAAGGTGTTAATTATTTTTACTGTGCGTTCTAATTCTCCATGCTGAGAGGCGAAGATAGTGATGGGATTGCTGGCTGGTTGTTTACTTTGTTCGATAGATTGGTAGCTAGTGTGTAAAGCCATTTTTGTCAGCGGGCTCATGCGACGTCGCTTCATTGCAGGAACTTGAGTTAAACTGATCGGATTATGGTCGATAGAGTTTGCAAGGCTTTTATCATCCAACCGTTCATTAACGTATTCTTGCCATTGCCCATCTACCCACAGACTTGTGCTATGGGTAACAAGAGGTAAACAAAAAGTGTGACTATAGCCTTGTTTGTTCATTTAACGTCAACGTGGTTGCTGTCTAAGCTGGAAAAAATAGCCGAAAATTTTAGTATAAAACGTGCTTAAACTCAATAAATTAAAGGGCTTGAGAGCCGTTTGATAGCAGGTAACCACATAGTCTACTCGGAATTGTTAACGCATAAAAATAATCGCGCGGGGTAAAGCTCACGATCTTCCAATAGTTGCATTCCACGTTTTTGTAGCTCGTCTGCTAAAGGATAGTTATGCCAGCTATTAACGAATGGCTCGTGAACCCTATGAGCAAGAAACTTAAAATAAGGGCCTTGCCAGCCATGGCTCTTAAATAGTTGCCAATAACCTTGCTCAAGTTGGGTAGGAGCTGGCTCTACAATGGCGAACTTGCCGCCTGGTTTCAAGACGCGCTGGATTTGATCTAAGGCTCGAGAAACATAGCGCGGTGATAGTTCATGGAAGACAAAGCAGATGCTGATCCCATCAAATCTATCGGTTTCAAAAGGTAAGTCTTCTGCTACCCCTTGAATAAAGTTAATATCAGGGAAATCCAAAGCGGCATGCTTTAATAGATAAGGACTGGGATCGATCCCCCACACCTCGGCTTGAGTATATTGTCGAATGGTAGCCCCCGTTTTACCGCCGCCACAACCAATATCTAAGACTGCACTGCAATCCTCGAGATGGGCGGCTATATGTTGACGTAAAGTCGGCATATGCCCCAACATACTTTTCTCAAAGCCTGTGATATAACCTCTTGATACCTTATTGGAATAATTTCCGTTGGGTAGATTATGGAACTCTTGCAACACATATTTTGGGATTTTATCTTTATATTCAAGATGTTGCGGCAATTGAACTTTCTGCCTTTTGCCAAAAATATGGCGTAGCAATCTGATAAAACCGTGAGGACGGTTAAGCGCCAGTTGATCAGGCCATGTGTCAGGAAGTTGAGTTTTACTCCAATTGGGGACTTGAGGATCGGGCATACTGTGGTTTATATATCGAGTGCTTTAAGTTAATGTTGCAGATGATAACAGACTCAGTTACAGAATAAATAAAAAAACGCAGGGCTCCGACCTGCGTTTTTAGGCTGAAAAGTTAGGTTTAAAAACTATTAATAATTTCAGCGACCTTTCCGCTATCCGCCATTTCTTTGATATTAGCCTTTAGCGTATTCAAACGCTCGCCAGTAACGCTTTTCTTACTGAACATAAAGGATACGCTTTCACTTGGAATATTGACTTTAGATTCGCGTATTTTATTGCCTAAATCTTTGCGCTTAATAATATAACGCCCTTCTACAGGATCTGATAATACGCCATCAATACGACCGTAGAGAATATTAAAGAAACTTTGTTCGCCAGATTTTTCATCGACAAACAGTTGGCCGTATTGCGGATGATTCATCAAATCGTACACTTCTTTACCGTAGAAATAATCGCTGGTCACACCGACCTTGTTCGCTCGACTTAAAAAGCCACTCAAACTATCGCCGTTATAAGTATCATCAGCGGAGATAAATAAACTAAAGGATTCTGAGCGATAGGATTCAGAAAAGTCGGCATAGACCTTACGTTCATCAGTCGCGGTGGCACCTCCAAGTACATCAATCTCGCCTTTTTCGACCCCAGTTAGCAGCTCTGACCAACTTTTTTGTATATATTGAATATCGCAGCCAGCTTTATCAGCGGCTTGCTTAAAGACTGAAATATCAATTCCCTGCATTTGTCCATTCAGTTGAAATTGATACGGTTGTCTTGGCTCCCAGCCATACTTTAAGACGCAATCCCTTTTTGTGGCGGGCGTTGCAGAGGTCGTTTGCTTAGAAGATGTTGTATCATCCCCTCCTCCACAAGCTACTAATGTCATTGATGCCGCCAGCATCAAACTCTTGATCACTCTCATGTTGAGCCTCCCCAGACTTATTATTAGATTGCTCAGAATTTATACTGCTACGAAATGTGAACTGGATCAAGTATTTACTGACGAAAAAGCACCAAAAAGGTGCTTTTTTTAAAGAAAAGTGTCAATTTTTTATACAGAGCTAGAATTTGAGCTAATTTCAGGCTTTTGGATAGGTGCGAATATCAAGAAAAAGATCCACGCAAACCATGAAATAAAGATGACTGCCAGTAGCCAGCCTAACTTTTCACTGCCTTGAGTGCGTTTTGATATGGCAATATGCAATAGTGGCAGGATCCAAAACAAGGCTACCACTAATAGAATAATAAAAAAGGAACTAGCGGCTACGCCCATGCTTGATTAACTAATAGCGTTTTTAATTTTGTTCATGGCATTTTTTTCTAACTGACGGATTCGCTCCGCAGAAACACCATATTTTTCCGCTAATTCGTGCAAGGTGGCTTTTTGGTCATTCAACCAACGTTGTTGCAAAATATCTTGGCTACGCTCATCAAGTGCTTTTAGGGCGTGGAACAAGCGTTCTTCACGTTGATCTTGCCAATCTTCTTGCTCAACCGCTAGTGCAGGGTCAGCGTTTTTAGCCTCAAGATAATGAATTGGCGCGTAAGCCTTTTCATCATCATCAATTGCTGGCGCATCGTAAGAAGCATCGTGCGCGTTTAAGCGCCCTTCCATACGGCGAACTTCTTCAGGTTTGACCCCTAATTCTTCGGCAACCGCTTGTAATTCTTGATGATTGAGCCAGTTTAATGATTTCTTTTTAGAGCGAAGATTGAAGAACAACTTGCGCTGCGCTTTGGTAGTGGCGACTTTAACAATACGCCAGTTACGCAGCACATACTCATGAATTTCAGCTTTGATCCAATGTACGGCAAAGGATACTAAGCGAACGCCTACATTCGGGTCGAAGCGTTTCACTGCTTTCATCAGACCGATGTTGCCTTCTTGAATCAAGTCCGCTTGTGGCAAGCCATAACCGCTGTAGCTCTTTGCGATATGTACCACAAAGCGTAAGTGAGCCATTACTAACTGACGCGCAGCGTCAAGGTCTTCGTTATCACGAAAATTGTGTGCTAATGCCTGCTCATCTTCTACAGAGAGGACAGGAATCGCATTTACAGTGCTAACGTAACCATCGATACTGCCAGTTGGTACTGTAAGCGCCATATTCATAGAGTTTTTACTCATGCATTCCCTCCAATGGGTGGTTTATTACTCTTAATATTAGCACTCTTATTGCTTGAGTGCCAATTTTTTAGCACTCCTCAATAAAGAGTGCTAACTATAGAGTAAATAATTGGCAAAAAGTTTCAAATGAAAAGGTGTAACAAGCTATGTCGAGCTATGGTTACACCGAGTTTTGAAGAGATAATCTTCGATAATTCAATAGGTTAGAGATATTCCGTTATTTTTTAGGAACGGTAGCTTCAACTTCGATATTGATATAAACCTCATCAGCAACGGCTGGAACATAAGTTTCCATACCGAATTCAGAGCGTTTGATCATGCCAGAAGCAGAAAAACCAATATGCGGTTTGCCGCTGAATGGATGTTCGCCCACCTGATTAAGTACCAAATCCAATGTTACAGGCAAGGTTTTACCCAAAATCGTTAGATCACCATGTAAAAGACCTTTATTTTCATCTGTTTTTTCTAACTTGGTACTGTTAAAAGTCATGCTCGGGAATTCTTCAACATTGAAGAAATCGGCGCTGCGCATATGCTCGTTCCATTTCTTGTTTTCAAGATCGATGCTTTTAGTTTCTATGGTAACGTTGGTGCTGGCTGTTTCCCAGTTGTCAGCATCAAAACTTACAGTGCCGTCAAATTTTTTGAATTTACCGTATGAATTTGAAAAGCCTAAGTGATTGATTTTGAACACAATTTGGCTATGAATTGTTTCAAGTTCGTAATTAACGTTGTCGGCTTTAGTCTGACCCGATAAAGCTAATGCAGAAGCTAACACTAAAGCACTAATAGTTGTTTTAATCATGATTGTTTTCCTATAATTTTTCTTGCTAAGGGGAGTGAATTGATACCATACTAGTCAAAAGCACAGAGTATATACAAATAGCATAGCGTTATTTTGAGTATTACTGCAGAGAATAGTTAGCAAGATTGAGAAAAGGAGCAATATTATGATTGGTTATGTCACTTTAGGAACGAATGATTTACAGCGCGCGGCAGCATTTTATGATCAGCTATTTGCTGAGCTGGGAGTAGGGCGCATGATGGAGACGGAGCAATTTATTGCCTGGAATGGGATCGGTGATGCACCAGGAGTTGCATTAACGAAACCCTTTGATGGACAGCAAGCGACGGTGGGCAATGGCACTATGGTTGCTTTTATGATGGATTCACCCGAAACGGTGGATCGCATGTATCACAAAGCCATAGAACTGGGGGCATCCTGTGAAGGACCCGCGGGACCGAGAGGGGATAGTTTTTATGCAGGTTATTTCCGTGATCCCGATGGCAATAAATGCAATTTCTTTTACATGACACAACCTTAAACTAGTAAATAACTAATTGATATGTTTAAGAAAATAGCCTTTGCATTAGCTACTTTGGTAGCCATTGAGCATATCGGAATTTTAGTCTTGGAGATGTTCTTTTGGGATCATCCGATTGGGCGTAAAGTTTTTAATATGTCGGAGCAGGTATCGAGTGCATCAGCAACATTAGCGGCTAATCAAGGGCTCTATAATGGTTTTTTAGCAGCAGGTTTGATTTGGGGTTTGTTGACAAAAAAACGCGATATATTGGTGTTTTTCTTGAGCTGTGTGGTGGTTGCTGGGATTTTTGGCGCCATCACTGCTAAACCCAGTATTTTGTTTACTCAAGCGATGCCAGCTTTATTGGGACTGATTTTCTTGGTATTAGCCAAAAAGGAAAAGTAAAGGGAGCTTATTGACAGTAAAACTAGTTAGGTTGAATATCGCGTAGATGTTTATTCACTGAAATCCAAGCGCCAATCAAACCCAAGCCAGCGCCAAATGCCAGCAAACTCAAAGTGTGGCTCGGCGCTAATCCCATCAAGCTGAAGCCGCTGCTGTACAATTCAGCGAGTGTTGAGGCCGAACCGCGTAATACGGCAATGACGATATTGACCATTAGCGCAGCGAGTAGGGCGGCGATCAGTCCATACCAAAAACCTGTGTATAGAAAAGGTCGACGAATAAAGCCATCGGTTGCGCCTACCAGTTTAATCACCTGAATTTCTTCACGCCGATTAAGAATGGCTAAACGTATGGTGTTACCGACGATCAGCAAAACCGCCATAGCCAATAAAATACTCACGAACGAGCCAATTTTTTGCGCCATATCGAGCATTGCATGGTATTTTTGAACCCATTGCATATCCATTTGTGCGACATCGACAATACGCTCTTGTTGTAATTCATCAACAAGTACTTGGGCTTGGCTTGGAGTCGCAACCTCAGAGCTAGGAGTAAGTACTAACATCGCTGGAAGCGGGTTATCATCAAGGTATTCAAGAGCATCACCAAAACCTGACGAACTCTTAAACTCTTCTAAAGCTTGTTGTTTGCTGACTAACGTTACCTGATCAAATTCGGGACGCAAATTGAGCTTTTGCATCAACTCTTGAGTAGCTTGCTCAGTAGTATTGTCTTTAAGGAATAATGCCATCTGCACACCACCATTCCAGCTACCGCTGACCGCTTTAGCGTTTTGACTAAACACATAAAAAGCACTCGGCAAAGCTAAAGCAATGGCCAAAACTAAGATTGTCATTAAGCTATTGGCGGGTTGGCGCAAAATATCCAGCAAAGTAGAAACACTATTTTTCTTATGCAAAGAAAGTGCCATTTTGATGCGATCGAGCAGGCTAACCTTTGCGGTGGTGGCACTATGCCCTTTATGAACGGTTTTAGCCATCGAATTCAGCCTCCGCCAGTTCATTGCGAATGGTGCGACCATCTTTCAGTGTCAGTACAGGATGTTTCATGCGAGCAATCAGTCCCAAGTCGTGCGAAGCGATCAAAACGCTAACGCCAACTTGTTGAAATTGCTCAAATAATTTCATGATCTCGGCTGATAATTCAGGATCAAGATTACCAGTGGGTTCATCGGCTAATAATAACGGTGGTTTATTGACGACTGCGCGCGCAATGCCGACCCGTTGTTGCTCACCACCCGATAACTGGATCGGAAGTTGCTTTTCTTTGTTGAGTAGGCCGACTTTATCTAAAGCAGCACGCACTCGTTTAGGAATATCGCGATCGGATACTCCAGCGATAACTAAAGGTAAAGCTACATTATCATAGACGCTGCGATCGAATAATAAGCGGTGATCTTGAAAAATCATGCCAATCTTGCGGCGATGATAGGGAATATGGCGATCTTTGACTTGCGAAATATTTTGTCCATCAAGGATCACTTGGCCACGAGTAGGACGTTCCATCAAAGCAATTAATTTCAGTAAGGTGCTTTTACCAGCGCCAGAATGGCCAGTCAAAAATGCCATTTCACCATTCGCAAGGGCAAAACTAACCCCTTTTAAGGCTTCATGACCACCTTCGTATCGCTTAAAAACCTGATGAAATTCAATCATTTATTATAAATTATACTCAAATGCGCTTTGATGGTAATAGTTGTTCGCTCTATTGGTTTATTCATTACTGAATAGTGCGTTGATAAAATCATTGGCGTCAAATTCACGCAGATCATCAATGCCTTCACCGACACCAATAAACCGAATCGGTACTTGCAGTTTATCAGCTAGGGCAAAAATTACACCACCTTTTGCAGTGCCGTCTAATTTGGTGATGGTTATGCCTGTTAAGCCCACTGCTTTATGGAATTCAGTGGCTTGGTTTAGCGCGTTCTGACCTGTGCCAGCATCTACCACCAACATGATTTCGTGAGGTGCGCTTGGGTCAATTTTTTGCATGACACGTTTTACTTTGGCCAACTCGTCCATCAAATTGGATTTTGTGTGTAAACGACCTGCGGTATCAGCTATCAACACATCAATATCGCGTGCTTGAGCAGCTTGCAGTGAATCAAAGATCACTGAGGCCGAATCGGCGCCAGTATGCTGCGCGGTGACATGAATATTGTTGCGCTCGCCCCATACCTGCAACTGCTCAACCGCAGCAGCACGGAAGGTATCACCAGCGGCTAACATCACAGATTTACCCTCGCTTTGGAATTTCTTCGCCAGCTTGCCAATGGTCGTAGTTTTGCCAACACCGTTAACACCAACCATCAGAATAACAAAGGGTTTTTTATCTAGAATCAACTGGTTAGAGCAGGGCGATACAATGTTAGATAAGAGTTCGCGTAGTCGATCCATCAAGGATTGCGGATCTTTAAGT
This sequence comes from Kangiellaceae bacterium, assembly GCA_013373015.1. Lineage (GTDB taxonomy): Bacteria > Pseudomonadota > Gammaproteobacteria > Enterobacterales > Kangiellaceae > Kangiella. The sequence continues at coordinate 30,470 of JABXIQ010000027.1, forward strand.
TCTTTGCGTTCTGCTTTGTCGGTTAAATCATCAATGATTTTGCGAGTGGCTTCTACGCCGACATCGGCCATTAATAATTGAGTTTCAATTTCTTCCAACAAATCATCATCAATCTGTTTACTACCCAAAACTAAGTCGGCAATACCGCTGGTCAGTTGTGAGCGGGTTTTGCTTAAACCGTCTTTAAGTCGAGCAAAAAAGCCTTTCTTTTCAACCGGCTGTTGGACAATAGATGGCTCGGCTTCGGTGTGTGTTTCAGTTACTTGAGGCTCATCTGCTATCGGAGCTAAAAGCCCTTCAGATTGTACTGTCTCTTGCCTTGTTTCTGTCTCTGGCTCCTGCACTGATGACGGCTCAACTTGTGGCTGTTGCTGAGCTTCTTTATCAGCAATAGAAATGGTGATTTGCTCAGATAACTGTTGATTGAGCTGCTCGACAGCTTGCTCAAATTCTTGATGTTCTGGTGCGATTTCAGGCTTTATTTCAGAATGGGCAACTTCTTGAGTAGCGTCAACGGTATCAATCTCAGCTTCTATCTTATCACTATGCTCAGTCGCCTGTTCGATTTCTTCAGCAACTTCTTGATCCAATTCCTGCTCGATGGCCTCTTCAGCTTGCTCAAGCGCTTGTTCTGAGGACTCGGTGATGTCAGGTTGTGACGATTTTTTGCGGAAAAAACCAAATAATCCGCCTTTTTTCTTTTCGCTCATAGGGCTTAATCGTTGTTATTTCTTAAAGGTCATCGCCAAAACTTACAATTGGCTAACTTGTTAAAATTCTTAAAGGCGCTATCCTATCACTTTCCCTAACAGGGCGTAAGATAACACTCTATAAATATGGCCAATCGCAACAAACTCAATAGTGGTAAAAGCGCTAGCAGTAAAAGTGCCGTCAAAAGTCATGGCAAATCTGGCATTTTCCGCGTGATTGGCGGCCAGTGGAAAGGGCGCAAGTTACGTTTTATTGAAGTAGAGGGCTTGCGACCCAGTCTTGATCGAGTACGTGAAACCCTATTCAACTGGTTGCAATGGGATATTCGAGGCGCAAAATGCTTAGATTTATTCGCCGGCTCGGGCGCGCTTGGCATTGAAGCATTGTCGCGTGGCGCGGGCGAAGTACAATTCATCGAACTTAATAAAAAAGCAGCTAATCAATTGAGAAGCAATCTTGAACAGCTGCAAACTGATGATGCTCGTTTATTTAATGGTGACGCTTTGAAGTTTGTTGAAACTAATCAGCAAGCCTACGATATCATCTTTATTGATCCGCCGTTCCATAAAGGAATTGCTCAAAATGTCATTGATCAATTGGCGCAATCGGCGACCATTCAGTCAGAAACCTTGATTTATATCGAAGTGGAGCAGGGCTTGGAGCTGGATATCCCAGAGCATTGGCAATTATTAAAAGATAAAAAAGCAGGGCAGTTGCTATATAAGTTGTTTCAAGTAACTTAATTATTGGTCATTCCCGCGAAAGCGGGAATCTACTAAAGTTTACTCTATGAGCTTCCATCTAAAAGAGCTGTTATTGGAAATGCTTTTAATGATGGACAAATTTCTATGACTTATACAAAACCCGTATTAAGTGAAATCCAAAGCGGGTTTTAACTGGGCCAATAACCGATTTATCTTCGCTGCCTTTAGCAAATACCGCTTGATCGAAAGGTTTGACCATAGCACCACGTTTAAACTCGCCTAAATCACCACCCTGCTTTTTTGATGGACACATTGAATGTTGTTTGGCTAATTTGAAGAAATCTTCGCCTTTTTCTAAACGGACTTTAAGAGCCTGCGCTTCAGACTCTGTTTTCACTAAAATATGTAATGCTGCTGCTTTGTTCATATGAAATATTATTGAGATTTTTGCGCATCAACTAAAGCTAGTTGATAGATGTTTTTAGAAACATGGCGTCTTAGGTTGTTAAGCCAGCGCTCATAATGTTCTCTTTTTACAGCACATTTGTCTGCACTCTTACTACAATCCACTCTTCTGTCGCTTACAGGAACAAAATGAATACTATTACCAGCGATATCAATGCGAACAACAACATCGTTACCTTTGTAATTATCAAGCATAGCGGTAATGGAGCTATCAGTTTGTGACTGTATTTTCCATCCATTAATCTTTGATATGGCACTAATAACAAGTGTTATTGGATCATCAACATAGTTTCCAAACTTTAGAGGAGCTATGTAAAGTTTGTAGCCATTTTCAGTTTGTGTGGCATTCTCAAGAGAATATTGCTGTGCATTGCTTGATAGGCTTATAAAAAGTGCAATACAAGTAAATAAAAGACGATACATGGTTACATTCCTTATAAGTTATTTTGAATATGGTGACGTAAGCGTTTTACATAACTGTAGTAATGTCTGTGATTTTCATAACAGATACGATCAATCACATTCTCACAAGCATAGTCATCATAACCATCAACGTATTTGATTTGTATTAAGCTGTCATTGTACTCAACATCAACCATGATCATTTGTCCACGATAGTCAAAACGGGCTCTTATGCGGCCATCTTCTTCCTCTTCTAGAAACCAAGCCATTCCACGGGTTTGTTTCATTGCGGTTAGGATGGCTAAGCGAGCGTAGGCCTTGTTTCCGGGGTTAAGCATTTCTTCATGAGCCGCACGAATTTTACTGTCGGAATCTTTGGGTTTGGCTGAACCATCAATGATCAGAGCGCTGGGCTCAGCAAAGCAGGGAAGCGCAATAAAAGATAGCACTATAAGGAGTTTCTTCATGGGTAAGTCCTTTTCATTAAAATTATTGGTTTTATAAAAGTAGGCTAATTTTAATCAGCTTTGACATAAACATCAAACCGAATGTCATTATCTCTTATCTTATGGGGTTTCTGATCTTTATACGTTCCAAAAAGTAAAGGTAATAGCCGAGAACAGGCCGATTATTGTTAAGATTAGACTTACACTTACACTAAAAAAAAGTCTTGTATGCTTGTGTTTTTTATATTTTAAAAAGAAAAAGGAAAACAGAGCTGTTGCAATTCCGAACCAAAACAATGAAACGCAATAAGCTTCAAAACCATAAAACTTAGCCATGGTATTTCTGCCGAAATAGGCGATATTGTTATAAATAAGATGATAGGCTGTAATGGCTGAGAGTATTAAAGGAGCTAGTATACCTAAACAAAGCATTTCAACTTTTTCGTATTTAGTCATTTTATTTAACATAAACATCAAACCTATTGCCTTTGCTTTCAATACTCATGCTGGGTTTTTGCTCATTCAAATAAGGCGCGTAGCTGGGTCTTTTGACCACTACACGTTTTGCAGCGTTTTCTATGGCTATGGGCAGCAAGTTATTGGCATCGGGGTCTTCGCCGACTAATAATTTTACCAAACGCATTTCTTTTTTGACTGAGGCGGATTTATTGCGCGGTGGGAACATGGGGTCAAGATAAATAATGTCGGGTTGCTCTGTTCGTGCAATTTGTTCAATTAAATCAATGGATTGACCATGATATAGCTCAAAACCTTGAGTAAATAATTGGCTTATACTAGTTGTGTCACTAGCCGCGCGATGGATAGCATCTTGCAATAAGCTGGCAACATAAGGCGAGCGTTCGATGATACGTAATTGGCAGCCTAGATTGCGCAATTCCGCTGCATCGCGTCCTAAGCCACCTGTAGCATCTAATATTTTGGGTTGCCAATTGGATTTTAATCCACAGGCTTTGGCGATATGTTGTTTGCGTCCACCGCCATGTTGGCGACGATAGGCGACTTGACCTGCGACTAGATCCACGTACATATTGACCAACTTACCATCTAATCGAGCAAAAAAACTTAACGCGGGCTGTCCATCAACTTGCTGATAAGCAAAATAACCTTGATAATCACCTGACTCGATTGAGTCAGTCAGATCTTTATCGGTGACGATCGGTAAATGCTGCAGCCATTGTGGTGGTGATAGATTCGGGTAAGCTTGCTGATGATAAAAAGCCAGTTGCGGTTTCAAAATAGTAAATGTATTGAGTGATTATGCCTGTTGACGATAAGAATACCATTATTGAGTTACATATTGATATTACTGAGGCCATTATTGAGCAGAAAATCAATGTTTTGGAGCTATTGGCAAGTCATACAGACTTATCTAAACAAAAGTTGAAAGATGCCATGAATAAAGGCGCGGTGTGGCTTTCTAGTAGCGCAAGCGCGAAAAACGCAAAAGTCATTCGACGTAAAAAAGCCAAGTTACAAGCGGGCAATCAACTATCCCTTCATTATAATAAAAGCGTTTTAGAACAAGAAGTTACAGAACCAAAATTGGTTGATGATCAAGCGGATTACTCGGTTTGGTATAAACCTTATGGGCTCTGGTCACAGGGCTCAAAATGGGGTGATCATTGCTCAATTGGCCGCTTGGTCGAGCAATATTTTGATTTTGGCCGACAGAGTTATATTGTTCATCGATTGGACAGAGCAGCAAACGGATTGATGTTGATTGCTCATAACAAAAAAGCAGCACATAAACTGGCTGAGATGTTCGCCAAACGTAAAGTGCAAAAGGTTTACCACGCCACCGTAATGGGAAAATTAATTGATAAACAAACTATCAATTTAGATATTGATGGGAAAACCGCCATCAGTCACCTCGCGCCACTCGAATATCTTAATGAGCTAGATCAAAGCCGAGTAGAGGTGATCATTGAAACAGGGCGTAAACATCAAATTCGTAAACATCTGGCAGCAATAGGGCATTCAATTGTTGGTGATCGGCTTTATGGTGGTGCTGATGATAGTTGTCCAGATTTGCAACTGACCGCCAAGCAATTAGGTTTTATTTGCCCTGTAAGCGGTGAGCAAAGAGCTTACCAAGCTTAGTCATTTAGTTATTTATTCATGTCAGATGCTTTGATTTCTCAAGTTAAAAACTGTCGCTTATGTCAGGATTTGCCATTAGAACCAAACCCCATAGTACAGTTTAATCCTAAGGCGAAAATTTTAATTGCTGGGCAAGCTCCAGGACGGATAACATACCATAAAAACCGTCCTTTTGATGATCCAAGCGGTGATCGTTTGCGTGATTGGTTGAGCGTTGACCGAGAAACATTTTATGATGAAACGCAATTCGCCATAATTCCCATGGCTTTTTGCTACCCAGGAACTGGTTCGGGTGGCGACTTACCGCCACCAGCAATTTGTGCTAAAACTTGGCGGCAAAGATTACTCGATAACCTGCCAGAACTACAGCTCACATTGGTGATTGGGCGCTATGCGATAGATTGGCATTTGCACATTGATAAAAAACAAACGGTGACGGATATTGTTAAAGCTTGGCAAAGCTACTACCCCAGAATTATTCCATTGCCACATCCAAGTCCAAGGAATAATCGTTGGCTAAAGAGTAATCCATGGTTTGAGCAAGAATTATTGCCAGAATTACAAAGTTTAGTAGCAATAAACCTCAATCATTGATGAAATGCCTTTTCTAATATTTTTTCAAAAACATTGCTTCCCTGTTCTTGAGCCACTTGAATATTGCGCTCAGGAATTTCATCAGGGTTGTCAATGTTAGTAAGTGCTCGCTCTAGACTGGTTTCGCGTAAAATGTGCAAAATTGGGTAGGGTGAGCGGTTGGTATAGTTGCTGGCATCATCTTCTTCAACGCCATCAAAAAAATAATTAGGGTGGAAGCTGGCTATTTGATAAACACCTTCATAACCCTCTTTTTCAAGCAATTGATTGGCTAAATCAACCAGATCTAAATAATCATAGAATTTAGAAAAGCCATGAGAAAAAATCAGCAGGCTGGTTTCAATAGTGCTATCACTGTCTAGTAATTTAAAGACTTCAATCAACTGGTATAAAGCCTCTTCGGGATTAGAGGTATCACTTTCTTGATAGTTAATGCTATTACGCACAAATTCGCGTTTGGCAAACGGACAAAAGTTGAAACCAATAACGGTATGCTCTAACCAATATTGAGTGGCTTTAATGGCTTGTTGTTCAAGATGTGTAGAACTCATGTTAATCATTAGTCGTGATAATTGTGGCTAATATAACATGAAGGTGAGTAATACTATAAGTTGAGCTAGAAGAAACGGTATTACAAAAAGATTAACGCATGTAAGAAATAGATGGCTCTGAAGTTCAACGCTCCAGAGCCATAAGCTGTTGTTCTAGGCCTTTTTGATTAAACCTATGATCAGCAGCAGTATCACTGCGCCGATAGTGGCAGAGATAATAGCATCAATAATGCCGCCACCTAATGACAAACCAACTTTAGGTAATAGGTAGCCGCCAACAAAAGCACCTAAGATACCAACCACGATATTACCGATCAGGCCAAAACCACCACCTTTGATGAGGTTGCCAGCTAACCAGCCAGCGATTGCGCCGATAAATAAGAAAACAATTAAGCTAGTAGGATCCATGTCATTCTCCATAAAATTATTTGATAGTATTCTCAAATCCTGTTGGTTATTCAGTACCAATGATTCAAGCCCATTTACATTAATACATATCAAGGGCTTATACGAGGAATATGGTTACGATTTAACCAGAATTTACATTTATCAAGTTTAGAATCTGAGATTAGCAGTGTGATTAAAAATATTGCAGCAAATCCTCTGGTATTGGCATTGGCTTAAAGGGGGACACATTGGCACCACCTGTGTTGCCAAGTGGGTATTTCCCAAATAGCGAGCCTATAGAGCCGAGCATACGAATAATTTGTCCAAATATTTCTTTGCCATCCAATCGCTTCAGGCCATGTATAAACATCCAATAGTGCGACGTTAAGTGCTTGATATAAAAGGGTTGGCTGAGAATATGCGCGCGTTCAAGGTGATGAAAGCTGGCTTCAAATTGTTGGTTTTTAAGTAATTGTTTTGCAAGTTGTAGTTCGTGTTTAAAGGCCTGATCAATATTCATAAATACTACCTAATTCACATAAAAAAAGAACTTTGAAGAATTGACAGACTAGTTGGTCTGTAGTTAAATATCAATCCCCTAAATGAAAAATTAGCAAAATTTTTTGCCTTTGAACAAACTAAATGGTTTGTTGGTGAAAAAGCGAATATAGCTTGTTAAGGATCTGCTATGCCAGAGAATAATACCGTTAAATTTGGCCGCTTTATTGTCAATCACAAATGGTTAGTACTGATTTTATCGGTAGTGTTGACCTTTCTTAGCACCATGGGTGCACAATTCTTAGAAATTAAGACGGATTATCGAGTCTTTTTCTCGAAAGATAATCCTCAGATGTTGGCTTTTGAAGATATCCAAGATACCTACGATAAAGCCGATAATGTGATGTTTATCCTCACCCCGAAAGACGGAAATGTCTTTAGTAAACAATCACTTAAAACCATTAAATGGCTAACCGAAGAAGGTTGGATGGTGCCTTATTCGACTCGCGTCGATTCTATCACCAATTATCAACACACCTGGGTCACACCAGAAGATGAAGATTATATGTTGGTCGGCGCTTTACTGTGTATTCCAGATAAAAACGCGGATATGGACAGTGAGTGTGAGCACGAGGCCGTGACCGATGAAATGGTGGATAACCTCTCTCCGCAGCAAATTAATGATTTGTCCGACATTGTTCTCAATGAGCCGCAACTGCTTAATCGTATAATTAATCCAAGCAAAACAGTAACAGCCGTCAATGTCACGGTGCAGATCCCTTCTGATGATGATCTTGAAGGTTTAGAAGGTGATGCTTGGAAAGAAAAGAAAGCTGAAGTATTAGCCGCAGTACCCAAAATCACCGCTTATGTGCGCGATCTAAAAGCACAGGTTGAAGCACGTGATCCCAATATGGAAGTGCGCATTACTGGCGTGATCATGATGAATAACGCATTCGCCGAGACTGGCCAGAATGACATGATGACGCTAACGCCATTGATGTTATTTTTGGTTATTCCATTGGCGTTGATGTTTATGATGCGCAGTGTCAGCGGCACTATTGGTAGCGTTTTTGTTATTATTTTCTCGATTGTGTCGGCAATGGGCGCGGCTGGCTGGTTAGGTACATTCTTAACAGGGCCAATGTTCTCGGTGCCAACTGTGGTGGCCACCATGGCGGTGGCGGATTCAGTGCATCTGCTGGTTACCTTCTTGCAAAATATGCGACAAGGTATGAAAAAGGATGATGCCATGGTTGAGAGTTTACGCATTAATATGATGCCAATTTTCTTAACCAGTTTAACTACCGTCATTGGTTTCTTAACCATGAACTTCAGTGAAGTGCCACCATTGCGTGATATGGGGAATACTGTAGCTTGGGGTGTAGCTTTTGCCTTTATCTTCTCGGTGACTTTCTTGCCGGCCTTTATGTTGATTGTGCCAGTTAGACACACTATCAAAGAAGACAATGCAGGCAATCGTGCGATGGATGGTTTTGCTAACTTCGTGATTGAAAAGCGAAAAATATTATTGCCAGTAATGGCAGTGTTGAGTATCGGAATTATTTCATTCTTACCCAAGAATGAGCTGAATGATGAGTTCGTAAAATATTTTGATGAAACTATCGACTTCCGCGTTGATTCCGATTATGTGGCGGAAAATCTAACTGGTTTATACACCATGTTTTACAGCATTAAGACTGATAAGCAAGATGGCATCCATGAACCGCAATTTATGGATACTTTGCAAGCCTTTATGGATTTCGCACATCAACAGCCAGAAGTCTTACACGTGCAAAGTTATACCGATGTAATGAAGCGCCTGAATAAGAGTATGAATGGTGATAAAGCCGAGTGTTACTCGTTACCGCGTCAAAGTTTAGGCAATGATTGTAATAGCGTTCTGCTTGAAGATGCTGAAGAACAAGTAGATATTAATACTTCGTTAAGGGAACTTACGGCACAATATACCTTGATGTATGAAACATCATTACCAAAAGGCATGGACTTAAACAATCAGTTGAATGGCGATAAGTCAGCAACCCGTTTGCAAATTGCTTTGAAGAACATTTCCAGCGTAGAAGTGATTGCTTTGGAAGACAAATTTGCACATTGGTTTGCCGAAAATGCACCAAGTTTAGAGATTGCTGCATCAAGCCCTGCAATTATGTTTGCTCACGTAGGTCAACGTAATATTTATTCTATGATTAAAGGGACCTTATGGGCATTATTACTGATTTCATTAATTTTGGCCTTTGCATTGCGCTCGGCAAAACTTGGATTGTTGAGCTTGATCCCCAATATTATTCCTATGGCGGTGGCCTTTGGGATCTGGGGCATGTTCAAAGGTCAGGTGGGCATGGGTTTATCGGTGGTAATGGGCATGACCTTAGGAATTGTGGTTGATGATACGGTGCACTTCCTAAGCAAGTATTTACGTGCGCGTCGTGAAAAAAATATGGACTCACATGAAGCTGTGCGTTATGCCTTCCACACAGTAGGAATGGCCTTGACCGTAACCACGATTGTTTTGGTTGCTGGTTTCTTAGTGCTTGGTATGTCGCACTATGTGATGAATAGTGAAATGGGTATTTTGACTGCAATTACCCTTGCAGCAGCCCTAATCATTGATTTCTTATTATTACCTCCATTGCTGATGCTAGTGGAGCGCAAAAGAAAAACTATTGGAGAAGCGAAATGAAAAAAGGTTTATTAGCGTTAACATTATTTTCAGTGGCTGCATTATCGATGCTAGTCTTAGCGCCGTTGGCAAATGCTGAAACGCCAGAAGAAAAAGGGTTAGCGATTGCTAAAGAAGCTAAAGCGCGTAATACCGGCTGGGGCGATAGCCAAGCGCAAATGGAAATGATATTAAGTAACAAAGCGGGTCGCGAAACTACGCGAAAAGTTCGCGTGAAGAGTTTAGAAGTTGAAGGTGATGGTGATAAAGGCCTGAGTATCTTTGACGAACCACGTGATGTTCAAGGTACAGCATTTTTATCCTATTCGCATATTGAAGGCAATGATGATCAATGGTTGTTTTTGCCTGCAATTAAGCGTGTAAAACGTATTTCTTCTTCTAACAAGTCGGGTCCTTGGATGGGCAGTGAATTTGCTTATGAAGATTTGTCTTCTTTTGAAGTAGAAAAATACAGCTATAAATTTTTGCGCGAAGAAGAATTGGATGGCGATAAAGTTTTCGTAACAGAATTAACGCCAACTTATAACAACTCAGGTTACAGCAAAACGATTTCTTGGATTGATCAAGAGCATTATCGTGTGCGCAAAATTGAATACTACGACAAGAAAGACGATTTATTAAAAGTAATGACATTTTCTGATTATAAACAATATTTAGACAAATATTGGCGTGCTCATACGCAAGTTATGGAAAACGTACAAACGGGAAAATCGACAACTATTAATTGGAGCGGTTATGAGTTTAACGTTGGCTTAGATGAAAATGATTTTAATAAAAGCAGTCTAAAGCGCGCGAAATAATTAGTTTTAGTTAGTAAATATAGGTAGGCAGAATGAATAGTGCAGTAGCAGTAAGAAATCCAGATATTACACGACAAAAAATTCTTGATGTGGCCTTCGAAGAAATTTTATTGAAGGGTTATCAAGGCTTGCGTGTAGATCAAGTGTTAAAACGTACTGCACTAACCAAAGGTGCTTTCTATCATCACTTTACCAGCAAGCAAGCGCTTGGTCATGCGGTCATTGACGAAGTATTGAAACCATGGATTGTTGAAAAGTGGGTTGAGCCACTAAAAGAGTTCAAAAATCCAGTGGATGACTTGATAAATATGTTAACCGAAGCGCGCAAAGAAATTAACACTGCTGAGCTGCATACAGGTTGCCCGCTGAATAATTTAACCCAAGAAATGTCACCGCTTGATGAATCTTTTCGTTTGCGTATCGCCAACATTTGGCAAATGTGGCATCAGTCATTAGCTGAAGCGTTCGAGCGAGGTCGACATAACGGCACTATTCGTACCGATGTTAAACCTGGCAATGTAGCACGATTTTTGATTGCAGCAATGGAAGGTATTATTGGCCAATGTAAATGCTACATGAACGATCAGGCTTTTGATGAAGCAGGCGAATGCTTGCGAGATTATATTGAAAGTTTACGCGCCTAAGACTTTACTCCCCCAGCTTGTTTCCCCTATCTTTTATAAACAAGCAAATTTTAGGCGCAAGCCCTGCCAATTGGCGGGGCTTTTTCTTATATCAACCCAAAACATCTTTTATCGAGTGATAAATTGGCTTTAAACGTTTGTACATTTTCTTGTAGCCATCTTTATACAGATGTTGATAAATCTCTACATTTTCAGCAATAGGTTCAAACGTTTCTCCATGATGACACATGGCGTTGACTGCTTGTTGATAGTTTGTAAACTCACCAATACCAACAGCTGCATTAATGGCAGCACCAAGAGCTGAGGTTTCGTAGGTGTGGGGTCGAGTGGCGGGTAAGTTAAATATATCAGCGGTTAGTTGCATAGCGACTGGGCTTTGTGAACCACCGCCTGAAACAATCAACTCGCTGATGTCGTGCTTAGTACGCTTCTGAATCGACTCCATTCCATCACGAAGACCATAAGCAATCCCTTCCAAAATCGCACGATATACGTGTGCTCTTGTATGACCATCATTAAACCCAATAATCGCGCCTCGTGCTTCAGGACCAGGAATTTTTACCCCTGGAGACCAATAGGGTTGTAGCATTAAGCCATCTGATCCTGGTGCTATATTGGCTATGGATTGATCGAGTAATTGTTCTGCGGCAATGCCCATTTCTTCAGACAAATTTTGTTCTATATGGCCAAATTGTTCTTTAAACCAGCTAACCATCCAATAGCCGCGGTAGATTTGATATTCGATGGTATATGCATTTGCTACATTCGAGGGGTAAGGTGGGATAAAGCGTATGGGTTCAATGTATTTTGAGCTGGTGACATTGATAGTCGCGGTGGTGCCATAACTTAAACAGGCTTGGTGATCTTCAATGCAGCCTGAGCCTAAAACTTCGGAAGATTTATCAGCTCCCGCAGCGATCACAGGAATATTTTGTGGAATACCAGTAGCGATTGAGGCTGCTTTATGAATTACACCTATTTGCTCGCCTGGTTTAACTAATTCGGGCAACATAGCTTTATCGATAGGCGCCACTTGCCACTTCCAATCACCTTCTTTGGCCCAAGCGTGATGTTTGTAATCAAAAGGAATATAACCCACTTGTGAAGCTAAAGAGTCACGATATTCGCCAGTGAGTTTGTAATTCAAATAACCAGACATCAATAAATATTTGTGGGTTTGTTGCCAAATTTCAGGTTGATTTTCTGCAATCCAAGCAGCTTGGCAACTGGCTTGAAAGTTTTGGATAGTATTTTCAACCCCAGCAACTTTGAACAAATATTTCCAAATACCTTGGATGGGTTTAATGCTTTTAACTTTGCGTTGATCAGTCCAAACAATCGCAGGACGCAAGGATTCACCGGCTTGGTCAAGATTGACCACAGTATTGCGTAGAGTCGTTACCGCAACGGCAGCAACGCTATTCTTATCCACGTCAGGCATCTGCCATAATTTATTACACGCTCGGCACAATGAGTCCCAGAAATAGTGTGGATGCTGTTCGCACCATCCGGGTTGGTCAGAAAAATACGCATCAAGCGGCACTTGGGCTTTGGCAATTAACTTACCGTTCAAATCGAATAAAATGGCACGAATACTTTGCGTGCCGTTATCAATTGCTAATATAGTTTTATCTTTTTTCATAGGATTATTGCTTTAACTTGCGTGCTTTACCAGGGCTAATAGCAAACTGCTTTTTGAAAACTTTACTAAAAGCGGCTTCAGATTTGTAACCATGATCTAATGCAATAGAAATAATAGGAGTATTAGTTGATGTCAATTGGTTATAGGCACATTGCATTCGCCAATAGGTAACATATTGCATGGGTGTCATTTGGATAACCTCAGCAAATTTATCGGAAAATGCAGAGCGAGACATTAAGGCGTGCTGCGCAAGCGTCTCTACTGACCAGGGGTTCCCCATATCATTATGAAATACAAATAAGGCTTTGCTTAATTGTTTATCAGCTAATCCAGCGAGAACACCATGGTTACTTTTTGATGCAAGAACATAATATCGAATAATATAGACGAATAAAATTTCAGCCAGTTTATCGAGAATAAGACTTCTGCCTTCAGTTCCAGATTCAGCCTCATTAACAATTTGTTTAATAAGTGATTCGAACCAAGACAGTTGGCCGAGTTCATTGGCTTTAATATGGATAAAATCAGGCAAAGCACTAATTAGCGGGCTATGAGCATCGGAAAATTGATAGCTACCACAAATTAAGGTTGTTGAAATCCCTCCTTCAGATGTATTTTCAATTTTATGTTTGATGTTTTTTGGAAAGAAAATCAAATCACCGGCATTAAGTGAAATATGCAGATTATTTTCTGTTTGAATGGTGCAATGCCCATAAGCAATTACGTGAAAAGTACCCACGCTAGGGTTGTCTGATTGAAGCCCCCATGGTGAGCAAAACTCAGAGTGCAGGTATATATTTGCATCAAAGTGTAATGACTGTAGTATTTTGCTAATAATATCCATTTGCGCCTTATATTTGGACGAATAGACAAAAAAATAAGATTGATTGCAACAAATCATATAACAATCGCCAATAAAATACATCCTGTATTTAATCAAATCTATATAGGAGAAATTATATGAATACGTTAAAGAAAATATTAAGCATGACTCTTTTAGTGGTTGCTACTACATTCGCTACTGCATCTTATGCAGACTTACCGACAACAGATGAAAATGGAGTAACTCGAATTCATTTAGACCAATACGGTGGTTATTTTGACGCAAAGGAAACCCTAGCGAGTTTAAAAGCTGGTACTTATGAGTTTGTTGTAACCAACAAAACGAATAAGGTTGTTGGCTTTCAAATTCAAAATTACAAAACACATGAGCAGTTGGATAAGTTCCCATTGGAACCAAACCAAACACGTATTTCACGAGTTGAAATAACAGAAGATGGTTTCCGTTATCGTTGTCCAATCAATCCAACGCCTTGGTATGATGTGGAAGGTGTTAGTAAAAAATAGTCGATATCAGCAATAAAATAAGGGCGGAGCTACGCCCTTATTTTATGCCTGAATGACGTAATAATGCCTCTACAGAAGGCTCTCTACCGCGAAAGGCTTTGAAGAGCTCTGCTGGTTCTTGTGAACCGCCTTTTTGCAAAACATGCTGTAAGAAATCTTGGCCAGTTTTGCGGTTAAAAACACCGTCTTCTTCAAAGCGTGAAAATGCATCGGCTGATAAGACTTCTGCCCATTTATATGAGTAGTAGCCAGCAGCATAACCACCCGCAAAAATATGGCTAAAGCCATGTTGGAAGCGATTAAATGCAGGTGGGATTACAACTGAAACTTGTTGGCGTACATTATCTAGAATATCTTGAATTTGATCTGGTTTTGCGGGATCAAAGTCACTATGGATAGTAAAGTCAAATAATGAAAACTCTAACTGTCTTACCATTTGCATAGCAGATTGAAAGTTTTTCGCAGCTAACATCCGCTGCTTTTTATCTTCGGGGAGAGGTTCACCAGTTTCAAAGTGCTTAGCAATTTTTGCTAAACCTTGTTCATCCCAACAGAAATTTTCTAAAAATTGGCTTGGTAATTCTACTGCATCCCACGGTACTCCATTGATCCCAGCAACCGCAGCATAATCAATGGTGGTGAGCATGTGATGAAGGCCATGACCGAACTCATGGAAAAGGGTATTGACTTCATCATGAGTGAATAATGCAGGTTGATCGCCAACTGGACCATTAAAATTACAAGTCAAAAATGCGACAGGCTTTTGAATGCTATCTGAAACTTTGCGTCGACCAATACAATCTGCCATCCAAGCACCGCCGCGCTTGTTCTTGCGAGCATAAAGGTCAAGGTAGAAGCTGGCAATATGATGGTTATTAGAATCAAAAATATCATAAAAGCGGACATCTTTATGCCATGTGTCAACATCTTGACGCTGTTTAAACTGCACATTAAACAATTGTTGTGTAATGTCAAACATGCCTTGAATGACGTGATCTTCAGGAAACCAAGGTCGTAATTCTTCTTGAGAAATATCATGTTTCTCACGACGGAGTTTTTCAGAATAATATGCTAAATCCCAGGCTTTGAGATTATTAAAGCCATGCTTATCAATGGCATATTGCGTGAGCTCGTCAAGCTCTGCTTTTGCTTGAGGTTTTGATTTGTTCGCTAAATCATTCAAAAAGCCAAATACTTCATCTGTAGAACTGGCCATTTTAGTGGCAAGTGATAATTCTGCGTAGTTATTGAAATCTAATAATTGGGCAAGTTCATGGCGTAGGCTCAGTATCTCTGGCATCAAAGAGCTGTTGTCAAATTCATGAGCATTTGGCCCTTGATCTGAAGCGCGAGTACAGAAAGCTGTGTAAACTTCTTCTCGTAAAGCACGATCATTGGCATGCATCATTACAGGTAAATAGGATGGATAATCAAGGGTAATACGATAGCCGTCGACATCATTCGCTTGTGCCAGTTGCTGGGCAGCGTCAATCGCCGATTGGGGCAGGCCATCCAACGCATCGGCAGAATCAAAATCTTTGTACCAAGCCATAGTAGCATCAAGCAAGTTTTGCTCAAATTTTGAAGTAAGCTCAGATAATCTGAGTTGAATTTGGCCATAACGCTTCTTCTTTTCATCCGTCAATGAAACGCCAGATAATTTAAAATCTCGCAAGTCATCGATAAGAATTTTGCGTTGTACTGTGTCTAAGTTAAGTTGATCGGCTTTGTGATGTAGATTGGAAACTGCTTGATACAACCCATGATGCTGCCCCATTTCAGTACCATATTCCGACAATAACGGCAGACAAGCATTGTAAGCATCACGCACAGAGTCGGAGTTCATTACAGCGTTAATATGGCTGATCGGGGACCACGCCCTATCAAGTTGATCATTAATCTGTTCCATTTGATCGACAAAGTTATGCCAACTAATTGATTCCTTTGTTAGGTTATTTGTCAATTCATCGATTTGTTTTCTGCTATCAGCAATAATTTGAGAAATTGCTTGCTGCATATGCGACGGTTCAATTTCAGAAAAGGGAGGTAATGTATTTAAATTGAGTAATGGATTAGTCATAGTTATTTCTTATTAATATTAGATTGATAATGTTCAAATAATTTTGCTTGTTTCAAATAAGCATAATTTGCTTGTAACTTTGAGAAGATAAAACCTCGCAGACCAGCTAAAACATATCTTTGCAAAACAAAAACTTTAATAAAAGTTAAAGGGTAAATAGTGATTAGCTTGATAAATGAAGGTTTTTTCCCTTTGCTAAATCTTTCTCGAGCTTTCAAAGAAGAGTAGTAATTATACTTATCTTCAAGAGTTTTAATTTCATTATATCCATAATGATTGAAATAATTCTTAGAGAAGAACTCTTTACCTGTAAAGTCGGGTCCCTCATGAACAAGATCATCAACACGGTATGTTGCTGATTCTCTTTTGAATAGCCGATGATTGTTGGGTTTATGAATAATGTTTGGAAAAAAACTATTCATGAATAAATCATTTCGGTAACAGCGCATGTAATCACAATCAGTGGTAATAGCTACTTTTATGTCAATAATTAAAGCTTCAGTTAATTCTTCATCAGCATCCAAGTTTAGAACCCACGAGTTTCGACAATGCTGCATGGCAAATTGCTTTTGTTTAGCAAACCCAGGCCAAGGATTATGGATAACTTTAGCTCCGTAAGAAGTTGCTATTTGCACAGTATTATCAGTGCTACCGCTATCTACGACGATTAATTCATCAAATGCGCCGCAACTTTCAAGAGCTCTAGCAATATGAGGTTCTTCATTCAAGGTGATAATAAAAACGCTTACTGGAATTTTTTTCATACTATTCATTAGAAGGAATATGACGCACGACTTCAATTATTTCTGTTGTAGAAACAGATGGTGTTCGAGGAAGGTATTTTACCTCACAATACAACTTCATATCGTCAAATTTTCCTTGCCAATCATCTCCCATAACCAGCATATTTGCTTGATATTGTTGAATATAGTCTTTCTTTAACTCTAAGGACTCTTCTAAAAAAACAAAGTCAACGCATGATAAAGCACTAACAATATGCATTCTATCTTCCTGAGAATAAATTGGATAACGTCCTTTTTTACTATTATTCAGCTCATCAGATGAAATGCCAACGTATAGTTCTGTACCAAGGGATTTCGCGCGCTCTAAGATGTTGACATGTCCAACGTGAAAAACATCAAATGTCCCAAAAGTAATAATGCGCATTTTTTATCTCCAAGACTCTGTTAGGAGCGAGTAATTAAATATTCAGCAACCCGCTTTGATGATAGGCCATCGACGTTTCCTACAATTTGCTTAGTATAATGTTTTCTTTGTGCTTGGTATAGTTGCGGATTGTTAATGTTCTTTTGGATTGCTTTAGTAAGTTCTTGGTATTTATTGATATTGCTACCAATTTCTGAAAAAAGTTTGTAGTCATCTGATAAGCGTTTGCCTAGGCGATATTTCAAAAAGCCTCTATATCCTAATCTTAATTTAAGAAAGTGACAAACTATGATCGGCTTATCTAAGGCCATAAATTCAAAAAGAGCAGATGACGTCTCGCTTATCATTATGTCTGCAGTATGCATAAAAGGAAGTAAACTTTGTTCATTAATGTCAGCTAAATAAACATTGTCATATTTTTGCCAGTGTTTCAGAAGTATGCGCTGTTTTTTATAAGATTTTTTAATAAGTGAAAAATAATGAGGCTTTATTAAAATATTATAGTCAGAAAAATGCTCTGGCCAGCTTTTTGGAAAATTTTCAATTGTACTCGGATAAAAAGTGGGTGAATAAAGTATGGTTTTCTTTTTTGGATCCAAGCCAAGAGAGGGAAGGTGTAGCTTATTAATGTGGTTATTAATAATAGGGTCTAACTTGGTGTATCCCGTAGTAACGAATGTCTTGTCGGGGTAAAGTTGTTGTAAGGTATCACACCGTTCTTGGGACTCCACGAAGCGGTACTGAATATCACCAGATGAAGCATTATAGTAGGTTGATTTTGGTCCTAACCCGTGCAGAATCATGCCCGTCTTTGCAAAGGCATTAATTTGCTTGGCGTGCTCAGAAGCATGTCCAAAAATGATCCAATCAGCATGTTTTTGCTGATAGAAGTCCATGATATCATTTTCAGCAATTTCGTATATGGAAACATTGTTATTAAGCCCCAGTTTAATTTTTGATGGTGCTTTGTGGTGGAATACAATGCCAGCCTTAATGCCTAGAGATATTAGTTGTTCAATGACAGGTGTAAAGTGAGGTAAGTAATAAAGGTGGGCTACATCAAATAAAATTTTCACTCATGCCTCTGTAATTTCTTAGTGATAATGTCTTTATCTGTATAATGAACTAGATTATAACGCAAAAAAGAGAACAAAACATGGCAACTAAACATTATGATTTTATCGCTATTGGTGGAGGTAGCGGTGGTATAGCTTCTGCCAATAGGGCTGCGATGTATGGGGCTAAATGTGCCATTATTGAGGCTAAAGACTTGGGTGGTACCTGTGTTAATGTTGGTTGTGTACCCAAAAAAGCCATGTGGTATGGTGCGCAAATTGCGGAAGCAATGAAATTTGCGGCTGATTATGGTTTTAATATTCAAAGCAGCGATTTTAAGTGGTCGAAGCTGGTTGAAAGTCGTCAAGCCTATATATCTCGTATACATCAAAGTTACGATAGAGTTCTGAGTAATAATAATGTTGATGTGATACGAGGTTACGCGGAATTTCTTGATAATAAAACATTGAAAGTTGGAGATGAGCTTTACAGCGCAGAACATATCATTATAGCTACAGGTGGCTATCCAAGTATTCCAAATATTCCTGGTGCGGAATATGGTATTGATTCTGATGGATTTTTTGAGCTTGAGCAACAACCGAAAAGTGTTGTGGTGATTGGAGCAGGTTATATTGCTGTAGAAATTGCAGGCGTTTTCAATGCTTTAGGCACAAAAACTCATCTTGCTGTACGTAAGCATAAGCCACTGAGAGATTTTGATGAGATGCTATCTGATACCTTGGTTGAAGTTATGCATGCAAATGGATTGCAGTTACATACACATTGTAATCCTCAATCTATAGAAAAGTTATCTGATGGGCGGTTGCAAGTTCATTTTGATAATGGACAAAGTCTTGAGCCGGTTGATAAAGTGGTTTGGGCGATTGGGCGTAAACCTATGACTACCAACTTAGGTCTTGAAAAGACAAATATTAAGGTCGATGACAAAGGATTCATTATTACCGACAAGTATCAAAATACTAGTGTAAAAGGTATTTATGCGGTGGGTGATAACACTGGACGAGTGGCTTTAACGCCAGTTGCTGTGGCTGCGGGACGTCGTTTGGCTGAGCGTTTATTCAATGGCAAAACAGATGAACATTTGGATTATGACAATGTTGCAACAGTGGTTTTTAGCCATCCTCCAATAGGAACGGTTGGTCTAACCGAAAGACAGGCTGTTGAGCAATTTGGTCAAGAAAAAGTCAAAGTCTATCAATCGCAGTTCACAGCTATGTATTCAGCTTTGACACAGCACCGCGAACCAACTCGCATGAAATTAGTTTGTGTTGGAGAGGAAGAAAAAATTGTTGGAATTCATGGTATAGGCTTTGCTATGGATGAAATTCTGCAGGGTTTTGCGGTAGCCTTAAAAATGGGAGCTACCAAAGCAGATTTTGATAATACGGTGGCCATTCATCCGACGTCAGCGGAAGAATTTGTGACCATGCGCTAAAATTGACTAGTTTTTTGATAAATGCTTTCTCAGCAAATTCATTCAAAACCATTTAAATTTACAAAAGAAATTTTTAACAAAAAAAGCCCTGATTATTCAGGGCTTTATATTTGGTATAGCTAATAGATCTGCCTTATAAACGCTCTACCTTAAACCCTTTTTCTTCTAAGTAATGGTTTACACTTTTCTCGCCAGCATAGTGCAATGCACCAACTACCGCGAAAATTGATTTTCCACTAACAATTACTTCAGCAATACCATCAGCCATTGCTTGGTTACGTTGATATAAAAATATTTCGTTGAGTTGCTCTAATAATACCGGGTCAATGCCAAGCTCTTTTGATTCTTGCTCAGCCTGCACTAAGACTTGCTCGATGTTACCGGTTTTCCATGCCGTCATTAATTCAGAAAAATCATCACCTTCTTTACTGACTGCGCCTAACAGCATCAAGTCTTGTAGCGCTACAGGCATTTGATCAAGCATATTAAGTTGACTGCCAAGACTTTCCAGCTCAACAATTTCCTTGCCTTCTGCATTGCTGACAAAATGTTTATCAATGCCATAATTTTCACTATAACCCGCTTTTGTAAATTCAAAAGCTTCAACGGTCATCGCTGCCATCCAAGGCTCGAAGTTGTTAACCATGTTGCACACGTTTTTTGCGGTTTCGCAGTATTTATCAAATTCTTGCTTGGTTTTTTCTGATAACACGGTCGGTAAAGGGTTTTCAAAATCAATGGCCAAGGTTTGCACCATTTGCGCCATTTCCATTTGATTGACTTTGCTTAAGTCAATTTCTACTGCTAACACTTCTGATTCGTTGAAAGCGTTAGTAATATGCTCAGGAAGCGGATACATGCTTTTGTCGCCGCCATGAATAGAGCCAAATAAGTAAGATGTTTTGCCATTATGCTCAATCTTCCAGATAGCTGGCGTGTAGGCGACTTCTTTTGTTTCTAGTGGAGCTGAACTTTCTTCAGATGTGGATGCTTGAGACTCGGCTTGTTTCTCTTCGTTGGCTTTAGGTGTTTCTTTCTCGCAGGTGTAGCAGTTTTCTTTCCAACCGTCTTTTATTCCGTGAATAAAACCAGGAAATCCGAAATAGGTTAATAATCCGAGAATTATTGCTAAGGTTATTACAACAATTTTAACTGCTTTACTCATTTTTTAATCCTTTGTGATATACATATTATTGTGCATTAACTTTTAATAGTGCTTCAGCTAGTAAATTGCAAGCCTGCTGACCACCATGCCTGAAAAATAGTGATGGTTCTATCAGCTCCATTTCATTCAAGTAGGGCGTTCCATCCGCGTCATGTAAGAAATCGATTCTAGCATACAATAAATGACCATATTTCGCGCAAACATAGCTAAGTGCTTGTTGTGCAAGGTCTTTTTCTTTTTCGTTTAGCTGATAAGGGTAATCTTTTGCTCCATAGTCGTCCTGTACTCTAAAGTCGCCTTTGACTGGAACCTTGCGCGTACCATGACTAAATTGCTTGTTGAAGAAAATTCCGGATGTTTCTCCAAACTCTTCAACTGTTTTGAGATAAGGTTGCAGTACCAAATCTTCATTGGGCGTTAGACGATCAGCATGTTGCTGCGCTTGCGCCAAGCCTTGTGGAGTATTGTCGAAACGACAACATTCACGAGCATTAGCACCAATCAAAGGTTTGATAAATCCTTGCTGCCAGCCGCGTTTAGCCATAATGTCGCTAATATTATAAGCACCACCTTGCAGTAACCATTCAGACGGAGCAATGCTGATTCCATTATCTTCGAGTTCTTTGAGATAGCGTTTGTGGCTGTTCCATAATAGTACTTGGGTTGGATTGTATAGTTTGGTTTGTTGGCTGGCGCGTTCGATCCACTCAATAAATTCGGGAAAGCGCTCTTGATAATCCCAAGTGGTTCGGATCAGGCATAGATCAAATTGTGCCCAATCTGTATCACTGTCCCAAGCCAGAACCTGATATTCGATATCTTGTTGGGTTAGTGTTTGAAAAAACATGTGATCGTCAATTTCCCAATCGGGAAGGTTGGCACAGCTAGCAATAGCAATCTTCATAGTGTTGGCAGAAAGTCATCGGATGCCATGAGCATAGCAAAGTTAGCTATTTGATCAACGTCAAATAGCTTCTTTTATGATTTGTTGACGCTAGTGGGACGGGAAAGAGATGATCCCTTGGCGCAGGATATCGGTAATAGCAGTGGCTGATAACGGACGACAATACAGCATACCTTGTCCCATATCGCAGCCCAGCGATTTTAGAATCGACATTTGTTGTACGGTTTCAATGCCTTCGCCAACCGTATGTAAGTCGAGACTTTGCGCTAATGAAATGATACTGCGAATGATGTTCACATTGATTAAGCGATCTTTCTTTTGGCTACCAAGCTGTGAAACGAAGTACATATCAATTTTAAGATTATCAACGGGCAATTGGCTCAAATAAGCTAATGACGAATAACCTTTGCCAAAATCATCAATTGACAGTTTTATGCCTAACTCTTTGAATTGATTAAGAACTTTTACCGTGTTAACCACATCAGTCATGGCGGCGCTTTCGGTAATTTCAATTTCTAATGACTCACCAGGGATATCATACATCGCCATGGTGTCGGAGAATTGGCGTACGATATTGAAGTTTTTTAGGTCTTTAATCGACAAATTCAATGCGACCGTCGTGTCTAACCCCATATTCCGCCAGGTAACTACTTGCTTACAGGCAATGTCAGTGACTAGCTTGCTCAACTCATTGACTAAAGCGGTTTCTTCGGCGATGGGAATGAAAACGCCAGGCGAAATATCGCCACTATCAGGATCATACCAGCGACAAAGCGCCTCAACGCTTTTGATGACACCGGTTTGAATATCGACACGCGGTTGGTAGTAAAGGCGAAGGTCGCCATTAGCAATGGCAACTTTGAGTTTTTTTTCAATAGTTCGACGGCGGCTTTCTTTTTCGCTGTGTTTAAGTTGATAAAATTGATATTGGTTGCGCTCTTTTTTCGCTGAATACATGGCGATATCGGCAAAACGGAACAAATCTTCGGCTTTTTTACTATGGTTTGGGAAAATGCTGATACCAATGCTGGCGCCAGTTTGTACTGTGTTGCCATCTGCTTGGAACGGCGTTCTAAATTGCTCTAAGATCCGCGAGGCGATATGTCCTGCTTCTTTCTCACTGGTTTCAGGCAATACAATCGTAAATTCATCACCGCCGACGCGGGCCAGAGTATCGCTAGCTCTTAAACATTTTTGAATCGTTTTGGCTACATCTTGTAATAAAGCATCACCAACCGAATGGCCAAGGGTGTCATTGATTTCCTTGAAACGATCCAGATCGATATACATCAGCGCCAGTTTGGATTCGTTTTTGACAGAGTCAGCCAATCCTTTAAGCAGGCGTTTGCGGAATAAATAGCGGTTGGGCAATTGTGTGAGGGGATCGAAGTTCGCTAAGTTATGAATTTTGAGTTCTGATTGTTTACGTTCGGTGATCACATGGAAGTTAATGATCACACCTTTAATATCGGGATCATTCAGATGGTTGACGAGACGACTTTCGATCCAAAGTACATGACCATCTTTATGGTTAATTCTTCGCTCAACAACGGATAAAGCACCAGGGTTTTCAGCTACATAGGCCAAGTTGGCTGCGGCATCCTCGCGATCCTCTTCGTAGATAAACCCCTGTAGTGTCTTGCCGAGTAAGTCTTGTTCGGTATAGCCGGTAACACGTGTTACTGAGGGCGAAATATAAGTTACCAGCATATTTTTATCGTACATTAATATACAGTCGTAACTATTTTCAACCAGAGTTCTAAAGTATTTCTCGGCTTTTCGTGAGTTGGGGTCTTTATCAATTTTATGAACTGAGCCAACCTCTACAAGCGGCTCATCATTATCGTCTCGAGCATAGATGGTGCTATGTACTTGAATCCAAATATAGTTACCATCCTTATGTCTGATACGGAACTCAACGGGCACTACTGCTCTATCGTAACTATTCAATAATTGCTGTTCTTGTTTTTCTACCAAAGGTATATCATCGGGATGAATGACCGTATAGACACCATGCTCCATGTCTTCAATTTCTTGAATACTATAACCCAATAGATTAGCGTAATTGTCTAAGCCTTCAGTAAACAACTTTGTTTCATAATCAAGCACATAAATAAATATGGGAGCTTGGTCAAGAATGGTTCGCTTGTAGTCTTCCACAATGTGCTGCGGGTAATTCTTTCGCTCTAAACCCAGTTCAGGGATCGGCTGTAAGGCAATTAAAGTGTGTAGGTGAGTACTTGATTTGGGTAAGCG
This sequence comes from Kangiellaceae bacterium, assembly GCA_013373015.1. GTDB lineage: Bacteria > Pseudomonadota > Gammaproteobacteria > Enterobacterales > Kangiellaceae > Kangiella. Next base: position 54,567 of record JABXIQ010000027.1, read on the forward strand.
GGTGATAGATGCAATAAACTCTTGCTCGGTATGTACATCCGGCAAACTGACAATAGCTCGATTTTGTTGGCCATTTAACAGTTCACTAGGCAGCCAGTCTTGCAATTCAATGCCCTGTAAACTGTTTTCAGTGATATTTTTATCAATCGAAATCGCCTTAATGACGAACTTGTCATTGCACAGTAAAACTGCAGCATAGTCATTTTCGAAAATGCCTTGAATTGTTGCTTCTGGTAAAGGTGGTTTGTTGAGCATCAAAGCGTCGCTTTCCTCTTAGCGCTTTTTTATCAAACTGGGTATTTTATTGATCCTATTAAAAACATACCTAGAATACCCAGCAATGAAGCTAAGTGCAAATCTGACTTAAAGAGTGAATGAATAATTCACGGGAATGAAATGGTTTGGTGATTTGGTCATTTATAGCTAGAATGGTCTCAGTTTTAACTAGGTATATTGCATGACCGTAAGAAAATTTAGAAGTCATACACCGAAAATTGCTGAAAAGGTATATATCGACCCCACAGCTTTGGTGATTGGCGATATAGAAATAGGTGAAGACACCTCGATTTGGCCAATGGCGGTGTTGCGTGGCGATGTTCATTCAATTCGTATAGGTGCGCGTACTAGCATTCAAGACGGGACTGTGTGTCATGTCACTCATGATGGTCCATATGATCCAGGTGGTCATGATTTGATCGTGGGTGATAATGTGACTGTGGGTCACAAAGCGATTTTACATGGTTGTCATATCGAGAGTAATTGTTTAATTGGTATGGGAACGGTCGTTATGGATGGAGCTATTGTTCGCGAACATTGTATTATTGGTGCCAATAGTTTGGTGTCACCTGGACGTGAACTAGAAGGTGGTTACTTATGGGTCGGTTCTCCGGCGCGTAAGATCCGAAAATTAACGGAAGAAGAAATCGGGTTTTTTAAGTATTCAGCCGATAATTATGTACGGCTGAAAAATCAGTATTTGGAAGATAGTTAGTAAAAAAACCAGCTTTTGACCAGGGCTAGAAAGGGTTCAGGCCTTGGCTTTTGGCTGGTTTTTTACTAATGAGAGCTGTTAGAAACTGTAGCTAACACCAATAGTGGTAGTGCGGTCAGTTTTTTCAGCACCTGCAGGAACTACTGAATTATGTTGAACTAAGTAAGCTAGTTTCAATGCCAAGTTATCCGAAATTTTAGTGGCTAGCGCAGTTTCCGAAGTATAGGTATCAACTTCTTCACCAAAAATCGCAGTAAGTTTCTGAGTAAATATTGCTGTTTCAGAAATATTATAAGCGTAATCTAGATCACCACGTAACACAGTTTCTTTTTCATCTTCACCAATAAAGGCAGCATTAATTCGATACCCTGCGCCTATACCTAAAGAAAAGTGACCGCTGTCATCCTTGAAAAATTGGTGGCCATAACCAAAATATGCACCCGCCTGATAATCATAAGCGCCGAAACGGTCATCAACATAATCTAAAATACCGTATAAGAAGCTTTTTTCATTCAAGTCATAACGGTTGTTCCAAGCAAAAGTGTATTTTTCTGCATCACGGCTGGCACCACTTTGATTATTGATACCCGTAGCATTAATTCCACTGGAATAATTTTCACTGACTCTAACAACGTAATTAAATGCGCCATTGAGACTCTCAGTATCAGAGTTTCCTGAAGTGCTTACATAGCCAAAATCAAAAGTACCAACATGACCTTGTTCTGGAGCATCAGAGAGCAAGCTGTTGGCATGGGTCAAACTGGAAGCGGCAATTAAAGTTATTGCAGCAAAAAAATGTTTTAATTTCATAATTGAAGCTGTAAATCATTAAGGGGAGCAGAATTTTAGCAAAAAACAGATTTATTGCAGTAAAAAAGTGATTGCTGAAAGAGAAAATTTATAGTGAATCATTGTTTAGCCAATTAAATATCGAGGGATATTGTAAACCAATCAGATCTTTATGATTAGAGGCAAACCTTCTTAACGGTTCGGATTTTTGGTAAGTGCGATTTTGCTTAAAGTCTTGTAATTGAGAACGTAAAAAAGGAGTTCCATCAGAAGCTATAGATAATGGGACTTTGTGTTGAGAAATGTATTCAATCCAGATGCAAAGATCCTGTTCGTGAATGAGATTAAGCCATTTGGGGTTATTATACTGTTCGCTATCGAATAAAGAGTTTAATAGTTTAACTCTAGAGTGCGAATATAATCCCGCGGCGCGTACGATCGAGACTGAGTGGTGGAGCAGTGTAAGATTTTGTTCAGCTTCAAGTAATGTTTCACCATTGTATTTATTAGGGCAAGGCTGTATTTGTTCATCTATCAATCCTAGCTGATGCTCTCCATATACTGCTGTGGAAGAAATAAAAGTGCAGTGGAATGCTTGATGGTCAAACTGCAACGTACGCAAAAGATTAGTGACGGCATGGATGTAAACTGATCGATAACTTGTGACATCTCTTTGATCTGGCGCTAGTATTATAAAAACGTTCTTTAAGTTTATTAAGCTAGGTAAAACAAGATCTTCCTGCAATAAATCGATAGTTACATGGTGTTTACTCCATGACTTTTCTGATCGAGATAGAGTGTAGATTTTATCATCTGGATTTGATTGGCAAAGATATTGGTAGAAACGTTTGCCTAGCTTTCCTGAGCCGACGATCAAACTGGAGTATGGTTTATCCATGCTTATTGGTTGATACTGATGGTTTCAACTAATTTTGCTAAAGACTTTTCGATCACCAAGGTTTCTCCTGCAAGTTTTTCTAGCGTCTTTAACCCCTTTCCAGTTAACACTAAAACAAATTGGCAGCCAAATGACTGTGCGCAGTTATAGTCAGAAGTAGAGTCGCCAACGAATAGCATTTCACTTGGGTTGGCTTTAAATTCATTGCCAATATTTTCTAGCATTTGCGTTTTTGGTTTTCTACAGTCACATCCATCGTCTGGGTGATGCGGGCAAAATTCAATGTGATCAATATGACCATTGTGTTGAATAAGCAAATTGGACATTTTATTATGCATGGCATTTAAGGCTGCTACATCATAATAGTCACGACCAATGCCCGATTGATTGGTTGCAATTGCCACCTTAAACCTTTCGTTTAAGCTAGCGATGGCTGCAAGACTTCCAGCAATTGGAACCCACTCATCGGCAGACTTAATATACTGATCTGAATCGTGATTAATAACCCCATCACGATCCAACACAATGACTTTTATTTTTGACCAATCGATCATCAAATTTAATTCTGCAATAAAGAAATATCAGCCACAGAACTAAATAAAGTTTGCAGGTTATTAAGCATAGCTAGACGATTTGCTTTAATGGCAGGATCTTCGGCATTAACCATGACTTTATCAAAAAAAGCATCAACATCATCACGCAAGTTGGCAAGGTGAGCGAGCTTGTCTTGATAATTTTTAATTTCTGACATGCTTAATAATGCATTATCTATTTTACTAGCCAACGACTTTTCTTCAGTCTCAACGAGCAGAGACGATTCAATGCTATTTGGTATTTCAATATCTGCTTTAGCAAGGATGTTCTTAACGCGTTTGTTTGCTGCTGATAGACTTTCTGCCTCTTGCAGTTTTTGAAAGAATTGAACTGCCTTAATACGAGCATCAAAGTCAAAAGGTTGCGAAGGTTGTAAAGCCATTACCGAAGCAATGATATTCGCATCAACGCCCTGATCGAGATACCAGGCCTTAAAGCGCTCTAAGATAAACTCGAAAAGTTCTTGTTGAACATTTTGGTTAGTTAACTTATCACCAAAACTTGCTACAGAGTTGCTGATTAAAGAGTTCAAGTCTAATTCAAGTTTATTCTCAACAATAGTTCTTAACAAACCAATGGCTGCGCGTCTTAAGGCAAAGGGATCTTTTGAACCTTTAGGTTTTTGACCGATGCCAAATATCCCTACAAGCGTATCCACTCGATCAGCGATTGCAATCGCTTGCCCGACTGGATTTTGTGCTAATTTATCACCTGAGAATTTTGGTAAGTATTGTTCTGTCATGGCGATAGCGACATTCTCATGCTCACCATCATGACGCGCATAATAGGTTCCCATCACACCCTGTAATTTATCAAACTCACCGACCATATTGGTAGAAAGATCACATTTAGAGAGTAAGCCTGCTCTTTCGGATTGCTCGGCATCTGCTCCGATAACAGGAGCAATCGACTTAGCTAATGCCGCTACACGCTCTGCTTTATCTTGAATTGAACCAAGTTGGTTTTGGAAGACGACTTTTTTTAGGTGTTCTTGATGACTTTCTAAACTAACTTTTTTGTCTGTTTCAAAAAAGAATTTAGCATCAGCCAAACGTGGACGAATAACCTTTTCATTGCCAGAAATAATGCTGTGCGGATTCGAGCTTTCAATATTGGCAACCGTGATAAAGTTAGGCAGTAACTCGCCTTCTTTATCTAAAACATGGAAATATTTCTGATGCTCTGCCATTGATGATACTAAGCACTCGCTAGGTACTGATAAAAAATCATCATCAAATTTTCCGGTTAAAGCAACAGGCCATTCTACTAAGCTAGTTACTTCATCCAATAAATCTTCAGAGATTTGTGCAACACCATTAATGGATTGCGCTTCTGTTTCAACTTGTTGTTTTACAAGCTGTTGGCGTTTTTCATAATCAGCAATGACTTTAGCATTTTCAAGCTGCGACAAATAAGTATCAGCGCTTGTAATGACAATAGCCTCAGGAGCCATAAAGCGGTGACCAAATGATTGATTGCTTGTTTTGACGCCAACTATAGTCGCATCTAAGACTTGTTCGCCATGCAATAAAACTGCCCAATGTACGGGACGAATAAATTGTTCACTTCGATCTCCCCAACGCATTGCCTTAGGAATGGGTAATTTCTTTAATGCACCATTAATAATATCTTCAATAAACTTGGCTAAAGGCTGACCTTGTTGCGCAATGGTAAAGCCAAGACGTAAACCTTTATCCGTTTCAATCTTTTGCAACTGTTCAACTTCAACACCACAAGATTTTGCAAAGCCAATCGCTGCCGGCTTTGCCGTGCCATCATCGTTGTAAGCGGCATCAACGGCAGGCCCCAAGCGCTCAACATTTTTGTCAGGTTGACTAGCGCTCAATTGACGAACGATGACTGCTAAACGGCGTGGTGCGGCGTAAGCATCAATAGAGTCAAACTCGAAATCTTGGCTGATTAAATTAGCGGCAATATTGTCGCGTAAAGCATCGCGTAAATTTTTAAGTGCTTTCGGTGGCAACTCTTCTGTGCCAAGCTCAAATAATAAATCTTGCTTACTCATTCTTATTTTTCCTCCGATTTATTATTGTTGAGCATAGGAAAGCCAAGAGCTTCGCGCGCGGCATAATAGCTTTCTGCCACAGAGCGAGCCAAGGTGCGCACACGTAAAATAAATCGTTGGCGTTCGGTTACTGAAATAGCGTGACGTGCATCTAATAGATTAAAAGCATGTGAAGCTTTTAGCACCATCTCATAAGCTGGTAATGGCAAATTATGCTCCATTAAGCGCGCGCATTCACTTTCGCAATAATCAAAAAATTCAAATAGTTTTTCAACATTAGCGTGCTCGAAGTTATAGGTCGATTGCTCTACTTCGTTTTGGTGGAATACATCGCGGTAATAGACTTTTCCTAATGGCCCATCGGTCCACACCAGATCAAAAATTGAGTCAACCCCTTGCAAATACATGGCAATGCGCTCAAGACCATAGGTAATTTCACCCATCACAGGTTTACACTCCAAGCCACCTACTTGTTGGAAATAGGTAAATTGAGTGACTTCCATACCATTAAGCCACACTTCCCAACCAAGACCCCAAGCACCGAGAGTGGGCGACTCCCAGTTATCTTCAACAAAGCGAATATCATGCTCAAGCGGGTCTATACCCAATGCTTTCATAGAGCCTAAATACATTTCTTGGATTTCTAATGGCGATGGTTTAATCACAACCTGATATTGATAGTAGTGTTGTAAGCGATTTGGATTTTCACCATAACGACCATCGGTAGGACGACGACATGGCTGGACATAAGCCGCACTCCAAGGCTCTGGGCCAATCGCACGTAAAAAGGTTGCAGGGTGAAAGGTACCCGCGCCCACTTCGAGATCCAGCGGCTGCTGAATAACACAGCCTTGCTCTGCCCAATAGTTTTGCAGGGTTAGGATAAGTCCCTGAAATGTTTTAGTATTTTCGTTACCAATCGTCACAATATTGCCTTTTGCTGACTATAGATAGTCAGATCAAATGTTGAATTCGCTCAAAGAGCGAAATTATACGGGAAAATGTGTGATTTTCTAACCTTTAGACGGCTTATTGTTGAATTTATTGGTTTTTCTCACTAAATTAGCTGTGCATCAATAAAAAGGAAAGCTAATGAGCAAACGCTGTTTCTGGGTTTCTGACGATCCCTTGTATATCGACTATCACGATCATGAGTGGGGAATTCCTGTTTATGATGATCAAAAGCTATTTGAAATGCTGTGCTTAGAAGGTGCTCAAGCAGGTTTAAGTTGGATCACGGTTTTGAAGAAACGCGAGCATTATTGCAAGGTGTTTGACAATTTTGATGCGGAAAAAATTGCCAGATACACGGATAAAAAACGTGAGCAGCTATTGGCTGATCCAGGGATTATTCGTAATAAGTTGAAGGTGAACGCTTTTATCGTCAATGCGCAGAATTACCTACGCATTAAAGAGCAGCAAAGTTTTAGTGATTATATGTGGCAGTTTGTTGATGGGAAACCGATAGTTAACCAATGGAAAGAACGCTCGCAAGTTCCTGCTAATACCCCTGAATCAGATGCCATGTCAAAACAGCTTAAAAAAGATGGCTTTAAGTTTGTGGGTTCGACCATTTGTTATGCTTTCATGCAGGCTTGTGGCATGGTTAACGACCATACTACGGATTGTGATTTTTATAAAAAATGCTACTAAATTGATTAGGAGTTAACATGAAAATAACTTTTACGAAAGCAATCTTGGCTTTGACCATGTTTTCCAGCACGATTTTTTATCCGCTGCAAGCATTTGATTTTATAGAGAAAAATATACCTGAAACGCATTTTATCTATAAAACGATTAGTGCTGAGGCTAATGATTTTCACAGTCAGTCCAAGGCTGCGGGGATTGATATTATGCGCAAATTGGCCACCAAAATTAGAGTTAAGGCGGCAGGCGATTTTACAGGTGTTATTTTACAGTCAGAACAAAAGAACCCAAACATATTGGTGGCTCAAGTAGGTTTCCCAATTGCCAAAGCTGCAAATTCTCAAGGGCGACTAAAATACCAAAAGCTCGAATCGCTAAAGGTGGTTGCTGTGCATTACCAAGGTTCTCGAGCAGAGTTGGCTCAAGCATGGCAAGACCTATACCAATACGTTATTGCACAGGGTTATCAACTGAATGGTGAAAGCCGCTTTGTGATCAATGCGCCAGAAAAAGAGGGCATGGTGGATATGGAGTTACAGGTTGGTGTGCAGCCTTAACTTTTAAATGCGGGGCTATTGTTTTTTGGTGAGGTAGTGTGCCAATTGTTTGCCAATACTCACAATTGAGCCTGCAACGCCAATGATTGCAGCAATAACCAATATGGTTATCGTGGCCTGTTGGTTCAAAAACTGCCATGCAAAATAGTGCTTTGCAAAGATAAAACCGATAATAACCAATGATATCAGGTAGCATGCAATGGTAAATTTGGGTAAGGCTTGAAATTTAAGTTTGGCCATTTCAAATACTTCCTAAGCTAAAAAATTCACCTGCAGAAATAACCCCCATGTGCTTTTGGCCGTCAATCACTCTTTCTTCAGCAATCTCAACAAGTTCATAAAACACATTACGGTGGATCAAGGCGTGTAAATTACTACGAATAGTGATGTAAGGCGAGGGTTCGCCAGTATTTGGATCTTGTTTAACCCATAATGGATTTTCAGCCGTCAGAGCTACTTGGTTATCACAATTATCTTCAAAAACAATAACTTGGCCATGCTTGGTTACTTGGAGTTGCATTCTGATCACTAAGAAAGGTGCATCTTCGACTTGAATACCTAACTTTTCTACAGGCGTGACCAGAAAGTAGTGGTTATCTTCTTTTTTAAGCACCGAGGAAAATAATTTAACCAGTCTTTGGCGACCAATTGGTGAACCTTGGTAGTGCCATGAACCATCGCGCTTTATGAGCAAATCCATATTGCCGCAAAATTCAGGGTCCCATTTATCTACTGGTGGCAAGTTGCCTGATTGTAGTTGTGAGAGAATTTCGGCTAAGTCATTGGTCATAGATTTAAGCCGATAATCCTTTCTTAATCAAATACTTATAAGGTGTTTGTTCAGTATCGCTGGCCAATAGTTGATGCTCCATAAAAGTACAAAACTTTGGAATATCACGGGTAGTTGAGGGGTCATCAGCAATTACCAATAATACCTCCCCTTGCTCCATTTTACGCACGTTTAGACGCACCATCATCACCGGTTCAGGACAACGTAGTCCAAGGGCATCTAGTTTGCGATCAAATTGCTCAAAGTTGATATTGGTCATGAAATCTTATTACACCAAGCGTATGTTAGAAGTTGAGCGAATTTTAGTCTTTTTGTGACAAGAGCTAAAGCATCCTCTCTATTGTATAGAAATTATATATCATCATTTTAGAAATGTTTAATTTTATTAATTAATCAGAAAGGTAGACAATGAATCTAAGCTAGAGATTAGGAGAAAAAACATGCAAAAGGCAATTAATATTGGTATTGATGAACAAGCCAGACAAGAGATCGGTCAAGGGTTATCACGTTTGCTGGCAGATACTTATACATTATATTTACAAACTCATAACTTTCATTGGAATGTGACGGGACCTTTTTTTCAATCGTTGCATATTTTGTTCGAAGGCCAATACAGCGAGTTGGCGCTTGCGGTTGATGTTATTGCAGAACGCATTCGGGCGCTAGGTATTCTAGCCCCAGGCACTTACCAAGAGTTTGCAAAGCTGACTGAGATCAAAGAAATTGAAGGTAACATAAGTGCAGAAGAGATGTTGGAACGGCTGGTGGACAGTCATGAAACCGTAGTTAGAACTGCGCGCGCAATTTTGCCATTGGCGCAAGAGGCTGCTGATGAATCCTCAACGAGTTTGATTTCAGATCGGTTGGTGGTGCACGAAAAAACAGCTTGGATGTTACGCTCACATTTGCAGAGTTAATTTAAGTCACCCGCAAAGGTCGCGGCAACACGGTTGCGGCCTTCATTTTTTGCTTTATATAATAATCGGTCTGCACGATTAATAACAAAGTCTAAACTTTCATCTTCATCCAAATATTCTGTTACTCCAAAGCTAGATGTCACTTTCAAACCTTGTGCTAAATGATCAAAATCAAAGGCTTCAAAGTGCTCGCGTAAACGCTCAGCAATGTTGTAGGCATCATTCAGAGTGGTTTCGGGTAAGATAATCATAAATTCTTCTCCACCAATACGGCCAATAGTATCCTTTTCACGTAAAATGGCGCGGCAAATATCTTTAGTGGTTTGTATGACTTGATCACCAACGGAATGGCCAAAACGATCATTAATGCTTTTGAAATGATCTAAATCGAACAGAATGATACTGTAGGTGCCGGTGCCGCCGGAGCTGTTGCGATGATGTTCATCAAGAGTTCTAAACACATGACGACGATTTGGCAGCTTGGTCAAGTTATCGGTGAAGGCTAGTTTATGGTTGTCGTTAGCTAAACGCTTAAAGCGGAATATCATCCAAATGGCGGCAAAAATACCAATGGCTAATACACCAATCAAACTCCATAAAATATAGGAAAATTTGCGGTTATTGGATAAATACTCTTGATTAAGTGCATTTTCTTTCTCTAACAATTTATTTTCAAATGATAAACGCTCTTGATCCAGTTGCTCACGGGAAATGTTAGAAACATGAGTCATATTATCGTTAAAATGTTTGCGATAATTTTTATACGATTGGCCTAGCTTTTCAAAGGCTTCTTGATATCGCTCCTCTTTAGCTAAAATTTCAGCATTGAGACGTTCAAAATAATAGAGATCAGTATCGCCTTGTTTTGCAGAGTGATCTTCTGCAATGGCCAAATGGTATTTAGCTTGATCTAAATTGCCTAGTTTTAGATGTAAATAAGCATATTCGGAATGCAATTCGTAATTAAATAATTCTTCACCGATTTGCTCAGACATTTTAATCGCTTGATCAAGATGGTTTAGCGCTTTTTCATACTCGCCTTGATCGGTTAATATACGGCTGCGCATTTGATGAGCAAAGGCAATTGCAGAAATATCTTGCTCTTGTGATGCTGATGCTAGGGATTTATCCAGAAGCTCTTTAGCTCGATCAAAGTTTCCTTCAAGGCGGTAAGAATCAGCAAGATTAGAGTAGAGATAGGAGTTGTCAGTGAGCTGCGGATTTTCTTCCATCACTTCAACTGCTTTTTCAAAATACATAATCGCTGAAGCATTATCATTGAGTTCAGAATATAAGATACCAAACACATTATAAGTTTCAGTCAATTGATAAGGATCATCACTATCAAAGGCATGTGCCAAAGCTACTTCAAGTAACTCTAGAGACTCTTTATATTTGTATTGGAAGGATAAAATATAAGCACGTTCTAAAACTAAATTGCTGAGCTTATGTTTAGGCCAGCTTTCGCTAACAGCGGTGTATAATGCATCGGCTTTCTCGATCGCTTGGGGTATTTGACCGTCGCCGCGTAAGGTGAAGATTTCAACATAATCATATTCATGCTGTAGCCTTTCTGATTTAACTTCTTGCACCAGTGGTTTAGCGATAGTCAGATACTCTTTGGTTAACTTAAAGTTATCTTGTAAAGAATAATAATCCGCCATCAGGATATTGGCTAAGGCTAACGAATGGGTGTCGAGCTGGGGGTTGCTCAGAAGTTTACTGATCTTATTGTAATAGGAATCTTGTGAGCGCTCAGGGACTGAAAGCTTGCTCATGTTATAAAGCTGATTTTGTAGTAATTCATTATTAGTTTGATTACTAAAAGCAATGCTTGGTAGCAGAGTCACCCATAAACAAACTAACACGAACATCCTGATCGTCTTCACACTATCCCTTTGATTTTTCTGTATTTGTTAAGGTACTTTACACTAAACTAATATAAAAATGAATAATCAAGCAATGCAATTTTGCATTGCCTGATTCAGCTAACATTAAAAAGTCAGATTTTTACTTCTCAAAGTAGAATTTAGAACGTTTTTTAGCACTTGGAGCTACTTGGTTCATGCTGTTCGCTTCGTACAAACGACCATTAAGCATAACCATATTGATTTTGTCAGTATCTTGTAGATTTATGCTCGGATCGGCGTCTAAAATCACCAGATCGGCCAATTTTCCTGCTTTAATTGAACCAATCTCATGATCCATGCCTAAGATTTTAGCGCCATCAATCGTGCCCGCTTGCAAGGCTTGCATCGCTGTCATGCCACCTTGACCAAACATCCACAGTTCCCAATGAGCCGCTAAACCTTCACGCTGACCATGCGCACCCAGCAGCACTTTCACGCCTAAGTTATGCAGTTCTTGCGCAACTGTGGCATTGTGAACATGGTTATAGTCCTCGTCAGGCGCTTTGTAGCGACGACGCGAAACAGGATCAAGGATTTCTCTTGGTACAAATTTGCTCAATAATGGGTGTTTCCACACATCGGTTTTATCGTACCAATAACGCTCTCCCCAGATGCCGCCATAGCCCACGCCTAAAGTTGGCGTATAGCCAGTTCCGCTTTGGCTCCACAGTTGCTTCACATCATCATAAATATTCGCTACAGGAATCGAATGCTCCACAGTCGTGTGGCCATCAATGATCATGCTCATATTGTGCATAAACAATGAACCGCCTTCTGGCACCACGAGCATATTGGTTTGTCGAGCCGCTTCAAGTACCTGTTGACGCTGATCACGACGCGGTTGGTTATAGCTTTTAACCGAAAATGCACCTGCGGCTTTCATGCGCTCAAGATGGCCAACAGCATCATCAAGACTGTCCACTTCTGCGGTAATGTAATGATTAGCACCGTATAGAATAGTACCTGTAGAGAAGATGCGAGGTGCAGTTAGTAAACCCGCCTGCTGCATTTCTTTGGCCGAGAATACCGCTTCAGTATCAGCCGAAGGGTTATGAGTGGTCGTAACACCAAAAGCCAACGAAGCCAAAGCATTCCAGTTGGTTTGTGGTTGCAATTGACCATTAGCATAAGGGCCATGCCAATGCACATCCACTAGCCCAGGAATGATGGTTTTACCTTTAACATCAAATACTTGCGCAGATGACGGCACACTGACTTGATCAGCAGTACCAACCGCTTTAATACGATTGTTTTCAATGATAATGGTACCGTTTTCAATCACTTGCTCATTATCGTCACCTTCCATAGTCAAGATTTTAGCGCCTGTTAAAGCAATCAGACTATTCGGAACATCAGCCTCAACAGGTAAGCGAATGGTGGTTTCTTTAGCTTTCGGAGCTTCTTTTTTATCATCTTGTGTAGCACCATCATTTAAGAAGTCAAAACGCTCATCAAGATTTTGCTGATAAAGCGTTGGACCCAAAGACCAAGACAAGGTTTCGCTATCTTTTGACCAAGCTAGATTAGAGCCAGCAAAAGTTGAGAATTTGCGCACTGGCATGTTCGACGCTTTTGGCCCCGTGTTGATTGCTTTGCCGCTACGCACGAAAGGCGTTACGTACACTTGGTAGCGTTGGGTAAAGGCTAACCATTGTTGATCGGGAGAAATGGCAAAATCACTGATCCAATTTCCTGCATAGTGCTCTTGCTCATTGTTTCCTTGTAAGTCAGTGCTTACTAATTTCCCGCTATACACTTGACCATTGATGTCTGTTTTGCTGAAAAAGACACGATCAGAATCTTTGGCAAAAAATGGATTGCTACCTGATTTGGTGACGCGAGTTTGCTTCTTGCTTTTAAGGTCGACAACAAAAATACCCGTATCATTAGAATACAAAGGTGAGGTGATATAGCCGCCAGAGCCAGTTTCAAAAACCACCGTTTTGCCGTCAGGGCTGATGTGCGGATTAGTGTAATGCCCCGGTTTTTGGCTGATCACTTTGCCATTGCCACCGCTCGCAGAAGCGATGCGCACACTACCTAGCTCCTCATCATGCCAAGTGCTGTACACGATCTTCTTACCATCGGCAGAGAAACTCGGATAAAACTCGAAATGATCATTTTGGCGGGTTAAACGCTTTGGTGTGCCATTGGGCAATGAAACCGTATAGATTTTGCCCAATGCTTGGAATACCGCACGATCGCCATTCGGAGAGGTTTGTAACCAACGCAGCATTTTAGCGTTGAATTGCTCAGGTGCGACTTCGTTTTTCTGTAAAACGGCTTCGCGCATTTCGCGACGATCATTGACTTCAAAGGCGATATCACTGACGTTTTTTGAATTAATATTGATTTTGTGCAACTTACCTTTAGCCCAGAATACGATATTGTCGCTATCAGGCGTCCAAGCAAAGTTTGGATAAACCCCATGAATCGCCCAAGTTTCCTGCATATCACGTTCTAGATCTTGATAAATTGGAAACTCTTCGCCAGTCTCACGATCTTGCAAGAACAAAGCACTTTGCTCGCGAATTCGGCGAACAAACGCTAAGTATTTACCGTCTGGCGAAGGTGTTGGACGTACCGCACCACCGACTCCAGAAACCCAGCTTTCAGTTTCGCCCGTTTCTCGGTTAATGGCATAAATTTGGTAAATTTGGTTATTAGAGTCTTTAGAATACTCGAAGAAACCGCCAGGTGTCGCATCGCGTGAGTACAACACATACTTACCATCAGGAGTAAAAGCAGGCTCACCTAAATCTTTTTGCTCATTCGGACGTTTGTTCAACTGAACGCCATTGCCGCCAGACTTGTGATACAACCAAATCTCACCAGCCCCTAGCGAGCGAGTGCCGGTAAAATGCTTACGCGCCGCAATATAGTTGCCATCAGGACTCCACACCGGATTGTTCAACAAACGGAAGCTCTCTTTGGTTACTTGAACCTGATCAGAGCCGTCAGTATCCATGATCCAAATATTGTCGCCACCACCCTGATCGGTGGTAAAAGCGATTTGCTTACCATCAGGAGAAAAACGTGGCTGCATATCCCAAGCCATTGAATTAGTGATATTTTTTGCCTTGCCACCCGAGATGGACATGGTGTAAATATCGCCCAAAAGGTCAAACGCAATGGTCTTGCCATCAGGACTGACGTCAAGATTCATCCAAGTGCCTTCAGTAACATTAATATTGGCAAATACCGCTTTGCCCGGCGGATTGTTGACGTCCCACTTTTTATCGTCTTGTTTGTCTTCAGCATTCACTGAAAAGCCCAAACTCGCGACCAGCAGGCTCGACAATACAGTCGTCTTACGGAAAGAAAGTGTGTTCATAGCTAAACTCTTGTTTATTCGAATAAATTACAAAGATTGATCCCTAATCTAACCCCAATCATGCAATATAAAGGGGCAATTAAGAATTGGCAAAGTATTAGCGATTATTAATACAAGGAAATTGTAAGGAAGTTTGTTTGGGGGTAACGCCTCAAACACCAGTGCCGTTTACGCTATCCGAGTGCTTTGACTTGTTAAGGTTTTTTACAGGGTTTGGTGGAGCAATTCTTTTACACTCTTTGTTCTTTCCAAAGTATGTATATTGTTCACCTTTGCCATCGCACCAATTGTTTCTTCCCTGAGAGTTATTTATGTTAATTCTAAAAAAGGACTTTATTGCCATGCCTTTGTATTTTTCATCAACTTTTATACTGGGATTTACTTGGATTTGTGTGACCTCTAAGATATTGTCGGACAACTTAACTGCATCAATATAGTCGTACTTTAAGTCGGCCGTCACCAATTGATTTCTATTATTTACTTTGTACTGGCCTTTTAAGATTCCTGATGTGTCAAGCCAGTCAATGTATAGCTCATCCCAAAAGATACTATGAAATATAAAAACCTCATTATCTAAGCAATATACATGGCCAGGATGAGATTGAGTTTTATATATCCAGTTCGGAGAATTTACCCGTATATCGAGCATACGTTGGAATGACTCAATTGATATACCTGAACAATTTGTCGTTTTGGAGAATAACCTTGTTTTGTCTATCGTGAAATCAACTTCTGAGACGCTTACTTCAAAATTTGTTGTAGGATATTTCGTTGTACATGTAGAACTCCATTGTAATTGGGGAGGGTTGAGAACTTTTCTGACAAACCTAGCTGCTATATCACCTTTGTAACCGCTTGCACCTTCGAAACCTATAGTTCTTATATCATTTTGCCACACTTCACGAACGCCGAGCACATCACCTTTAGAAGTATCTATAATTTTAAGTATTATTTTTCTAGGCCATTGATCTGATTTATTAGCAGCCACTTTTTCTACGACTTTATATACGGGTTTGCTTTCTATTTCAGGAATGGAAAGCGTTGCTCCAGAGCCCATATAGTAATGATCATAATTCTGATAGTTTACTTTATTAAAACCAGTACACCTAGCCCTCTCCAACGAGTAAATCCCTTGAAAGTTCTTTTCTGAAGCGTGCTCAAGTCCTATGGCTTCAACATTGAATACTTCTCTGTATACAACATCTTCAGGGGGTGCTTCATTGAAAAATTTTACCCTTACAAAATCAAGGCTAAAAAATATTAGAGACAGGAGAAGTAGTTTTATTAGTATTCGCACTCTTGTTGCCTTAACATAAGAATACCAGAATTAGATTGTAACAGCTTAATTTATAACGAAAAAAATTGGAAGCGTCGAAAACGACCAAAGGAAATCTCTCTTGAGATATGGTTTACCGACAAAAGTTGTAATTTTCGTTAGAAACGGTATTTTTTAGGCATAAAAAAAGCAAGCCGAGAAGGCTTGCTTTAAGTAGCAATTTAGCGGGAGCTTAGATTGCTGTAATGTTTTCGGCTTGTGGACCTTTTTGGCCTTGAGTAAGAGTAAACTCTACTTGCTGACCTTCTGCTAATGTTTTGAAGCCAGAGCTTACGATCGCGCTGAAGTGTGCAAACACGTCAGGGCCTGATTGTTGCTCGATGAAGCCAAAACCTTTAGATTCGTTGAACCATTTTACGGTTCCTTTAACTGTATTAGACATAATAATATCCTGTGTTATTTAAATATAATAGTGCCCCAAGAGGCATGATGTGCTTGGAAAACTGGACTTTAACTTAGAAACTGCAGGACGAGGTGTTACGAATAATACAGCGAAATGTAGGATATAAATTTAAAATTACTTTCTAGCTGGTTGCCACTGTATAGAGTAAGTTAGCATAAGTCCACCTTTTATTAGTTTATTTTTTGAACAGGCTCAAGTGGTTTGTAAATTATGGTTGTTTCAGCATAAACTCCAACGCCATTTGTAGCTCTTTATCGTTACAGTCAAAACAGGCGCCTTTGGGTGGCATTCCGTTAATACCATTACGCATATTTTCTAAGATGATAGCTTCATCTTGCTCTAAACGTGGTTGCCATTGTTCAGTGTTGCCGCGAATGGGCGCTCCACCGTGGCCGCGTTCATGGCAGCTAAAACAAGATTGGTAATAAATATCTTCGCCAGTGCGAGGCTGTGTCGGTTGGTCGCTACAGGCGGCTAATAGAAGTGTTAGTAAAATTAGTAGGTTAGTCTTCATCTTTTATTAAATATAAGCAATTATCAAGTGTTAGTGGCTTGGGGTATTCAGCTTGTCGAAAGCCTAGTTTTTGATAGAGGTTAAGTGCAGAGTTGTTATCAGATAAAACAAACAGTGAGTAGCCCTGCGTGTTCAAAGTTTGGTTACCTATTTCACATAAACTAGCAATTAAGCGTTGTCCTAAGCCTTGACGACGATTATCAGGGTTAACAGCAAGTCTTCCCAAATGACATCGTCCAAGTCTTGGGTAAATTTGACCAAAGGCCAAAGGATTCTCGCTTTCATCTACGATTGTGTAAGTGGCTATATCTTTTAGTTTAATATCTTCTTTAAAGGTCTGCTCAGTAAAAGGAAAACGTATATTGGGTCCTCCCCACATAACTACTGATCTCTCATTGGGAAACCAACTCATTATTTGGAGCAAATGCTTATCTTGAGCTGTTGCCCATTGTAAGTTAGTGGATGGCATCTTAATTACAGACATAAAAAAACCGATGCGGTTATTTGACCAGCATCGGTTTTGAAAAGCAATGTGCTTTTAGCGATAGAACAGCTGATTATTTGCTGTTTTCTAGCATGTGATCAACAACCGCTTTGATTTCGTCATCAGAACAGTCTGCGCAAGTACCTTTAGGAGGCATTGCGTTAATACCGTTGATTGCGTTGCTGTAAACAGCGTCAATACCATTAGCAGTACGAGCTGTCCAAGCTGCTGCATCACCAACTTTTGGCGCGCCAGCTACGCCAGTTGCGTGACAAGCCATGCAGTAAGTGTTGTAAATATCGCCTGCAGCACGAGGGCCAGCAGGTTCATTTGATACTGGAGCTGCGTTAGCAACTTGTGGTACATCGTCGCCTTCAACGTAAACGCTGTGAACAGGCTTTAAGCGGTCATTAACGCTTTTGTCGCTTAAATGTTTAGCAGCAGCAACGCCAGCGAAGGCTGCTAAAGTAAAACTGGTGGCAAACACGAATAAGGTTTTTAAAGTTTTCATACTGTCTCTCTCTACCTGAGCCGTAGCTCATTTTTCAAACTGATTCCAGTTGTGCGAGCGAATTATAGCGGTATTTGATGTTGGATTAAATAGTAATCCAATGAAATAAGCTATTTCTATCGCTTATATTAAGAATATCTAAATTAAAGAGTAGGAGAATTGATCTAGATCAGGCAAACTAGGCGAATATTATCATTGGGTAATACCGATTAGAGTATTTTAATGAATAGTGATAACCGTTCTGGCTATATTTTTGGCATTTTAGCCTTTGTGATTTGGGGTTTAGCGCCAATTTACTTCAAAGCATTGGAAGGCGTTTCTGCGCTTGAGATCTTGGCTCATCGTGTGGCTTGGTCAGTGCCTGTAATCATCATTATCATGTTGGCTATTAAGCGGCCTTTTCCAAAAAATGTGCTACAAGATAAGAAAACACTAGGGATTTTGTTCATCACCGCGTTATTGATTTCGGGAAATTGGCTGGTGTTTACTTGGGCGGTGACCAATGAAAAGGTGTTGGAAACCAGTTTGGGCTATTTTATTAATCCGTTGATCAGTGTGGCGCTGGGCGTGGTGATCCTTAAAGAACACCTTAATCTATGGAGTAAAATCGCCTTGGCATTGGCGATAGCGGGTGTTCTTTACCGAGTAATGGCATTGGGAAGTTTGCCGTGGGTTTCTTTGTTTTTGGCATTCTCTTTTGGTTTTTATGGGCTTTTACGCAAACAGGTCAATATAGGGCCATTGCAAGGTTTGTTGATTGAAACCATTATTGTATTGCCGTTTACCGCAGGTTATATCATTTATCTTGCTAGCACTGGACAAGGTGCTTTCCTACACACCTCCAGTACGATTGATTGGTTATTGCTCGCGGGCGGTGTCATTACCACAGTTCCATTGGCTTTATTTGCTGCCGCTGCGCGAATGCTGCCCCTTAATACCATGGGCTTTATGCAATATATTGCACCCAGTTTAACCTTTATATTAGCGGTATTTTTCTTTGGTGAGGCCTTTAACCGAGACTTATTAATTACCTTTGCGCTGATTTGGGCGGGTTTGTTGGTTTATACCATTGGGCGATTGAGAAGAACGGCTTAAGAAACAGACGCATTTACAACTTGATAACGTCCATCACGGTACATGATATGTACAAAGGCTACATATTGGTCGGGTGACAGTGTATAGAATTGGCGCCAAAAAATGCGCACGTCTTTGCGTTTCTTAATTATGCCCAGTAATTCGCGTTCGGCGAAAAACCCCAAAGATTGTTGATAATCTCTACATTGTTGCTCGAAATTATCTTTGCTAACAATGGTGCGCATATTGTCGCTAAAATCTCTAATATGTTGTTGATGGTCGATTTTGCTCGAAGCTTCCATCAAATTATCCATAATAGGGTCAACAATTGTCATTACTTCTTCATCAGATAGTTCTAGCCAATTCATAATGGTTTCTTTTTTACCTATGTTGATCCACCAAAATGACATTACCGTCGGGATCGGTGATGACAAAATTTTCAGGGCCTTGAGTGGTTTCATCAGCTTGACGATTGAACTCAATACCTTGATCTTTAAGCTGTTTTTGCAGTTCGCGTACATCGGTAAAAGATTCAAGATTGTTGGCAGACTGATCCCAACCTGGATTAAAAGTCAGAATATTATCTTCAAACATGCCTTGGAATAGGCCGATCAGGGTTTCACCATTTTTCATGATGAGATAATGCTCGCCATCGCCAGCAAATTTAGTAAAACCTAACTTCTCATAAAAAGCTTTGGAAATTTGTAAATCTTTAACCGCTAAACTGACTGAAAATGCTCCTAGCTGCATAAGGTTCTCCTGAGATGTGTTGTATCACTAAACTAACGCGATAATCTTGTTAAATCAACTGGTTAGGCATGATAGTTTGGTTGTGGATACTGATGTTCCTTACAAATCAATTCAATCTCTTTGGTGTTTAAAGGTTGGTTTAACAGGTTACAAAAGAAACCTTTATCATCGCTTTGGTTAAAGCGGCACGTTTTGCATAAGCCAAAAGGTTTGTGCTGATTGAGTTGTATTTGCGCTTCTAATAATAATTCGAGGTTACGCTGAATCTCTTGAATTTGTTGTGGCTCAAGATAAACGACAAGTTGCTGAAATTGTTGAGTCGGCGCGAAGTGCTCAAGAAGGGCAAAACCTTTTTCTGTGAGTAGCAAATGGATTACTCGTTTGTCTTCTGGATCGGGTTGCTTGTGGATAAAGCCTTTGCGCTGCAAAACTTTTAGGGTCTGCGAGACGGTGCCCTTGGTTTGACCAAGATAGTCGGCTACCGCCAGTGGTGTATTCGAGTATTGGTTACACCGAGATAAGTAATGTAAAGCTTCGGTCTGGATCGGTAACAATTCATATTCGCTAGCTATTTGCCGAATATTGTTGCGCAATAACTGCCCCAAGCGCTCGAGTTGATTGTATATATGTTTCATATTCATGGCCTTATAGTATCGACTGAAAACATTCTTGACAAGACGTGTTTACGCAAATACCATATTGTTTCGAGGCGAAACAATGATTCAAGGTGAAGAATATGAAATCTAAGGTAATTGTAAGTTCAGCGATTATGGCAGTCTTGTTTGGGAATGTAGATGCCCATGAAAAGCATCAAACAGGGATCCAAGCGGAAAAAGGAAACGCGGTAAAAGCTGCTTTTGATATTGTGCATAGCAAAATTAGTATTAAAAACAATGTTGCTACCTTCCATATGGCCGTTGCTAAACAAGCGGGTAAAAGTAAGCCAACAAAGACTGGTCAATTGGCTGGAAGTAAGGTGTTTTCGTATGTATGGCCGACTACTATCAACAGCTATGAAGTGGGCTTTGAGAAAGATGCGGGTATTTTAGCATTAGCGGTTACCGTTCATCCTGATTTTGATGATACGCCGTTATTTGACGAAAATGCTGATGGTAATACGGATAATGATGGTGATATTTGGCACAGTCATTGGGTGGTGTTGAAGCCTAACGAGGTTTGTGGTGAAGGCGCGCTTGCAGTTGTTGATATTCCCGAAGGAGAAACACCGCGTTTGCCGAAAACATGGCCAGGTTTGCCGATTTTATTAGATAGCCCTGGCTGGCAACCGATCTTTGATAAAGAGTCAATAAAGATAAAAGTGGCTTTTGATAAGGAAAGCCAATTAGCCGATATTCAATATGATGGTGTTACAGCCGCTTTGCGGGTTAATGAAAGCGTGCATGCACCATTGCTATGCGTGGTGGATGTTTTTGATGTGGCATCAGGTGATCTAAGTTTACCAGGCAAGGTTGAGTAATTGTTGTTGGTTTGGGATCAGCATATAAAGGCAAGATGGACTAAAGCTCTATCTTGCCTACTTTAATCACACCGTTTGCATCGTATTCTCGATCAAAAATAACAAAGTAATCGCTGATCAAGGGTAAGCCCATAATCGACATATTTGGAATATTGGGCAGTTCATTCATAAACATAAACCAAGCCCGTCCAGCTTGCATCGCATTGATTTGCCAATAATTATCAGGGGTACAACTGACCTTTGTAATGTCGTCTTCTTGTTCACCTTTAAAATAAAAATGAACATCAGGCCATTGGTTTAGATCTAAATCTTGTGGGAAATATCCTTCCGAGCCTGCGCTGTTGTGTAGATCAATATGCCGGATAAAATCGATGTTAAGTTCAAGCAGTTGATCAAGTAATTCTTGATACAGCTCTTGCTGTAAAACCATAAAACTACTGCCACAATCAATGATCGAGTTTGAATAGCGGGGTTTTCTTTCTTCACGAGTAGGTGGGGGCACATTAATTATATCGCCTTCGCCAACCTGCATTGCCAGTAGCTTGGTGTTGTAATAGGCGTCATGAACCACATCAATGATTTGCAAATAGCCATCGTACAATTCTTTATGCTCTTCACCTGCGCCTAGAATCATCCAACCTTGATTGAGCGGATCCGCTTCGAGCTGTTGTGTTGTGAGATTATTATCTTCAACGTGAACAACCGCTCTTTTACAGTAAAGTGAAAATTTATTTTTACTGATCTTATGTTCTTCTAGCTCGGTAAAAAACGCTTTGGGCTTTTTATACGGATAAGTTTTAAGGAATTGCTTAAAAGTACGTACGGCTTTTTTGTTATCCTCAACGCTAAATGGCCAAGGGTAAGTTTGCTCTGGTGAGTAATTGCGTTCTTGAAAATACTCGGTTAGGTTGTAGGCTCGATTCAGTTGGCGATAAGCCAAGCCAAGAATACCATCAGCACCGTAGAAATTATTTTGTTGTTCGCTTTCAATAATAGCAAGATGTCCTTCTTTTAGGGTCATCTTACGTTCATCGGTTTCAAGCTGCAGATGAGTATTTATCAGTGGGCCAGCCCATCCTCCAGAACCGTATGTAATGGTCTGTGCATAAGGCGTTGCTTGTAGATAAAAGTCTTGGTCAGGTTTGTATTTATTAGTATCGACGGCAAGTGTGCTACTACCAGTATCGAGCAATAGATTAACTTTGGTTTGCTTGCTGCCCAATTCCATTTGTACACAATAACCACCTTTGGCAGCCACAATACTTATTGGAAGCTTCATGGTTTTTCTTGGCATCTATTATCCTTGCTATTCGTCCAATAAAAAAGGTTGTGAGCCAAGCATAGCGCACAACCTTTTGATTTTGAAGGTTTTTAAAGTATTTTGATTAGAAGGTTAATCTAAATCCTGCGGTCAATGAGCGGCCTGTACGAGGCGCACGATCTTTTAAGAATGAGGCATGATCACGAATTTCCTCGTCCAATAGATTTTGCCCACGCAAGAACAATAGCAGGTCAGCATTATCGAAATAGAGGTTGTAGCCAATATTAAGATTCAACAAATTGTAGCCATCGGTTGCTAACTCACCTTGTGATATTTTATCTTGGCTGGCAACTTTAATGGCTTTAAGATCAGCAGCAAAATCACCATACTCAAAACCTAGCGTTGCACCAAAGCGTTTGGCTGGTTGGCGCGGAATATAAGCACCTGTTGGATTATCAAATTCTGCATGAGTGTAATCACCAAATAATCCTGCTTTCCAAAAGCTGTTACCCTTATCAGCAAAGGTCCAGTCAATTTCAGCTTCAACGCCTTCAAAAATTGCATCTTGTTGGGCGTATTGCAAAATTGGCAGCTCATGTTCGTGCTCTTCTTCTCCTGCATGCTCTTCTTCAACTAATTGCTGATAGATAAAATCGTTTACACGGTTATGAAAAACGGCAACCGAAGCATGCACATTATCGGTATGGTAGCGCAAACCAATATCAAGGTTTTGAGCTGTTTCTTTATCAAGCTCTGAATTACCTACCTCAATAGTGAGTGTGGCTAAATGTGGAACATAGCTTTCTTCATCATTACCAACATTCGACAATAATTCTTCAACTTGAGGAATGCGTTGCGCGCGTGCGAAGTTAATGGGTAGAGACCAGTTTTCACTAAAATGCCAAACGGTACCAGCAGCAAAACTAAAGGCACTATCATCGCGCGAGCCAAAATTAGCAGTGCTTAACTCTTGTCGATCAAAACGGATACCTAACTCAGTATGCCAATTGCCCACGTCCTTTTCTTCTAGCCAGAACAGGCCGTATTTCTTTGTGTTTGATGTAGGAATAAAAGACTCATCACCAATCGCGGCAAAGTCACTATCCGAGAATTGTATCCCAAATGCACCTTGCCAACCTGACCAAGACTCATGCACTAACTCTAAGCGAGCGTCGTTGGCTGAATTGGTAAAAGTAGTGCCTATTTCATCACCTTCGATTTCTTGATGCTCATAGTCGGTTTTAGCAAAGCTTATCTTCAAGTGTTGGAAACCGTCGAAGGGATCGTTCCACTGACCTTTTAAATCCCAACGTTTTTGACGTAGATCCAATCGAATGGCTTCTTCACCATGTTCCTCTTCTGCATGCTCTTCACCTTCTTCTTCATGATGTTCTGCGTGACCAGGTAAACCATAGTTGCGATCAAAGTCAGTATAAGATATTCCCCAATAGCCAGCATCAGTGATATAAGAAAAACCAAGACTGCCACCTTGGGTTTTGGTATCACTGTTTTCTAAAACGCCAAAGGCTTCTTCTTCATGCTCAACTTCACCTTCTGCCTCTTCCAGCTGACGAAGCCTGAATGATTCGGCATAACCAGGAATTTCTATAGGGTCGGTTTTAGAGTCAAAGGCGTCTATGTGAAAAGCAAGAGAGCCTTTTTCCAATTCAGCTGCGGTAGTTAGAGTCCCTATAATTGAGCGCTCACCAGTAGCTGAATCACCTAAGCGAACTTCTATGCCACCCTCAACACCCTCAGGTACTGAGGTAGGTATCTTATTATCTACAACATTAACGGCGCCACCGACGGCTTCACCACCGTATAGCAAAGTAGCGGGGCCTTTTAACACTTCAATGCGTTTGGCCAGTAGTGGTTCTGCCGCGATCCAGTGATCAGGACTAGCATTCGATGCATCTTGAGTTGAAGTATTATTGCTTAATACGGTAACCCGATTGCCTTGTTGCCCTCGAATTACTGGACGACCTGCACCAACCCCAAAGCTAGATAAGTTGATACCAGGTACTTCGGCAAGGGTTTCACCAATATTGGCACCGCGGTTTTTGATTAGCTCATCACCTGTAATGATCACCGATGGTGATGCCATTTCTAAACTTGAGTGTTCTAAAGGATTGCCAGTTACAACAATGGTTTCAGCATTGTTATGACTAACGGTAAGGGTTTGTTGGCTACCATCATGACGAACAGATTGGTTAATATGGCCGTGATTAGGTGCTTCAACATCTAATACATAGCGTCCTTCTTCAAGCTCAGAAAACTCAAATTGACCTTCGCTATTGGTGGTCACTTCTTGGTTAAGGGAACGAATATGTACGGTAGCATTGGCAATGGGTTGGCCTGTTTCATCCAAAACCTTACCTGATAATTTTTTGCTTTCTGCTATAGCTGTACTGGTTAAAAGCCCACTGACTAATAACGCAGTTAGTGAACGTGAAAAAATATTGTTTTTCATTAATAAATTCCTGCATAGTTCAAAAGCCCAACGAAAAACGTTGAGATTGGTAAAAAATAAAAGCTTGATTTAATTAGTGTTTATGCAGAAATAGGAGGGGCGCGACCGAAGAAAGGGCTGATAGTTTGCTTAGCAACAACAGGTGTTGCCCATGCTGGCGATTGCTCGGCAAAGGTAAACGATTCGGTGATCACCAATGCGCCAGGCGCACTATGGAAATCAGTGTTGGGCTGGTATATACAAATCGTACACTCGGTAGAATCATGTGACGGAGCATTCGCATGAGCAATACCCACCAAAGCCATGCTTAACATCGCTGTGATCAGTAAAATGTGACGAATTGTCTTGCTCATGGTTACCTTGCTGATACTTGGTTAGTTCTAATGTTTACGCTGAACAGGGTGCTATATGTCCAATATTTTCAATACTATGCCTAATCAGGATTGCTTTCAATAGTTAGCCGCTTTGACATATCACTAAAAGTTGTTACAAAAAGTGTTATAGAGGAGCAAAAAAGGGTAGCATGTAGCGGAGCGATTTAATCTTAACTTATTGAAACCATTAAGCCATTGTCATGATAGAGCAAATACCAGAATCATTGAGTGAGCGCCGTTTAGATATGGTGCCAAACTTTCCCGATCGTCAAGAACCTGTGGGGTTCATGTTGCGATTGGTTAAGGCGTTGCATACTTATGGCGTGCCTACCTATGAGCTGGAAAGATTGGTGACTACTGTTGCTGAACAATTAGGTTATGGATTGCAGATCATTGCTGTACCGACCAGCATCACTATGACTTTTATGCAGGAAGATGAAGAAGAAAAACCGCGTACTTATGTCATTCGCTCCAATTCAGGAGAGGTCAATGTCGATAAGTTGCGTCGCACTATGGAAGTCGCAGAGAAAGTTATTGAGGGAGGCCTTACTACGCAACAAGGTGCTAATGAATTAACCGAGATAGCAAAATCACAACCGGTACATAATAACTTTTGGATGATCTTTTGCTTTTCTTTAGTCTCAGCTTCTATCGCCAGAATATTTAATGGTGGGTGGCAAGAAGTATTAACCGCGTCGGTGATTGGTTTACTGGTAGGATTTTTAGTGAACCTTGGCGGCCCACGCTCTGAAACTGTGTCTAATTTGATGCCTGCTTTGTGCGCTTTTTTTGCTTCGATTATTTCTTTTGCCTGTAATCAATGGCTTGGTTTACATTCGACTTATATTCCTATTGTTGCAGGTATTATTATTCTTGTGCCGGGCATGATGTTGACTATTGCTATGGCTGAATTGGCAACGCAAAACTTAGTATCGGGTACTGCGCGTTTATTAGGCGCAGGTATGATCTTCATTCAGATGACATTTGGTGTGGCTATTGGTAGCCAGTTAGCCAATTATTTGTTTCCATTAACCGAAAGAATTGAATTGGTCGCTTTGCCTAACTGGACTCTATGGGTAGCGTTGGTAGCAACGTCATGGTCATTTATGGTGCTGTTCCAGTCGCGTTGGAAAGAGTTACCTTGGATCATCGTGGCAACTTTATCCGCCTATTTTATTTCACGCTGGGGTGTCCAACAAATGGGGCCTGCAACAGGTGCTTTTATCGGCGCTTTATCGGTCGGCTTGTTTGCTAATTTAGCGCACCGAATCAGGAAGGTTTCAACAGCGGCAATCATGATGCCTGGTTTCATTATTCTAGTTCCAGGTAGTATTGGGTTTAAGAGCCTGACTGCATTGCTGGAACACGACATTATAGGCGGTCTCGAGACCGCGTTTAACATGGTTATTATTGGTATTTCATTAGTAACAGGACTATTGATTTCTTCTATTGCAACTTTACCCAAAGTTAATCTAGTCAAAGCCTCAGTTAATGACCATAAGGATAATGAAGAAGTCGTATAATCATTATGCAAAAAGTTGTTATTATTTTCTTTTTGGCGTTGGCAATAAATGGTTGTGAGAGAGCCAATGGCGAATATCAAGCTGAGTTTGTTCAAGATGGCGATAGTGTAGTCATTTGTTGTGAACAGGGTGAGACTTTTATTGTGCGCTTGCGTGATATTGATGCTCCAGAAAAGCAACAACCCTATGCAGAACAGTCGCGGGATTTTTTGCGCCAGCTATTGCAAGATCAAACATTCAAATTAAAAGGGTTAGAAACGGATCGCTATGGGCGGCGCTTGGTGGATATTATACTTGTTGATAAGCAGTCCTTGGAGCAGTATTCGGTAAATAAACTAATGATTGAATCAGGCTCAGCATGGGTGTGGCGCTACAGTAATGATTACAAATTACGTTATATTCAAAAGCAAGCGCGTGATGAAAAGAAAGGCTTGTGGGCATTGCCTGAAAGCCAAAGACTTGAGCCCTGGTTATGGCGCGAGCAATATCGTAGAAATAAAAAATCGCAGAAATAAAAAAATAGAGTTGCCTTA
Source organism: Kangiellaceae bacterium (assembly GCA_013373015.1). GTDB lineage: Bacteria > Pseudomonadota > Gammaproteobacteria > Enterobacterales > Kangiellaceae > Kangiella. The sequence goes on from JABXIQ010000027.1 coordinate 81,730, forward strand.
TGAGTAGTAAACATCAGCCAATAAGACATGTCGCTATTGTTGGCGGAACACATGGTAATGAAATTACAGGTGTTTATTTAATAAAAAAATATCAGAACTTTGTTGAACTGTTGCAAGGATATGATTTCTCTATTGAATTGTTAACAGCCAACTCTGAAGCTGTAGCCGCCAACAAGCGGTATATAGATTGTGATTTGAATAGATCGTTTAAGATTGAAGACTTAAGCAATAACTCGCTACTTGGTTATGAAAATCAACGCGCCAAAGAGATTAATCAGCAGCTTGGACCAAAAGGAAATAGCCGAGTAGATTTTATTGTGGATTTACATACTTCAACAGCGCCAATGGGTGTTAATCTTGTCTTGCTTAACGATGATCCTTTTCATTTGAAGTTAGCGGATTATGTGCAACAAAGAATGGATAATGTAACTATTACGTGGGAGCAACTCCCTGATCATCATTTCTTAATGAGCATTGCGCCACGTCATATTTTGATTGAAGTGGGTGCAACACCGCAAGGTAGTTTACGACATAAGATATTTGAACAAACAGAGCAAGCAACAACACATGTCCTTAATTTTATAGAAGCTTATAACAAGCAAGAGTTACCAGTCAGTTCATCTAGTCTTGAAGTCTATAAATATTTTGATGTGATGTATTTACCGCAAGATAGCCAAGGCAATATCATCGGTATGGTGCATGATAATATCCAAGATCGTGATTTTGGTTTATTGAAAACTCAAGACGCAATTTTCAAGTTATTCGATGGAAGCGATATAGTGTATGAGGGTGAAGAATGTTATATCGCTTTTATTAATGAAGCCGCTTACTATGATGAAAAGAAAGCATTTTCAATGGCAAAGAGAGTCGTTTTGAGTATTGGCTAAATAAAAAAAGCCCGCTAAATGCGGGCTTTTGAATAATGGTGGCTCGGGGCAGAATTGAACTGCCGACACAAGGATTTTCAATCCTCCGCTCTACCAACTGAGCTACCAAGCCAATGGACGCGTATTAAACCGATTGATCGGCTTTAAGTCAAGCCCCTAAGAGAGATTTTTTGGCAATTTATTGCTGATCTTGGGGTACATAGCCTTCAGGCTTTTCGTAGTCACCGCCAAACAGGTATTTTTCCATTTGTTCTGCTAGATATTTTTGAGCTTGTGGGTCAATCAGACTCAGGCGTTTTTCGTTGATCATCATGGTTTGGTGGCTAAGCCACATTTGCCATGCTTGACTAGAGATATTGTTGAAAATTCGTTCACCTAACTCGCCTGGGTAGGTTTGAAAAGCTAAGCCTTCAGCTTCTTTTTGAAGCTTTTGGCAAAAAACTGTACGAGGGCTATCGTTCGACATAGCAATTTCCTATTGGGTAAAAATTTGGTCAATGCACACAGTTATTGACTAGCCAGTTGTTGTAATAATTTGCTGACGGGGGCTGGTAGCCCTATGTCTGCAAGCCGCTGCAGCTCAAACCAGTCATTATTATTACTTTCGTTAATCTGCAAGCTGTTGTTTATATGGGGACTATTGTCCACTAATAAAGGTTGGATGTGTAGATCATAGTGGCTAAATTTATGCAGAATAGGTTCTAATTCATGGCTAACTTCTAGATCTGTGATTTGTTCTTTTTCGGGAAAAGACCAGAGCCCTCCCCAAATACCACTTGGCGGACGTTTTTCGAGTAAGACTTTACCATCACGAATATATATCAGCCAGTAAGTGGATTGGCTGGGGCGTGCTTTTTTGGGTTTCTTGCCCGGACACTGATCGATAATGTTATGCTGATGTGCGAGACACTTAGTCGCTAGAGGGCAAATGTCGCATTTCGGCTTAGTTCTAGTACAAACCATTGCACCAAGATCCATCATGGCTTGGTTGTATTTATCTGTACTTTTGCTAGGAGTATTCTGCTCTGCCCTACTCCATAGCTCTTTGAGCACCTGCCCATTTCCTGGCCAACCTTGTATCGCATAACAACGGGCTAATACGCGCTTTACATTTCCATCTAAAATGGCGGTTGGTTGTTGATAAGCAAATGCTGCAATAGCTCCTGCTGTGGAACGCCCTACCCCAGGTAGTTGTTCAAGTTGTTGGGTGGTTTGTGGGAATTGGCCATCAAATTGCTGGATGACCATCTTCGCTGCTTTATGGAGGTTGCGAGCACGACTGTAGTAACCAAGTCCACTCCACAAATGCATCACTAGCTCGTTATCAGCTTCTGCTAGTGCTTCAACCGTTGGGAAATATTGAATAAATTTTTCAAAATAAGGAATTACGGTGGCGACTTGAGTTTGCTGTAGCATGATTTCTGAAAGCCAAATTTTGTAAGCATCACGAGTGCCTTGCCAAGGTAGGTGTTTACGTCCATGTTGTTCATAATAATCAATGACTTTTTGTGCAAAAGTAGATGCTTGCCAGCCTTTCATAGAATTTTTCATGGGGCTCTTCATGGAACTATTCATGAATCTAAGAAACTTGAGTTAGAAGTCGTACATAATCGGTAGAATAATAGATAGACTGATCCACATTATCACCACCAGTGGCACTCCTACTCTAACAAAGTCTGAGAATTTATAACCCCCAGCGTTCATGACCAATAGATTGGTTTTATAGGCCATTGGTGTGGCAAAGCTCATGTTGGCACCAAACAAAACTGCGATAACAAAAGGCTCTGGCGGCAAGTTTAATTGAGTTGCCACACTAACTGCGATTGGCGTTCCAATAACCGCCGCCGCGTTGTTGGAAACCACATTGGTTAGGATGGCAAGCAACAACATAAGGCCACTTAAAATGACTACTGGCGGTGTGCCGTGTAACACGGATACGAAAGCTTGTGCTAAATATTCTGCTGCCCCAGTTTCGGTCATACCAATACCTAAGGCTAAACTGGAGGCGACGATCAAAACTACTTGTGCGCTCAGAGCGTTGAGCGCATCACGCCAAGTAATACAGTGCGTGAGAATCATTAAAAGTGCGCCAAGTAGGGCGCTGATCGCAATCGGCAATAAACCAATTGCAGCAAAGAAAATCACCCCCGCCATGATAGCTAAAGCTCTTGGCGCTCGGTGCGAACGAGGTAGATCGGTGGTGGCGTCTAAAATCAAAATATCACCACGTTTTTTAAATTCGGCAATTTCTTTTTGTCCACCTTGCACCAATAACACATCGCCAACGTGCAAAGTGACTTTACCGAGTCCTTTATTATGCATATCGACAACTTTATCAGCACGATGTAAGGCGATAGCTACTAAACCGTATTGATCCATAAAGCTGATATCTTTTAACGTTTTACCTGCTAATGGTGAGCCAGGCGTTACCACCAGTTCTGACAGCTGTTGGTTTTCTGCCGTCAGCGGGTGATCGTCATCGACGAATTTACCTGCTTTGAATAGCTTTGCACCCAATACTTGCTCATATTCTTTGAGACGATCAGGAGAGTCGGTGACCCGTAGCTTGTCGCCAGCTTTGATAGTGGCATCTGGCATGGGAATAATACTGGATTCAGAGCCGCGCTGAATGCGTATAACCTTCATTTGGCCTTCGGTTTTGTGGATGACTTCAGACAGCTTTTTTCCGTCAGCAAATGAACCTTTAGAGATATGTAGTTGGGCAGTAAAAATACGCGGCGAGGTGTTTTTCATCACAGCTTGGCGCTCTGGCATGATTTTAGGCGCAACCAGCCAAAGATATAAGATTCCAATACCACCAGCCATTGAAGCTGGAAGTAAGAAATCAAACATGCCGAATTTTTCTAAGCCTAAATCTGCAGCTACTGAAACTACTAATAAATTAGTTGAGGTGCCTATGGTAGTGGCCATACCGCCTAACAAGGTAGCGAAGCCCATTGGCATTAATAAGCCTGCTGGACTTGCGTTGGCGCGAATGGCTACGCTGATTAAAATCGGTAAAAGTAAGACAACGATCGGCGTATTGTTGACAAATGCACTTAAAATACCAGCAATGAGCAGAGTGAGTAATAAAGAAAATAGGGGGGAAGATTTCCATATTCGCCCTAAAAATCGGCCAATTGGCTCTAACGCTCCTGTGCGTACTAAGCCTTGTCCTGCAACCATTAAGGCGCAAACAGCTACTAGTGCTTCATGCCCAAAACCACTAAAAAACTCCATTGGCTCTAAGTGGCCGTTGAAATTATGGAAAGGAACGAGCGTAAAGCCAACTGTCAGGATCAGCAAAACGATGACGCAAGATGTTTCAAGAGGAATATCATCGCGACGAAACAAAAATAGAGCAAAAACCGTCAGAAGCAACACAAAAAGTGCATGTCCATTGGGTAAATCAGGAAATGGCATTCCTTATTTCTCTCCTATTGTTCTATCTATGTTTTTTTATGCCAGTCGAACTGACCACCTTACTGATTTAGCGACTTTTTGGCAACGCTTTTATATTTACTCTTACCATCTTTAACATTGTGGTAAAATAAGTCTTTCATCAGTAGCTTATTGAAATTAGTATATTTTTTGCCCACGCTGGGCTACCAATAATATCCAGCTATGAGTTATAGCCGAGAGTTATCCGTAAATGACAATGATAGACGATAGCGCAAAACCTTTGCGTAAAATTCGCAGCTATGTACTGCGTGAAGGTCGCTTAACTAAGGGCCAAGAACGAGCTTTAGAGCAGTTATTTCCAACCATGGGCTTGGAGTATCAGCCACAAGCTTATGATTTTGAACATATCTTTAATCGACAAGCGCCAGTAGTGCTTGAGATAGGATTTGGTATGGGCAAATCTTTGGCCGAGCAAGCGGCACTAGAACGCGATAAAGATTTTATTGGTATCGAAGTGCATAAGCCAGGTGTTGGCGCTTGTCTATTGTTGGCAGAAGAGTTCGAGCTCAGTAATTTGCGAGTGATACACCATGATGCGGTAGAAATCATTGATCATTGTATTGCCGATCATAGCCTAGATCGTATACAAATTTTCTTTCCTGATCCGTGGCACAAGAAAAAGCATCACAAGCGTCGTATTGTACAAATTGAATTTTGCAAGAAGCTGCATAAGAAGTTGAAGAAAGGTGGAGTTTTGCATCTCGCAACAGACTGGGAAAACTACGCTGAACATATGTTAGAAGTGTTATCGCCTATGAAGGAATATAGTAATCTTTCTGAGACGGGTGACTTTGTTCCGCGTCCTGATTCGCGTCCATTAACTAAATTTGAGGCTAGAGGCCATCGCTTAGGGCATGGGGTGTGGGATTTAATGTTTAGTAAGGTATAAATAAGCCCTCGTTGAGGGCTTTTTTATTTTTCCATGGTCAATGATTAGATTTTTTTTCTTAACCATTCAGCTGCATCACTTCCCAAGGTGTTAACTGTTCTGTGTAATACACCGCAAGAGCTCTTAAAGCCACCAAAAAAGCCGCCACCTGAGTTACGAGTAGCTTTGAAGGTATCAACCTTTTGACCATCTTTATACAGAGTACCACCTATGGTTACTTGCTTTCTATGGCCTAAAAAGGCATTGCCTGAACTTAATGCATTTAATATCTCAAGATCAAAAACATAACCAGAGGCGTTGATATTGAGTTCGTTTAGTCGTTGAGCAGATAAGTCATTTTTAGCAGCGTACTGAGCAAAAGACTCTGAAAGTTGGCTGCCTAATAAAGTGCATTCATCAAGTATGCTTGAATCGATAACACCTTCGTCTCTGTAGCGAATGTGGTGGGAGACTTGAACTTGTTGGTTGTCTTGATTGGCAACTTGAGTTTGTGTTTTAGCTGTATTGGCCGTTGGAGCTGTTGCTTGTTGCGTGGCAGTCTCTCGTGGCCCACAAGCGGTCAATAATAACATGCAGATAATAATTGAAATGTGTTTCATTGCTTCCTTCTCTTTTTATAATAAAGTTCGTTATTTGAGTTTGGATTTATACCCAAAATGAAGGGTATTAGCAAATTTTGGATTAACTTTTGTTGGAAGAAATAATGGTGCAATTGCGACCGGCATCTTTTGTGGCGTAAAGGGCATCATCACCCACTTTAATAAAAGCACGCAGAGTATCGGCATCTTTGGGGTATTCTGCGATACCCGCGGAAAAGGTATTATACACCGCTTCGCCTTCATGTAGATGCGCCATATTTTCATATTGATGGCGTAATTTTTCTGTTAATTCAAAGGCTTGCTGCGCATTAGTGTGCGGCAAAAGTAGCATAAACTCTTCACCACCTAAGCGGCCAACCAATTGGCGTGGAGCCATTTGTGACTTGAGCAGATCGGCAAAGTTTTTCAACACTTGATCACCAAATGGATGGCCATGCTTGTCATTGATCGATTTTTTGAAATTATCCAAATCGATCAATACCAACGATAATGGAGCTCCTTCCTTATCGGCATTGCGCATTTCGCGCTCTAGTGCGTCATCAAGGTAGCGTCGATTAAATAATGTGGTCAGCGGATCGCGAATGGTTTGTTTGTACAACTCTTCTTTGAGCATGCTAATCTCATGAACCTTTTGCTCAAGTTCTTGATTAGCTTGCTCAAGCGCGATTTCGATACGCTTACGCTCTGTGATGTCAGTTGCGATCACGCCAGTTGCAAATACATTATTATCGGCATCGCGGATTGGGAATTTAATGGTCAAAAAAGTGCGTTTGTCGTTATTAACCATGACACTTTGTTCTACCACGACATTTTTGCCAGTCATGATCACTTCTAGATCATCCTGTTGAATGGTGTCCACCAAATCTTGCGGCAATAGATCTGCGGCAGTATTGCCGATAAAGCTGCTAAGTTCTGAGCCAAACAAACGACTGTATTGATCGTTAACGACCAAATAGCGGCCGAACACGTCTTTTACGCCCACAATCGCCGGAGCTGACGACAGTAGCGCATTGAAAATGTGTGAATGCTCTTCGCTGCTATACATATAAATAAACGTTTGTTTGCTTAAAAAACGATCTAAGTGATGCAATATTGCATAGAAGATATAGATTTTCTAGCTAAGTGTCGAGAAATTTTACAATTTGATACATTGTAAGAAAAACACGTTCAGGTTTAATTGTCGTAGCTAAACATACCGATTTTGCATTGATTACATCGAGTTGCGCTGATTGTAGGGGCATTCATGAAGTCAATTTTTTTGGTTAAGGGTGTTCCTGCGAAGATGGTCTTTGTGTTGGCTTTGGTCGTCCAGCGTAGTCGTGTCCAATGTCCAGCGATGTAGCCCTTTTCCATGATTTGGCCGCATTTTGGACAATGAAAGTCTGTAAGCTTTTGATGATCCATAACTATAGATTGGTGATTGGAATTGAGGATTTATCTTTGTCTAAATCATTCACGGGATCAATAAACCTATGCAAAAGCTCGTTTAGGAACAAACTGCCTTTTTGAGTAGGCCCGATCCTATCGGGCTCGTCTTGTAGTAATTCATCTTGTATTGCTTGTGCGATGATCGGTTGTATGGTTTGGCTGTGAAGACCAGTATGTTGGGAGAAGAGCTGGTGCGGAACACCATCAATAAGGCGCAAAGCATTGAGCATAAATTCAAAGGCAAGCTCATCTTTTGCAATCGCTTGAATGTTGCGTACTTGCGACCAATCATTGTTTAGGTAGTCGTTGGGGTGGCGAGCTTTGTGAGTTCGTTGAATCTGGTTTAAGTCAAGGCGAGTAATTTTTCCATGTGCGCCAGCGCCAATACCCAGATAATCACCAAACTGCCAATAATTCAAATTGTGCTGTGATCGCATCGAAGGAGCTTGGGCGTAAGCTGAAATTTCGTATTGCTGATAACCATGCTTGGCTAACATTAAAGCGCCCTGCTCTTGAATATCCCATAACAATTCGTCTTGCGGTAACTGAGGGGGTTGTTGATAGAAAAGAGTGTTTGGCTCTATGGTGAGTTGATACCAAGAGAGGTGCTGGGGCCCTATTTTTATAGCTATTTCAAGGTCAGTAAGTGCTTGCTTTAGTGTTTGATTAGGCAAACCGTGCATCAAATCGAGATTGAAACTCTTAAAGCCAGCTTGCTGAGCAAATTCAGCAGCAGCGATTGCTTGATCAGGATCGTGAATACGACCGAGTTCTTTTAAGTGGTTTGGGTTAAAGCTTTGTACCCCGATAGACAATCGATTAACCCCAGCGTGGCGAAATCCAGCAAACTTTTCGGCTTCAAAAGTGCCTGGATTAGCTTCCATGGTAATTTCGATATCACCTTCAAAAGGTATTAGCGCGCGAATACCACTGAGCAGTTTATCTATTGCTTGCGGGCTGAATAGACTCGGAGTACCGCCACCAATAAAGATACTATGCAACCTTCTGCCCCAAACAGCGGGTAGTTCTAGCTCAAGATCGCGTAATAAACGGTCAATGTATTGGTCTTCGGGTAGGACTTGCGAGTCATGCTTAAAACCATGTGAATTGAAGTCGCAATAGGGACATTTGCGCACGCACCAAGGGATGTGTACGTAGAGCGATAATGGTGGATTAATGAGCATTATAGGTAGTTTTCTATCTGCTGCATCAGCTGGCGCAAGGCTTTGCCGCGATGGCTAATGGCCGCTTTTTGTTCAGGCGTCAATTCAGCCGATGCGCATTGATGCTCAGGGCACCAGAACAATGGATCGTAACCAAAGCCACCATGTCCTACTTCTTGCTCCAGAATTCTTCCTTCCCAAGCACCATGACAAATTAGCGGGGTTGGATCTGCTGCATGGCGCATAAACACCAGAATACATTGATAGCGACCAGTACGTTGCTCGGTAGCAACGCCAGCGAGCTTTGAAACCAATAAATCGTTATTGGCTTGATCAGGATCGTCTGTTTGAATACCATTCATGTGAGCGAAACGAGCCGAGTAAATCCCTGGTTGGCCTTTCAGGTAATCGACTTCTATGCCTGAATCATCGGCAATTGCAGGCAATCCAGTCACTTCGGCAGCATGGCGAGCTTTGATGATTGCGTTCTCAACAAAGGTAGTGCCCGTTTCAGGCACATCAGCAACGCCAAGTTCGGTCTGCGGAATAATTTGATAGTTAAAAGGCGCGAGTAACTCAGTGAGTTCTTTGACTTTCTTTTGGTTGCCGGATGCCAGAACGATTTTTTTCATGAGAATAGCAATTGCTGATAAAAGCCTATTATAGCGAAAGGATAATCATAAAGGCATATAAGGATCGGTGAAATTATTGCATGTCATAAAAAAAGCGGCTAAAGCCGCTTGAATGGAGTCGGGTGCAGGAGGAGACAATAGGGGTAGTCCACCCTTTTCCCTGTGCGTGTCAGCACACATCACTATGATACGCGATATTTTCAAGCAATAACCGATACAAACTTAAGTAATCAGTGGTCTAGAGGACTAATTGTGCTCAGAGGTAACTATCACTAGTTGGCGTAAAATTTTTGGTCAAAAGAAATCATAATCGGTTTTTCTCGGCCTGGAATGCGCACGAAAAACTCAATATCGGTTGCTTCTTTATTACGAAAGCGAAAATCAGCGAGGTAATAAATGGCATTATCTTCTTTTATTTCGCGGAAGGCTAAGTCCTCATATTGGCCAATTGCATTCTTAACGCGACCTTGAACATTGGCGCTGAGCGCCTGACTAGTGTGGTCTTCAGGATTGTCCTTATGTACCGAAACGTTCAAGACAGCAGTCAATCCGCTGCGCGGGATTTTGTAAGTGCGGGCGACCGCAGGTTGTAAAAAGGAACTGTTGAAGGCGTTATAATAGATAATAAAATCATCAACCTTCTTCTCTGCCGCGTGCGCTGAAGTCACCAGCGACATAGCCATAACAACAGGAAACATCAACGAAAGTGGTATACGGCGCTTAATATGGTGTGATGATAGTTTCATAACAGACCTCATTTTCAGTAACCAATGGTTGTCATCTGGAGGGTGACCTATAGTAATAAGATAGCAAAAAATGCTAAATGTTTCATTTTTAGACTGTTTGAAGCCATGATTGGTTACAGCTATTAGCTGAAATTCAAGGTTTTACCGCTTAGCTCAGTAGTTTTCCACCGAGGTTGAGTAGCCAGTTTTGCAGGAAAAATAAACCAAATAATAAAATCATGGGTGAAAAATCAATTCCAGCAATCGGTGGAATGATTTTTTGTAAAGGGCTAAGCAAAGGACGTGTTACTTGGTAGAAAAAGGTGATTGCTGGATGATACTGACCATTTGCCATGAAACTGCTGATCATCAAGGCCACAAATAGGATGAGTAATAAATTAATGGCTATCATCAGTAAGCCAGCAATGCTCATGCCGTTTGAGAAGGCTAAACCAACCAAACTGCCAAAAACCATATAATTAGTGGGGAACATCTGACCAATGATTAAGCCAAAAATAATAAACTTTGCGACGATAATGATTATAACAACTAACAAGGAAGCTAGACTGAATTTACCTATGTCCGGAACTAGATTGCGCAAAGGTTCTAATATAGGACCTGTAACTTTATGGACAAACTGAGCGATGGGGTTATAAAAATCGGCGCTGGCTAACTGCAATAACATACGCACCAAGAAAATCATGGCGAAAAGATTAATGATGTGTTCCAACAAGGTAAATAAAGCGCTCATGGTTTTGCCCGTAGTTATGGTTAGTTTTGTTGCAGTTAGCTACTTTTTGTAGATTTTAACTGCGCATTAAGGTCACTTTCAGCAATTTTTGCTAGTTGCTGCCCACGATTCACCGAAGCGGTGATGGCATCAGCAATAGTTTGCGGCAAGGCTTTTTCAATTAATACTTCAACTGCAGCTGCAGTTGTTCCTCCTGGAGAAGTAACATTGTGGCGCAGCTGCTGAATTTCAATGTTTGTATTTTGTTGTGCCAATGCGGCAGCTCCCAAAGCCGTTTGTGTCGCCAGTTGACGCGCAATATCAGGATCTAGCCCATGTCTAATCGCAGCTTCAATCACTGACTCAAGGTATAAAAAGTAGTGGGCTGGGCCACTACCAGAAATGGCCGTGATCACATCCATTAAGGATTCTTTTTCAACCCATATGCTAGAGCCTACGCAGTTGAAAACTGCCTCGGCAATACCCTTATCTATTTGTCTGGCGTAAGTATTGGCAAAGAGTCCTGTTGCACCATAACCAATCGTTGCTGGTGTATTAGGCATGCTACGAATGATTGCGACTTGTGGGCGGGTTAATTGCTGTAAACTGTTGCAAGTCACACCCGCGGCGACAGATATGACGCATTTATTATCCCAATCAAGGGTTGTAAAGCCTGCGCAGGCTTGGGCAATTTTTTGTGGTTTAACTGCGATCACCAGCACATCCGCTTGTTTTGCCACCCATTGATTATCACGACTGGTATTGAGTGTTTCGAATCGCTTAGCAAGCGCATTTAATTTGTCTGGCGATGGGTTGCTGACAAAAATCTTATCAGCGCTGAGCCCGCTGGAAACAAGACCGCAAATAATACTGGTGGCCATATTACCTGCACCGATGAAGCCAATCGTTAGATCCTGCAAAGGGCTATCAGTCACATCGTTCGCGGCTTGATGGTCTGCGGCTTGAGTGTTAACGGCTTGGTGAGTTTTAATCATCGTGAGAACGTTTTTTGAATAGAGTTAGAATTAGGGGGTAGCATAACAAAGCTAATCCCGCGCACCAAATATAGTTGTGCCAACTCGGATCATACTGCTACCTTGTTCAATTGCAGCTTGATAATCACCCGACATACCCATCGAACAGGTATCTATGTTCGGATAACGTGCCGCTAATTGTTGATATAAAGCGTAAATCTCCGCAAATTGTTGCTTTTGAGCTTGAGGGGCAGTTTGCTTGGGAGGTAAAGCCATGATTCCACGCAACTGTACATTAGGCAAGGCTTGTATTTGCTCGGCAAGTTGTAATGCGGCCTTGGCCTCTAATCCAGCTTTTTGTTGTTCATTAAACAAATTTACTTGAATACAGAGCTGAAGAGGGGGGCGCTCAGGAGTTCGAGCTTGAGAGAGCTTTTGGGCAACTTTGAGTCGATCTACGCTTTGCACCCAATCAAAATGTTCGGCAATATCTTTGCATTTACGGCTTTGAATGGCGCCAATCATGTGCCATTCAACGTCTAGATCTGACAATTGTTGTATTTTTTCAATGCCTTCTTGAACAAAGTTTTCCGCAAAGGCTTTTTGTCCCGCTTGGTAAGCTTGGCGGATTTTTTCGCCTGAATGACGCTTACTGACCGCGATTAAACGCACATTGTGCTTAAAAATCTGACGTTTAGCGCAGGTTTTTGCGATTTCTTGTTGCAGATCTTCTAGTTGAAAGGCTATGCTAGTCATAATCAATAAATGTCAGAATAAATATTAGGTATGGGGGCTAACATATGGATATTACAGAGCTTTTAGCTTTTAGTGTAAAGAATAATGCATCGGATTTGCATATTTCGGCGGGTATGCCTCCACTCATTCGTGTAGATGGTGATGTTCGCCGAATCAATGTTCCACCGCTTGAGGACAAAGAAGTCCATTCGTTGATTTACGATATTATGAACGATAAACAACGAAAGGACTATGAAGAATTTCTTGAAGCGGACTTTTCTTTTGAAATCAAGGATGTAGCGCGTTTTCGTGTGAATGCGTTCGTGCAAAATCGTGGTCGTGCGGCGGTATTTCGTACCATTCCATCACGAGTTTTAACTCTGGATGATTTAAATGCGCCGAAAATTTTCCAAGATATTTCAATGGAACCACGTGGATTGGTGTTAGTGACTGGGCCAACTGGTTCGGGTAAATCGACAACCTTAGCGGCAATGATGGATTTTATTAATGACCATAAACATGAGCATATTTTGACTATTGAAGACCCGATTGAATTTGTTCATGAATCTAAAAAATGTTTGGTCAATCAACGTGAAGTGCATCGTGATACTCACAGTTTCTCCAATGCCTTGCGTTCAGCGTTGCGTGAAGATCCTGATATCATTCTGGTGGGTGAGATGCGTGACCTCGAAACCATTCGTTTGGCGTTAACGGCGGCAGAAACAGGGCACTTGGTATTTGGTACCTTACACACCACCTCTGCCGCAAAAACCATTGACCGTGTGATTGACGTGTTCCCTGCGGGCGAGAAAGCGATGGTGCGATCAATGCTATCGGAGTCATTACAAGCTGTAATCGCCCAAACGCTATTAAAGCGCAATGGTGGTGGGCGTGTGGCTGCTCATGAAATTATGATTGGTACACCAGCGATTCGTAACTTGATCCGTGAAGATAAAATTGCACAAATGTATTCAGCGATGCAAACGGGTATGTCATTAGGTATGCAGACTTTAGATCACAGCTTGAAACAGCTAGTATCTAAAGGCGTAGTTTCTCGTGCAGATGCACGCTTGAAAGCAAAAGATAAAGAACAGTTCTAGGAGTGACGAGTGGATATTAAACCGTTATTAAAAGCATTAATGGATAATAAGGGCTCGGATTTGTTTGTGACTGTTCATCGGCCACCTTGTATTAAGATGCACGGCAAAATTCGCCCAGTAACTAAGTCAATGTTGACTCCATCGCAAGTGGAAGAACTGATTCATTCTTCCATGACCGAGAAGCAGAAAAAAGAGTTTGAAGAAAAGAAAGAGTGTCAATACGCAATTAGCTTGGAGAATATTGGACGTTTCCGTGCCAGTGCTTTTTATCAGCGCAACCAGCCAGGTTTGGTAGTGCGTCGTATTGAAACTAAAATCCCGACCACTGAAGAGTTACGTATTCCAAGTATTTTGAATGATTTGGTAATGAAGAAGCGCGGAATTATCATTTTCGTGGGCGCGACAGGAACGGGCAAATCGACTTCTCTAGCGGCCATGATCGGATACCGAAATCGTAATTCGGCAGGTCATATTATTTCAGTAGAAGATCCTATTGAGTACGTTCATCGTCATGATCAATGTATTATTACTCAGCGTGAAGTGGGGATAGACACAGAGTCTTTTGAAGTGGCTTTGAAAAATACTTTGCGTCAGGCTCCCGATGTAATTCTGATCGGTGAGGTTCGTTCACAGGACACGATGGCTAATGCCATTACTTTCGCAGAAACTGGACATTTATGTTTATGTACCTTGCACGCGAATAATGCCAACCAAGCGATAGATCGTATTCTTCACTTCTTCCCTAAAGAAGAACATGAGCGTGTTTTGATGGATTTATCGATGAATGTCAGAGCTATTATTGCACAACAACTGGTTCCTACTGTTGATGGCAAAGGTCGTCGAGCCGCAGTCGAGATTTTGATTAACACCCCGCTCATTTCTGATCATATTCGTAAAGGTGAGGTGCATTTATTAAAAGAGCTGATGGGACGTTCACGCGATTTAGGGATGCAAACCTTTGACCAAGCTTTATTCGATCTGTATGTGGCTGGTGAAATCACTTATGAAGATGCACTGCTGCATGCTGATTCTGCCAATGATCTTCGCTTGCGTATTAAATTGCATGAAAAAGATGCTGATGATTTGGCGGGTAGCACCGAAGGTTTGATGGTTGAGATGGATGATGATCGGCCAGCCAATATGTTCTAACTATGTTGCTTATTAAAAGCCCAGTGTTTACTGGGCTTTTTTTAAATAAACATCATTAATTGCTGGTTAAATATATTGCAAATTCCTCTGCGCTCATTGGTTTAGCAAATAAATAACCTTGCATAAGGTAGCAGTTATGAGCGCGCAGGAAATTGACCTGTTCTTGAGTTTCTACGCCTTCAGCAATAACCCGCAAATCAAACTCGAGACTAATATCAATGATAGCTTTACATAAGGCCGCGTCATGTTGACTGTCAGGTAGCGATTTAATGAACATACGATCGACTTTAATTGTGTTGATCGGAAGCTGTTTGAGATAAGACAATGATGAATAGCCTGTTCCAAAATCGTCAATTGATATGGATATTCCCTGGTTGCGTAAATCTAACAAAGGATTGTTTTGTTTAGGGAAGGTTTCTATTGCCACATGCTCAGTGATTTCAACTTCTAATAACTTGGGATCAATTTTATATTGCATGATTAACTGATAAAAATCCTGCATAAAAATGCTATCGTGCAAGTTATAGCTTGATAAATTTAGGGCAAATCGTGGTAGCTTGATATTATTTTCTTGCCATTGAGCAATCTGACTGAACAGTTTATGCAGTAACCACCGAGAAAAATCACGAATTAAGTGGTTGTCTTCAGCAAGCTTGATAAATATTTGAGGCGGAATCGTTTTTTGCAGTTTTGCAGAGTTCCATCGTGCCAATACTTCAACACCGAACAAAGAGTCATTGCGGCAATTAATTTGAGGTTGATAAACTAGGTGCAACTCATCATTGTTAAGTGCTTGATGTAGTGCTTGCAGCATGTCCGATTTTTTCTGTAAAAGTTCAGATGACTGAGTATGATAACTGCTGTAGTTTGCCTTGCTTTGCTCAAGGGTTGCTAGTGCAATATGCGCTTTGTTGATAATGTCATAGCTATTCCCGTCGTTAGGATAACGAGCGGTTGCGAAACGTATCGGTAATAATAATTCTTGTCCCTTTAAGACAAAAGGTGAATTTAATACCACGTCAAGCTGTTGCAATTTACGAGCTAAATATTCACGAGATGTTTTCTTTCGCATGGGGATAAATGCAGCAATTTGGTTATGGGCAATTGAGCCAATAATTAAATCTTTACCAAAAACATTTTTTAATCGTTGCAAAGTTTGTTTATTAATGTCTGCAATGTCTTGCTTGCCATGTTTAGCAAGAAAAGATGATATTTCTTCATACTGCATAAGCACCAATAATCCGAAAGAAATTGGTGAACGTGTTAATTGATGAATACCTTCCATAAAAGAATTTTTTGTAGGTAACTCTGTTTGCCAGTCAGTTTTCAGTTGTTTGATGATGGGACGATATACTCGTGAAGAATAAATTCTTTGCAGTAAATAAGTGGTTAAAGCAATTAGTACAAAAAATAAAAGGATATTGCGTAATTCATCATAAGCAGGTGCTAACACTAAATGTTTATCAATTTCAGCCGCTAGCCACCAGTTATTGAGTTGCAATGGATAAAATGCAAAAATTTTGTCATGAGATATATAGTGATTCGCTTTTTGCGGATTTAATGACGAGGTTAATTCCGCTTTAGTTATTGATGAGCTAAAGAATTTTGATTCGGTATTCTCAGCTTTTTTTAAGACAATATTGCCCATTCTATCAATTAAATTAAAGCGTCCTTTATATCCTGTTTTTGTAGAAATAATTTGCTGATAGATACGATCAAAACTAACGTCACCAGATACGACACCGGTGAAGTTTCCTTTGGCAATGATCGGAGAGGTGAAAGCGACATATGTACTGATTCCATCTTCGACACTTAAATAAGGATCCGAAATAGTGGGGCGCAGGGCTTTTTTGCTTTGCTCATACCAAGGACGATCTTTTGGAAGATAGTCAGCTGGAACTTGCCAAGGATTGGAAAGGTAAAAGCCATCTTCTAGGCCATAACCCAAAAAATCGAACAGCTGAGAGTTAGCGATACGAATAAAATAATCCTGCGGAATGTTTTTACGCTGCTCAGGTTCCAGCTGAGCTATTTCTTCCGCTAATGAAGTTACTATGGACGAACGAGACTGCATCCATTCATCAAAAGTACTGCCGCTAATTTCAGTTTTTATCTGTAACTGTTCTATGGCAGTCTTAATCAAGTTTTTTTGTTGTAGATAATAAGATGTTGCGGCAAAAATAACAAAATTTAGCCACAGCAGGATAAGAAATCCCCATAGTAACTTTTTATCTTTCGCGAATTTATCCAACATTGCTTTTTGCTCGATCCTTGTACTTGATTCTGCGCACTATTTCTAGAGTAGCGCATGGGTAAAAAATAAGCTAGGATTTCGGGTAAAAAGCGTGAGGTGTAAGTCAGAAATGACTAGATTTGATTAGCCTATGGTTTCAAAAAAACTTTTGAGAATTAGTTCCGCAGCAAAAGCATCCAAGTCGTTATCTTTTATTTTTTTATAGCCGCCGAGCTCAAAAAGATATTCTCGGACTTCTGCCGAGCTAAGTCGTTCGTCGTGGAAAAATAGCGGCAATCCGAACCTGCCATGTAAGCGTTGTCCAAATTTTTTCGCTTTATCGGTAATGGCCTGTTCGGTGCCATCCATGTTCAGCGGTAGTCCAACTACAAAAGCATCGACTTTCCATTCGTCAATAATCTCGGCTACTTGTTTCCAATCGGGTTGATCATTAACGGCTTTTATAACTTTTAGAGCCTGGGTACTACTGACGATACGTTGTCCAGTAGCAACTCCAATTCGTTTTTCACCAAAATCAAATGCTAAAAATCTTTGAAGATGTTGTGCGACGTTTTGCTGATTATCGGGCAAACTGTGTTTGGGGGAATCATCCTTCATATCTAGGCATGTCCATCCTGTTCTGAAATTTGTGTCCAGTCGATACCCAATAGTTGCGTCGCTTTATGCCAGCGTTGCTCAGGAGCCGTGTAGAATAAAACATCTTTGTTAGCAGGAACGAATAACCACGAATTTTCTTCCAGTTCTTGCTCTAATTGACCTTTTTCCCAGCCTGCGTAACCCAAAGCAATCAGGGTCTCTTGAGGTTGGTTATGCTGGGCTATCGAGTCAAGTATATCTTCTGAAGTGGACAAGGCTATATCTTCACTAACTTTAAGTGATGATTGCCAATTGCCTACTGGGCTATGTAGGATAAATCCGCGCTCGCGATCAACCGGTCCTCCTGCCAGCAACGGCAAATTATGGGCATTATCCATTTCGCATGGAATCTTCATGTGCTCAAATAATTCTTGGTAGGTTGCTTCTAAAGGTAAACTCAACACAATACCTAATGCCCCTTCTTCATTATGTTCGCAAATGTAAGTGACACTGCGACTGAAAAAGGGATCTTGTAAATTTGGCATGGCAATCAATAGATGATTGCTTAGGTTGTTTACCGTGTTCATAGGATGATTATAACAACAAAAGATTAATAAAAAATGAATTGCTGTGCTTTATTTGTATTGGAACTAAACTGTTGAGGTATCATGCTTTAGCGGGTATTTAAGCTATTATCTGGTTTGAACTGCCACAAGCGAACAATTTCTAGAACATCAGTATTGTGCCGCATTGATACGGGTAGTTCATCAAATGGTGCTGCTAAGCGCACAATATCGATAGCCGCTTGGTCGAGAATTTTTTTCCCAGATGATTGCAAGATTTTGACATCCACTAAATTACCATCTTTGGCAATAGCCACTTTCAACATTAATTTACCAAAAATCCCCTGTTGTTTGGCTTGCTCAGGGTAGTGTAGATTGCCGACCCGTTCGATTTTCTTGCGCCATACTTCTAAATAAGCAGCATCAGCCGCTGATTCGATGATAGCTGCAGATATTTGGCGCTTTTTTACTCCTTTGGTTTTGAGTTGCTTGGCAATATCTTGCTCCACATTGTGTTGTTGCAAGGTTTGCGGCGGTGGCGTGATTTCAGTGGGTTTATCAATTTGATCGGGAGTATTTTGCTCGTTCTCTTGATCATCAGGTTGAGGGGTGTTGATCGTAGAATCTGAACTGGTCACCAATTGCAGTTGCTGATTGGATTGATGTTGTTCTGGCACTAATTCAAGAGTTGGAACTGAGGTTTGACCTTCGGTATTTTTGAAGTTTTCCAGCTCAGTGGTGGGTCGCTCGGCCAACTCTGCATCGCCAGCCCCTTGCTGGTTTTTCTGCCCAATAAAATCAGCTTGCTCAGGTGCTTTAAGACTTTCGCGTTGAGCAAGGGTAACGTCTAAAGATAAAGGAATTTGAGTGTTTTCACTTTCGGGTAATACAAAACGTACTCCAAGCATTACTAACAAGTGCAAACTAATGGCTAGGAAAAGTGCAAACTTGAGCCGATCCGAATCTTTGACTGGAGAAGCATTAAGATTAACAAATTCTTTGTTAGAGTTTGGGGCAACTTTATCCATGGATTGAGTCAGTTATTATTGGTTTTGTAACAGGGTTTCGATAGCACTAAACAAATCACCAGCAATGTTCAGGCCATATTCTTTATCCAATTCTCGCATACAAGTAGGGCTTGTAACGTTTATTTCTGTCACATAGTTACCAATTACGTCGAGTCCCACAAACAATAACCCACGCTTTAATAACTCAGGAGCAACTTGTTGGGCAATGAGCATTTCTTGCTCGGATATAGGCATCGGGACGCCGCTACCGCCTGCCGCGAGATTGCCGCGCGTTTCTCCCGTTTTTGGAATGCGAGACAATACATAAGGAATTACTTGGCCATTAACGATTAATATCCGCTTGTCGCCTTTCGTTATTTCAGGGATAAATTTTTGTGCCATCGCCAGATCTTTACCCTGAGCGGTAAGGGTTTCGATAATCACTGAAACATTGGGATCATTCGCTTGTACCCGGAAAATAGAAGATCCGCCCATACCATCTAAAGGCTTGAGGATGACATCTTGCTGTTCGTTAATGAATTTTTTTAGTAGTTGTTTGTTAGCACTTACTAGCGTTTTAGGGGTTAATTTTGGGAACCAAGCCGTAAAAAGCTTTTCATTACAGTCACGCAAACTGCGAGGGTCATTGACCACTAGAGTACCTTGCTGTTGCGCTAACTCAAGCAAGTAAGTGCTGTATATATAGTTCATATCAAACGGCGGATCTTTGCGCATCAATACCGCTGATATTTGACTTAACTCGATCGTGCAAGCCTCTTCGGCAGCAAACCAGCGAGAATTATCGTTAAAAACCTCGATCCTCTGACAAATGGCTTTGATTTTGCCCTGCTCAAGATAAAGATCCTGAGGTTGACAATAAAACAACTGCCAACCACGTCGCTGAGCTTCCAATAACATACCAAAACTGGTGTCTTTTGTGATGTTGATGGATGCGATGGGATCCATCACCATGAGCAGAGAAAAAGCCATAAATGATTAATATTTGGATATTTTTTATAAGTTACCATGAACTGCCACAAGACAAAATAGCAAACTACTGTAAAAAAAATTGACACAAAAAACTTTGCACTATTTTTTAATAGGTTTATGATAAAAATGTGAACTGCTTTGCGACTTTATAAGTTTTGTGTTAAAAGGTATCTATAAAACTAAAAAAAAGTTGAAGAAAGAACGCTAACTCTTTATTAAATAGTGAATTTTACTATTTCATAGGTAACCTTTAATGAGTGATTTATTTAATGGATTAAAAGTGATGGTGATCGACGATAGTAAGACTATTCGTCGTACCGCAGAGACACTTTTAAAGAAACAGGGTTGTGATGTAGTGACTGGTGTTGATGGTTACGATGCCTTGTCCAAAATCGCAGACTACAAACCAGATATTATCTTTATTGATATCATGATGCCCAGATTGGATGGCTACCAAACCTGCGCTTTGGTTAAAAGCAACCAAACGTTCAAAGACACGCCAATCATCATGTTATCCAGTAAAGACGGGGTGTTCGATAAGGCCAAAGGCCGAGTGGTGGGCTCTGATAATTATTTAACCAAACCTTTTAGTCGCGATGAATTGCTGGGTGCAATTACGAGTCAACTAGAAGGCAAAGCAGCCTAAACTATACAGATCTATTGTTGCTACAAGTTTTACGTAGAGAGAGGTAAAAAACATGGCGCGTGTACTTATTGTGGATGATTCTCCAACAGAAGCGCATATCTTAACGGGTATTTTAGAAAAAAATGGTCATCAGGTAATTACTGCTCCTGATGGCGAATCTGGTATCGTTTCAGCTAAGGCGAACACACCCGATTTAATCTTAATGGATGTGGTGATGCCAGGTCTAAATGGCTTCCAAGCTACTCGCCAACTGAAAAAAGACCCTTCTACATCCTCAATTCCCATTATTATCGTTTCAACCAAATCGCAAGCAACTGACCGAGTATGGGGTATGCGCCAAGGTGCAAACGACTATATCACCAAACCAGTTGACGAAGCTGCTTTGGTGGAATCAATGAATAACGTATTAGGATCGTAAGAATCTATGTCTAATCATGATGTGACTAATGTAGTACACATTCTTGCTGACATGGCGTCGCGCAGCCAGGCGCACAAAGAATCGCTGCCACAACACGATATTCGCGGTGGCGCTTTCTGGAGTGGGGTTGGATTTAGTTTGAGTGGGATCGATTATCTTGCGCCATTGGATGAGATCACCGAAATTATTTCTGTTCCTCAAACCACTAAAGTTCCTGGTTCTAAAGGTTGGCTCAAGGGAGTCGCAAATCTGCGTGGTGTCTTATTAGCGCTGGTGGATCTACAGGAATTTCTTGGGCGACAAAGCTCGCGTAATGTATTAAAGCAACGGGTTCTAGTTATTGATCAACAGGGTTCCTACCTTGGTTTGATCGTGGACGAAGTTCGTGGCTTGCATCACTTCGAAGAAGGTGAGCAAGTAGAACAAGGATTAACTGCGGATGCGGTGATTGCGCCTTATATTATTGGCGGATTTGAACGTGATACGCAGTTATGGCGTGTATTTGGTATGAAAGAGCTGGCCGAAAGTGGTGAGCTACACCAAGTCGCTCTTTAATTTTTTATTTAACAACAATATGAAGTCAAGACGTCTCGGGAGCAACCTATGAGTGAGACCAACAAAACAGCGAAAGCAGCAAAATCCGGTATTGGTATTTACGCTTTCTTATTGATCGTCATCTTGATCGCGCTGGCAGCGAATGCGGTTTGGGGCTTTTTACAAAGTCAAAACCAATTCAAACGTACAGAGCTTGCATCACAGATGAAAGTATTGTCACAGCAGATTGCTACAAACGCCTCAGAGGCTGCGCAGGGTACACAAACCGCGTTCGCCGATTTGGATGCTGCAGCAAAACAGTTTGACGGAAACCTGCGTAAGTTGATGGATGGTGATAGCGTGGATAACTTGCCGGCAGCACCAGCCAATATTCGTGGCGGTTCTCTGCAAAGCCTGCAAACACTATGGAATGAAGTTAAGCCTAATACAGAAGCCATTCTTGCCAACCAAGAAGTGGTTAGTCGTATGTATACCAATGCAGATGAATTAGCTTTGCAAATTCCGAATATGCAAAGTGAGTACGATAGTGTTATTGATAGTTTACTTGAAACCAATGCCCGTTCGGTTGATGTGTATTCGGCAACTCGTCAGAAATGGTTGGCCGAGCGTATTTCATCAGGCATGCAAAAAGTATTGCGTGGTGGGGAAGACGCGGCAATTTCAGCGGAAAACTTTGGTAATGACGTAGATACTTTCGGACTTAATCTTGATGCACAAATCAATGGTGATCCATTAGAAGGTACGCGCGGTATTTCAAATCCAACAGCTCTTGGGGCTTTGAACAATATTCAAAATGAATTCTTAACGGTAAGTGAAAAAGTTGATTATCTGGTATTCAGTACGCCAAAGCTGTTTGAAGTACAAAATGCCTCGGATGCGATTTTCGCGAGTTCAGAAAACCTTCTGAATAATACTACAGCGGTAGAAGAAGCATTCTCGTCGGTATCAACTAGTTTTACGGATTTTGGTAGTGCTTATATTTCAGCCGCTTTGTTCGGCTTGATCTTATTGCTGTTGGTTTTCATGTACTTAAGCCAACGTAAAGCGGAAAAAGCACGTTTACGCGAATCAGAAGTTGCAGCGGAAAGAGAGAAAGAAGAAAACGCGCAAAACCAGGAAGCGATTATTCGATTGTTGGATGAGATTGACAGCTTGGCAGATGGTGACTTGACGGTAAAAGCAACGGTAACCGAGGACTTCACGGGTGCGATTGCTGACTCCTTCAACTTGACCATTGACCAGTTAAGAGGTGTGGTTGGCGCGATTAACGAAGCGGTTGACCAAGTATCAAAATCTGCTGATGAAACACAGCAAACTTCAAACGCACTAGCAGAAGCATCTCGCCAACAGGCGCAAGAGATTACCGGTGCTTCAGCAGCGATTAACGAAATGGCGGTATCTATTGAGCAGGTATCAGCTAACGCATCTGAATCATCTTCGGTTGCGGAAAAATCGGTAGAAATTGCTAAGAAAGGTGGTGAAGTTGTACGAAATACCATTCGAGGCATGGATACTATTCGTGAGCAGATCCAAGAAACTTCAAAGCGTATTAAGCGTCTAGGTGAATCATCGCAAGAGATTGGTAACATCGTATCGCTTATTAACGATATTGCTGACCAAAC
>JABXIQ010000005.1 GCA_013373015.1 Kangiellaceae bacterium
CAATCATGATTGCTGGTGGTATGGGTAATATCCGTGAGCAGCATGTTGAGAAAAAAGAAATTAAACCAGGCTACAAAGTGATTGTACTCGGTGGGCCAGCGATGTTGATTGGTCTCGGTGGTGGTGCAGCCTCATCTATGACCTCTGGTTCCAGTGCTGAAGATTTAGATTTCGCTTCGGTACAACGTGATAACCCTGAAATGGAGCGTCGCTGTCAGGAAGTGATCGATCGCTGTTGGGCGCTTGGGCAAGATAACCCGATTGAGTTTATTCATGATGTGGGTGCTGGCGGTTTATCAAATGCTATTCCAGAATTGGTGCATGATGGCGAGCGTGGCGGCAAGTTTGAATTACGTCGCGTGCCGAATGCCGAAAAAGGTATGGCGCCAGTAGAGATCTGGTGTAACGAAGCGCAAGAACGTTATGTTTTAGCGGTTGCGCCAGAAAAACTGGAGCAATTCGAAGCCTTATGTTCGCGTGAGCGTTGTCCATTTGCGGTGGTCGGTGAAGCGACCGAAGCATTGCATCTTGAGCTTAACGATGAACATTTTGATAATAAGCCAGTTGATTTACCGATGGATATTTTATTCGGTAAGCCACCAAGAATGCATCGAGAAGCAACTACTTTAGCGGCTCCAAGTACACCATTACCGCAGGTTGATGATATCAATGAAGCGATTGACCGAATTTTGGCTTTACCTGCTGTGGCTGATAAAACGTTCTTGATTACGATTGGTGATCGTACCGTTGGCGGTATGGTATCGCGCGATCAAATGGTTGGCCCTTGGCAGGTTCCTGTCGCAGATTGTGCGGTGACCACATCAACTCATAATAGCTACACTGGTGAAGCTATGGCTATGGGTGAGCGTACTCCAGCGGCATTGCTTGATAGTGCGGCAGCGGCTCGTATGGCAGTAGGTGAAGCGATCACCAATATTGCGGCAGCTAAGATTGATCAAATTAAGAATATTCGTCTTTCAGCAAACTGGATGGCTCCTGCTGGTGCGCCAGGTGAAGATGTTAATTTATACAAAGCGGTTGAAGCTGTTGGTATGCAGCTTTGTCCAGAGCTCGACATCACCATTCCTGTGGGCAAAGATTCGATGTCGATGAAAACCGTATGGGAACAAGATGGTGAACAGCGTTCAGTAACAGCTCCAAGCTCATTGATTATCACGGCTTTTGCACCTGTGACTGATGTACGCAAATCATTAACACCACAATTACGCACAGATAAAGGTGCTACAGAATTATTGTTGCTTGACTTAGGCCGCGGTAAAAACCGTTTAGGCGCAACAGCTTTTACTCAGGTGTATAAATTATTAGGCACCGAGCCTGCTAATGTGGATTCAAGTACGGATTTACGCAACTTCTTCAATGCAGTGCAAGAGCTTAACCAACAGGGTTTAGTACATGCTTATCATGACCGCTCAGACGGCGGTTTGTTGAGCACCTTAGTTGAGATGGGCTTTGCGGGCAATTGCGGTGTATCAGTGGATTTATCAGGACTAAAGGGTACTGCGCAGGAAATATTATTCAATGAAGAATTAGGCGCGGTATTACAAGTTTCTGCTGATAAGCGTGCTCAAGTTGAAGCTTTGTTAGCTGAACATCAAGTTGCAGATTTTGCCCACTTCATTGGCGAACCAGCTGAAACACATACGTTGAGTATCACTAAAGATGGTGACGATGTCGTATCGCGTGAGATGAAAGACTTGCGCGCTATATGGTCTGAATTGACTTATCGCATGCAAGCGTTGCGTGATAATCCTGAGTGTGCCGAGCAAGAATATAACGCTAAATTAGACGTCAACAATCCAGGCATTAAACCTGTATTAACTTATGATCTAACTGAAAATGTCGCGAAAAGCTTAATTGCGACAGGTGTTCGTCCGCGCGTCGCTATTTTGCGTGAGCAAGGCGTTAACAGTCAGCTTGAAATGGCTGCGGCATTCACTAAGGCTGGTTTTGAGTGTATTGACGTTCATATGAGCGATATTCTTACTGGTCGCGTCAGCTTAAATGACTTTATTGGCGTTATGGCTTGTGGCGGTTTCTCCTATGGTGATGTTCTCGGCGCAGGTGAGGGTTGGGCTAAATCAATCTTGTTCAACAACCGCGCACGCGATGAATTCGAAGCTTTCTTTAATCGTGACAATACTTTCAGCTTAGGTATTTGTAATGGCTGTCAGATGATGTCTAACCTAAAAGAACTAATCCCAGGCGCAGAGCATTGGCCACACTTCGTTCGTAACCAATCGGCTCAATTTGAAGCACGTTTTGCCATGGTAGAAGTAGCCAGATCACCATCATTATTCATGCAAGGCATGGAAGGTTCGCGTATGCCAATCGCCGTATCGCACGGTGAAGGTCGCGCAGAGTTTAAATCTGATGCCATTGCCCAACAAGTTAACGAGTCAGGTTTAGTTACCGCGCGTTATATCAATAACTATGGTGATATAGCCGATACTTACCCAGCCAATCCAAATGGTTCGCCATTGGGCATTACAGGCTTAACCACCACCGATGGTCGCGTCACCATTATGATGCCACACCCAGAGCGTGTAGCGCGTACAGTGCAAAACTCATGGAGACCAGACGAGTGGGGTGAAGATGGGGCTTGGCAGAGAATTTTTTATAATGCCCGTAAGTTCGTGGGATAAATTTTAAATTGCTTTTTTGCTCCAATGCTTTGTTATAAAAAGGTTTTAAACTTCGTTGTTTACTGTGTGTAAATGCCTCATTTAAAACCTTTTTATGCCTCGCTTTGAAGCAAAAACTCTGCTTTAAAAACTTGCTATGCCGCGTCTAACAAGAAAAATATAGATTTCGCTAGGGTTAAAGGGCTTTAAAATAGTTATTTTTCGACCACCACGGATGCGGCTCGTAGCGATGACGAGTTCGGTATAGCATATTGTTGAGCGTCTATTGCCTCATAAACATCTCATGGTATGTTTCTAGTTTATTCAAACTCATTTGAACTTCTTGCCCATATCTCTTTAAATTTTTTTTAACTTCCTGTTTTAACCCAGAAGCGTATGATAAGACGTTGGAATTTTTAAATCTGTAATAATTGAACTCAAAAAAATTGTTAAACCTTTCTTTTACGTCCCCACTTTGGTCTAAACAGATTACATCAATACTCTTTAAGTGCTTAGAATCAACTATGGCTGATTTAAGTAGATATTTTAAATACGAGTCGGCGGTGGGTAATGAATACCCGATGAATCGAATATGATTGCTTTCTTTGAGTATATGAAATGCATTCTTCCATATTGGCACAATACTCGGGTGAGTACCTTTAGCCCAAGTTGGAGGAACGATTTCTCCATTTTCAACACATCCATGTAGCTTCATTAGGTGCACTTTATCCCAATTTGGGTCATAGCTATCTTTATTGAAAGATAGCGAATCATCCTTAACATATTGTGTAGCAAGATGATTTTCAATGTTTTCAAGAACCCTATCATAGTTCAAACTTAAAACTGAGTATCGAGTATTAATCAAGTCATCTCTATTTGCATGGAATACACGACCACCGCCTGAATCTTCAGTTGTTTGTTCAAACTTTACACGTAGCAAGTGTCCTATTAGATAACATAATTCTGTATATTCACCACCTCTTCCAAAAACAAAGTCTTCCCAATTTGATGGCAGTCCCTGAGGTGAGTTTGAATAGCTAGTGACCGTAGGAGTGTAATATTCGATTACTTCAGAGATGTATTTGCTGAATTCAGCTTTAAGTTTTTTACCATCTAGAAAAGACATCATCTCTGTTATTGATAATATTTCTTCTATATTAAAAAGGTCTGCGTTGTAATAATTTTTAATTACCGATAATTTACTTATAGATTCAAAAACGTTTGAGAAATATTTATATTTCTCTTTATCGGAAAAGTACATATCTCTTGATTTAAACAAAAAGTTACTCATTACAGGTAATCCGAGTGGTGCAGAGAATCCTGCACCAAGAATATATGTCACTCTTTCCATATTACCCTCCTTGAACTATGACATAAAAAAATCATAAGTTATTGATTTTTTATGTGTTTTTCTGTTTATTATTTGCAGTCTAATAACTAGCAATATAGAGCATTATCGCCTTGATAATAGACATTACACATTCTATTACAATGAAACAAGTCCTTAGCCTAGATCGCTTGTAACGCGACAAAGATCAGAAATGAAATACAGTATAATAGTTTGATTTTGTTTGTTTTTTATCCTTTTCTAGAAATGTTTAGAACGTTATGCAACATTTCGATACTGAATATCTCTATAGATAATAATCTGCTGCTTTGAAATGTTGCAACCCTGTGGCATAGTAGTGGCTGCTAATTTAATGACCTAATAAAAATCAAATAGTTATGCGTGAACCTAAATTGGATATGGCGGCTTTGGCCTATGTGCAGGCCGAGGCAGTTGAGTGCTTAACCCAACTAAATCGGGGGATTGAGAAAGAGAGTTTGCGTGTAACTCCTGATGGTTATCTTTCTAATCGAACCCACCCTCAGTCTTGGGGGGCGGCTTTGACTAATGAGTATATTACGACGGATTATTCTGAGGCTTTGCCTGAGTTAATTACGCCTGTGACTCAAGATCGTTTAGCCCCTCGTCAATGGTTGCATGATATTCATCAATTCCTCTATCAAGATATGGCCAATGAGGTGCTGTGGGCGGGTAGTATGCCGTGTATTTTGACTAAGGAAGAGGATGTGCCTTTAGCCGATTACGGTACTTCCAACGTGGGTATGATGAAGCATATTTATCGTCGCGGTTTGGGCTATCGTTATGGTCGTTATATGCAAACTATAGCGGGTGTGCATTATAACTTTTCATTGCCAGAGGATTTTTGGCAGGGTTATCAAGAATTTAAGCAGAATAAAGACTCATTAAAAGATTTTATTTCTGCTGAATATCTGGGCTTGATCCGCAATTATTTACGCTATTGTTGGTTGTTGCCTTACTTGTTTGGCGCTTCGCCGACCATTTGCAAATCTTTTCTAAAAGGGCGTGGTGGTTCTTTGTTAGAGGACTTTACGGATTGTACCATGTATGGGCCACACGCTACTTCATTGCGTATGAGTGATTTGGGTTATCAAAATAATGCGCAGTCTAAGTTCACCATTTGCCATAATACCATTGAGGATTATATAGAGGCCTTGGAAAAAGCGATTCGCACTAAGGATGAGTTTTATAGCGAGTTAGGGGTTAAGGTTGATGGCGAATATCGTCAGTTAAATGATAATTTGCTGCAAATTGAGAATGAGTATTACGCTAAGATCAGGCCAAAGCGGGTGATTAATAGTGGTGAGCGCGCTACTCAAGCACTTAAACGAGGTGGCGTACAATATGTGGAAGTTCGTTCGTTAGATTTGAATCCCTTTGATCCTGTGGGCATTAGCCAGTCGCAGATTGACTTTCTGGACGTATTTTTGTTGTTTTGCTTATTACAAGAAAGCAAAAATTTATCTGAGCGCGAAAATGCTGAAAATGATGAAAATTTCCGCAGGGTGGTGAATTTTGGTCGTAAACCTGATTTGAATTTATTAATGTGCAACCGCTCGATTTCGTTACAGCAAGCGGCCTTGGATATTTTCGACCAAATGCGTCCTGTAGCAATTATGATGGATAAAGCTAATAGCACTAATGCTTATACTTTAGCTTTGTCAGAAGTCACTGAAATGGCTAATCATGCGCAGAAAAACTATTCATCGCGTTTTTTAGAGGGCTTGCAACAGTCGAATCTTGGTTACTTCGGTTATACCATGCAGCTATCGCAACAGCATAAATCATACTTTCGGCGTGAGTCGATTAGTGAAGCTGTGCAAAACTTATTCGAACAAGAAGCTAAAACTTCAGTTGAGAAACAAAAACAAATAGAGCAAAGCGATAACATCAGCTTTGAACAATATTTAGAACGTTATTTTGCTTAATGTATTGCATAATCTTGGAACAGGTTATTGCATAATTTTGCTTAATAGCTAATGGGGGAATAATGGATAAGGCAACCTTAATAACTTTTGCTGGTTATTTGATTTTTATGATGTTGATTGGCCTTTGGGCATATCGCAAAACCAATAACTTATCAGACTATATCTTGGGTGGCCGTCGCCTTGGCAGTGCGGTAACTGCGTTAAGCGCAGGTGCTTCTGATATGAGTGGTTGGATATTGATGGGTTTACCAGGTGCACTATACGCCAGTGGTTTGATTGAGGGGTGGATTGCGGTTGGTTTAGTGATCGGAGCCTATCTAAACTGGAAAATTGTCGCTGGCCGTTTACGACTATATACCGAAGTTGCAGATAATTCTTTGACCCTATCCGATTACCTTGAAAATCGTTTTCATGATACTTCAAAAATATTACGAGTCAGTTCAGCGTTGGTGATTTTACTCTTTTATACCTTCTATACAGGATCAGGTATGGTTGCGGGTGCGACTTTGTTTGAAAATAGTTTCGGCATGGAATATCAAACGGCACTATTGATTGGGGCCGCTGTGATTGTTGGTTATACCTTTTTGGGCGGCTTCTTAGCTGTTTCATGGACTGATTTTTTTCAAGGTATTTTAATGCTTATTGCTTTGGTTGTAGCGCCAATAACAATGATTATAGAGTTTAATGGTCTTGCGCCAATGCTCGAACAAATTGAACAGGTAAAGCCTAGCGCTACAGGGCTGACTACAGGTTTAACGCTAATTGGCTTTTTATCATTACAAGCTTGGGGTTTTGGTTATTTTGGTCAACCGCACATTTTGGCTCGTTTTATGGCGGCCGAGGGTGTGCATACCATTCGTAATGCACGTCGAATTGCTATGAGTTGGATGATTCTTTCATTGATTGGCTCAATGTTTGTTGGCTTTGCAGGGATTGCCTATTTTGCTGATCAACCTGAAAACTTAGCCTTGCTTGCTGAAAATCCTGAGCGAATTTTTATACTATTGACTCAAGTTTTGTTTAATCCTTGGATGGCTGGTTTTTTATTAGCAGCAATCTTAGCTGCTGTAATGAGTACGATTGATTCGCAATTACTGGTTTCATCAAGTGCTTTAACAGAAGATTTTTATAAAAGTCTTGTTCGTCCGCAAGCAAGTGAGCAGGAGTTGGTTTGGGTAAGTCGTGGCGGTGTTATTGCCATCGCTTTAATAGCTATGTGGATAGCTTCTGATCCGAATAGTCGTGTGTTGGAACTTGTAGGCTATGCATGGGCTGGTTTTGGCGCCGCTTTTGGTCCAGTGGTGCTATTGTCGTTGCTATGGCAAAACATGACCCGTTGGGGAGCATTAGCAGGAATGCTCACAGGAGCTATAACAGTTTTACTTTGGGATTATTTGGGGAATACCACTGAAGTGGCTATTTTCGATTTGTATGAACTATTGCCTGGTTTCATCTTTGCTACTTTTGCTATTGTTGTGGTCAGCAAATTAACCCAAGTGAATGAGTTGTCGTTTAATCAATTTGATTGGTATCGTAGTCAATTTAAGAAGCTAATAAGCTAAATTTGAAATAAATATGAATGATTTGTTGATACGCGAAGCGACCAAGCAAGATGCTGCTCAAATTTTACAGTTTATTCAAGAGCTTGCAGAATATGAAAAGTTGCAGCATGAGGTTGTGGCAACTGTTAAGCATATAGAAGATACTTTGTTTGTTGATCATGCTAAGGCATTTTGCTTTATTGCTGAATGGCAAGATCAGCCAGCAGGGATGGCTTTGTACTTTTATAATTATTCAACCTTTAACGGAAAGCATGGTATTTACCTTGAAGATTTGTACGTTAAGCCACAGTTTCGAGGTAAAAAAATAGGTTACATGTTATTACAAAAGCTCGCCGAAACCGCTGTTGAAAAAGACTGTGCGCGAGTGGAATGGGCTGTTCTTGACTGGAATCAACCAGCTATAGATTTTTATAAAAATATAGGAGCAGTTCCGATGGATGAGTGGACTGTTTTTCGTTTAACTGGGGAAGCGCTTGTTAATTTTGGGGGAACAAGTGAGTTGGATAAATAAAATAGAGTTTTCACAAGCTGAAGGTAAACTCAAAAAAATATACGAACGAATAGCTGATGAGAATGGTTATCTTGATAATATCGTAAAAGTACATGGCCAACGTCCACATACTTTAGACGGCCATTTATCGCTGTATCGTAATGTCATGCATCACCCGGCCAATACCTTTACCGCTGCATGGCGCGAAACGGTTGCAGTTTATGTAAGTTTGCTTAATCAATGTGATTATTGTATTAACCATCACTTAGCCAATTTACATCGTCATGTTTCGAAACAAACTGCAGAAACCTTATTTTTGGCGTTGAAAGCAAATGATTTACAAGATACTTTTTCTGACAAGCAAGTGGTGATGTTAAATTACGTTAAAGTCCTCACCTTATTACCTGCAAGTGTAACTAAAATACAAATAAGTAGGTTGCTTGAGTCAGGAGTAAAAGAAGGTCAAATATTAGAGCTCAATCAATTAGTTGGTTATTTTTCATATGCTAATCGAATGGCTTTAGGATTAGGGTTAAGCAACGATGGGGAGCAGTTAGGCTGGGTTAATCAGCAAGTAGAAAAAGAAGTCGCTCAAATGTAATATCTTGTTAAATGAGAACAAATACTTTTTGATTTTGATGATAAAGTGATACAGTCGATGAGTATCTAAAAAACAGGAGGATAACAACAATGGGTTTATTTGATTTTGCATACAATTTAGGAAAAAAATTATTCGATAAGGATGACGATGCTCAAGAAGAGATCAGCAAGCATATCGAAGAAGATAATCCTGGAATTGAAGATTTGAACGTAACGTATGATGACGGTAAAGTTGTTATTACAGGTAAGGCAAGCTCTGCCGAAGCTTTAGAAAAAGCTGTTTTGATGGCGGGTAATGTTGAAGGCGTTGAATCTGTAGACGCTTCTGGCGTTGAAGTTGCTGCACCAGCTCCAGAAGCTGAAGCCGCGCCTAAGTCTGTTATCTATGAAATCCGTAAAGGTGATACTTTATGGAAAATCGCTGAGAAGCATTTAGGTAACGGTGCTCGTTACACTGAAATCTTCGAATCGAACAAAGAAGTGATTAAGAATCCTGATCTGATTTATCCAGGTCAAAAAATTCGCATTTTATTGGATGATTAATACTACCTCTTAATAAAAAGGCTCCCGTGAGGAGCCTTTTTTGATCCTACGTCATAAAAGTTAATGCATGACATTCAATTTTTCCCTCGATGTCATTGCCTCATCAAGAGTCAGTTGCTAACCTATATCAAAGTTTGAATCTATAAAATACAGAGAAATATTATGTCGCAAATCGGTACACCTTTATCTGCAACTGCAAGAAAAGTTATGATGTTAGGCTCTGGTGAGTTAGGCAAAGAAGTTGTCATTGAGTTACAGCGTTTTGGAGTAGAGGTGATTGCGGTTGATCGCTACCCTAATGCACCAGCAATGCAGGTTGCACACCGGAGTTATGCCATCAATATGTTGGATGGAAAAGTATTAGAAGATTTAGTCCGACAAGAAAAACCTGATCTTATTGTTCCAGAAATCGAGGCTATCGCTACAGACAAGCTGTTAGAATTGGAGCAGCAAGGGTTTACTATAGTACCTACTGCTAGAGCCACACGCCTGACAATGGATCGCGAAGGGATCAGAAGGTTGGCTGCTGAAGAGTTGGGGCTAAAAACATCACACTATAAATTTGCGGATACCTATGAAGAATATCGTGCCGCACTTGATGAAATTGGTTTGCCCTGTGTGATTAAACCAGTCATGAGCAGCTCTGGGAAAGGTCAGTCAACGGTCAAAACTGAAGCAGATATAGAGCATGCGTGGAATTACTCACAAGAAGGCGGTCGTACTGGTGAGGGGCGCATCATTGTCGAAGGCTTTGTCGATTTTGATTATGAAATTACTTTGCTTACCGTTCGCTCAGTTTCTGGTACTCAGTATTGTGCACCAATTGGTCACATTCAAAAAGATGGCGATTACCGAGAATCATGGCAGCCACAAGTTATGTCGCAAGAAGCTTTGAAACAATCTCAAGAGATGGCTAAAGCGGTAACAGATAATTTAGGCGGTTATGGCTTATTTGGTGTGGAAATATTCATCAAAGGTGACACTGCAATTTTTAGCGAAGTATCTCCTCGCCCACATGATACAGGCTTAGTGACTTTGGTGTCGCAGGATCTGTCAGAGTTCGCTTTACATGCCAGAGCTATTCTGGGTTTGCCTATTCCAACAATTCGTCAATATGGACCGTCTGCCTCAGCGGTAATTTTGGTGGAGGGCGAGTCTAAGCAAGTGACTTTTTCTAATTTGGATAAAGCTTTGTCAGAAATTGATACTCATATTCGCTTGTTTGGTAAGCCAGAAGTGTCGGGTAAAAGGCGGATGGGAGTGGCTTTGGCTCAGGCGGAAACTATTGATCTAGCTCGAGAGAAGGCTCGTAACGCCGCTTCAAGCGTGGATGTGACTTTATAGATGACGCTTTTATGACATAAGGCAAGATGAGAATACTGTCTTGATCTAGATCAAATGGTACTTATATCATCATAGTATGCTAAATATATAGGTTAGTGATACGAGTAACTTAATTACTAAAGGAGTACCGAATGAGCTTATATACCAATGTTGTCGTAGCTTTAGATTTACGTAAAGAAAGCAAGAAAATTGTCGAAAAGGCACAAGCGCTGCTCGCTAATGGTGGCAAAATGCAGTTGTTGCACGTAATCGAGCCAATTGAAACTGGACTTTTTGCTGGCGCTCCTTTTGGTGCGGTAATTGTGGATACTGATGACATTGAAAAGGAAGCGATCAAAGTTAAAAAAGAAAAGCTGCAT
The DNA here is from genome assembly GCA_013373015.1 of Kangiellaceae bacterium. Taxonomy (GTDB): domain Bacteria; phylum Pseudomonadota; class Gammaproteobacteria; order Enterobacterales; family Kangiellaceae; genus Kangiella. Next base: position 10,835 of record JABXIQ010000005.1, read on the forward strand.
GAGTTTGGTGATAAGTTTGGTGTGGTTGATAAAGACTTACACTTAGTGGTTGGCAAACCAGCTCGTGAAATCAAGCAGTTTGCAGAGGAAAGTAATGCAGACTTGATCGTTATAGGTACCCATGGTCAACATGGCTGGGAATTATTGTTAGGTTCAACAGCTAATGGTGTGCTACATGGTTCACCTTGTGATGTGTTAACTGTGCAAATGCGCGTTAAAAATGACGATTAAAATTTAACTATAGTTCTAGATAAAAAAGGAGCCTGCTGGCTCCTTTTTTATAAGTAACTCATGATAACTGGATCTATACCTTCTTCTTTGATTGACCAAACTGCAAATTTACAGTTTTCTAATTTATATTTTCCGTTGGTAAAATCGTTTTCTACTTGCTCATAAGTATATTTCTTATAATCAGCTTTTCTATATTGCTCTCTAAGCTCTATTGGAGCTCTTTCATTTAAGAAATATTTATCTATTTTCTTGAGATAAGGTTGGAGTAATGCAGTTGTTTCTTCAATCTTCAGGGATAACTCTGGATAATCAGCTTTACATTTTAATAAGAAACTCTCTTGGAAAGTCATATAGCCTAGAACCTCAAGCATTTCTGATATTCTATATTCATCATAAAAATATTCTTGTTCTGCCGAAGTCACAGACATCACGATGAATAATGTGCTTATTAAGAGCATTTTTTTCATTTACTATTCCTATAATTATAATGTATTGCTTTTTAATGGTTTGATAGAAACGAGCAACAATGGCAATAGAGTTAAATTTAAGAATAAGGCTACTGCCATAGCTAGACCTGTCAATAAACCAAAATATATTGATGGTATAAATTCTGACAAGGCCAAAATAGCAAAGCCAACAATAACCGTAACCCCCGTGTAGTAAATTGCTTTACCTATGCTTCCATGACAACGTTGCATGGTCGCAAGATAGTTATAATCCTTTTGAAATTCAGTTTTGAAGCGGTGCACATAGTGAATTGAGTTGTCCACTGCAATGCCGATGACAATGGCGGCAATGGTAATGGTCATCATATCCATAGGTACGCCCATCCAGCCCATGATGCCAAGCACTAAAGCAGCAGAAAGTGCGTTAGGAATAGTTGCTAAAATTGCTAATACAATTGAACGGAACAGTACAATAAACATTAACAAGATAGCTAAATATACAGCGCCAATGGTCAGTATTTGCGATTGAAACAGGCTTTGCAGCATATTATTGTAAAGCACTAACATTCCTGTGAAATGCACCTTTTCTTGCTTTATTCCTGCTTCATTAACAATAAAATCATTGATTTGCTCAATTAGGTCAGCTCGCTTCAAGTTGTGATTAGTTTCTTGTACACGAATATTGATGCGCGTTTGATTACCATCATCAGATAAGTAGGGATTCAGCAATGTTGATTTTACATTGTCAGGCATTTTCTGGTGCACTAATGTAAGCGTCAATTCATCTGGATACTTACCTCCATTCATCCCCTTTAATATTTTAGCGGTAGTAGCTAAGGATTGGGTTTTACCCGTGACTTCAATGCTTTCAATAAAGTCATGGATTTGCTCTAGCTGTTTTAATTTCCCAGCCTTAAACCAATAGCCTGCATCATAAATTTCGCCGCTAAACTCATCGCCAAAGTCTTCTTCAAATTCATCTTCAAACTCATCGTCACTAACTAAAAGCTCATCAGGATCGTGATCAATCACTATATCGAGTGGAGTTGTGCCTCCGAGTTTTTGATCGATAACTGTCATGCCTTGATAAATCTCAGTCGTTGGTTTGAAGTAATCTATAAAACGGTTTTCAACTTTAAGTTGCGTGATGCCATAACCACTAAAAGCGATCAGCGCGGCCGTGAAAATAAAGATAGCAGCTTTATTGTTTACCGTAAGGTTGTAAATCCAATGAGTGATCTTATAGGTGATACTTGAGCCACTGCTATGAGTATCGGGTTTCATCAACTGGATAAAACTTGGGAATATGATAAAGGTAAGAACAAAGCCAAGGGTGATTCCAATAGTCATGATCCAACCAAAATCAATAACGGGTCTAATACCACTAATTAACAGAGATATAAAAGCGACAATGGTGGTTAGTGCGGTATAAAGACACGGCCAAAACATTGCCTTAAGCGTCGTTTCAACTCTTATTTTTTGTTCAGATTGCGGGTTGGCGGAGATAAAATCTCGATAATAAACCACTAAATGAACATTCAGTGCCAATACCACAATTAATAAAATAGATGGGAAGTTTGACGATATCACAGTAATTCGCCAATCCAAGAAACTGAGTAATCCCGCTAAAATAACTACGGTGACCAAACATGCAAACAGAGGTAATACGACCCAGCGAACTTTGCCAAAAAACACAAACAAGGCCAACATGATAAACAGCAAAATGCCAATACCAAATACGGTAATATCATGTTGAATAAAGTCCAGCATATCATTAGTGATCATGGATATTCCGCCAAGATGTAAATTGGCTACGTCTTTGTAATCGACCATGATTTCACGGACTTCATCAATGATTTGTCGGGTTCTGTTGGAGGTGAATTTACTGTATTGATCGAACTCTTTTTCCAAACGCTCAAGATCAGTTGATTGCTCGCCAGTGAGCTGTTTAGAAAGTCTAAGTTTACGTAAATTATCGCGCTGATCTAGCAGTGAGAAATATTTTTCATCACGCTGAAAGTTTATTTGTACAGCACTGGTAGTGCCATCTTCACCGACTAATAAATTTTTATAAATTGGGCTTGTAGTAAATTCTTGAAGTGCTTTTTGTTTGTCGGTTTTTCCATCGGCTAGAGTAGGAATTTTGGCAGATAATGCTTCGGCATCAAGAGTTAATCCATCAAGTAAAGGAACATTTAGAATACTATTAACCACAGAAACGGTTTGTACCTGTTTTAACTCACTTACAAGATTGTGTAGAGATGTTAGTGCTTGTTCATCCATTAAGCCCTGGTGTGGCTGCCAAGTAATGATTAAAAAGTCGTCAGAACCGTATTGCTCATTAACTTGGCGATAATAGGTTAGTGATGTATCGTTTTCTAACACCAATGATTCACCAGAAGCATCCAGTCGGAATTTTGGTAGTTGACTAGCTGCTATTACTGTAAGAATGATTACAGCAATAATCGTTGCTAAAGGGCGGTCAAGAATGATGTTCTTGTATAAACCGTAAAACAAACCGTGTTTTTGTGTTGTCATCTTCTATCCTATGGCGAAAAGTCTGTTTATTGTCGCCTTTATTGATTATTAGCTCGGTATAAATGTGGCATCACACGCACGCTTTTCACCAAGTTATCTTTAACCTGTAGTATTTCCAAAGGGTATCCCATTAGCCTCAAACAAGTACCCGATTGAGGAATGGTTTCTAAGTATTCAGTTATAAGCCCATTCAATGTTTTTGGACCATCAAGAGGAAGTTCTAGCTTCATGGTGCGATTCAGTTCGCGTATGGTTATGGTGCCATCAACTAAATAAGAGTTATCTTCTTGCTTTTGAATGTCTTTATTTATGGTAGAAATTTCAGTCGTAAAGTCGCCGACAATTTCTTCCAAAATATCATCCAAAGTAACTAAGCCTTCGATATCTCCATATTCATCAACCACCAAACCCACACGGTCACGCTTTTTTTGGAACTTCATTAGCTGAGTGTGGAGTGGTGTACCTTCTGGTACATAATAGATGGGATCTAAATACTCAAGAATACCTTCTTGGGTTGGTTCTTCCATTTCTAACACACGGCCAAAGTTGCGAGCATGTAAAAAACCTTGAACTTGATCGATTTCTTCATTAAAAACTAGCAGTCGAGTATGAACACTATTGCGAACCTGCTCGAAAATAAAATCCATATCATCGCTCAAGTCTATACCTGATATTTCATTACGCGGCACCATGATGTCATCTACTGTTACATTTTCTAGATCCAAAATGCTTAATAACATCTTTTGGTGGCGGCGAGGAATCATTGCGCCAGCTTCGTTAACAACTGTTCTGAGCTCCTCACGACTTAGATGATCACCATCAATTGTATTGGAATTGACTCCCACTAGACGCAATAAGCCATTGGCTAAAAAGCTAATTAACTTAACGGCCGGATAAAATATGCTGGAGAGTAGCTTTAAGATAGGCGCAGCAAAAAAAGCTATTTTTTCAGGATATAAAGCGGCTAAAGTTTTGGGCGTCACTTCGGCAAAAATAAGTACCACAACCGTGAGCATTAGCGTAGCAGCAAAAATGCCTCCTTCGCCCCAAAAGCGAATGGCGATAACGGTTGCGATAGCTGATGCAAGGATATTAACAATATTATTGCCCAATAAAATGAGGCCTAATAATTTGTCAGGGCGTTTGAGCATGTCGAATACTCGTTTAGCCGAGCTATTACCACTTTTTGCTTGGTGTTTGAGACGATAACGGTTGAGCGACATCATGCCCGTTTCAGAGCTTGAGAAAAAAGCTGAAAGCAGAATTAAGAAGCCAAGAATGATAAATAGAGTGCTGGTCGAAAGGGATTCCAAGAGTTAGCCTCTTTGTAAGATATATTCTAATACTAATTTGCTGCCCACAAAACCAATGGTCAGAATAATAAACGCTATAATGGTTAAACGAGCAAAACGTATTCCGCTAAGCTTTGAGGTTTTATAACCGATTAAAAATGTACAGAAGCTGAACCAAGCCAAAGCTGACAAGATGATTTTATGGAGCGACTGCTCGGCTAAAACTTCGCTTGGAAGCATAAAGCCTAATACCAAGGCTGCACCTAAGGTAATCACACCCGCTAACACCAAATCTAACAGGAATTGTTCCATTTGGAGTAGGGGGGGGAGTAAAGGGTGTATGGCGGCAGGACGGCTTTTGAGTTTTTTATTAAGAACCAAGACCAACACACTTTGAAGTGCGGCCGCTAACAACAAGCTGAAGCTAATAACCGACAACCAAATATGCAGAATACCAATGGTATTACCTTTTAAAGGTAGAACCTGCGGCTTTTCTGGAGTGAGGCTTAAAAGCACAACTATACCTGCAAAAATTGCCGTGTAGAGCATGAGGTGCGGTGTCGGGTGTCGAAAACGATAGACAGCAATCAGCACAACGATAATAAAGCCAGTTAATGATAAGGTGTTGAGTAGCGAAAGATTTTGTCCGTTGCCCGTTTCGATAGCTAAATATAAAGAATACACATGCAATGCGGCTGGAACAAAAGGCAGCCATTTGCTCCATTCAGGAACATCTTTTTGCGGGTGTTGAATACGATGTATCAAAAAGCCCGCCAAAGCTAAATAGGCCAACCCCGTTAAAATATTGATAAGCAATGCCACAGACTGCTACCGCTCGTTATTGTTTGAATTGATTACAAAGGCTTATTTTAGTGCAAATCTTTGACTAAACAAGCAATCTAAGCAAGATTTCACAAGATAATTCATGCTTTATCAGATACTTAGTTATGTTTTATGTGCCGTAGTGGCAAAATAAGGATCACAAAGTGGCTTGCAATTCGCTATAATGCCCACAATTTCATATGAGATAAAGAATTTAAAGAGTGGCAAAATATTGAGGTCAGAACGAGGCAAAAGCGAACGAAAAAGCGCAGTTTAGTAAACTAAATGAGCATTTTGAGTGAGCTTTTAACACTGTAATGAACCAAGATTTTGTTACGCTAGGAATACACAAATGTTTGAAAGTTTAAGTGACAGGTTATCCGGCGCCCTAAAATCCATTCAAGGCAAAGGGAAAATTACTGAAGACAATATCAAAGACACGCTGCGTGAAGTTCGTATGGCGTTGTTGGAAGCCGATGTTGCCTTACCGGTAGTTAAAGAATTTATTGGCGCTATCAAAGAGCGTGCGCTAGGAACTGTGGTCAGCAAAGCGCTTGATCCAGGGCAAGCCTTCCTCAAAATCGTAAATGAAGAAATGATCAAGGCGATGGGGGAAGAGAATGATTCTCTAAACCTATCAGCTAAGCCTCCAGTTGTGATTTTGATGGCAGGTTTACAAGGCGCGGGTAAAACCACCAGTGCGGGTAAATTGTCGCATTTGTTGATCAACCGTGAAAAGAAATCGGTCATGGTTGCCAGTGCTGACGTTTATCGTCCCGCAGCGATTAAGCAGCTAGAAACGGTTGCTGGTGAAGTGGGTGCGAATTTCTTCCCAAGCACGCCTGATCAAAAGCCAATTGATATTGCTAATAATGCGATTGCGGAAGCTCGTAAGCAATTCATGGATGTGGTTATTATTGATACCGCGGGTCGCTTGGCGGTTGATGAAGAAATGATGAATGAAATCAAAGCGTTACACGCTGCGATTGAACCAACCGAAACCTTGTTCGTGGTTGATGCCATGACCGGTCAAGACGCTGCCAATACAGCTAAAGCCTTTAATGATGCGCTGCCGCTAACGGGTGTGATCTTGACCAAAGCAGATGGTGACGCACGAGGCGGTGCGGCACTTTCTATTCGTCAAATTACGGGCAAGCCGATCAAATTTATTGGTATGGGCGAAAAGCTTGACCAATTAGAGCCATTCCATCCAGAGCGTATCGCATCGCGTATTCTTGGCATGGGTGACGTTTTAAGCTTGATTGAAGAAGTCGAGCGTAAGGTTGATAAGAAACAAGCCGAAAAAGTTGCCAAGAAAATCATCAAAGGCAAAGGTTTCGATCTAGCAGATTTTCGCGAACAACTAATGCAAATGAACAATATGGGCGGTATGGCTGGCTTGATGGATAAATTACCAGGCATGGGACAAATTCCTGACGCGGTTAAGCAAAAAGCCATGAATGATAAGGTGACTGACCGCATGATCGCCATGATCAACTCAATGACTCCTAAAGAGCGTGCTCGTCCAGAGCTCATCAAAGGCTCGCGCAAAAAACGTATAGCCAACGGTTCTGGAACCTCGATCCAAGAGCTTAATCGTCTGTTAAAGCAATTTACTCAAATGCAAAAGATGATGAAAAAGATGAAAGGGCCAGGCGGAATGATGAAGATGATGCGTGGAATGAAAGGGATGATGCCACCAGGTGGGATGGGTGGAGGTGGTGGAATGCCACCATTCGGTCGTCGCTAGTTTCTAGCGGTTAAAATCGTTGATTACTTTGTTAAAAAGCCTTTTGGAAATGCTCAGGGTCTGCCCCTTGGGTACTTAGAGTTACTAAGCTCCGCTTTCCAAAAGGCTTTTTGCCGCGTACTAAACGATTTTATCTTGCTATAAAGTCTTTACTAATTATATATTTCAGCACTTATTGCCATTAAAAAAGCTTCACTTTCGTGCTCAAAGAATTTTCTACAATCCTCATCTTTTGTGTAACTGCAACTTGCTCCTACTAGCTCTATTCCAGCCCATGACTCTACTTTGTACTGAACTGTTTTAGGTGGCAACCAACACACGGCTAACATTAAGTTCCCTAATTGCATAAATATTTTATAGGATTTCTTCTGAATCAGCTGCAATTCGATTTCAGTCATATTCTTGATGGTATTTATTGCCCAAGTTGGACTAAAAGCCCACAAAAAATCACTGTTTATAGCTGAGGAGCTAATAACAGCTACATTTTCGGGTAAAGAGGTTCCGTTGTTATAGTAAAAGTTTTTGATATGTTTAGCTGGTATCTTGTTTTGAGGTGCTTTTGTTGAGCTACATAATGCAGCGGCTGTCTTAAAACTCCATGAAGATAGCGCAAGTTGCTCACCCTTATTTAAAACAGAGGGTTTTCTCTTTCCGTCTATAAGTTCATACAGGAAGGGGATAACTTTAGTTTCTAGTTTTGACATCCATCCATTATTACAGTGCCTACAAATTTGACCCGCCAAAAAATTTGAGTAAGTAAACTCTCGTTCAACTTCTAAGACTGAAATGTGACCACCAGAAAAATCATTTCTGACTATTTTAGAGTGAGAGTTTGACAGTTTAACTTTTGGTAATTGATACTTTTTTGAATATGATCTGGGATAATATGCTCTTTTGCACGGTATTTACCGGTGCAATCATTAGAACAAAATATACATAGTTTCATAAATCAAATAGTCAGTAATTAACTGACTTCATGTCGCCGCCGTAGTCGCTACAACCGCGCCAGCAGCTACCGCAGTTTGTTGTGCTGAGGCGTTGGCTGATGCGCCTGCGGTTTGTTCGGAGCCTGCAATAATACAATAGCTGTAACCAAGGCCTTTGAGTTCGTTTTCCCATTGGATATTGCCAGTTAGGGCATTTAGAGCGTATAAATGACCTCCTGAGTAGGCGATAACTTGGTTGCCTTCTCTTACTAGATTGGTCAGTGAGCTGCCTTTTTTGAGTTTTGTGCGCCAGATTTCGTTGCCAGTTGATTTATCAATACAAGCAATATGACCTGCCATTCCGATATAAATATAGTTCATAATAGTGTTTCTCTAAGTGTTTATCTTGTTGATTTTATAGGTTTATTGTAGCAAATCTTGATTATTTCAGCTTGTTAAAACTGTAACAGCTAATGTCATCATGGTAATTACTTTGTAGGTGATGCGTGTTTCTCAATGACGTTATTTTGCAAACCGTATAAAATCTACAGAAATAGCGTGATTATTGGCAAAAAAGCATTTCCAAATGGTTTGTTTTTCATGTAAAATTCGCGCTCTTAAAATTTTGTTGGCCTTGAAAAGCTTCAAATTTGGCGCTTTTTAGGGTTTTTTGTATCTAAAATAGAGGATTTAAACGATGGTAGTCATTCGTTTAGCTCGTGGCGGTTCTAAGAAGCGTCCTTTTTATCACTTGGTAGTAGCGGATTCACGTATGAAGCGTGACGGCCGTTTCATCGAGCGTGTAGGTTTCTTTAACCCAGTTGCTCGTGGTCAAGAAGAGCGTTTGCGTGTTGAAGCTGACCGTGTTGAGCACTGGTTAGGTCAAGGCGCACAAACTTCTGGTCGCGTTGCTGCATTGTTAAAAGAAGCTGCTAAAGCTTAATTAAATCAATCAGTTAACTTAACTGGTTGTGGTTAAGGGTAAGCTATGACAGAAGTAAGTAAAGCCGATTTTGAGCCAATAGTGATTGGTAAGATTAATGGCGCTTCTGGCATTAAAGGTTGGGTTAAGGTGTTTTCAAATACCGATCCGCGAGAAAATATCCTTAACTATAAACCTTGGTTTTTGAAGCTGAATGGCCAATGGCAAGAAGTGACAATAACCAATGGTCGTGAGCAAGGTAAAACGATTGTTGCTCACATAAAAGGGGTGGATGAGCGTAATTTAGCCGAAACCTATATAGGTGCGGAAATTGCGATTAATAAATCCCAATTGCCAGTTCTTGATGAGGGTGATTACTATTGGAGTGACCTTATCGGTCTGAAAGTAGTTAATTTATCAGAGCAAGAACTTGGGCAAGTAAAGAAATTGATGGAAACTGGTGCTAATGATGTATTGGTGGTGAAAACCGCTTCGAAAGAAGAACTACTGATACCCTATGTACTGGATTATAGCATCATCAAGGTCGATCTCACTGCGGGGCAAATTACCGTGGATTGGGAGTTGGACTACTAAACTCTTGTTTGCTAGCTCATTTGTTAGAAGCAAAAGTGTTTGATAAGAGGCTCATATGACTGAACAAATGATGAAAATTCATGTGATCAGTCTATTTCCGCAGATGTTTGATGCGGTTAGTGAGCAGGGTGTTGTTGGCCGAGCGATTCAGCAAGGCAAGGTGGATTTTGTGGTTACTAATCCGCGTGAATTTACTACTGACAAACACCGCACAGTAGACGATAGACCTTATGGTGGCGGCCCAGGCATGTTGATGATGACTGAGCCATTGAGCCAAGCCATTCGATTTGCTGAAAGTAAATTAGCAATTGATGGTCAGCCAGTTCACAAGATTTATTTGTCGCCGCAAGGTGAACCCTTAAATCAAAAACTGGTGCAAGACTTGGCTAAAAAGCCAAACCTGCTATTAGTGGCAGGCCGCTATGAGGGCATTGACGAGCGTATTATTGAGTCAGAAATTGACCAAGAAATTTCACTCGGCGATTTTGTTCTTAGCGGTGGCGAGATTGCAGCGATGGCTGTGATCGATGCGGTAACTCGAATGCTTCCTAGTGTGTTAGGGCATCAAGACTCCGCGCAAGAAGATTCGTTTGCAGAGGGTTTATTAGACCATCCGCATTATACGAGGCCTGAGATTTTCGAAGGCAAACAGGTCCCGCCCATATTGCTAAGTGGCGATCATGAAAAGATTCGTCGCTGGAGGCTGAAGCAATCTCTGGGGAGAACCTGGTTACGACGCAAGGATTTGTTGGACAACATTGAACTCGATGAAGAACAACAAACTTTGCTCAATGAGTTTATTGCAGAGTTTAACGATTCTGTTTAGTGATTAATTTTATATTTATGACAGCTCGAAGTGAGGAGCACAGCCATGAGTAACATTATCCAGCAATTAGAAGCTGAACAAATGAACAAAGAGATCCCAACATTTGGCGCGGGTGATACAGTTGTTGTTCAAGTTAAAGTAAAAGAAGGTGACCGTCAGCGTTTACAGGCTTTTGAAGGCGTTGTAATCGCAAAGCGTATCCGCGGTTTAAACTCTGC